>NZ_JBAQQF010000071.1:0-52896 GCF_049295055.1 Psychrobacter sp. | reverse complement strand
TAGTTTTTAATGCGACAAGTTCTTTTGGATCGGTAATCGGTTGTTGCTTGAGGCTGCTAAGTTCAGCACTGACAAGCTGATACTGTTTTTTGATGTCGAGTATCATTTTTTCTAATATTCTAAGTTGGTCATACATAGTCAGTTTTTATCCTTAACAAGTAAGCGTAAATGAATTTTGTTGTCTGCGTTTAATAATGCCATAGGTGACCGCATAATATCTATACCAACAAAGTAATTACCAACATTGGGCTTGAGCTTTTTTATATTAGCCGCGGCCTTGTCAATGACATCGTGCTGCGTTTATTTTTTTTATAAATAATAATTCTATCAACTATTAGGACCTCTATTATGAATGACAATATTTCTGGCTGGAATACGTGGCTAAAGGCATTTGACGACTGGACTGATGTCTCTATCAGTGAGGTACATGGTCTAATGACGGGGCTAATGACTGCCTGTGATGCGCCTGACGAGCAGGTATGGGCGAAGGTATTTGATGAGTTGAGCTTTGCCTCTTTACCTGACGAGGCATTAACTTTGCTGACTGAAGAAGCAGAAGATACGGTTTTTCAGCTAAAAGACAAAGAAGATGCTTATTCTTATACACCGCTTGTGCCTGATGATGAACATGACTTATACGAGCGCGTGATGGCTCTGAAACAGTGGGCTAATGGGTTTATGACAGGTTTTGGGATTACTGATTGTGCTCTAAGTAGCGAAGAAAATGAGATGCTATCGGATTTGGCGAAGATTGGAGGGATTCGTTTAGAAGATGACGAAGATTTTGAGGGTGGTGAAGAGTCTTATCTTTATATTTATGAGTTTGCGCGTATGGTGCCAGTGAGTTTTGCCACTCGTCAGCGTAAACCTGTCAAAGATATTGCGCTGATCGCTGGTCTTGCTATCGATGCCAAAACTACCAAAGAGTTACAAGCAGAAGGTAAGCTGCCAAAAGCGATGCCGCCAGTCATTGATGCCATGAATCAAAATAACCCATCGTAAATGAGAGCTATCATAAATACTTTGATGCATATTTTATACGATGTGGTTTGATGTCATGTAAAGTGCAATAGGGACTATGATTTGCCGTAAGGCGATAAAAAGGAAATTGTGATGATAACTGACAATGATATGCAACATCTGCGTCGCTGCGTTGAGCTCGCTACTGAAGCTTTAGAAGCCGGTGACGAGCCATTTGGAAGCGTATTGGTCGATAGTGAGGGTCAGGTATTATGCGAAGATCGCAACCGTGCCAATAGTGTTGATGCAACCTATCACCCTGAGATTGCCGTCGCTCAATGGGCAGCAAAAAATATGACTGTCGATGCGTGTGCGCAAGCGGTGGTTTATACTTCGGGTGAGCATTGCGCCATGTGTTCTGCGGCTCATGCATGGGCAGGACTAGGTCGTATTGTTTATGTCAGCTCATCAAAACAATTGGGCGAGTGGATGAAGGAGATGGGCGTCACGTCTTCTTCACCGATTAATACATTGGCTATTCAAGAAGTGGCGCCTAATGTGCCAGTCGAAGGTCCGATTGCTGGACTAGATGAAGAGATAAAAAACCTGCAACGACGCGCATTTCAAAGAGGCTAAACTCTTTTAGTTTGGATAGTGCAGTGGAACTACTTTTAAAAGAATACAGTGCTACTGGGATTGATTATTCGTAGCCTATGCCTGCGTAGGCACAGTAAGCAAGAAAAATTGATACCAGTAGCGCGTTATAATGTTTGTGTTTCTTTTATTTAGTACTGACTATATTAAGGATGTCTTATGACGGTAGCAACGGATAATAAAAGTGTGGTTGATGGTAATTATCCTAAAAACAGCATCGACTGGCTAACAAGGCTGATTGCCTTTGATACGGTCAGTCGCCATTCAAACTTAGCATTAATTAAAGATGTGCAAAGCTATTGTGAGCAATTAGGTCTTACGGTAGATTTAACCTTTAATGATGCCAAAAACAAAGCCAATTTATTCGTTACGGTACCAGCCGGAAAAAATGCTGACAAAGTGAATAACGGTTTGGTGCTCTCGGGTCATACTGACGTCGTACCAGTCGATGGTCAGAACTGGACATCAGAGCCGTTTAACGCAACGATTCGTGGTACTAAACTATACGGACGCGGTGCTTGCGATATGAAGGGTTTTATCGCTTGTGCACTGACGCTATTACCAGAAGCGGTAGAGTTATCAAATAGTGGTCAGTTGCGTCGTCCATTGCATTTGGCCTTATCCTTTGATGAAGAGGTTGGTTGCTTAGGTGCGCCATTAATTTTAGCAGACTTAAAAGCACGTGGTATCACACCGGATTATTGCATCGTGGGCGAGCCGACTAATATGGCAATGGTGGTGGCGCATAAAGGCATTGCCGTTTACCGTTGCCGCGTACATGGCAAGTCTGCGCATTCGTCATTGACAGCGTCGGGTGTGAACGCCATCAGTTATGCCAGTCGTTTGATTGGTTATGTCGATACTTTGGCAGAAGAAATCAGTTATAGAGACGATAATGACGCGTTGTTTGATGTCCCGTATTCCACATTGTCTGTAGGCACTATTCAAGGTGGTACAGCGACCAATATCGTACCTAATCTATGTGAGTTTACCTTTGATTATCGTAATCTGCCGCATATGACGCAGCAGGATATCCTCGCGCCGATTCAAGCAAAAGTTGCAGAGTTAAGCGCACAGATGCAATCACGCGCGCCAGAAACTGGTATTGAGCTGATGCAAGAGGAAAGCGTACCGGCAATGACGGATAACGATAGTGCCGAGCTACAAGCGTTAATAGCCGCATTAACAGGTGACACCCAACGTCATAAAGTCGCTTATGCGACCGAAGGTGGGCAGTTTACCAATGCCGGTATTCCAACCATTATCTGTGGCCCTGGCAGTATTGAGCAAGCACACAAAGCCGATGAATATGTCGAGTTAAGCGAGATTGATCGCTGCGATAGTTTTTTACAGCGTTTATTAGAAAGCTGTACTGCAGATAAATAAACTCAGTAGTCTGGATAGTAGTTGGTATAAAATACACCGTCTTTATGGCGGTGTTTGTTTTTTATGTAGTCAGTTAATTTTAAATAAGAAAGTAGGGGTTAGTTGATGTCTTGGCATCTGTTTGCGGTATTTTTTGCAAGTACGTTTTTTATCTCAGCGACTCCCGGTCCGAATATGCTACTGGCATTTCAGTATGGTCTTAATTATGGCGTCAAGCGAACATTATGGACGCTGGCAGGTCTAAGTCTTGGTTTATTCATACTGTTACTATCAACATTGCTTGGTTTGGATGTCATCAGTCGTCAATCGCCTTGGTTACTGACAATGATTAAATTAGTGGGGGCTATTTACCTCATTTATTTGGGTGTCTCGTCATGGCGTGATAGTGCCGCTAATAACAGTTTAATGAATGATGCCAGCGTAATGAGTGCGGAGGTGAATGCAGAACTCGCAATAAGCTCTAATCAGGTTGATAATATTCAGCAATCTGACAAACTTAAGCCGCGCTCACTTTCTAGTGCAGCAGTTAGGGCAGTACCTAGCGATTGGATGCTGTTTCGAACGGGTATGTGGGTATCGTTATCAAATCCTAAAGCAATTTTATTTTTTGCTGCCTTCTTCCCTAAATTCATCAATTTTAGTGCGCCGCTTTGGCCACAATATATCATGCTAACGTTAGGGCTGTTTTTAAGTGAGACGATTTGGCAGATCGTATATACGCTAGGCGGCAAAAAGCTAGCAGGTTGGTTGGATGTTGGCGAGCGTTTAGCTTGGCTTAATCGTGGCTGCGGAGTGATATTTATATTAATTGCGGCGGCTTTGCTAGTCGAAGTTTTTAGTGGTTTCATGGTTTCATAAAATAACGTCTGATATTAATAAGATGCAAAATAAACAATGACTATCTTATTAAAAATAAATTTTAATTAATAAAAATGCATTTACTATTCTATAAATAAATATAAAATTATATTGACATTATATTTTAAACGTTTATTATTATTCGATATTGACGAGCAGTATTCAATATTTATCAAGAATATTATTCTGCTTTGATACAATATATCTTAATCAATCTGCTATTGTCATTCATTGATGATTAGCCACAACCAACGGAGGAATTACTATGTCCCACCTAGATACTAAAACGTTTTTAAAGATTGAATCAGTGAACACAATGACAGTAGTGATAACCTCGCAAAGGTTGGGCTAAGCTCCAGATATCTGCTTTACCATACTCTGTTATATTGCCTTCTCTGTAATGCTATCTTTATAGCACTGCCAATAGTATTGCGCCTTTTTGCGTGACAGCTATTTTCTATGCCTGCCATAAAGTAATATCAATCTTATAAAACTCATAAAAATAATAACCTTCTTTTTCAATTCTAATTAATGAGTTTGAAAAGGCGACGGTATTATATTGTCTAAAATTTACCGATTAAAAATTATTTTCTTATTTAATTAGGACAGAGAAGTATTGTCTAAAATTAACGATAAATAATTAACAGCATAACAATAAAATATGTCATAAAAATTATAAACGGATCATTAACTAATGAGCATTCAATTAATATTAAATGAAAGTGGCAAACATGGCGTACCCGTCAAGATTTACACCAATGATGTCGAACAAAGCGCGATGCAGCAACTTCGCAATCTAGCCCAATTAGAATTTATACATTCGCACATTGCAGTGATGCCTGATGTGCATGTGGGCAAAGGCGCGACCGTAGGTAGTGTGATTCCTACTAAGTCGGCGATTATTCCAGCAGCGGTCGGTGTCGATATCGGTTGCGGTATGAACGCCGTACGTTTATCGCTTACAGCAAGTGATTTGCCAGATAGCCTAAAGTCAATTCGCTTAGCAGTTGAGCAGCAGGTGCCGGTTGGCTTCAATATGCATAAGCAAATTCAAGCCAAAAACTCCACTCTTGACCCGCTAGGTAAACGGCTAAAACCTATCACTGATAAGCATCCGGGTTTGCTTAAGATGCTTAGAGGCTTTGAGCGCACTTGGGCGAAACAGATTGGCACCTTAGGCGGCGGTAACCACTTTATCGAGCTGTGCTTAGATGAGAATAAGGATGTCTGGGTAATGCTACATTCGGGTAGTCGCGGCATTGGCAATTGCATCGGACAGTATTTTATTAATCTGGCTAAAAAAGAACGTCAATCACGCTTTGGTCATGTACCCGATCGCGATTTATCCTATTTTGCAGAGGGTTCTGACAGCTTTGCTGACTATATTGAAGCAGTTGAATGGGCGCAAGACTATGCATTGGAGAATCGCCGCGAGATGATGCGTTTAGTCATCAAATCTTTGCAGTCTCCACAAGTTGGCTTACCGCGCTTTCAGCTGACCAAAGAAGCTATTAATTGCCATCATAATTACGTCAATGAAGAAGTCCACTTTGGCGAGCAAGTCTATGTCACGCGCAAAGGCGCGATTAGTGCTTATGCTGGCGAGCTTGGAATTATCCCTGGTTCAATGGGAGCAAAGTCCTTTATCGTACGTGGTCTTGGTAACAATGAGTCGTTTTGTTCTTGTTCACATGGGGCAGGGCGACAGATGAGCCGAGGCAAAGCAGCACGCACTTTCACTGTTGATGAGCTAAAAGCGCAAACCGATGGTGTCGAATGTCGTAAAGACGAAGGCGTCATTGATGAAATTCCGGGCGCGTATAAGGACATTGATGAAGTGATGGCTAACCAAACCGACTTAGTTGAAGTGGTACATACGCTTAAGCAAGTCATGTGTATTAAAGGATAATACCAAACCTGCAAATCATCTTAGCGTCGTCAAACTCGCTTAATGTACTGAATGTACAATTTGCGCTCGTTTTTCTCGCTAAGATAATTTTCGGAATGGGTATCAAAAAATGAATTAAAAAAATAATCATTGAGATAAAATATGAGCTTAAAAGAAATCTTAAAAAAAGCTAAGCAAATTGAGCGAGAGCTGGAACACCGTAATGACTTAAATGAAAACTCAAGTCAGCAAACGCTAGGCGCAGTCAAACCGCGTAATTATTTGGCACTGGATCCGCTGCTAAGAAAAGGCGGTATCCATGAGAAGGAGGACATCGCTATCGTGCGTAAAAAACGCCGCCGCGAAACTAAGCAACAGCTGCGGCAGAGAGATTGGTTATCAGAATAATGATAATTAGTTTTAAATTCACGCACAAAAAAGCCGTTCACTATTAATAATAGTGAACGGCTTTTTTTAAATTAAGCTAAGTTGACCTAAGCCAACACTTCTACCAATTCACCCTTTACCATATGCGGACTAACAAAATCGGTAATACGCACACTAACAATTTTACCTAACATGTCGTCCATCTTATCAACATCATAAGGGAACATTACGGTGCGGGTATTATCCGCTGTGCCGATTAAGCAGTCAGGATGGCGGTTAGCGACTTGTTCAACTAAGACACGAGTTGTCGTACCGACCATTTCATGGGTTTTGGCAAGCGTTGAGTCGATAATGACTTTTTGGAATTCAGCCAAACGCTCTTTTTTAGTTTTAAAGCTCACATCATCAGGCAACTCTGCTGCTGGCGTCCCCGGACGTTTAGAATAAATAAAGCTATACGAATGATCGAAATTTAACTCTTTTGCTAAATTTAACGTCGCCTGAAAATCTTCATCGGTTTCACCAGGGAAGCCAATAATAAAATCGCTTGATAAGTAGATATCAGGACGAACGGCTTTGAGTTTATTAATCTGATTGATATAAACATCAATGGTATGGTTGCGTTTCATCGCCGCCAAGATAGCATTTGAGCCACTCTGAACCGGCAGATGCAAATGTGATACTAGCTCTGGTAATTGTGCATAGGCGTCAATGATGTCATCGGTGAATTCTAGCGGATGGCTAGTGGTGTAGCGAATACGCTCAACACCATCGACATGTGAGACATAGTGCAATAGCTCAGCGAATCGGCAAATACTGCCATCGTCTTTTTCGCCGCGATAGCCATTGACGTTTTGACCAAGTAGATTAATTTCACGAACGCCTTGCGCCGCTAAGCTGTCAATTTCTGCCAACACATCATCAAGTGGGCGTGATAACTCTTCACCGCGCGTATAAGGAACCACGCAAAATGAGCAATACTTTGAGCAGCCTTCCATGATAGAGACAAAGGCTTTAAACCCTTCTACTCTTGGCTCTGGTAAAAAATCAAACTTTTCGATACTAGGAAATGAGACATCCACTGTACCAATACGGTTTTTAGGTGCAATCTCACGTTGCTCATGTGATTGGTCGTATAGCTCTGGCAGACGGTGCAAGGTTTGTGGACCGAATACCATATCGACATAAGGCGCGCGTTTTTGGATATTGTCGCCTTCTTGTGAAGCGACGCAGCCACCAACACCGATTACTAAGTCCGGACGCTTTTCTTTTAGTTTGCGCCAGCGACCCAATTCTGAAAAGACTTTTTCTTGGGCTTTTTCGCGAATGGAGCAGGTATTCATCAGCAATACATCGGCTTGGTCAATATCATGGGTTACTTCCATGCCGTGTGAGTCGCCAAGCACATCGAGCATTTTGCCCGAGTCATAGACATTCATCTGACAGCCTTGGGTAGTGATAAATACTTTTTTAGTGGCTGATTTTACCAGTGCTTCGGCTGAACTTGTTTCTTTGAGTGCAGTGACAGCAGGCGCAATAGTGGTGATGTCAGAGGCAACAGCGTCATCGATGCGGGGATTGAATACAGTAACACTCATAAGGATAAGTCCATGATTGACTAAAAATATAGCGAGGTAGGCGATTAACAGGTGGCGTATTTTATCACAACCCTGTGCCAATGTGAAAAGTTAGCGTGTGCTAGTCATGATAATAGTTATAGATTATTTATAATAGTATCAATTGCTTATCTATCATTATTTAGCTATAACTATTATCGGTAAGTACGAATAACGATTAATGCTCGATAACACCTCTGTGTTACGCAGTGCTATCCAATTTATTAACGAAAAGTAAAGCTTATGGTTGAAAGTGCAACGAGTATAGTATGATGAATGCCACCCTATCAGTGCTATTTAATAAATCGCGATTCACAACGTTTTAGACATATTATTTAAGACACATTATTTAAATGAATGACTTAGATAAATTATTTAGACATATTATAAAGAGAGTCAGTATGACAAAGCCGCAGGTTGCTCCTGGTATCATAGAGAAGAATACTCATCATCAAAATTATATGCCCGAACGTTTTAAAAGAACGGCGCTCAGAACTAGCATGTTGAGTTTAGCGACAGCGGTAGGGGCATTGGGGTTTTCGCAACTTGCTTGCGCAGAATTGACATGGGGTGATAGTAGTACCAGTACATACCAACAAGAAGGCAAGTATCAAGTAGAAAGCTACCAGCCTGAGAGCTATAAGCCTGACGGTTACACACAAAATAACTCGCAACAAAACACTTTCCAACAGAACAGCTCGCAACAAAACAGCGGCTATCAGCCAGATAACGGGGTAGGCTCGTTTACTGCGGCGGCAATTGCGGCAGAACGCGGCGATGTCAATGCGCTTTATAATTATGAGCAAGCAATGAATGGCGGCTTATTTGCCATGTATCCAACTTATTGGCGGATGAATTTAGATCTTAATTCGCAAAGCTCAGCGGCGGTATCGCAGTTTGTACGCCAATACCCAGATACGGTCATGGCAGAGAAACTCGCTGCGGATTTTGCTGAAACCAAAGCTGGGTCAAATGATTATGCTTCAGTACGGCAAGTGGCGAACTTGATCACCAATGCGGATGCCAGTGAGAAATGCGCCGTTGCGCTTGGGTTTAATAATGGCGGCGATACCATGCGCGCTATGGCAGCGAAGTCTGATGTGTGGCTGACGACCAAAAAGCAGCCTGCGCTATGTGATCAGTTGGCGCTAGAGATGAATAACAACGCGTTGATTAGCAATCAAGACCGCACCTCTCGTCTGAAACGTATGCTACGTAAAGGTAAGACCGGCGATATTATGGCGCTGTCCTCACGTTTAGGTACGTCCATTCCTTATTCGTCATTGAGTGAGATTCAGCTGAGCCCATCGTCATTCTTTAGCCGTTTTGCCCGTGAGCCTGCTAGCCAAACCAATCAATATTTGTATCTGTATGCCATAGGGCGTATAGCAGAAAAATCTTATCGTGAGGCAGCGTTACAGTTAGATTTTGATATCAAACAAGACAATCAGCGTCCAGCTAAATTATTGACGGATGATACTCGCCGCGCAGCCTATCGTACCCTTGGTGTACAGCGCATGAATCACAATACCGATGATGGCTTTAACGCTGAGGCCGTTGACTGGTTCCGTAGTAGCTTAGACAATGATTTTAGCTTTGAAGAAGCAGAATATTATGCCATGGCAGCGATTCGTTTTAGTCGTTGGGATGATGTGGTTGAAGCCATTTCAAGAATGGATGCTGAATCGCAAAAAACCAACCAATGGCAGTATTGGCTGGCACGTGCGTATGAGCAGTCAAACGATGGAAGCAAGCGTAATACCGCTAAGAAAATGTATCAAAATTTAGCCAAAAGTAATGAGTATTATGGCTTGATGGCAAAAGATAAAGTCGGTCAACGTTTTGATGCCAGCCGTTTGGGTGGTAGTAGTTTACCAAATGTCAGCAGCGCTGATCGAGCTCGTGCGTTACAGAATCCACATTTTGCTCGAGCGTTTGCTCTATACAACGCCGATGCCAGCCGCGCCTATGCCAATCGCGAATGGAACTGGGCGGTGAAAAAAGCCCGTGATAATCGTGATACTAATTTGATCATTGCGGCTGCTCGTCAAGCGTATGATATAGGCTGGCTCGACCGTGCGATATATGCGATTGATAATACCGACAGCGTAAACAGCTTGGCAATATCGCATCCGATGCCGCATCAAAGTGCGGTGGTTAATTACAGTCAGTCAGCGGGTATTGATCCAGCATGGGCATACGGCATTATGCGCCAAGAGAGTCGCTTCGTACCCTCTGCGCGCTCCAATGTTGGTGCAAGTGGACTAATGCAAGTCATGCCAGATACCGCAAAGTATATCGCTCGCAATTTGGGTGAGACCTACAGTGCTAGCCGCGCCAATAGTGGCGATACCAATATCCGTTATGGTACGTGGTATATGGGTGATATCTTTGGTAAATTGAATCAGCAGCCTGTATTGGCGACGGCTGGCTATAATGCGGGTCCGAACAATGCCAAGCGTTGGCAGCCAAGCTATGGCTCATTGGCAGCAGATCAATATGTCGAATCGATTGCGTTTCCTGAAACGCGCAATTACGTCAAACACGTCATGGAAAATGCCACCATTTATAGCAGCCTACTCGGTCGTGGTCAGCCGATTAGTCAGCGTATGGGCACCGTACCTGCTGGATTCTAATACTGACTGATTTTACTTAAAAACCATTAACGGTGAAAACGGTTAGTGGTTTTTTTCATATCTTTATTTTTGCGTCGCTATTTAATGACGATTCGTTTATATAGTCATGAGGTACAGTCTATATAATGGTGAGTGCCAGTTTAAATGACGTTTACGTTTTTGCTATATATTAAAAAAAGCATTTTGCTACCATTGTTTTAATTATCATTTGCATTACTTCAGGTATTCTTAGATTGCTAATTCAGACGCTTTTAGGGCTATCACTAAGTTTATAAGCTAATTTTTATCATTGCTAAATGTTCTAAATTCTTATGATTAAAAAATATTTCAATTTGCCCATATCGTCGCAAGCTAGGCGTCGGTTATCTATTCAGACCAAGGTGGGCTCGATGTCAAAGACAGTGCTATCAGATCAGGTAAATAAGTATTTGATCGGCGAAAAGCATGTGAGGATAGGCAGTACTGCTACCGGTATCGCCGCTTTACTATTGATGCAAGGCGCGATAATGTTGCCTGCACAAGCTGCTGGTGCTGCCAAAACTGGACAGCGAGTATTGATGATTGAGATGACACCAGCGTTATGTAGTTTACAACCAACGCGTTCGCGTATGCGCCAGTGTCTAGAAGGGTATTCTTTGACAGTGTCAGGCTTAGATATGGGCTACGGTGAGCGCTGTGGGCGCGGTAGCGAGCCACGCCTGACACCGCTACAACTAAAAGTGGTTAACCGTATCATGCCTGATACGACGGTGCGTAGCCAAGCCTGGCAACGTTATGGCGCATGTAGTCCGCTCAGCGCCAGTAGTTATTTTCGGCAAATCATCAACTATGCGGGTGCACTAAAACTGCCTAATGAATTGAATACGGGGAATAGCTATACGGTATTAAAATCTCGTTTCATTGGACAAATGACCCAGCTTAATAGTGGTATGTCTCCTGCGAGTGTCGATTTAATCTGTCAGGTCGGCAATCGTCGTCAGATGATATTGACCGATGTACATGTTTGTTATGAAGGTAGTCAGTTTGGTACTTGTCATAATGTCGTAGACAATTGTGGCAGTAAATTTATCATATCAGGCGGTAAGTAATATTCCTTTGTTATTCTAATTATTTTGTTATTCTAATTATATAGTTGCTTATTGGAATCGTGTTATTAGATGGCAGCATCAGTCATCCAAAAGTTCTTGTCAACGTTTTGCTAGTCAATCAAAATACTTATGCTAAAGCGTTTTCTAAATCCTATTTTGTCTTTCCCTATTTTCCTTTTCGATGTCGCTTCTTCAAGATGGCTATCCATAACAATTGTCGATATTTTTTCGTATAAAATGTAACAATATAGTTATGAATAGCTTTCTCGCTTTCTCTAGACGGTTAATAGGCTGAAGTGCTACACTAACCCTCGGTTTATGACTGCTATTATTCATCTAGTACGTCGATATCTAAAATGATAATCATGAATTATCTAATAATCAATTAGGGAATATTCTATGAAACAGCCTGTACGTGTTGCCGTAACTGGTGCCGCTGGTAATATCAGCTATGCTATGTTATTTCGTATTGCATCTGGTGAAATGCTAGGTAAAGATCAGCCAGTAATCTTACAATTACTTGAAATCGCTCCAGCACTAGACGCCCTAAAGGGTGTGGTTATGGAATTAGAAGACTGTGCATTTCCTTTATTGGCAGGTATCGTACAAACTGATGATGCTACTGTTGCTTTTAAAGATATCGATTATGCTTTACTAGTAGGTTCACGTCCTCGTGGCCCAGGTATGGAACGTAAAGATTTGCTAGAAGCCAATGCTGCAATTTTCTCAGCACAAGGTAAAGCATTGAATGACGTTGCTAGCCGTGATGTTAAAGTATTGGTCGTAGGTAATCCTGCTAATACCAACGCCGTTATCGCTCAGCGTAACGCACCAGATTTAGACCCACGTAACTTTACTGCGATGACTCGTTTGGATCATAATCGCGCAATGGCGCAGTTGGCTGGTAAAACTGACAGCACCATTAATGACGTGAAAAAAATGATTATCTGGGGCAACCATTCATCAACTCAGTATCCTGATTTGACTGCTTGCACCGTAAACGGTAAGCCAGCTTTAGACTTAGTTGAGCGTGACTGGTACGAAGCCACTTATATCCCAGAAGTACAACAGCGCGGCGCGGCAATCATTAAAGCCCGTGGTGCCTCATCAGCAGCCTCTGCTGCAAATGCTGCTATTGCACACGTACGCACGTGGGTGATGGGTACTGATGATAACGATTGGGTATCTATGGGTGTTTACTCTAATGGCGAGTATGGCATCTCTGAAGGTTTGATTTACTCGTTCCCTTGTACTTGTAAAGATGGCGACTGGTCTATCGTTGCTGACGTTGATGTGTCATCAGCTTTCTCAAAAGAGAAAATGGCAGCTACTGAGCAAGAGCTTAACGAAGAGCGTGATGCGGTAGCACACTTACTACCATAAGTAGCTAAACAGCTGAAACTTCAGCACTGCTTATTACTGATACTATATAAAAGCCCTCATAAATTTTGAGGGCTTTTTTGTGGTTTAGCCTATACTTTTAAAGTACGCTATAGTGGATCCACTTTTAAAAGAATACAGAGCTACTGGGATGAATTATTCGCAGCCTCTGTCGGTGTAGGCACAGCAAGCCAGAAAAATTGATACCAGTAGCACGTTATAATATTTGTATTTATTTTATTTAGGACTGATTATACGTTCTTATTCTTCATATAAATTTTATCGATAACCCTTAAGTTCTGTACCATTAACGCGAGACTGTTAATACAATTGATAACGTTAGATAAACGTTGATTAACAGCTATTATCATAAAGCTTGCTACAATGAAGTGGTTAGTCTAAACAATAAGCACAAATAAATTGGCGTCATTTAAGGAGAAGTTTATGTTGGGTGAACCTGAATATAATATGAATGAGCTATTTGCTCAGTTAGGACTTGATAGCTCTGACGAAGCCATTGATAGCTTTATCGACAATAATAAATTAGCAAAAGAAGAAAAATTAATAGAAGCTAATATTTGGACAGACAGTCAACGAGCTTTTTTACAAGAAGAATGGGAAAGAGATGCAGAATGGGTTGAGGTCATCGATGACTTAAACGTGCGACTACATCCAGAAGCTTAGAATATCCAGAAGCCTAGAAAAAACTTAGTTGTTCATAAATGAGGTTTTTTTAAAACTTACCTATAAAAAAGCCCACAACATTTTACGGTTGCGGGCTTTTTTATTCATCTGCTATATCTTTTAGCTGGTTGTTTGCTCTGATCGCCACTCAAGTAATTCTTTTACATCATGATGAATACCGGTTTTTAATGCCTCTAAGCTTTCATAATGGCGTTCGCCATGCAAATAATGCAAGAAGCGTACTTGTAAAGTTAAACCATATAAGTCAGCTCGCAACTCTGGAAAATGCACTTCTAAACGCCACTCATGTCCTTTATCCACCGATGGTCTGGTGCCAAGACTGGCCGTACCAAACAAGCTATGCGGACGTAAACCCGCAACCCCTTTATGTTCGCTATTAGTGATCGCCGTTAAACCATTAGCTATGACATTACCATTCTCATCAAGGCTGACGACATCGACTGCAAAAATACCGTGTAAAGCAGGCTTTATGCGCTTTAGATCAATATTGGCGGTAGGGAAGTCCATGGTACGACCAATTTTATCGCCGCCAACCACTATTCCTGTTATCGCATACTCACGGCCAAGTAACGTATTAGCAGCACCAATATCACCGGCCAATAGTAAATCACGAATACGGGTTGAGCTAATACGCGCCGCTTTATCGCTGCTATCTGTGACGGTATGAAGATTAGTCACCTGCAAGCCATAATCACGCAAAAACTGGCTATCACCGCTACGATCATGGCCAAATTTAAAATCATCACCCAATACCAAAGCTTGTACATTGAGCCGCCGCGCTAAGATATCTGCGAATGCCTGCGCTGATAATGAGCGAAATTCGGTATCAAAGCTTGCGACAATCAAGGTCTCGACACCATATTCTGCTAACAAGGCTTGCTTTTCGGCAAGGTTGGTCAAGCGCGCAGGGGCAGTAGCTGGCGCAAAAAACTCTCGTGGCTGTGGTTCAAATATCATTACGGCAGCGCTAAGCTTACGCGCATGTGCAAGTGTACGAACTTGAGCGAGCATCGTTTGATGTCCCAAATGCACGCCATCGAAATTACCAATAGTCAGCACACAGGGCGTTAGATCGACTGGGCTAGTATTGGCGGGCAGATCGCTTGGCGATGCAATCAATTGCTCAAGAAAATAGGTGTTCATAAATTTTCAGCTATGATAGATAAGACCAGATAAAAAATAAAAAAACACATCTATACTTAAAATCGATGTGTCTAAAATCAGCCATTATAAAGTAAAATAGCCATACTAACATCCTATAGTCTGTTGATAATTAAACAACGTCATCAGCAACTTTAATAGTCATTATATTTATAGGGGTTAATGTTGTTGAGCAGTAGCCTGACAATAAAGCTTTCAATTAAAATCATCAATGATTTATCGTTTGTGCTGCACTGAGCCTTTAGCCATCTCTATTAACTATCGTTATTAATTACGGAAATTCTATGTCTGATATGGCCTCACATGCAATACTACCTATTTTATCTAAGCATAACCTCACTGATCAGTTTATTGTCCAGCGAGCAAGTGACGAAGATTTATCAGAGATTTTGGTTATTTACAATCAAAGCATTGCTGGTAAGCAAGCGACAGCCAATCTAGAACCAGTGACTCATGAAGAGCGAGCAACTTGGTTTGCAGAACATATCAGTAGTGCAACAAGACCTATTTATGTTGTTAGAGCAGTAGACAAGGGTATACACAGCAACAACCGAAAAGAATTGTCGCCAATAGTTGCGTGGGGCAGCTTTAGTGATTTGTATGCGCGTCCGGCTTATCATATCAGCAGCGAGATTAGCATTTATCTACACAAGGATTACCATGGTCAAGGGTTGGGTAGTTTATTGGCTCACTGGATGTTAGAGCAAGCGCCAAGCCTCGGAATTTATAATATTGTCGCGCTTATTTTTGCTCATAATCAGCCAAGCCTAGGGTTGTTTCGTAAACTTGGCTTTGAGCAATGGGGCTGTATGCCGCAGGTTTGCGATATGAATGGCTTTATCGCTGATGTGGTGATGCTTGGTAAAAGCCTTGTTACAGAGAATGCCGCAGACGATAATAATAAGCGTTAAATTCGTTATTTATACTCAACCGTCCTAGCCCAATATTTTCCATTCGCCATTAATTTTTTGTAGCTCATAGGTCAGTGGTGCAGGCTCATTTTGTCCTTTTAACCTAAGCTCACCGATGACTGTAGCTTTTGTTTTATCGTCGTTGTATTTGGTATCAATAATAGTGACAGCTTCAACCGTCTGCTTAAAGGCAAACTGAGTATTTTTCAACTCTTCAGCGAAATTTTCCATATCGACTTTATAATAAGTCGCAGCTTTTTCAATATCGCCATAATATAAGGTATCAAGGGCTAGCTTGACCGTATTCTCTGGCGTACCGACTTGGGTTTGATTGGTCAGTATACTCGGCTCTTTAACAGCGGCTGCGATAGGGCTAATAGCTTCACTGACAATTTCGGTATCAGTAGCAACCTTTTTATTAGCATCAGTTTTATCAGTATTGCCATCAACGTCATCAATACTATTAGCATCGTTTACGGTAGGTTGGCTTTCCGTCGTATCTACTGCTACTAAGTCCTTGTCTTTAATGTCGTTATCGCTTTTGCTGCAGCCACTTAATAATAATCCCGTACTTAATAAACCAGTAGCAAGTATTATAGGTAAGCGTATTAAGTGTTTGGCTTTTATATCAAATTTCATATTACCCTTCAAAATTTATTTATGGATCGATAGTTAATTAATTATGGCGACTATTAGCACCATTAACAGTCAGCGATTCATTGAAGCTTGTGCCTGTTTGGTAAAGAAGAGGCTAGCAAAGCTCTGCGCATCCAATCACAAAATACTTGCCTTCTAACCATGTTTAAGCTGGCGTGGACGGAAGCCTGTTGCCAGAAGTACAGCGCCATAAACCAGCGCACCGACCGTGCACATAATGAGTAGCGCAACCAAACGTCGCCACTGAGCATCACCGGTTGGAAAGTAGGGTAGCATGACATAAAGCACAGCGACCATGGCACTGGTCGCAATTGCAAACTGCGCAAACAGCTTTTTCCAATGAGGCCCAAAGCGGAAAATATCACGTTTATGTAAGAAATAATATAATAGGCCAGCATTCACAAATGAGGCGCCGGTCGTCGCAAGCGCCAGACCACCATGCAGTGGAATCTCAAAAAAGTAAAATATGCCAATAAATATCACACTAAAAATCATATTAGCAAACACGGAAATAATACCGATTTTTACTGGTGTACGGATATCTTGACGAGCAAAGAAAGCAGGAGCAAAGACTTTAATTAGCATAAAGCCTAAGATGCCACCGGCCATACTACGCAGTGCGAGCGAACTCATTTGCGCATCGCGTAAGGTAAACTCACCACGTAAGAATAACGCTTGCATGAGCACATCTGATAGGATAAACAGTGCTGCCGATGCAGGTACGCCGACTAAAATAATTAAGCGTGCTGCCCAATCGATAGTCTTTTTAAAGCTGATATCGTCTTTTTGCGCTTCACTTTTTGATAGGCTAGGTAAAATAACCGTGCCAATCGCCACCCCAATTAGGCCGAGTGGTAACTCGCTCATACGCTCAGCAGCATATAGCCACGATACTGAGCCGCCAATCATCAATGAGGCAAAGATAGTGTTTAATAATAGATTAATCTGAGTAACCGATACGCCAAAAATAGCAGGCAGCATTAGCTTTAATATGCGCCTAACGCCTTCATGTTGAAAATCGATTTTAGGGAGAACCAATAGCTTTTGTTGCGACAATTGCGGTAACTGGAGTAATAGTTGTAATAAACCGGCAATAGCGACCGCATAACCGAGCGCCATAATGGGCGTCTCGAACATGGGTGCAAACACCAATGCGCCGCCAATCATACATAAATTGAGCAATACTGGTGCAAAAGCAGGCGCGGCAAAACGTCCATAGCTTTGTAAGATGCCACTGGCAAAAGCGGTCATTGAGATGAATAGTAAATAAGGAAAGGTCAAACGTAGCAATTCAGCCGTAATAGCAAACTTATCAGGTTGATCGGCAAAACCTGGGGCAAATAAAGTCACGACCCACGGTGCCATTAAAATGACCACGACAGTGAGCATCGACAAAATTAGCAATAACGCTCCTGAGGTACGACTGACTAATATCTGTACTTCTCGTAAGCTATATTTTTCTTTATATTCTGATAGCACGGGTACAAATGCTTGGCTAAATGCGCCCTCAGCAAATAGACGTCGCAGGAAGTTTGGTATCTTAAAGGCAACCAAAAAGGCATCCATCAAGCCACCTGCACCAAAGACGCCTAGTAATACGATATCACGTACCAGACCTAAAATACGCGACAGCATGGTCATGCTACTGACTACCATGGTTGAACGAAATAACCGACTTTTTGCCATGAGAACCTATTCTGCTAAGTTGTTTGCTGATTTATTTATTAATATGCTAATGTCAAAAAACTGACGGATTATAGCACTTTCATAGCAGGGGTAAATGAATTGGATATGGAATATATAGTCGTATTATCAGAATGATTAATATGACCTAATCCTTAAGTTCATTGGCTACCATCTCGCGTAATTTCCCCCATTCAAAATAATTACCGGGGTCAGTCTTGCGACCGGGGGCAATCTCACTATGACCGGTTAGATGTCGACGGGTTTTAGGGTAGGCGTTATAGAGAGCGGCGATTACTTGTGCAAGTGCATCATACTGCGCGGTTGTAAAGGACACAAAATCTGAGCCTTCAAGCTCAATACCAATGCTATAATCATTACACTCAGGACGACCAAGATAACTAGACCTGCCAGCGTGCCATGCGCGATCTTTAAAATTGACAAACTGAGTCACAGTACCATCACGCTCTATAAATAAATGAGCCGAAACTTCTGCGCCCTCAATCGTCTTAAAGTATGGATGTGCTTCCCAGTCTAATTGATTGGTAAATAGCGCCTCAACGTAATGTATACCATCAGCGCCACACGCTCCAAATTCGTTGGGTGGTAGGCTGATATTATGAATGACGATAGTATCAATAGTCGTATTTTTTGGTCGTTTATTATAGTTCGGCGACGCTATCCATTTGACCGCTGATAATCGACCATCGTTAATCGTCATTGCTGATGCTGCGGACATAGTATTCTCTTTTATAATGTTATTAATAAGCATAGTAGAAATGATTTTTATCATAAATTTTGTATAAAGTTATAGCAATATATCTAAAGAAAATGGTAATTCAGAATGTTTTTTTTGTTAATTTAGCATAGCTAATAACGCGACAAGCGTATGACCCCTACAGTGCGAGATTTTACCTCATGTCTACTAAATTAAAATCTATTAAATTAAACCTTATTACAATAGAGGGTAAGCCAATACAGTTGAGTAGACGAGCGCGTTTGCCACTGACGATTGCTGGGCTGCTACTAACTGTACAGGCACAGGCGTTTTTGCCAACGCCTTTATCGCTTGTCACTACAGGCGAGCTTGCCACTGATGCTAATCCAGATTTGATGGTTAAACATTCAGTCAAATCAGTAGATGCGGATAAACAAGATACCCAAAATGTTCAAAACAGCCAAAACACGAATGCTGAGCAGTTATTAATAACGTGGCGTCAGCAAGTAAAACAAGACAATCTAGCACAGCATATAACATGGCGCCGTTTACTCTATTTTATCGATGATGAAAAAAGCTTGCTTGGTAAAAAGAAAAATAAAAGCGTCGTCGACGATACCAGTTTTTTCTTAAGCAGCAACGGTCAGCAAGATTCAGCTGCTGAACTTGATGCCATGCTGGTCGCGCTTGCTCAGGAAGTAATAGCCTCTACGAGCAATAGTAACAATGTTAAAACCAATCAAAGTAATTCGGTACTTTGCCGTTTTCCTGCGCGCGTACATTGGCTTACCGAGACGTTAAATATTGATAAAACAGCATTGCAAACGAACTGCTCAGAGCTTGATGACTGGATGACAATGTTAGCACCTGAACAGCTATCAATGATGTTTGCGCAAGAGTATTTAGATAATCCTATTTCTGCTTTTGGCCATACTTTATTGCGCATTGACTCAAAGGCTAGTGTGGCTGACCCTAGTAAGATTCATCATGCTTATGCGCTCAACGACAGTGTTGATGGAGATACTTCCGATAGCTTTTTAATTTATGCTATTAAAGCGGCGAGTGGTCACTATGATAATCTGATCGAAATTGATCCTTATCCTAAAAAGCTTGCAGATTATCTAAAAACTGACGAACGTGATACGTGGACCTATCAGCTGGACCTAACCCCAAGCGAGGTGCAGCAAATCATGCTGCATGTGTGGGAAACCAAAGACTTAAGTTTGCCCTATTACTTTGCGACGGATAACTGTGCTTCGGAGATTTTACGTCTTATTGATGTGGTACGCCCTGAACAGCATTTGCTCAGCCAACTTCCTTATGCCGTAATCCCATCCGATGTCGTTAATTTACTTAACGCTGAAAATTTGCTCGCAAGCACCCTTTATACGCCAGCAGACAGTAGCGTACGCCAAGCACAGTTAAATAAAGCCGTGCAAGCAGCCAAACTAGGCTATTCAAGCTATCAAGATTTGACCAAAGAAGCAGCAAACAACATTAAATCAGCCGATATTAATTTGGCATCGAGCATGAGTACTGATGGTAAGACGTTGTTGCCATTAACTATTACCGCAGCTAATAATAATCCGCTTGATCGTCATGCGTTGCAACGTGGCCAAGTTGGTATTGGACAGCGTGGGGATAACAATTATGTAGAGCTTGGTCTACGGGCCGGCTTCCATGAGACGCTTGATCGTACCGCAGGGTTTGGGCAGTTCTTTGATTTAGAAGGTATCAAGGCAACATTGCGTTTATACGACAAGGACGATAACAAAGCCAACCAACCAAAAAGCGTCGTTTTGCAGAATTTCACTTTAATTCGTGGACGCTCGTATAATCCTGTCAATACTGCTAAGAAAGGGCAGACTTGGGGCGCGAGTGTTGAAGCCACGCGTATCAATGATGGCTCACAAGAAGATGGCACTGATCATTTGGTGGCAAGCACCACCTTAGAATATGGTAAGTCATGGGCGTTTGGAACGCCGCCTGCGAACTCTGGTGAGATGCCGCCGCAGCTGTGCTATGCCTTGGCAACTGGCGCAGTACAAGGTGGGCGTGGTATCAATAAAGGCTATCGCGTGGGGGCAGGGGTAAACGCTGGCTGCCTATACCAGATTAACAATCAGTTACGCGCGCAAGCTGAATTGCAACTGCCGTATTGGTATCATGGCAGCAGCGATGCGCCTGAGGTAACGGGTCATTATTGGCAGCCGATTACTACCTTTGGATTGCAATACGATATCGATAAAAAGCAAGCGCTACGACTTAATGCTAGCTATGATTGGCAAGACCGTGTCGATGCTAATGATGATATAAAACTGTCTTATATGCGTTATTTTTAAGTGTAGTAAAGAGTTGGTGATTTTAAATTTCTAAATCAATTATAAATAAAAAAGAAAATCCATTAGTACCATTATAAATAAGGATATCTTATGTCCACTCAGAAATTACTTATTATCGGTCAAGGTGACATTGGTTTGCCGGTGACTAATAAACTTGCTCAAAATGGTTTGTCTGTGACTGGGCTGGCGCGTAGTGATCGTAGCCATTACCAATTAGATGATAGTGCGACATTTATGCAAGCGGATGCGTTGACACTGACCGCTGAGCAGCTGCAAGCGTTCACGCGTATCGCCATTATTGTGACTCCTGATGAGTATTCGACCAGTGGTTATAAAGACAGCTATTTAAGTATTTGTCAGCACCTAGCAAAGTTTGCAGATGAATTGGATAATCTTGAAAGGGTAGTGTTCATCTCTTCAACGGGTGTTTATGGGCAAAATAAAGGTGAGTGGGTCGATGAGTATACCGCCCTTGTCACTCCTGAACGTGATGCGTCAAAAGTAATATTGCAAGCAGAACAAGCGTTGCAACAAGGTTTTGGTGAAAAGGCTATTATCATTCGTCCCAGTGGTATTTATGGACGGGAACGATTGATGCGTTTGCGTAAAGCTAAAGAAGCGCAAAAAGAACCGATTGCTGCCGAAGATTGGAGCAATCGTATTATGGATCGCGACTTGGTGACGATTACTGCCAAGGTGTTGACGATAGCTGCGCCAAAGTCACTATATATTGCCACCGATTATGTGCCAGTGACGACACTTGAGCTAACCACTTGGTTGAGCAAACAAGTAGGTGAGCTACCGCCAGAGGTCGATAATGAGAAAACTGCTGTTACGGGCAAACGCTTGCATAGCAATATTCCGTTAGCTTGGCTCAACTATCCTGATTGGCAGGCAGGTTATCAGGATATCTTGCAGTAGCAAGCATGAGGTAGTAGAGAAGTATGATACGCTACCTTTTATAATTTTTATTTTATCTGTTATATTTTACAGCCTACGGAGATTTCATGACCCAGCCATCTACTTCTGACAATCATTTATCTGACAGCCCACTGCTATCAGGGCAAGGTAAAGGTGTAGAAGATAGTGTTGGGCAGCTATCTCATCTGCCAAATAGCGAGCAACCTGCTATTATCCATCCTAACTTTGATCCTAATCTAACGCCTATCGACCCTGCGCGTCCGCTGATAGATATCCCAGAGCCAGCGCGCCGTATTAACGGTCAATTGCGCCGCCTTTATGGTAAGTCAGTACGCTTTATTCAACCGAATGAAAGCTCGTTATCCAAGTGGCGATTGATCGGTTCTGAAGCATTAGCTGAACATTTAGCGCTACTGAGTGCTGCCAAGCTCATTTTGTTACCTGATAGTTTTTATCGCAATTATAGTGAGCAGCCGTTATTATCTTCACTTGCGCATATGACGTTACTGGATATGGCGGACATTCAGCGTGTTGTCAGTCATTATCCTGACCTTAATCGTTATGGCTTTACAGCGTCTGAGGCAGTTAATAATAAAACAAACAAACCGCAAAAAATAGCAGATAGCTATGACCCTGATGAGCTACTTAATAGCCTGTATGCGGATGATTGGCAGGTTGTTTTACAGCCGCAACAGTTTGAAACAGGCGCTGGCAGTTTAGCTACTGATATTATGGCCTGTAGCGTGGCGGTTCATGTACTAAAACAATGTCCTACCCGTAAAAGCATCAATCAAAGTTATAGCGCAGCACAAATTTGTGAGTACGTTCGCAGCTATCTGCTCAGTCAACTCTCTATAGCACCCATGAATAGCAATCAATATAGACAAATTAATCTGTTTACTGGACATATCATTGTTGCCGCTTATCATTTGGGTTGGGATATTCAAGTGAGTAGCGACGGAGAGTGCCATTTTAATCTCTCGTCACGCTGTGGCTTACTGACACGCTATGTAAATTTGAATGATTACCATATCAATGGTTGGTCAAGTTAATCAATAATGCGTACAATAATGCAATTTTTTTCAATATATTTTTGACTTCAAGGATAATCCATGCAAACTATAACAGCGTTTTCATCTCATGACTTTATTCAGCTGGCCTTGGACAATCAGGTACTAAAATTTGGTGAGTTTGTCTTAAAATCAGGGCGTATCAGCCCATATTTTTTTAATGCAGGGTTGCTTGCTTCCGGTGAGATGTTGTCATTATTAGCGCGTGGTTATGCGGATGCCTTAGCTAAAACAGTGGCTGAGCAAATGGCATCTACAAATGATGGTGAAAGCATACAAGAGCTAGTCATCTTTGGTGCGGCATATAAAGGCATTCCTTTTGTTGCGGCTACCGCACAGGCTTTATGGCTGCATCATGGTATCAATGCAAAATGGGGCTATAACCGTAAAGAAGTAAAAACCCACGGGGAAGGTGGTAATTTAGTCGGCGCTGACGTCAGTGGTAAATCGGTATGGATACTCGATGACGTCATAACTGCTGGCACAGCCATGCGTGAAGTAGTCGAGATCTTAGAGCAGGCAGGTGCAAGCATCGCTGGTATTATCGTGGCACTCGACCGTAAAGAAAAAGGCTTGGCTGAGCATTCTGCGATTCAAGAGCTGGCGGCAACCTTACAAGTGCCTGTGCGTGCCCTTGTCGACATCGATGACTTAATTAGCTATTTAGCAGATGGCAGTAACCAATATAAAGACGCGACCCAACTTGCAAAAATGCAGCATTATCGCGCCCAGTACGGCGTATAAATTATTGCAAGCATTGTTAGGTTGGCATGTTATTTATGTCTGTTTTATCTATTAATAATATAACGTAAGTGAGCCTTACCATGAGCCAGTCAAATACTAAAGAATCTTTGCATAGCCGCTCTTTGAATATTTTAGTGATTATGGATCCTATTGAGCAGGTCAATTATAAAAAAGATACCAGCCTTGCAATGATGTGGTCGGCGCAAGATCGCGGGCACACACTGGGCTATTGTCAAATCCATGATTTATGGTTGGATCGTGGACAGTTGATGATAGATGCGCAGCCCGTAACCGTTGCCCGAAATCCTGAAAGTTTTTATACGTTAGGCGAGAAAGCGACCTTGCCAGTCAGCGACTATGACGTGATTTTGATGCGTAAAGATCCACCGTTTGATATGCGTTTTATCTATGCGACTTATATGCTCGATCATGCTAAGGCGGCTGGTGTGCTAGTCGTTAATGATCCACAAGCCATTCGTGATTGTAATGAGAAATTGTTTGCCACGTGGTTTAGCGACTATATGAGTCCAACGATTGTGACCAGTAAACAAGTTCATATTCGTCAGTTTATTACTGAGCAGCAAGACGTTATCGTTAAGCCACTTGATGGCATGGGCGGCACTGGCATTTTCCGTCTGACCGCTGACAGCCCAAATATTGGTGTGACACTTGAGATATTGACTGAGCTTGAAACCTTACCGATTATGGCGCAGCGTTATTTGCCTGAGATTAAAGAAGGTGATAAGCGTGTCTTAATCGTCGATGGTGTGGTGGTCGATTATAGCTTAGCTCGTATTCCGACTAAAGGCGAGACTCGCGGTAATTTAGCAGCAGGCGGCAGCGGGGTGGCAATGCCGCTGACCGACATCGAGCGTCAAGTGGCTGAAGTGGTTGCCTCTATTGTCAAAGAAAAAGGGCTGATGTTCGTCGGTTTAGACTTAATTGGTGGTCGCATCACTGAAATTAATGTCACTAGTCCTACGTGTGTTCGTGAGATTGACGATCAGTGCGGTACTGATATTGCGACTGATTTCATTATCGCTATCGAGCAAAAACTGGCAGTTTGGGCAAAGCAGTAATGATAGAGTGATTTATCACTAATCTATGTGCACAATGATTAAAAATAGCTGTGCTAAGATATGTGGTTGAGCCGTCGTGAAATTTTGCGCTTTTATGATTGTTGAGTAGTAGATATTAAGCCAAGCCGCGATTGCTCACGGCTTGGATTTTTGTTATTGGTCAGTTAGAAAATACTGTATATCAGACAGTGATTTACACTATACTATGCGGGCTTTACTGTGCGGGCTTTTATAGCGCTCTCATCGTTCGATGGCTAAGATGTTCAGGATAGCTATAGGATAATAAGTCCTTCATATAAATAAAGAAAAGATAGGCAGGCGTTCATGAAAACACCGCATATATTAATGATGGCAGCTGGTACCGGCGGGCATGTATTTCCAGCGCTTGCAGTTGCTGAGGAATTGACCCAACGTGGGGCGGTGATTCATTGGTTGGGTACGGCAAACGGTATGGAAAATGGCTTGGTTGCACCGACCGGTTATAGTTTTCATGCTATTGCTATGCAAGGCTTGCGTGGTAAAGGGGTCGGGCGTTTATTGAAAATGCCCGTTACTTTATTATCAGCGACGATGGCCGTTATTAAAATTATCCGCAGCAATCAGATCGACATGGTTGTTGGTTTTGGCGGTTATGTGAGTGCACCCGGTGGTATTGCGGCACGTATGACTGGCACACCGCTGATTATTCATGAGCAAAACGCCATTGCTGGTATGAGTAATCGTTATTTAGCTAAAATCGCTATTAAAGTCTTGCAAGCCTTTGAAAATACCTTTGCCAATAGCCAGCTTAATCGTAAGTTTGAAACTGTCGGAAATCCGGTACGTAATGCCATTACTGGCGTAGCAGCGCCATCGGCTCGTTATGATGTGAATGATAAATCGCCCTTACGCCTATTGGTGGTTGGCGGCTCGCTTGGCGCTCAAGCATTAAATAATACGGTGCCAAAAGCACTGGCGTTAATAGAGCGTCCTCTTGAGGTACGTCATCAGTGTGGACGTAATAATGAAGTGGCAACGCAAGAGGCTTATGATAGCGAAGATTTAAGCGCTCATCAGTTTACGGTACAGCCATTTATCGATGATATGGCTGCTGCGTATAATTGGGCTGATATTATTGTCTGCCGTGCTGGCGCGTTAACGGTCACTGAAATCCAAAACGTCGGTATCGCCGCGATTTTTGTGCCGCTACCAAGTGCAGTTGATGATCACCAAACGGCAAATGCTCGCACCTTGACGCTACATAAAGCAGCGGTTTTATTACCACAAAGCGAATTAACGCCAAAACGCTTGAGTGATGAGCTTAGTTTGCTTGATCGACCTGCTTGCCTAGAGATGGCAAGAAAAGGTCATGCACTTGCCAATCGTCAGGCCTGCCAGCAAGTTGCTGATATTATCTGGCAAACACTATAAATAACAAACACGAATTATTTTTTAATTATATTTTATCAGTCTTCTATTAAGAGAAAATGCTATGCCTACCTCTGCTAAAGCCCTAACGAAACGTTTGATTGAGATACCAGAAATGCGCCGTATTCAGCATTTGCATTTTATCGGTATTGGCGGTTCGGGGATGTGCGGTATCGCTGAGGTCATGAAGAACCAAGGCTATGAAGTCAGTGGTTCTGATATTGCTGAGAGTCTGGTTACCAAACGTTTACAGCAGATTGGCATAGATATCGCCATCGGTCATGATTCTAAAAACATCGCTAATGCGGATGTTATCGTTGTATCGTCGGCCATTGACCGTAGTAACCCTGAAGTAAAAGCGGCACTGGAAGCACGCCTTCCTGTGGTACGCCGTGCAGATATGCTTGGTGAGTTGATGCGTTACCGTCATGGTATCGCCGTTGCTGGTGCGCATGGTAAAACCACCACCACCAGCTTACTGACTACCATGATGGCTGAGGGAAATCTTGATCCAACCTATGTGATTGGCGGCAAGCTCAATGCGTCAGGTAAGAATGCTGCGCTTGGTGGCAGTCGTTTTTTAATTGCGGAAGCGGATGAATCTGATGCGTCGTTTTTATCATTGCATCCGATGGCAGCAATTGTGACCAATATCGATCAAGATCATATGGAGACCTACGACAATAGTTTTGATAAATTAAAAGCTGCCTATATTCAGTTTTTACAAAACATGCCATTTTATGGTTTGGCCGTTGTGTGCGGTGATGATCCTGAACTGTATGCGATGATTGATGATATTGGGCGTCCGGTATTAACCTTTGGTCTTGAGCCATTTAATGATGTACAGGCCATTGATTTGGTCACCGAAGGTACAAAAACACACTTTACCGTATTGCGTCGTGACCATGAGCCATTACGTCTTACTCTAAATATTCCAGGCGTGCACAATGTCTACAACGCGCTTGCAGCCATTACGATGGCCACCGACGAAGGCGTTGATGATCAAGCCATTACTCGGGCGCTGCAAAAATTTGAAGGTGTCGGTCGTCGTTTTGAGCAGCATGCCTCTGTCGCTATCGATGATGGTGATGTTTTGTTGATTGATGACTACGGTCACCATCCTAAAGAAGTTGATGCTACTATTAAAGCCGCCCGTCAAAGTTTCCCTAATCGTCGTCTAGTGATGATGTTCCAGCCGCATCGCTATAGCCGTACGCGCGACTGCTTTGATGACTTTGTCGAAGTACTTTCAAGTGTTGATGAATTATTGTTGTTGGATGTCTATTCAGCCGGTGAAAGTCCGATTGCCGGTGCAGATACCAAGGCGTTGGCACGTAGCATTCGTTTGCGCGGTACTGTTGAGCCGACGATTGTTGATAAAGACAATATTGCCCCTGTCATGCAGCGACTGCTTAAAGCAAATGATATGTTGATTACCCAAGGTGCTGGTAATGTTGGACAAATAGCCATCGAATTAGCCGCCAACAATCTATATATCAAATAGATCTCAACAGAATAGCCTTAAAAAATATTAGGAATAATACTTATGACCGCCAATAACCATCAAGAAAATAACGATAACTTCAACAAAGATACGGATAACACCCAAGATAATACAGCCGCTATTATCAATCCGGAGCTAGCATTGGCAGCGGCTGCGCAAGTAGAAAAAGATAAATTGGAAAGTAGCCAACCAAGTCATGATGCCGTACCAAATATTGCGAATAACAAGGTAAAAGATGCCAGTCAGTTTGGTGAAGTCGCTGTTATTTACGGCGGCAGTGGTAATGAGCGTAGCGTCTCTTTAGACAGTGGTGCTGCCGTATTGCAAGCGCTACAAAATCAAGGCGTTGATGCCACCCATTTTGATCCTAAGCATCAAGATATTACTGAACTGCGTGATTATGATCGTGTGTTTAACGTCTTACATGGTCGCGGCGGCGAAGATGGTCTATTACAAGGCGTGCTGCAGTGGTTTGATATTCCGCAGACAGGTTCAGGCATTTTAGCATCGGCACTCGGCATGGATAAAGTGCGTACTAAGCAGCTGTGGCAAGGTTGTGGTTTATCAACCGCACCATTTTCATTACTTACCGCGGACACTGACTGGCAGCAAGTTGTCAATATGCTAGGGTTACCACTTATTATTAAACCGGTACACGAAGGTTCAAGTATTGGTATGACTAAGGTCAATCAACTTGATGAGCTGCCTGCTGCTTACGCTACTGCTGTGCAATGTGGTGATGTGGTGATGGCTGAGCGCTGGATTACCGGTCGCGAATTTACCATTGTTATTATTGATGATGAAGCGTATCCCGTCATCCGCCTAGAGCCTGCTGATATTACCAATTTTTACGATTTTGAAGCCAAATACAATCGTAACGATACAAGTTATTATATTCCTTGTGGTCTGAGCGCCGCTGATGAAAAACACCTGCAAGATTTAAGCTTGGCAGCGTTTCGTGCCGTCGATGCAAAAGGCTGGGGACGTATTGATGCGATGCAAGACGAAGCAGGTAACTTTTGGCTGCTAGAGATTAATACCGTACCAGGGATGACCAGCCATAGTTTGGTTCCGATGGCTGCTAAAGCTCGAGGGATGGACTTTGATAGCTTGTGTTGGCATATTCTAGCGCAGACATTATAACCACGTAACCACGTAACCACGTAACCACGTAACCACGTAACCAATTATCAAAAGCGTCAGTTTTTTGGCTTAATGATTGGTTAAAATGCCACACTGAGATACTGGCAGAAGAATACATTTAGTGTCTTAAGTATTGTTTTAGAGCAGATAGATAGCAGTATTAAAAAGAATAAATGTATCGCTAGGCCTGCTATACCATAGCTTCATGTAAACTTGTGTAAATTCGTTGCTAGTAGTAGGGGTTAGGCTATTGTTTAAAGGTAAAATGCGATAGTATTGTAATACTAGTCTATTTTAGTGATATTTATGCAACTCTCTGTTAAGTCATTCATTAGCTGAGAAAAATGTTACGTTTAAACGAACATAATCACATTTTATATAGCCTTTTAGACAATTAAATTGATAGCATGTCAATCGAATAGATTTCTGTGAACAGTAAAACAATAAGTAGGTTTACATTAGTACAAAGCATCATCAGTTTTATGCAATTATCAATCAGATATAAATATTCAGATATAAATAATTCAGGTATAAATATAGGGACGAAGTTTATTATGGCTCAAACTGTCAATGACGTAGCTGACTTGATGAGTGATAAAACCCGTCACCCAAAATCTAATTTTCAAGTACCGACTGCGGCTAAATATTTCTTTACGGCATTGGTGTTAGGGTTGTTAGTATTAATATTGATAATGGGCGGTAAAGCATTACGTGATGCGCCTCCTGCTGCTATCCACGTCAGCAACCAAGGATTGACGGTTACAGAATATCGAGCCCTACAGCAAGTTATGAACCAACAGAGTGTGAGTAGTTTTTTTACCTCTGATTTACAAGCGCTGCGAGACATTACGACCAATTTGGCTTGGGTCGACCAAGTGAGCATTAGCCGTGATTGGCAGCGTGGTATCGTGGTCACCGCATTACCCAAACAGGCAGTTGCAAATTTTGGTACTGAACGTTTGGTTGACGCGAAAGGCAGCGTTTTTGTTCCTGCTGACAGTAGAGACTTAACGCAAGAGCGCTTTGCGACTTTACAAGGTGATAGGGCTCAAGCGCCCGTTATTATGCAACAGATGCAGCAAGTAAACGATTGGTATACACCGCTTGATATGCAAGTTGCAGATATCATTCTGTCACCAAGAATGACTTGGTTGATTCGTTTTGATAATGGATTACGGGTTATCGTTGACAATGAGGATACCGCGCAAAAGCTGTTGAATTTAAGTCAGCTGCTTGCTAATCAATTAAGCAATCGCCGTGATCAGATACAGTCAGTAGACCTTCGTTACAAAAATGGATTTACCATTGCATGGAATATAGCGCCGCCACAAGATATAGCACCGTCACAAGATAATGAAACACCACCATAAAAAGTACATCAGAAATAAAATATTAAATTAGCAGCTAATACACTACATTTGTCTGCTTTATTAGTATAAAGAATTAACCTACGATATCATCGTTTGATGATAGCCCTTTTAATGATTTAATGGAGACATCATCTGGTCTCCTGTTTAGCGATAATTTGTCTGGTAACATGAAAAATACTGAAAATCTGGTTGTTGTCCATCTAAGTGCCACGGCAGTTTATGTCGTTATTGGCAGCGTTGTCTCTGCAAAAGACATTCGCATTATGGGTATTGGGCAAGTTAAAAATAGCGACTTTTATCAAGGTCAAATAAAACATCGCGAACGTTTGCAAGGTGCTATCAGACAAGCCATACAAGAAGCGGAAGACACCGCTAATTGTCGCGTGCATAGTGTGTGGTTAACGATGGCGACACCTGAACTATTGAGCAAAAATAGTATCGGTGATGTCCGAGTAGAAGACGAAGTCGTACGTGCCAAAGATATGGTGCAGGCATTATCGAATGCTAAATCGCAAGATTTGTCATCGGACTACTATTTGATGCATTGTTGCCAGCAAGGCATTTATATCGATAATCAAGAATTTATGGTAGATGACGCCATTGATATGGTAGCGCACAATATCAGCGTCATGTATCACATGATGATGATGCCGGTTTCAAGCCGTCAGAACATGCAAAAGCTATTGCAAAGCTGTGATGTTGGTATTGACCATATCGTTTTTGATGCAGTGACCAGTGCAGAATATAGTTTGATGAGTGAAGAGCGCCAACAAGGTGTTTGCTTGATTGACATAGGCGCTAGTACCACTAGTATTTGTGTTTATAAAGAAAATAAGTTGATTTTCACGCATTGCATCGCGACCGGTAGTCATGAAGTGACAATGGATATATCGGCAGATATGGGTATCTCTATGATAGAAGCCGAAAAGCTGAAAAAATCATATGGTACTGTTGATGTTAATAGCGTAGACCCAAGCTCCTTTTTCCTGTTTAAACCGCAAGGGTCGGGTGATGAGATTAATATTAATATTTATAATCTCGCTCGTATTATCGAAGCGCGTTATGAGCAAATATTTACCGAAGTGGTTCGCCAATTACATGAAGCGGATTTATTAGGCTATATTGATAAGGGGCTTGTGCTTTCAGGCGGTGGCAGTTCTATTAAAGGCATGATACCGTTTGCCAAAAAACTGCTTAAAATGCCAGTGGTACTGACTAACACCCATCCTGCCATTAGCGCTTATAACCATTTCGATAATGATGAATCTTTTAAGCAGCTAAATATTCAGGTTAATGATCGCGCTTATCAAACGGCATTTGGAACATTACTATATAGTCAGAGCGAGCAGTTTCGACGTAGTGAAAAAAGTGAGCCTGAAGCGATTCAAAAAAACCGTGTGACGGGTGTTTTTCAAAGTGCGGGGCAACGTTTTGCTAGTGTCCTAAAAAAGATATTATAATCCTGTGGGAATTCTGCTGACAAAATATTTATAATATGCAAATAAGTATTTTGCGATTAATACCCTACAACAATGTTAAAAGTAATACCCTGTACAATAACGACATATGCTGGCTAAGCTCCACTATTTAAGCCATTGCACTGTTCTATTTAAATACATTTATATATAGTAAGTCGATAGCGCGCCGTATGAGTGTGTTACCCATGTATCGACCATCACGCTATCTGCAACTGGAGAAACCTTTTTATGTCAAAATACACCATGCCAGATGACAACAAGCTTCAAAACAATGGCCAGGCAAGCTTCACTGTATTCGGTGTAGGCGGCGGTGGCGGTAATGCAGTTGAACATATGGTACAACAAGGGATTAAAGGGGTAACGTTTGTCTGTGCGAATACCGATAAACAGGCGCTTGATCGCTTGACGGCACCGCATAAATTGCAACTCGGCGCAAAAACAAACCGTGGTCTAGGCGCAGGAGCGAACCCAGAAGTTGGTCGTGAAGCCGCAGAAAGCGACGAAGAAGCGATTCGTGCGTTACTGGAACACTCAGATATGGTATTTATCACTGCTGGAATGGGTGGCGGTACGGGTACTGGTGCAGCACCAGTAGTTGCACGTATTGCCAAAGAAATGGAAGTGTTGACCGTTGCCGTAGTGACGACGCCGTTTAAGTTTGAAGGTGGTAAACGTATCAAGGCTGCTAAAGCAGGTATCGAGCAGCTTACCAACTTCGTTGACTCTATTATTACTATCCCAAATGATAAGTTAATGAGTGTTTACGGCAATATCTCTATGCAAGATGCTTTCAAAAAAGCGGATGATGTTTTGTTGCATGCGGTTCAAGGCATTGCCGAAACTATTGCTAGCGAAGGTATGATTAATATCGATTTTAATGATATCCGTACTGCAATGACGGCTAAAGGTCATGCGATGATGGGTATTGGTCGTGCCAGCGGTGATGATCGTGCGCGTCAAGCGACTGAAAAAGCCATTAGATCACCATTGCTTGATGATTTGCGTTTAGAGAATGCCAAAGGTCTACTCGTCAACGTAATTTCTTCTGAGTCTTTATCATTGGATGAGATGAGCAAAATCAGTGTCATAGTAGAAGAGATTACTGATATCGATGAAGCGCACATTTTCTATGGCTCTGTTATCGATGAAAAAATGGGCGACGATTTGCATGTGACCGTTATCGCAACGGGCCTGACCTTAGATGAGAATGCTGGTGAAGAACCGGAAGTAGTAGAGCAGCCTGTGCCATCTGTAAATAGTACCCAGCCTGTCGATCCAAGCTTGCATACGAGCGCTTTAAACAGTCAGAAACAGTCTCAAGCTCAATATCAAGAAAACCCAATCCGTTCGAATGCTGCTCCAGAGCAGACTAAAACTAAGACCAATAGCATTCAAGACTATCTTAAGCGTCAACAAAACAAATAGTCATTTATAAATAATTATCATTAAAAAAGCCAGCGCTCAATCGCTGGCTTTTTTTTTGCTTATTTATAACCACTGCCTATTTATAAAATGGGTTAAGTAGGAGCCATAAATGTCTATAAAAGAACATGCTAAAAAATTTTTAATGTAAGCCAATTGATAGGATAATGCGTCTCTAAAACTCACTATTTCGTAGCGATAAATCAATTATTGAGACATAAAAGTCAGCAATAATAGAGTTGTGATAAATGTTATCAATCAAAGATATAAGAAAATTAGTGCTTTTTAACGCTAGCGGAGCAGGGGCGGGTAATGCTACACTATGCCAATTGTAACAAAATATGTGAGAAGACAGCCATGAACCAACGAACCATAAAAACAGCAATAGCCGTTACAGGTACTGGTCTTCATAGTGGTCAACCTGTTGATTTAGAGTTTCATCCGCAGCCAGTTAATACCGGAATCGTTTTTGAGCGTTCTGATATTGCCGGTAGCATGCCCATCCCTGCTAGCGCATTTTTGGTACAAGATACCATGATGTCATCAAATCTTGTATTTGGTGGTACACGTGTGGGTACAGTTGAGCATTTGCTAAGTGCGATAGCTGGGCTTGGGGTTGATAATCTATTAGTCCGTGTGTCGGCATCTGAGATACCGATTATGGATGGCAGTGCAGCTCCCTTTGTGGGGTTGTTATTACAAGCAGGTTTCCGTGAGCAAGATACTTTAAAGCGATTTATTAAAATCGTACGCTCGGTACGTGTCAAAGTTGACGATAAATGGGCAGAGCTACGTCCTTATGAAGGATTTGAGTTAAATTTCGAAATTGATTTTGACCATCCTGCTATTGATAAAAATTTCCAACATGCACAGCTACAGTTTTCTACCCAAAACTTTATTGAGCAATTAAGTTCAGCGCGTACTTTTGGTTTCTTACGCGATATCGAGACCTTGCGTCAAAATAATTTGGCATTGGGAGGTAGCATGGACAATGCTATCGTCATCGATGAAGCAAATATCCTTAATAAAGAAGGATTGCGTTTCAATGATGAGTTCGTCCGTCATAAAATTTTAGATGCGCTTGGCGACTTATATTTAATTGGTTATCCGATTTTAGGGCGTTTTAATGCTTATAAATCTGGTCATGCATTGAATAATTTATTGGTACGTGAGATTTTATCAGATCGTGATAACTTTGAAATTGTAACATTTGATGACAACGTAACTTGTCCTATCGAATATTTACCTTTGAATAACCTAACTGTTGAAGTATAAATACAGGGTTATACACGAAGTATCGAAACAATTACGCAATATTACATAAATCGGTTATAAGTAAGGTCGAATAATATTCGTTTAAATGGATGCTTTCCTAATAGTTTTATAAGAAACACGCTACATAGTAGGTAAGGTAAAAGCTGTAGAGAATAAAAAAATCATCTGTTAGTGGTATTCATAATATGAATGGCACTAACAGATGATTTTTTTTGTTTATGAGATTACAAAAACCTAGCGCTAGCGGTGTCGATTACTGGTTTTACTTACATAACTTTACAATAGATATTGATGTTTTTTACTGACTGGCTAAGCGTAAAAGTGCTTTTTTAAGATTTTCATCAGTGGTGACACACTCTGCAGCCTGTGATATAGTCCGCTTTATGTTTTGGCTAAAGGCCTGATTTTCATGGGCTTTAAGAGGCTTTGATAAGGGTGCTGACAACGCTGATGATGATTTGTAATGATGATTATCAGCAGATATCTTGGCTACTACAACGCGAATTTGCTTGAGTTGTCTAAATGTAATCGACTGCTCTGTTAACACTTGCAGATAAGCACTTTGTAAATAGCGGATATGGTTGGCAGCAGTCATTGAGCTGACACTGAGTATTAATTGCTCGGAGGTTAAGCCCACGACCCAACAGTTACTGAGGATTTCCTCTGGTAGACAATCTACCAAAAGCGCTTTTACTTCAGTAGTTGCCTGTATATATAAACGCATATCGTCAGCAAGAGTTTCAGGTAGTGCGCTACCAGCAAAAGCTTGATGATCAATAAGTTTAGCAAGTCGGTTAGGTTGTTTTTTTGACATTGTCATCACTCATCTAAAACGATTTAAGAGGTATATGACTAAGCTGTTAATAATTTCAGCGTTCGTCATTGAAGAAACAAGAGTGAGCTGTTGTACCAAAGATTTTATCATGTTTGTCTCATGATTATATTTTCCAAACTAATTCATGCTTTGTCACGGATGACGAGCAATCCCATATTCACAATAGGTAGTAAATTTATGAAACAAGCTTTATTAATTTTATCAGTATTGGGAATGGGTGTGGCACAAACGAGTGGTGCTGCCGAAACAACCTTTCAATCAAATAATACCTTGAGTCATACCATCACAAATATCTCTGCTTCTGCGAACTATGGTTCGAGTCGTAATATCTATAGCACTAACAGCGGCGCTTATGTGTCTAGCAATGATGAAATCAGCCAAGCAATCGATAATTTAAGTGCGCATGCAAAACAGAAAGAATATCAGCTTGCATCGCTAACCAGTCGTTTGTCTTATGAGCAGCGTCAGCAGCAAGTAAGTTCAGTTCCAGATCGTTATTCTGCTCCTGCTATTGCAGCAGCAAATGCATCACGAGTCGCTTTATCTAACAGCTCTGGTTACTGTGCTCGTTACGTACGTAAAGCGCTACAATCAGCTGGCTACGAATTTACCCCTAACCCGTCAGCTTATCAATATGCCTCTCGTGGTACCCTGTCACAAGCAGGCTTTAGCAAAATTAGTAACAATATGCAGACCCAAGTTGGTGACGTTATTGTTTATGATCGTAGCTCTAGACGTCCACATGGCCATATCCAAATATTTGATGGTAATAACTGGGTATCTGATTTCCGTCAAAACGGTATCAGTCCATATAGCGGTGTTAATAGCTATACAACATGGCGTGATTCAAAATACGTTGACGATGCCTCAGACCGTGGTATTTACCTTGCAATGGCTGATAAATAAGCATCAGTTAAACCCTTTCTCCGGACTCAGTAATGTTCTTTATGACATTACTGAGTTTTTTTATGTCCTAAATAAAGCAGTTTCTTAATTTAAGGCTTTTACTTGTCAAGGGCTGCCTGCCCATTAAAAGGTGTCCAATATTGACGATTATGGAAGTCAGGCGGCGATGCATGTTTGGGTGCGAAGTATAAAGCCGTGTCACCAAAGTATAAAATGACACAAGGATGGATGTATTCTATGATAGTGTCGTTGGTACAAGCGGTTTCATTGAACAGTTGGTTTAATGGCATTCTAAAGCTGCGCTCGTAGTGATATAGCTTAGAAGATATATTTTTAGGAGCTAATGCTTCAGATACTGAGGTTTTAGGTAACGAGTTTTCAGCTGCTGTCGATGCATGGCTATAAGCTTTAGCATCTATTTCGGTTTCTAGTAACGGTATTTGCCGCTTTGAGGTATCAGTCCAATTGATAGAAGCGCGTGTCTGTCCATCTGCTTGCAGTAGAGGGTTTGGCGGAAGTGTCGCAGGGTTACGATAGCTCTTAAACTGATAGAGTGCATAACGACCGTCAGGGCTTGCGTTCACCTCGATATAATTGGTTACTTCATCAGTGTTGGTTGTATTGTTATTATTTATCAAACGGTCTTTATTAACTAAACAACCTGCTAAGAAGCACTCAAGACAAGTCTGTTCCCATAAATAATCGGTAAAGCCTACTTGTGAAGACTGCCACGTTGGCCAATTCAATTGAGCGGCTAAGGACTTAAAAGGCAGCGTTACATAATAGTGCAACTGCAAACAGGCTTCAGGCTGTTGCATGAGGGTTGCGCTTACCCGCACTTGAATACGTTTTAAATCTTCTACCGTCACGCCAAGTTGCTGTGCGTCCTGTGTCAAGGTTTCAGTCGCTAGGCACAAATCAAAAATCTGGCTCATATTCTTATTACCCAAAAATAATTGATAGCATAAAGTATGATATAGCTGATAACGAATATCACATATTAAATAGTGAACTATAAATGACATAAAAGCCGCGAGCAAAGGTGCATCGCGGCTTTTACAATTTACCGTCATGATCAGTCTATAAGATAAAACTGTACGGTATGCTAGAACTTAAACTAAGTAGTTAGTTATTTATTAACTACTACGCATTACGCGCTAAGTTTGACAGCTTAGGATTGGCATTTGGGTTTTTGCGTAGCAATAGCGCCATACGACCAATTGAGTGAATCAAAGTTGCCTTCGCAGTAGCAGCAAGCTCAGCGCCGATGACATCACGCTCTTCCTTGGTACCAGCAGGCAGTTTTACTTTAATAAGTTCATGATCTGATAAGGCGCGATCAATCTCTTCAATGATGCTTGGCGTGACACCTTTGTTGCCAATCATGACAATCGGTTTGAGATCATGACCAATGCCTTTCAGGCGTTTAATAGTAGCGTTATCAAGTTGCATAGAATTCCTAGTGTTTATTAAAAATAAAAGATAGTACGAGTGAGAGCAATTAATGACCATTATAGATAATCTATGACTATCTTGCATAAGATCAGCAGGATTCTGCACGATTTTACGTGATGAAAATGTTAAACTGCATTTATGAGCACATTATAAACGCTACGGTCTCATAAAGCAGTGTTTTCACTAAGAAAATTTGACTGCTTAACAGTCTAAGATAGATGAACGCTTTAATTAATCGCGTAGTTAGAATACTTAAGTACGTATTAAAAGTGGTTTATCAAAAAATTAGTTAATAGAAGACTGATTAATAGACGTTTATGAGTATTTCGCAAAATTATGGGAGCAGGAATTTTGGCCACACGTATTGAAAACAAAAAATTGTCAAAGAGCAGTAGTGCTTGGATGAAAGAGCACATTGACGATCATTATGTGCAAAAGGCTCAAAAAGATGGCTATCGTGCCCGCGCTGCTTATAAATTACTTGAGATTAATGAAAAAACCAACCTGATTAAAAGAGGTATGACGGTTGTCGATTTGGGTAGTGCGCCTGGTAGTTGGTCTCAAGTCGCCGGTCAGCTGGTCGGTGAAAAAGGCATATTAATTGCTTCTGATATTTTGTCGATGGATACTTTGCCAGACGTTACCTTTATTCAAGGCGACTTTCGCGAGCCAGAAGTGTTTGACCAGATTATGGCGGAAGTAGGTGATAGACAGGTCGATGTGGTTTTATCTGATATGGCGCCTAATACTGCCGGTAATAGTGCAATCGATCAGCCGCGTATGATGTATTTATGTGAGCTTGCGGTTGATTTCGCGCTTGCAACCTTACCAGAAGGTGGCGCGCTTATTATGAAAGTGTTTCAAGGTGAAGGTACACAGGAATTACGCAAGCAGATGCAGCTTGATTTTAGTAAAATCCGTAGTATCAAACCGGGCGCTTCACGACCACGCTCAAAAGAGATGTTTTGGATTGCTATCAAATAGCTTTAACGTCAATAAGTTGCGATAATATTACGTGAGATAATGTGTCATCATAGAATGTATTTATGATTAAATGAAAAGCGCTACAATCGTTAACTGAATAAATGTGAAAGCTGCTTGAATTATTCAAGTTCATACCACATATAATGCTATATTAACTTTGTTTTAAACCTATATTTAAGTACTTTTCTGAATGATTTGTTAAGTACTTATGTTTTTAGCAAAGTCGTCTGACCGTAAGCGCCTTATAAACTCAGTTATCTATGGTTATTGTGCATATTTATAGAAATTATTTTTCCAGTAAGGATGCGAGGTTGTTTTTATCACCTCTGTTTTGGACGAATAAGCGATAATTTGCCAATAGCTCTTGAATAGCGAGACATACGTTTATATATAGACGTCACGTGTTGAGTAAACACACCAATAAGTAAGGGATGGGAATAACTAGTGAGCGACATGGTAAAAAATACCTTATTGTGGCTGGTGGTAATCGGCGTTTTAGTGCTGGTGTTTAGCGGCTTTGATAAATCATCTGAGCCGGATAGCCTTAACTACTCTGAATTTGTGACCGCTGTGTCAGAAAATCAAGTAGCCAGTGTTGAAATTGATGGCGAGCAAATCATCGGCGAAAAGAAAAATGGCTCAGCTTTTGAGACCATTAGACCAGCTGTGGCTGACGAGCAGCTCATGCCACTATTGCGCGAGAATCAAGTTGAAGTGCAAGGCACAGCGCCTAAACGCCAAAGTGTCATGATGCAATTGCTGATAGCCAGTTTCCCAATTCTATTGATTATTGGTCTGTTTTTATTCTTTATGCGTAACATGCAAGGTGGCGCTGGTGGTAAAGGCGGCGGACCAATGAGCTTTGGTAAATCGAAAGCTAAAATGTTGACCGAAGACCAAATCAAAGTGAGTTTTGAAGATGTGGCTGGCTGCGAAGAAGCCAAAGAAGAAGTGGTGGAAGTGGTCGAGTTTTTGCGTGATCCTGACAAATTCACCAAACTTGGCGCTACGATTCCACGTGGTATCTTAATGGTCGGTCCTCCAGGTACGGGTAAAACGCTACTAGCAAGAGCCATTGCTGGTGAAGCGAAAGTACCGTTCTTTTCAATTTCGGGTTCTGACTTTGTTGAGATGTTTGTGGGTGTTGGCGCATCACGTGTTCGTGATATGTTTGAACAAGCGAAAAAGAGCGCACCTTGTATTATCTTTATTGATGAGATTGATGCGGTCGGTCGCCACCGTGGTTCCGGTATGGGCGGCGGTAACGATGAACGTGAGCAGACGCTGAACCAATTATTGGTTGAGATGGATGGTTTTGAAGGTAATGAAGGCGTTATCGTCATCGCTGCAACCAACCGTGCCGATGTGCTTGATAAAGCGCTATTGCGTCCGGGTCGTTTTGACCGTCAGGTTCAAGTTGGCTTGCCAGATATCAAAGGTCGTGAGCAAATTCTTAAAGTCCATTTAAGAAAACTGCCTAATACCATTGGTGTTGATGCCAACGCTCTTGCCCGCGGTACACCAGGATTTAGTGGTGCGCAGCTGGCCAACCTTGTAAACGAAGCGGCATTATTTGCGGCTCGTCGTAACAAGAAAAGCGTTGATATGAATGACTTTGAAGATGCTAAAGATAAGCTGTATATGGGTCCTGAACGTAAATCGATGGTTATACGCGAAGAAGAACGCCGCGCTACCGCTTACCACGAAGCAGGTCATGCTTTAGTTGCTGAGCTGTTACCGGGTACCGATCCTGTGCATAAGGTAACTATTATGCCACGTGGTTTTGCCCTTGGTGTTACTTGGCAGTTGCCTGAGCACGATCAGACCAGTTTATATAAGTCGAAGATGCTGAGTGATATTGCTATCTTGTTTGGTGGCCGTATTGCGGAAGAAGTATTTATCCATCAAATGTCAACGGGTGCTTCAAACGACTTTGAGCGTGCAACCAAAATGGCGCGTGCTATGGTGACTAAATATGGTATGTCAGACGCATTAGGCATCATGGTGTATGAAGATGATGACAGCTCGCAAGGCTATTTTGGTGGTGGTACTCGTACCATATCAGAAGCCACGCAGCAAAAGGTCGATGAAGAAGTACGCCGTATGTTAGAAGAGCAATATGACATCGCTCGTGAATTGATTGAAGGCAACCAAGAAAAAATGCATGCCATGGTTGAAGCTTTGATGAAATGGGAAACGATTGACCGCGATCAGTTGCAAGATATCCTAGCGGGTGAACAACCTCGTCCGCCAAGGGTTTATCAGCATAATGAAGTGAACTTGTCGAAAGGCGATGTGAAAACAGTGGGAACGACGCCTCCGCCATTACCAGCGATGTAATATTTAATTCATTAATATTCAATATAAAAAGCCCTTTTTAAAAAGGGCTTTTTTGTTTTCTTTATTTTATGCAGGTTTTAGAATCGTATAAGATTTACTGCTATCATAAGCTACTCTTTAAGAGCGTTTTTTCAATCTTTTATAAAATGGATGGGTTATGTCATTATTCCAACCTTTACCTGCCTATACGGTGACCAGTCGCGATAAAATTTTAGACCTATCACAACCTCATATTATGGGTATTCTTAATGTAACACCAGATTCATTTTCTGATGGTGGACAGTTTAATGCGATCGATAAAGCGGTTGCTCATTGTCAACAAATGGTAGAGGCTGGTGCAACCATTATCGATATTGGTGGTGAATCTACGCGACCAAATGCAGATGCTGTGGCGACTGATGAAGAAATACAACGTGTTATACCCGTTGTGCAAGCGATCAGACAATGCTGTGGTGATAGTATTTGGCTGTCCATTGATACCAGTAATCCAGCGGTTATGCAGGCAGCTTTTGAGGCAGGTGCTGATATTTGGAATGATGTGCGGGCGCTTAAACGTGCAGGTGCAGCAGCGCTGGCAGCTCAGCTTGATATACCAGTTATGCTGATGCATATGCGCGGCGAGCCAACGACCATGAATAATCTGGCGCAATATGATGATGTCATTAATGAGGTACAGACTGAGTTAGAGGCACGTATCGATGAAGTCATCAGTATGGGTGTCAAACGTGAAAAAATAATTATCGACCCCGGTTTTGGTTTCGCTAAAAACTATGAGCATCACTGTGCATTATTAAGTCAGCTTAAAAGATTGCAAACACTTGGGCTGCCGATGATGTTTGGTATTTCACGCAAGCGATTTTTGGCAGAAGTGCTGACTAAAACCGGTGTGCATGCGCTTGCTACTACCCAACCGCCCGAGCGTGATACGGTAGGTACTGTTGCGGGTATCTTTGCGCTTCAGCAGGGTGCTAGTATTATTCGTACTCATAATGTCGCTATGATGCAGCAAGCCGTGGCATTATGGAGCCAGTTATCTGCACATGATAAATCCTAATGGCAATAATTAAATGGCTATAATTAAATGCTGAAGATTAAAAATAGGTTTCTTTTCTGATAGTTATTTCTAACAATACAACTGCTGCACTTTAATAGTTATCTAAATACAATCTAAATATAATGTAAACCAATGAGAATATCTTTATGATAATTACAAACCAACCAGAGCCAACTAATGAGCAGCGTCGCATTATTTATCAAGCACGTCGCGGTCTTAAAGAGTTGGACTTTTATTTTGACCCATATATCAAAGAGATATACCTAACGGCTGCACCTGCAGAACAAGAAAAATTTGCTCAAATGTTGACTCATGAAGATCCTGATTTATTAGATTATTTCACCAACCAAAATCGTCCAGAAGATGAGGCGATGTGGGAATTAGTCAATAAGATTAAGACATGGCGCCATAGCAAAAGTTTGGTTTAATAACTTAAAGAATTATTCGAATACAAATAATTTTCATCTGCCGTTTAAATCGCATGAGATTATCTTCTGATAGTCAAATCAGCTTTAAACAAGCTCTGTGAATTAAAAGTATGCTGCGGTATCCAAATATGACAACGCTAACCTCGCTACGTATCGACACCGCTATTAAGGCTATGAGCTATTGGCGCATGATATTTTATAGCGTCCTAGCCAGTGTAATGATTACATTGGCAGCGCTTGCTTCATTGTCACTATGGCAATATGTTTTCATACTAATCATTAGCGCTGCAATCATAATCTACTTAGCATTATCACGACCCATCCTATTACATATAAGCCAACCACCACTTGATAAGAGCATTTATCAAAATTGGCAACTGTTGGTACGTACGGGCCGCGGGGATGCATTATGGCAAGCAGAGCTTAATACGCTCGCTCATTATCGCTGGGTCATATGCTTTGATTTTATTATTATAGAACCCTATCGACGTCGTTTATCTGTGGCTGTATTTCGTGATCAAGTCAGCGCTGAGCAATGGCGAGAGTTGACTATCTTGGCCAATATGATTGCTAGCAAAACCGCTTAGATAAAGATCACTTAATTTTACGGCTTCTACTCATTTATTCACTTTATCTTATAATGTCAAACTATCTACTACATGTCATAACAAAATGCCTATCTAGAGAGAGAAAGAGATTTGATATATTAGACTCAATCGTTAAAAGTGGTTTACAAGATGTTGATTAACGATGCTGTAATTGATGATACATACAGTAATTGTTATTTCTATCAGTAACCTATTTTGACGATGAATTTTATTATAATAAAAAGGAATAAATTATGAGTTTACTAGGGAATTTAGTGAGTCAGGTGGTACGTAGCGCAATGGACCCAGAAGATGCGCAACGTAATCCAGTCAACCAACGCATCAATCCGCGTCGTACTGGTGGGTTAGGTGATATATTGGGGGGTGTATTAGGCGGTGGTAATCAACCAAGTGGTTATAACCCGCAGCAATACGAGCGCCGCTCAGATAATGGCTTTGGTTTAGATGATATCATCGGTGGCTTAACAGGCGCTAATCAGCGTGGTGATATGAATTCAGGTTCTGGTGGCCTTGGTGATATCTTAGGTAGCGTATTGGGCGGTCAGGCTATGGGTGGCCAAAAAAGAGGCGGCTTTGGTGGTAAAGGAATGCTCATTGCTGCCCTCATGCCGATGGTACTCAGTTGGATCAAACGTAATGGTGGGTTAGGTGGTGCATTATCGAAGATTACCGGCATGGGTTATGAAAACCAAGCGCGTTCTTGGATGAGTAATCAGGAGGTTAACGATAACCTTGATCCTAATGAGATCAACCGTTTATTTGATGATAATGAAATCCAGCAAGTAGCCGCGCACACGGGCGCTAACGAGATGGAAGTACGCCAAGGTTTGGCTGAGCTGTTGCCTGAAGTAATGAATCAGCTAACGCCAAATGGTAACTTAGACAATGAACCTGAAGCCAATGAAGAAATTGAGCAAATTATTAATCAGTTATCTAGCCGTTTAGGGGCGTTAAAATAAAATAGTTTTTTAATTAATATTTTTTACGGTGGCACGGACAAAAAAAGAGAGTACATGTAAATGTGCTCTCTTTTTGTCTAAAATATAATAAACAGTAAGTATAAACAGATAACATTCTATTATGACGGTCAATGTCAAAACGATTAAAAACGTTCATCTAAATTATCTAACGTATAATTAAGGGCTTGAAAGCAAATATCGGTATTAAAGCCACGATATTGTAAAAAACGCAGTTGCTTCGCTTTGTCTTTTTGCTCAGTAGGTATATCGTTACCATATTTTTTGGTACGGGCAGTGACCGCTAGTTTAAGCCAGTCTACGCCTTCGACTAAATTATCAGCGCTGTCATCTATAAATTCGCTAAACTCTTCGGATTCTGTATTGGCCATGTCAATCAGCTCATCGATATTATCTGGCATGGCAATTTTTTTACGATAGAATTCCTGCTTAATATGTCCACGCCCACGTCCTTTACGAATGCTTTCACGGATAAGCATGAGGGTCGTACGGTAATCGCTTTGATAGCCTTTTTCTTCAAACTCATCGAGTAATGCGTCTATTTTATCCGGGTCTTGTTCTTTATCAATCAGCTTTTGCTTGAGCTCGGCTTTACCATATTCGCGCCGTGACAAATAATAAAAAGCCAACCAACGTAAGCGGCTTTCTGCTTTGATGGCATCGACCTCCGCTTGCCGTTGCTCAGGCGTGCGTAGATAAGCTTTAAGTGCAGAGGGTAGGTTATCAATTCGACTATCCGTTTCACTGTCATTAGTAAGCGATACGGCAGAAAAATATTCTGAACTTTCTAAATATCGCCCAACGTCAGCCTGATTAGAAGAGTCGCTATTGTATTGATCGCCATGAACATTGTATTTTACTTCTGCCAGCATCTCTTTAATGCTTTGCGCTTCTGGTGGCTGATAAACAGGCACATCATTAGGTTCAGCAGTAAATCTAGCAGCTGGGTGGAAAGTTTTTTTACGTTTTTTAGACTTGAAAGGTTTTTTTATAGGAGAGGGTAGCGCGTCAATCGATTCTATATTAAAAGTAGAGTCGTTATTTACTGAGTTTTTATTTACTGAGTCGTTAGCTGATGAGTAGTCTTTACTTGGATAGATAGAGCGTTTGCTAGTTTTATGAGGCTTTTTAGGCGAACCTTTATATGAGTGTTTAGACGCTTTTTTTGGTTTAGTATCAGTATTACCAGCTGAGTCGGCGTCCGACTCAGCTAGAATTTCAGCTAAGGTTTTAATTTCCATAATAAATCATAGTTACTTATAACAATTAATCATTAAACCGTTATTGTGCAGGTTCAGAGGCCAGTTCTTCGTTAGCTTCAACAAGATCTGCTTCCTTACCGTCTTTTTTGGGACCAAGCTTTTCAGCACGAATCTTAGCTTCAATCTCTTGAGCAATGGCAGGGTTTTCTTTTAAGAACAGCACAGAGTTGGCTTTACCTTGACCGATTTTTTCATCGCCATAGCTATACCACGAGCCTGCTTTTCCAACTGCACCAATCTCAACACCCAAATCGATAACTTCAGCTAAATGGTTGGTACCTTCGCCATAAGTAATCTCAAACTCAGCTTGGCGAAATGGCGGTGCCATTTTGTTTTTGATAACCTTGACACGGGTTTGGTTACCAATGATTTCATCGCCATTTTTAACCGCACCGATACGGCGAATGTCCATACGTACTGAAGCGTAGAATTTGAGCGCATTACCACCGGTTGTGGTTTCTGGGCTACCGAACATAACACCGATTTTCATACGAATTTGGTTAATAAACACGACCATACAGTTTGAGCGTTTGGCATTACCAGTGATTTTACGTAAGGCTTGGCTCATAAGACGTGCTTGCAGGCCCATATGTGAATCGCCCATCTCGCCTTCAATCTCTGCACGCGGCGTCAAGGCTGCTACCGAGTCAATAACGATCATATCGATCGCACCTGAACGTACCAACATATCGGTAATTTCAAGCGCTTGCTCGCCATTATCAGGCTGTGAGAGTAGCAATTCATCAGTATTCACACCAAGCTTGCGTGCATAGACCGGATCTAAGGCGTGCTCAGCATCGATAAAGGCACAAACACCGCCTTGTTTTTGGCATTCTGCAATTGCCTGCAAAGTCATAGTGGTTTTACCTGAGCTTTCAGGGCCGTAAATCTCAACAATACGACCTTTTGGCAGACCACCAATACCAAGTGCAATATCTAAACCCAATGAGCCAGTCGATACCACATCGACATCAAGTGCTGCTGAGTCATCACCTAAATGCATAATGGTATTTTTACCAAACTGCTTTTCGATTTGAGCTAATGCAGCTTTAAGGGCTTTGGCTTTATTTTCGTCCATGCAGGACTCCTTGTTATTAATTATTGATTCGGAACAGTAAGTATTATTGCTATCACAAACTGCTTACTCAATGCTATCAATCACGACTTTAATCGTCAGTAGGATGTGTTTTTGAGCAAGGTTAGGGTAGGCTGTAATATTAGGTTTTAGACAGTGACATCGAATATATCACTCTACTATACAGTAAAATTAAGTGATGAGAAAAGTAAAAAAAAGTTCATAAATACTGATAAACGTAATATTTATTGATAGATTCGGCATTTAATTATCAGTGAATACTTCTTTATACCACTCTTGTTTAGATAGGTAATTATAACAAAATCCAAGTCAGATTATTAGACCAGTAAGAGGCTAAGCGACACATGGTGTCGTATAGTATAAGGACGAACTCTGTATAAAATAGAGCTTTTTTAGCTTAAATTTTGAAATTGATAACAGAGCTGTTTGTCAATGAGTTTATGAGTTGTCCACAACAAATAAAATAATTTTATTTATCCTGTGTGAAACATCTGAGCAGATAAAATTAATATTAAAAATATTAAAAATAAATTACTTTCTTTTTAAACGATAGGTAAGTTATTGATATTAAAAGTTTTTTAAATTGTACAAAAAATGAACGATTTTACCTTATCCTTTAAGCTGCCTAGGGAAATTCTTGTCAAGTGGCGACTTATACACAGGGTTATCCACAGCTTATGGGGAGAACTCACGAAGCCCTTATAGTATCAATGCTTGCGCAGATAGGAAATGTCATAGAGTAGTCAATTATTAGGGATTTCTATTTTTGCAAATTTAAATTTATCAATAATTTGCTTGGTAATCACTATGTTTCACGTAAGGACAGGCGACTTATTTTTTTATAAAAATATTCTAGCTTCTGAAAGTAGATAGGAAAGCAGGCTGAACTGTATATAGACCTCTATAAAACAGGCGCTTGTACTATCATTATCATAAAAATAATAGTGATAAAAATGATAGCTATAAAGATAATAGCCATGAAAAAGCGGCTAAGACACTTATAAATAATTATAAGTGTCTTAGCCGCTAGATGGGGAGCTGCTACGTTAAAGATTATCGCTATCAGTCTTTACTGTAGATTAAATCCCATACGCCATGTCCACTCTTTATACCGCGGCGCTCGAATTTGGTCATTGGACGAAAGTCAGGACGGTCAGTGAAGTTGCCTGTGCCCGCTTGATTAGTTAAGCCTACAAAACCATCTAAAACTTCTACCATCCAAAAAGCATAATGCTCCCAGTCGGTAGCGGTATGGAACCAGCCGCCTTGTTTTAAACTGCGAGTTAGGATTGCCATGCGTTCAGGGCTGACGAAGCGACGTTTATAGTGACGCTTCTTTTGCCATGGGTCAGGAAAATATAGCTGAATGCGATCGATATGGTTCTCTGGTAACTGCTTTAGCAATTGAATGGCATCACCGTTGATAATTTTGACATTGGTTAAGCCTTGGGTGCCTGCCATATAAGCGCATTTGCCGATACCTGGTTCATGTACTTCGACGCCAACGAAGTTACGGCTAGGCTCTGCTACTGCCATCTCGATGAACGAATCACCGAGTCCAAAGCCAATCTCTAAGGTAAGTGGGGCATCTTTACCATTAGGACTATCAGTGAATAACTCACGCAAATCATCGATGCCATCAAGATTGCCATCGCCAAAACTGTTATTCACCAAATAATGAGCAAATTCTGGCGCAGTCAAGGCTAGTTCGGCATTTTTATTCATGTGTGTACGGCGTTTCATAAACGTATTGACGATACGAATATGTTTGTCATTTTCTGAAACGGCACTGGTGTCGGCAGGAGCGGCAATACTAGCATCAGCTACTTGGTTTATATCGTTTGGACTATCGGTATTAGAAGGTTGGCTCATAAGATTACTAAGGCTTTATAAAGTTGCGAATATGAGCGTATTATAGGTTAAATCTGAGCAAGTGTGAACGTTGAATCATAAGGCATCTGCTAATTCTCTCAAGTCATCCTAAATCTCAACGCATAATTTTAAACCTGCGCTGATGATATCGTCGATAGGAATTTTAACATTACTAGAGAGTGAATCTGTTTTAGGTTTTTCGGTATCTTTAGGAACATCGAGCCAGACAGCATCTTCTGGGCTTAATGATTTTATTTGAGGTTTATCGGAGCCTACGTTTGAATCAGCATTAAGAATATAACCTTCTCCAGTAGGTGTTGTCATAGAAACGATTGATTTATGATTGATGTCATCACACCTTATGACCACACTTTCAACAGTAAATGGCCACTGTCCTACAAAGCTATTTTTATCAAAAACCAGCTCATTACGATAAGGGTCAGAGATTGAACTGATATTAGCAATAATGACTGTTAAAGCGATACCGATTAGTGCGGTAATAGCGAGGATTGATAGTATTATATGACGTTTACGTTTAGACATAAGGGGGTTGCTGATCGTTTAATGATAAGAGTCTAGACACTCTATGATTGGCTTTTGCATAAGTTTATACTAAATAAATACGGTAAATATGGAATTCTAATGAAGAATATAAAGGTTGGATTTGACATGATGGTTCACTATGATGCGAGAGTTTTACTATAATCATCAATACGCTTTTTATTGAGAGCTTACTGCTATGTTATTTATCGAAACGGATACACCGCCCCCTTTTTATCAAGAAAAACTGACCTCTGTCAGACGTACGCAATTGGACAAATGGTTTATCAGTAATCGTAGCCAGCGTTATTATTTAAAACGCTTTGAGCAATTTGATAAACAAGGCTATCTCTCACCAAAATGGCATTGGGCGGCATTTTTTGTGACCTTTCCGTGGCTGCTATATCGTAAGCGCTATATGGATGCGATCGTCTATAGCGTGGCAGGATGGTCATTTATCCAGCTCAATGTTGCTTTGGTATTGGTTACTGTTGAATTTTTAGCCATGCCTTATATTGCTGATGCTTATCAGATGGCGATACGAGCAGGCATCGCTGCGATCATTTGGCTATTTTGGTCGTTTATGGTCGCACGCTGGACGGACGCTTATTATTATCGGATGGCACGGCGTGAGATTGCCGATGCTATTGATGACTATCCGCAAGATGAGCGTTTGCAACAAGCGCATTTGCGCCGAGAGGGCGGGGTCAGTTTATTCGGACTAGGTTTGGGCTTTGGGTTTTTTGCCTTTGCTCTAATGGTGATAAAAGTGCAGTTTTTGCCTATTGTCGCGAAACCAAAAGCAAATGAGGTACTCTTTGATGCCTATGATACGGCCAAAACTGCACAGAATCGCGTGGCGCTGACGTATCAGCAAACAGGGCAATGTCCAATCAATCTAGCTATCAACACCGGCACGCAGCAAGTACGTATTGATATTGATAATAAAGCAGCGGGGGTAGTAGAAACCGACTGTGCCGTTGTTGCGACGATTCAGAATGTTAAGTTTCCTATACGCTATCTCAATGGTCATAACCTGGTGTTTTATCATGTGCCAGGCGCTGATAATTGGGAATGTATAAGTTCGCTGAATAAAAAGCAAGCGCCTGAAAATTGCAGCGCTGAGTAGCGTTTTATAACGCTTAGTTTTTAGAATCAGTCGCGATATGGTCTTTATCATCGATTGGTATGGCTTGGCTTTTGAGCGCCTCATAAAAATCGCTCAAATCCATTTTACGCGCTTTATCGATATCTTCATCAAATAAGCTCTCTAGCTCTGCCATCGCTGATTGGGCTGATTCAATCATACTGGCTTCATCGTCATAGATAGCTTGTTGGCGTTCAATCAAATCATCATCATAGTCGCGGAAAGTTTTTACCGTTTCGCGTGCCTTTTCCGGTGAGATACCGAGCAGCTGTAGCGATTCACGTGACATATCTAAAGAAGTTAAATAAGTCTCACGCCAAATATGACGAACGCCTACCTCACGTAGACGATAATAATGCTGGCGATCACGCGCTCGTGCCAAGACAACCAGATCTGGATAGTTTTTACGTAGATATTGAGCGGTGGTGATAGAGCGTTCTAAATCATCGATAGCAAGAATAAATACACGTGCTTTTTTGATGCCAGCCGCACGTAATATCTCAGGGTTTTTTGGATCGCCATAGTAGACTTGGTTACCAAACTTACGGACGAAATCGACTCGATTTGCAGAACGCTCAATCGCTGTAAACTCGATATTGTGCATGCGCAGTACACGACCAATAATCTGCCCAACTCGCCCAAAACCAGCGATAATTACCTGATGCTCGTGGTCTGGAATTGTATCGTATTCGCGACTTGGTTTACTTTTTGCAAATAATGGCTCACCTATTTTTTCTAATAATAAGAATGCCAGTGGCGTGAGTGCCATAGAGATGGTCACGACAAGGTTCAAGGTATTGGCAAGCTCAGGTCGCAAGACGTTTTGTGCCGTTGCTACACTAAACAAGACAAAGGCAAATTCACCGCCTTGGGCGAGGGTAACACCTAGTCTGATGCTGGTCGGCCAGCGATTGCCTGATATTTTTGCAATGGCGGTAATAACACCAAACTTGATAAACATCAGCGCCATCGCACAGCCGATGATAAAGATGGGTTTTGCTAATATCAATTTCACATCCGTCAGCATGCCGACCGACATAAAGAATAAACCTAATAGCAGGCCTTTAAAAGGCTCAATACTGGCCTCTAGCTCATGACGATATTCAGAATCCGCCAACAATACGCCCGTCAGAAATGCGCCTAATGCCATCGATAGACCAATCTGACCCATCAAAATAGAGACGCCCATTACGATAAATAGCGCGACTGCTGTTAATAACTCTGACGCTCCACTTGAGGCTACAAATTTAAAAAACGGGCGAACGACATAACGACTGGCGAAAATGAGTCCGGCAAAAACAGCAAATACCTTGCCAAAATAAATCAAATCATAGCTTTGTTCGCGCACCCCTGATAAAAAAGGAATGACGGCTAATAAAGGAATAACAGCAATGTCTTGGAATAATAAAATTGTAAAGGCTTCACGGCCATGGGTGCTCGACAGCTGCTGCTTTTCAGTCAATATCTGTAGTACAAATGCAGTAGACGAGAGGGCGAGGCCAAAGCCGACGATGAATGCGGTATCGAGTGGTAAGGCGAAGAATTGATGTGAGAGCCACATTAATAACGTGCCAGTTAGACCAACTTGTAGACCGCCCAACACAAATATAGAACGGCGTAGTGCCCATAATCGTGAGGGCTGCAGCTCAAGCCCAATGATGAATAGCAGCATCACCACACCAAACTCAGAAAAATGTAACAAACTTTCGGCATCGCCTGCTACGTCTAGCACACTTGGACCCAATATCAGTCCTGTGATCAGATACCCTAAGACTGTCGCAATACCGAAGCGCTTACCAAGTGGTACAAACAGCAGCGCTGCTCCCAAGAAGATTGTAGCTTGTAACATTAAATTTGGTGAGCCGGCGGCGGCAGCGAACATCTGGAATCCTTAGCAGTAACGATAAAATGAGTAGTAAAGCAGAATTATAACAACAATAAAAAATATTTTAACATAGGTTATTTTTTACGATAAATCTTCCATACGCCATTATCTGCCAGCGGATTGCTATAAGCATCGTTGCGGCGCTTACGCGGTGTCTGTCGACTATCTACGATTTTAAAATCGGGTAGGGCATGCACGATGAGTCCAGTCCGATAAAATCTTACCCGTTCAGGCTCCAACATCTCGCCTTTATTATCACGGCAAAATACATAAGCACGCAAGTCAATAAACTCACGGTGGGCGACCAAACGCGCTTCATCATCATTGTCAAAAACCGCTGTCATACGCTCAATATCATCAGCGCTATAATCACCGCATTTATCCGTAAGTGCACCGACCGAGCCAAAGCTTTTTGATTCCTTAGCTCGGGTTTTGGTCAGATGCAGCCTTTGAACATGATACATAAACTGCGGTATTTCAAGGCTGGCGGGCAAAGGTAGATAATCAGGTGCTAAATTGGCAGCGGGGTAAAATGCCAGCGCGCGCTCAAGTAGATTATGCCAACGTTGCTGATATGCTTGGACTTCTGCTAAATTTCCTTCATAAATAGGCATATCACGAACTTGAAGTAAAATATCAGGTGGAAACTGCTCATTCCTAAAGCTCGCAATGTCTTCTTGCAGCGTTGATAGCAAAACTTTGGCGTGTTTTTTGCCATCTTTTGAAATAGAGTCGTCGATATAATCAGGGGCGACAAAAGGCGCTGAACGTCTAGACATGGCAGAAGGTCATCCATTGGTTGCAAATTGGGCGGTTCAGTTTTAAGTATACAGAATTTATATTAAAGATATGACCGCGCTTCTAAATTTCCCATCATTTTTAACATGCCATTACAATGATAAAAGTCAGCGTGATATAAGCTTATTTAAAATAAATGTATAGTCAATCCCACTTAAAAGTGTTATAAACTAATTATCAAATCTAATTGTTATTATAAAGACCATGACTTACTCACTAGATTTTCGTAGACAAGTTCTCAAAAGTATAGATGACGGCATGACCTA
>NZ_JBAQQF010000070.1:0-4397 GCF_049295055.1 Psychrobacter sp. | reverse complement strand
TTTTTATTAATTGCTAGAAAAAAACTTACAGAAGTTAAGATCACTAACCTTGATTTTAGCGACCTTATAAATGCACCTACGAACAATGGCAAAGTTTTGCTCTATTTAGATCCGCCTTATTATGATGCAGACACAAAGAGAGCTTATATACACCCTTTTGATGAAGCTGAGCATAAAAGACTGGCATCACTATTAAAAGAAACTGAACACTATTTCTGTCTTTCGTATGACGACTGTGAAGCCATAAGAGAGTTATACGATTGGGCTTATATATATGAAAGAAGTTGGTTTTATAATACGGCCAACACCAAGGACTCTAGGATGGTTGGAGACGAGTTAATAATTACTAACTACCCTGTTAAAACGTAAGAAAACCTACATCCTAAATTTTTCTAATTCAGAATAATAGAACTTTTGTACACTTTTTAGGCGATTATTAAATTTAGGATGAAATTGTAGATAAGAAACTGGTATTTTATAGAATTCCCATGACAAATTATCACTCAATGGTATTTTATTGCATATACTCACGATTGTTGGATCAACAGCTAATAACAAATAATCAAAGTCTGCTACTAAATAAAGCCTGCTTTGTGTGGGATGATCATTTACCCTACCTCTAGTCAGCTGAGTTTCAGTTCCTAAAATAGGGTCTTCTAGATCTAGTTTACAATTTCCTATAGATAAGCCCTTCATTTGTAAAAACAGGTATTGGCTTCCATCTTCTATGACAAAATCGGCTTTATCATAGCGAGGTCTACCTGTTACTTTAGGGTCTTGTATATGCAAGTTTATTTTAGCAGCATACTTTTCAAACGCATACTCTCTAGCAAAACCTTTAATCGCCATATCCCAAACTCTAAAGTTACTTTTATTTATAATTGTATTAACAATCACTTCTGTAGTAACACCGCACTTTTTTACAGTTTCTGGCAAAATTTCATTATTATTTGGATAAAGCTCTAATATAGACTCAGGATTAACACTGACACCTAGTTTATGGAAAGCATTAATACCATCAGTATTTGTAAGATCAATTGAAAAAGGACTTTTAATTCTACTAATGTTATCGTTAGTAGAGACCAGTGGCAGTTGAGATTTATGAAGGATTAAAAACTGTTGGGGATTGTAGGATATTAGGCCTACAAAGAAATCAGAGAAGCTAGAAAGTTTATGGTAATAACTCATTGATTCTTGTTCAGACTTAGCACCATGCGTTTTATGGGTTTTATACTGTGCTATTCCGTGCTTAGTTCCATTTTTATATGGGGTTTTTAATTGTAGCGTATGGCCGTTCACCACACGATCAATCGAGCTATCACCTCCCATCTCTTGCGATGAGTATCCATTTAAATATAAGACTTCATCAAAATAGGTTTCAAATGTGTGCCCTCTAACAGTTCGAAGAACTGGGCTATTTTGACTTAAAATCTGATCTAAACCATATGTATCTGTAGCCAATAGGTAGCATAAAAAATCAACCTTATCTTCTGTTGGTATCTCTGTAATGCTATTTACCTTATATAAATTAAGTAGATAATCAACAATTTCTTTCATTGAACTATTCTTAAGCATAAAAACCCTTATTAGGAAAGTTGGAGTACCTTGATAATCTCGAAGTCCATTTTGTTAGAATCGAGACTCTGAGCCAGAGTAATATATTGAATGACAAACAAAAGGCAGCAATAGGCTAATTAGGTTGATGTTGTGGATCAACCTAATAGGTACTTGACTAATATTGGATAATATATAGTCATAAATGTGAAAATGAGTCTAACATGATCAAGAAAAAAATTATAAACCAAAAAAAAAGCCCACAATACGTGGGCTTTTTTTTGGTTTATAATTTTTAGAAGGGTTGTTGCGGTCAAAACTGGTGTTTATTTGTTAGAAACAAATAAAATAGTGAGCCTTTCCTAAAAAGTGTGTAACTATTATTTAGATTGTAGAGAGACCATCCCAGATTCTGTGTAACTGACGTTTAGATTAAATACTTACACAAAATTTAGGAAGGTCTCTGATAAATTTACTTTAGCAATTGTGGACTTCTTTTTTGGCGCTCCCTTTTCCCGAACTGGGGTCATTTAGCAAACCTTCGATTCACTACTATCTAGCAGGATAAAACGTCTCTGCACCAGGGCCTACTGGCAGACCAAATACAAACACCCAGACGCAAAATAAAATAATCCAACCAACTAAGAACGCAATTGAATAAGGTAACATCATCGCCATAAGTGTGCCAACACCAGTATTTCTCTTATAACGAATAGCAACTGCCATAATGAGACCAAAATAGCTCATCATAGGGGTAATGATATTGGTAGTCGAATCTCCAATACGGTATGCGGCCTGTATCATCTCAGGCGCATAGCCAGTTAGCATTAGCATGGGGATAAATATTGGTGCTGTTACGGCCCATTGCGCAGATGCCGAACCAAGCATCAAGTTAACCACCGCACATATCAAGATAAAACCGATCAATAAGAAAGGACCTGTTAAACCAATATCGTTTAGGAAAGTTGCACCAGATACTGCCATTACAGAACCAAGGTTTGACCAATTAAAGAAGGCGGTAAACTGTGCTGCAAAAAAGACTAAGACGATATAAATACTGAGCGAGCTCATCGCATGGCTCATCGCATCTACTACATCTTGGTTGTTTTTTATGCTACCAGTAATCTTTCCATATATATAACCAGGTATGGCAAAGAACACAAAAATGAAGACAACGATACCCTTTAAAAATGGCGAACCTGACAACAGACCTGTCTCAGCATTACGCAGGATGCCGTCAGCAGGTACCACGGTCCAAGCCAATAATAAACAGAATACCAGCATGCTAATACCAGCCCAAAAAAGTCCTTTTTTCTCAATAGTAGATACGCGCTCAGCTTTGGTATCTAATACTGAGGGATCATCGGCGTCAGTAGGATTGTACTTACCAAGGCTTGGCTCGACGATTTTCTCGGTCACAAGATAACCCAAACCACTAATCAAAAAAGTACTCACCATCATAAAGTACCAGTTGGCTTCTGCCCCAACAGTGTAAGCTGGATCGATGATACGTGCCGCTTCTTGAGTAATCCCTGATAATAAAGGATCAACTGTGCCAAGTAATAGATTAGCGCTATAGCCACCAGATACCCCAGCAAATGCCGCAGCGATACCAGCCAATGGATGTCGACCAAGAGAGTGGAATATAACCGCAGCAAGTGGTATCAAAACCACATAACCAAGCTCAGCGGCCGTATTTGACATAATACCTGCGAACACAATAGTAAAGGTAACCATTTTCTTTGGCGCGTTTAACACTAGCCCACGTAGTGCGGCTGATATCATTCCAGAGCGTTCAGCGATACCAACACCAAGTAGTGCTACCAGCACCGTACCAAGTGGCACAAAACCAGTAAAATTGGTCACCAAGTTTTCAACAATACGAGCTAAGCCCTCGCCGTTTAATAAATTGACGACCTCAATAGTTCCATCAGCGCTACGGCCGCTTGCACCCTCTGGTCGTGGATCGATTACCGATATACCAAAGTAAGACAGTACTGCTGAAAGAACCAGTAAAAATACTGACATCCATACAAACAAAATAACAGGATGCGGTAGTAAATTACCGAGCCACTCTACTCCTTTTAAAAACCGCTGCATGCGCGAGTCTTGCTCTGCTGCATCAAAATTATTATGTGGCGGATTGCCATTTGGCGAGTTACTTCCTTGCATAGCCGATTATCTCCTTCAAGATTAAGTACTTTTGATGCGCTTAAAAGTGTATCAAAACACCGATAAAAGGTTATGATTGGAACATAATTGGAAAACAGAAACAAATAATTTTGTCTCATAAAACAAATTGTTTAGAATTTTGAGTAATAAATAACCCCAGTTCAGGAGAAGGGAGCGCCAAAAAAGACAAAAACAAGAAGTTCACAATTGCTAAAGTAGGTTTACCAAGACCAACTTATGCAAACAGGATTTCTTCCATGAACAACTTAACCGAACTATAATGCCTCTTGGTCAGCCATCAAAGCGCTTGAGCGCAAAAATAAAGAGCTCAAATAAGCCAACGAAACTATAAGGAACGCGGGCGCTTTTATGCCTAGGAGGAGATGGGCGGACCGCCCAAGTGATGGTTGATTTTATTAATGATCATAAGTTGTAATATGAGTTCGGGCCAATATTAAAGTACTACCGCCTGCTCCGTCACCCTATCACTTCACTATAATCTATTGTAAGTATGCCTATGACAAACCAATTTCACTGGTGCGGTTCCCTAGTGAGGACTTGAACGCTAAACTGTGGGTTAATGGTATTAACGTTTTAACTTGCTGAGATAAGCACAGTGTACTTCATGGTGTACTTACCACACATATTCTATTAGTGATTGGTGCGATTCA
>NZ_JBAQQF010000069.1:0-40421 GCF_049295055.1 Psychrobacter sp. | reverse complement strand
CTGATTTAAACCCTATTGAAAAAAAATGGGCACAGGCTAAGTTTCTACGACAAGGGTGGATGGAGAATAATTTACCTAAACTGTTTCATGATATGGGTTGTACCAATTTTATTTTGGATTGACTATACTGGTATCAATTTTTCTTGCTTACTGTGCCTACGCAGACAGAGGCTGCGAATAATTAATCCCAGTAGCACTGTATTCTTTTAAAAGTGGATCAATTATATCCAGAAACATACTATCGAAAATTATGCTATAAAAATTATTAATAAAAACTATTGATTAACATCAGTTGCAAAAGCTGACGTTACGTTACAAAGTAGTTATAGAGGGTAAGTTACTTTGCACCCTATACTGTCCACAGTAAACAATAGACGGTACTGCAGAGATACTCTTGAGTTCAGATCTTAAGTTCAGTTGTCATTAGGATTTAAGTCTTATTTATGATCGACAGCGGTATCGTTATAAATGCCTACTGTATTTTGAGCCTCGATAATCGAATAAAACCGGTTCAAAAGGTTAGCAATCAACACTACTATAATTAATATTAATACACTGAGGATTAGATAATGAAAAAATTAGCACTTGCAGCATTGATGGCGACTTTTGTTTTATCAGGTTGTTCTACTATGGACGTGGATAATGAACGTACTATGGTAGTGGAAGGTGAAGCTATGAATGTTAAAGTTGTCAACATTCCAAGTTTTAAAATAGAAATAGCACCACTCAAAGCAGTCTGTGAGCTTCAAGCGTCTAATGGCACGATGGTCGAATCAGAATGCCTACAGTATCGTCAAACTTATCAGAAAAACTACACACCTTTGAACGGTAATATCCAAGGCTTCACGTATGAGCCAAATTACCGCTATATTCTAGATGTTCGTCAAGAAGTGGTCATGAATGAACTCACTAACGTCGCTAAGCCAGTTTGGATTTTAAATGAAGTTGTGTCAAAAACAGCTGAATAAATTGTTAATTGATTACTGATTAATGACATTTAGCGCAAACAAAAAAGACCTCTAATTCGTTAGAGGTCTTTTTTATGGATAGCTATATTATTAAAGGCTATATCAATAAAGGCTATATCAACCAACACTATATTAGCACTGACTATATTTTACACTGACACCATGAGTCGCGGTTGGTATACGGTTATCCGCATAAACTGCCAATCCACCACGTGAGGTTTCTTTATATTTATCCAGCATATCAGCACCCGTCACTTTCATGGTTTCAATAACTTTATCCAAAGAGACAAAGTGTTGTCCGTTACCACGGCAAGCAAGTCGTGCTGCATTGACGGCTTTCACAGCGCCCATCGCATTGCGTTCGATACAGGGTACTTGTACCAAGCCGCCAACAGGATCGCAGGTAAGGCCTAAGTTGTGCTCAATACCAATCTCGGCAGCATTGAGGCATTTAGCAGGATCGCCACCTAATATTTCCGCCAATGCAGAAGCTGCCATCGCGCAAGCAGAACCAACTTCACCTTGGCAGCCAACTTCAGCACCAGAGATAGAGGCATTTTGTTTGATGAGACTACCGATAGCAGTGGCATTTAACAAAAATTTGCGCGCACCATCGATGCTGTAGCTTGATAAAAAATCACGATAATAATGCATGACTGCAGGAATAATGCCTGCCGCGCCATTAGTAGGCGCGGTTACCACATTACCGCCATTGGCATTTTCTTCATTGACTGCCAAGGCGTATAGATCAATCCAATCCATCGCGGCAAGTTTATCATTCTTGGTACTAGGTTGGTTTTTCTCAGCGCACAGTTGCAAATGTAAGGCTTGGGCACGACGCTTAACATCTAAACCACCGGGTAATATGCCACTGTTTTGGCAGCCTCTGGTCACACAATCTTGCATTGACTCCCAAATAGAGTCTAAATAGGCAAATACTTCTGCTTGTTTGCGATAATGGCATTCATTAGCCAGTACCAATTCGCTGACGCTTAAATGGTGTTGACGGCATTGCTCTAGCAGCTCTGCGGCACTATTAAAGGGATAAGGAATAATATCAATCGTTGGCGCGGCATGATCTTCATCCGGATTTGTCGCATCTTCTTCATTGATAACAAAACCACCGCCAACGGAATAGTAGGTTTGCTGATAATGACTGTCGTCAGTCAATAATACGCGGATGGTTAAAGCGTTTGGGTGATAGGGTAGGACGGTCTCATCATACCAGTGAATATCACGCTCAATATCAAAAGCAATAACATGCTCACCTGCTATATGGAGCTGTTTTTCTGAAAAAATCGGTGACAGATATTGACTGGTCAAACGTGTATCGATAGTACTGGGAGCATGCCCAAGTAAGCCTAGTAGTATGGCCGTATCGGTTGCATGACCTTTGCCTGTTGCAGCTAGGGAGCCGTATAGCTCAACTTCTAAAGCTTTTATATTTTTTATGTCAGTTTGTTTAAGTAGTGACTCTACAAACAAGTTAGCCGCTATCATTGGACCAACAGTATGAGAGCTTGAAGGGCCAATGCCGATTTTAAATAAATCAAATACACTAATCATAATTAATTACCAAAAAAGTGAGATAGAGTCAACATAACCGCATAGCAGAACTATAGCGCCCACATAAAAACATGATAGGCAGCAGAAAATCACAGGTACCGTTAATCGGTAAATTTAGAGCGTTGTCTATGGGAATGTGGCAGTTCGAGTGACGGGTAAATAATAGCTGTTGTTTATTATTAAATTCCGTTATGATGCTTGGCATCAACGCTTATGTAACATCCTGTAAGTTAGCCGTCGCTGTAGCATACAGTAAGGTGCGAGCAGCTGCAGCAGTGTATTTAGTAGAACATATCTACCTGCGTACATCTAGCAAAATATAGCTTTTTTATAAAACAACCTACTTTATCTGCTTTTTTCCAAACAAGTGATTGGACGAAGCACAATATCTCGAATAATTGAGTATAAGTATTATGAATTTTACTATTTATAGATAAACAGTGCTGTTTGTTATAAATGCTTCTATTTGTGATAGGTCTTGTTTGAATTATCCTTTTTTAAAATAGTCCTATTTATTATCTTTTATTTATCCTAGCTAGTATCAGGCTGTTACTATTAGCTTAGGCCTCATAGGACAATCGCGCATGGCAAACCCTCCAGAGAACTCTTTCCAATCAGAGAAAAACAGTCAAGCAGAACCTCTAGTGCCAACAGCGCTAGACGCTGCGTCTATCGATTCAGCTACGATGAGCTTACCTTATGATCCAGACTTTGAAAATGGGCGCTGGTTCCCTACATGGCGACCATTTAAAGGCGACTTAGATCGCATGCCAGTCGGTATAAATGAGTATTTGCCGCCATCGAAAAGTATGCTGCTGGGTGTACAACATACCTTTGCCATGTTTGGCTCGACCGTACTTGCGCCTTTACTCATGGGTTTTGATCCTAACTTAGCTATTTTGATGTCCGGTATCTGTACGGTGATGTTTTTTATCATCACTGGTGGGCGTATGCCAAGTTATTTGGGTTCAAGCTTTGCCTTTATCGGCCCAGTTATCGCTGTGACGGCTTATGCTGGCGTAGGGTTTAATGCGAATCTGAATGTTGCTTTGGGCGGTATCATGGCATGCGGTATTATTTATGCTTTGATAGGATTATTGGTGATGAAAACCGGTACAGGATGGATTGAGCGTCTGATGCCGCCTATTGTTACCGGTGCTATTGTGATGATTATCGGTCTTAACTTAGCGCCAGTGACTATCCAAGGGGTATCTGCCAATCAGTTTGATGCGTGGATGGCAGCCTTAACGGTACTGTTAATCAGCGGCGTAGCTGTATTTACGCGCGGTATGCTACGTCGTTTGTTGTTGCTAGTTGGCTTGATACTGTCTTATGTCGCCTATTATGTGATGACTAATATCATAGGTTTTGGTATTCCCATTGATTTTAGTGGCGTGTCTACCGCTTCATGGTTTGGTCTACCGAGCACTCATGCGCCAAAATTTGAGCTAAGTGCGATTATTTTGATTGCGCCGGTAGCATTTATTTTGGTCGCCGAAAACTTAGGGCATTTTAAAGCGGTCGAAGGTATGACGAAAGCTCGCGTGACGCCTTATATGGGGCGTGCATTCTTTGCTGATGGCTTGGCAACGACTTTTTCAGCGGGCTTTGGTGGCACCGGTGTCACTACTTATGCTGAAAATATTGGCGTCATGGCAGTGACTAAAGTTTATAGCACGACTATATTCGTCATCGCTGGCTTGGTCGCCATCATACTTGGATTGTCACCGAAGTTTGGTGCGATCATTCAAACCATTCCACCAGCTTTATTAGGTGGCGCGTCTATCGTCGTCTTTGGTTTGATTGCCATTGCTGGTGCGAAAATCTGGATAGACAGTCATATCGACTTTAGCAAAAACAGCAATCTGATCATTGCTGCTGTGACAATTATTATGGGTACTGGTAACTTTAGCCTGCACTTAGGTGGCTTTGATTTGGGCGGTATTGGTACCGCTACCTTGACAGCAATTGTCCTTAACGCTCTGTTTAACCGTCAAAAAGATTAAATTTTTAATCATCATAAGATTAAAGAATTTAATATATCAATCAATAAAAGCCACAATAATTATTGTGGCTTTTATCTGTTATGATATTTACTTATAGCTGCTGTTAGTCTATGCGAGCTTTATTTATAATCGCGCTTATAAAATCTTGCAAAAAACCGATAACGTCGTAGGGCGCGCGGCTTAGGTTTGAGTGAACCTAAGTAGATGGCAAACATAGTCAGTAGCGCGCCGCTCCATTGCAGGGTATTAATGGGTTTATCCAGCCAGCTATAGTCAATCACCAATGCGGCAATAGGTTCAGTCAATAACAGCAGTCCAGTTAATGCGAGCGACAGTTTTGGAATAGAGTAGGCGATTAGACCCCAAGCTAAGCACTGCATCACCGTCCCGTAAATCAATATCCAGCCAATCTCAGACCAAGTATTGGGTAGAATATTACCCATATCAAAGACGAACATCGGTACAATCATTGCCAGTACGCCGCCGATACTGATTAGCTGCATCAATACAAATATTGGTGTTGGTTCAGTATCGTGTGTTTTGCGTATAAAAGTCATCGACGCGGCAAGCATCGCCCCTGATATAATACCAGTGACAAAACCCCAAGTAGCCGCCTTGTTTTGCGCAAACTCGGGACTGCCAATCATCGCCACGCCTAACATTGCTAAAACTAAACTGACCAATTGTAGGATAGATTGACGCTCGTTAAAATATAAAAATCCGATGGCCGCTAAAAAGAAAATCTGCAAACTGTTGAGTAAGGTTGAAATACCGGGGCCAACCGCATAGATACTCTCGTGCCACAGTGCTAAATCCAATCCTAAAAATACGCCGGATAATAAACCGTAAACAATAGCCCGCCTTGACTGCGGCAAGCGTTGCCCCATTATTTTAGCCAGTATCGTAAAGATAATACCTGAAATAGCCAAACGCCAAAAAGCCATTGCCCAACCGCCAATAGCGACATGAGCCACAATTAGGCTACCCAAGCCAAAGATAACACAACCAATGACCAAGCCAGTTGCTGCGGAGCGTGAGGAGGCAATAGCCATGGATTATCCTTATATCATTACTATTTTATTTTTTAAATCGTCGTATGCTAAATAGTTCGCTAAAACAAGCCACATTGTCGATGTTCTGAGCTTAAATTGGAATGGCTTAGTCTTATTTATTTTACGGTCACAGAGTATGTGGCTATAGCTTATCCAATTTAAAAGCGGTAGCTGATAGTCATACGATATAAAAGATGACCTTTTGCTATTTTAAACAGACTATATATAAGCAAGTCACACTCTTACAGGAATGGCATTGGCGCAAACGCTGCTATTTGTTACTCTGTTTGCCAGTTATATGGTTAAATATCATCATCTTAAAAAATATACGCTGTTAAAATACTTAAATAGCTGTTACTACTTTTAGCCTAGGTTTGTTTATGCTTCAACGTTCCTTATCAAAACGAAATGTGTCATTAATATCAGCATCTGGAATATCAGCATCTTGGTTAAAGCCACAGTTGATGCGCTGCTGTTTTATTGCCAGCACTTTAGTAACGGCACTATTTATTGTACCAAGCGCACAAGCAGCCAGCTGTAAAATTCCAAAAAGTTATTATAAAAACGTCTCTTGTACGGCGAGTAGCAGTTATTTTCTGGCAGTAAAAGACTTTGGTGCACCAGTAGCGCTCATCAATAATCAAGGTAAGAGTCTCGTCGATTTATCGCGCTATCAAAAAGTCGATGCTGATAGAATATCGAGCGGCTTATTGCCTGTCATGCGTAATGGTCATGTCGGCTATCTCAATATGCAGGGTCGTGAAGTGATTCCTGTGATGTACGATGCGCTAAGTGATGGTCAAGGCTGGGCGCGCCCTGTATCTGAAGGTCGCATTGTGGTCAAACAGGGTGGTCATTATGGCGTTATCGACACTGCTAATAAGACTATTGTGCCGTTTTCAGCATCCATTAGTGACATTGATAATTATCGTGGCGGTATGGCTCGTGTGCGTAAAAATAAAGCGATCAGCTGGTTAGATAAAAACGGCAACACCAAGAGCGACGCAAACAGCAGCGTTAATAATCAGTCGCATGTCAAAAAATCAGCTGTTAATAATGTTGATAAAATCAATTCATTAGAGCAGAAATCGGCGCCAGCAAGTCTTTTTACCACTCTACAGCCGCGTCAGCAAGACGGTAAATGGGGCTTTATTGACGATAATAACGTCACTATGATTACCTATTCATTCGATGAGGCACGTGAGTTTTCAGAAGGATTGGCTGGCGTACTTATCAATGGGGAATGGGGTTTTATTAATCTGGGCGGCGAGCTTGTAATTCCTTTTAGCTTTGATAGTAATGGTGCAAACACTGACGATAACTATCAAGACAAACCCTCATTTGTATTTGTAAATGGCAAAGCTTGGATTGGCAGTTTAAAAAATGGCGATAAAATGTGTATTGATAAAGAAAGTGCTGCTGTTGGTTGTGACTAGATTTTATCAGCAGGCTTTAGCTTCCGTATAAAAATAATCATAAAAACGATCATAAAAATGAGCAACAAAAAAGAGTGGCTAGCCTATAAATTAACGATAGGTTTGCCACTCTTTTTTTATTATTAGTTAGCTAATAAGTTTGGAATATAAAACCTATTTGTCTAATAAGTGATTGCTAATCAGATCGACCATGTAAGGCTGATAATATTCAGGAATATCGTGAGCCATGCCTTCTATTAAATGAAATTTAGCATTAGGAATAGTCTTGGCAACGACTCTTCCTTGTGAGGAAGGCAGCAACCCATCTGCACTGCCATGCAGCACAATCGTTGGTGCTTTGACTTGCTTACTAAATCGGCTGATAGAGCCTGACGCCAAAATAGCATTCAGCTGTTGTACAGTACCGAGCGGATGGAAGTTACGTTGATAGCGTAGTTTGGCAATATCACGCACCATTTTTACATTCACGTGTCCTGGCGTGCCAACGGTTTTCATAAACCAGACGCTATGACGTACAATATCGCGCTCAGAATGGCTCTCAGGACGATTGATAAGCGTATACAACTGTTTGGGCTTGGGCGGTTTCAAAAAAGCACGGTTGGTGGTGGTAAACATCAATGCCATCCGCTGCACCAAACTTGGATAGCGCGCCGCTACGATTTGCGCAATCATACCGCCCATAGAAGCGCCAAGTAAGTGAGTTTTGCCAAGTTGTAATGCTTTAATTAAACGCGATGTATCTTCTGCCATATCGGTTAAGTTATAAGCAACCTGTGTACTCTTATTGGATAATCCAGTTTGCATACGCATCATCATTTTGATCTGGCTGATACGAGGCAGCCCATCAATTTGTACTTTAGAGGACAAACCAATATCACGATTGTCAAAACGAATCACAAAAAAACCGGCATCAATAAGGCGCTTAATAAAATGGTTTGGCCAGAATATCATTTGCGAGCCAAGGCCCATAATCATGAGTAATGGCGGATTATTAGGATTGCCACCAGCCTCAACGCAGAGCTCGATGCCATCACCAATATCTATCATTGCTTGATAAAGATGCTCGCTGAGGTCTGAGGCGCTCCACTGGTGCTCGCCAAATTGTTGCCATTCAGGAGTAGGGTAGCTGCCTAGACTTCCAACTGACGTTTCAGGTAAGTCAGCACTACTGTTGATGTCGTTTGATTCTGTCATGAATTGTCCTATTTAAAAGGTCATTGGCTTAAAATTCAAGCATCTCAAAATCAAGTTTGCCAACGCCGCATTCTGGGCACGTCCAGTCATCAGGGATATCTTCCCATTTGGTGCCCGGTGCGATACCTTCTTCAGGACAGCCGAGCGCTTCGTCATATATCCAGCCGCAGACAATACATTCATAACGTTTCATAAATAGTCCTATCGATTATTACCAGTGTTACCGTACGTTTTTAAGCTGATATTAATGGTATATCAAGAATGACTACCGTCAATATTTAGACCGTAAAAACGCAGCTAGTTTAGCATATAATCGTTATTTTCATAGTTAAGTTTACACTTGTATATTGAGATTAACCAGCTTTTATCAAGTCATTACACCAAACTTTATTTATCTAAGCAGTGGTATTTTTGCCCATCGCAGCGGACTGTTAAAATCGATTATGATATAATTGTCGCCGCTAATTTTATAGATTTATACATCGTTGATTACGGTTATATCATTATCTACGTCATACAAGCTAAGGGTCATTATGAGCGCTAACACCGCCGCTACATCAGTCAATACCGCAACCGAATCATCTAATACACTCAATATGGATCATCCATTTTGGCAAATCATTCGTACAGTAGCAGACTTCCCAAAAGCTGGCATTGATTTTTATGATATTACACCGTTACTGCGCAGTCATATTAATGAAGTGATTGATGCGTTGCTTGCTGTACTACCTAAAGGGCTAATGGACGAGGTAGATTGTTTGGGTGCTGTTGAAGCGCGTGGGTTTGTCTTTGCAAGTTTGTTGGCGGGTCGACTGGGGAAAGGGATGATTTTGCTACGTAAACCCGGTAAGCTGCCACCACCAGTCGCTAATAAAGCCTATGCTCTCGAATATGGTAAAGACACTCTTGAGATGCAAAACAATCTGCCACCTGAGCGCGTTTTATTGGTTGATGATATCTTGGCGACGGGCGGTACACTGACCACCGCTTATGAGCTGTGTCAATCAGCTGGGCATACGGTAGTGGGTGCGTTGATGTTATTGGATTTGGTCGCTTTACATGGCGAGTTTCCAGTACCCGTTTATACGGTATTAAAGGCGTAAATGACGGGCATTTTTACTTATAGTCAGTGAAAAGTAATAAAGTAATATCGATACATTATATACTGCTGCTATTAATTTTTCTTGCTGTGCCTACACAGGAAGAGGCTGCAAAAAAACCATACCAGCAGTACCGTAGCGTTTTAGGGTATTTTGACTATAAGTCATGCGTGATAAAAGCCAGTTTTCTATGGCTTTAAAATGATATAACTAACGCGCTTTTTTATGCCAGTCAATTTTAAACCGTTTACTTAGCTTGTTCGTAAGTTTTACAAGACTGTTCAACTAGTAGACGATTAATTGTTTTTGGCGTCGTGACTTTGAAATCTTTGGTAGTCAGTATCGGCTTTTCTGACTGCCAAGATTTTATGACCTTACCATCAGCAGCGTAGTTGACGTAGGCGCGCCTATAGTAGCTGGCGTCCTTACAAGAGATGAGTAATTGCTGATCGCTATGATGAATAGCCGCTTCTTTGCTTTCTTTCGTCACGCCCTTAGTTGCATTAGCCACAGTTGCATTAGCCACATTTTTTTGTGCAGGATACGTTCTGCGAATAGACACGATGATATTATCGACATGTTTTTCATCGATGATATTGATATCGGAGCTTTCAATAGAATCCAAATCTAAGCTAAAAATAGATCCAGTCTGACTTTCTGATACTTTTGACCAGTTCACTGCATGGGCACTAAGCGCAAGCGTACTACCTGCTAATATCACTGCTAGCCGTTTCATAATTCAGCCTTATTTCTTATCCTATTTGGGCGCTTATAATAGCCAACTTAACATTAGCAGGCAAATTTCTTTTATGACCTGCTGTTTACAGTATTATAAAATTAATGATATTAATGATCGTTTATATTGATTAACACTCAAGCTAGCTATGCGCTCAGATCAACATTTAGTCTATTAAATCTGGTTTCTATTAGGTCCAGTCTCTATTAGGCTTAGTCACGCATAGTTGCTAACATTGCCGCCAGCTCATCACGGGCACTGATAAAGCCATCAATACCTTTTGGTAATAAATCTTGGGTCACTGTATCTTGCTGATAGGCTGTACTGAACTCTTCTTGAGTCAAGCTCACACGAGTCATGCTGTCCATGTCCATTGACAGGCTTGGTGATAGCTGACGAATCACCTCTACATCCATCGCCGCCAGCTCATCAATAAGGTTGGGCGCTATGGTCAATAAATCGCAGCCTGCTAATGCCAGTATCTGTTCAACAGAACGAAAGCTTGCACCCATCACCTGCGTCTTATAGCCATGCTGCTTAAAATACTGATAAATGAGCTTCACTGATTGCACGCCCATATCATCAGACACTGGCACGTTTTGGCGATTCTGTTGGCGTTTTTGCCAATCTAATATGCGTCCAACAAAAGGTGAGATCAGGGTCACGCCAGCATCAGCACAGGCGATGGCTTGATGCTGACCGAATAACAAGGTCAAATTACAGTGGATATTCTGAGTTTCCAGATAGCGTGCGGCCTCAATGCCTTGCCACGTTGCTGCCATCTTAATCAATACGCGCTCTGAGTCGATACCTGCTTTTTGATAAGCGTCCATAAATGCTAAGGCTTTATCAATCGTCGCTTGCGTGTCATAAGACAAACGCGCATCGACTTCCGTTGAGACGCGGCCTTCAATTAGAGCTAGAATATCGCAGCCAATCTGAATGGTCAGCTCATCAATCACCGCATCGATGTCATCTCGATGGCGACTCATGGCTTCTGACAGCAATGCTTCATTATCAGGATTAATGAGGGCTTTGGTTATTAGGCTAGGATTGGTGGTAGCATCGATAGGTTTTAGGCGAGCAATGGCGGTAAGGTCGCCCGTGTCAGCGACAATGGTAGTCATGGTACGAAGCTGTTGTAATGCGCTCATCAGGTATCCTTGATATAGTCAATTAACGTTATTATTTTCTTATTAATGGTCGTACTGGTGCATAAAATTAAGGATGCTATTAAACTGTAACATAGATTTGAGCCTATGTTAGCCGATAGTTTTAGGGTGCTAAGCCATCATAATGTTGAATTGTGCTCAGTTTTATAGCGATTTATAGATTTACGCGCATTTACAAATGGGCACTGTGCATAGTTTTTGCTATAGTAGAGCGGGCAAGTTATATGGCTGCTTCATTTACTTATTAAAGTAGTGTCAGATCGTTTCAATCAATTATACTATTGATTACCATAGCACTCTTACTAGCAGCGTCGAAATATAACGTAGTGATTTAATATAGCAATTATAAAATTCAGTAATAATATAAAAAAAGGATGGGCGGTAATGAGTGAGCAGTCAGCAGAGCAAAACGTGGACAATCTAAATCAAAGCAGCGTAGGCACTAGCGATACCGCAAACGAAAAAGAGTTTTTGGATAATATCCGCCAAAATATTGACGCAGTAGACTGTGAAATTCAGACGCTTATTAATAACCGTGCCAAGCTGGCTCAGCAAGTAGCAGTGGTAAAGAAAAGCCATATTGCCAATAATCCAACTGCTGATAATAGCAATCCTATTTTTTATCGTCCTGAGCGTGAAGCGCAAGTTTTAAAGGCAGTAATGGCGCGTAATACTGGACCAATCGCCGATGAAAAAATGGCGCGCCTATTCCGTGAGATTATGTCGGTCTGTTTAGATTTAGAAGCACCGCAACGTATTGCTTTCTTGGGCCCAGTCGGCACCTTTACTCATGCGGCTGCACTTAAGCATTTTGGTAAAGCTGCCGATACCGTACCATTGACGACCATCACAGACGTATTCCGTGAAGTCGAAGCGGGTACAGCGATGTATGGTGTGGTGCCCGTTGAAAACTCATCAGAAGGCGTTGTCAATCATACGTTAGATGGCTTTTTATCTTCGACCTTAAAAATAATTGGTGAAGTTGAGCTACCTATTCATCAAAATTTCTTAGTTGCTGAACATACCAAAATTGACGGTCTCAGCCGTATTTATTCGCATCAGCAATCGTTGGCGCAGTGTCGTCATTGGCTTGATGTGAATTATCCTAATGTTGAGCGTGTGGCGGTATCAAGCAACGGTGAAGCGGCGCGTCGCTTGAAAAACGAGTGGCATTCGGCGGCGATTGCAGGTGATGTAGCGGCTGCAGAATATGATCTGCATAAGCTTTATTCAAATATCGAAGACAATCCAAGCAATACCACGCGTTTCTTAATTATTGGTCACGAAGCGGTTGCGCCATCAGGTCAAGATAAAACCTCGATTATGGTTTCAGCTCATGACAAAGCTGGCGCACTGATCGAGATATTAAAACCATTATCATATCACGGCGTATCAATGACCAGTATTGAAACGCGACCAGAGCGTCCTAATAAGTGGGCGTATGTATTCTTTATTGATATGGACGGGCATATTGAAGATCCCAATGTGAGCGCCGCTATCGCTGATATCCGTCCATTGGTCAAGGATTTGCGGATATTAGGTTCTTATCCAAAAGCAGTATTATAGGTACAAGATACAGATACAGATACAGATATAGATATAGATATCGTAAATAGTAATGCTGACTAAGTTCATCATCTGAGCCAATAATAGATGCGTCAACTCATCTAAGGATAAAATATGCCGTCTATACCATCGACAGAGTTAGATTTATCGCCGCTCGTGCCTGCCTATGACAGTATTTTAGAGTTGGCGCCTTATCAGACGGGAAAGCCGGTTGAGGAGTTAACGCGTGAGTATGGTGTCTCAGATGTGGTCATGCTTGCCAGTAATGAAAATCCGATAGGCTGCTCACCAAAAGTAACGCTGGCGATTACTGAACAGTTGGGTCAGCTGGCACGCTATCCTGATGGTAATGGTTGTTATCTTAAACAAGCATTGGCGGACTTTAATGAGGTCAACGTCGATCAGATTACCTTGGGTAATGGCTCTAATGATTTGCTTGATATTTTAGCGCGTAGCTTTGCTAGTGCTGATGATGCGATTGTTTATAGCCAGTATGGGTTTATTATTTATCCGATGCTCGCTAAAATGCAAGGCGCAATGGCTATTGAGGTACCTGCCAATCGCTTTGGTCATGATCTAAGTGCTATGAGTGACGCAGTTCAAAACAATCCTGATACTAAGGTAGTGTTTATCGCCAACCCTAATAATCCAACGGGCACACAGCTTGAGCAGGAAGAGCTGCGTGAGTTTGTCGCCAGTATTCCAAGTTCAGTTTTAGTCGTGTTAGATGAGGCTTATATCGAATACAGCCCTGAGAGTAATAATCGGGCACTATTAGATGAGTTTGACAATGTGGTCATTGTACGTACTTTCTCAAAAGCTTATGGGCTGGCAGGTCTGCGTATTGGTTATGCGCTAAGCTCAGTGCCAGTAGCCGATTTACTCAATCGCATCCGTCAGCCATTTAACGTTAGTAGAATAGCTTTAGCTGCGGCAACAGCCGCACTTGCTGACCAAGATTTTATTGAAAAAGTTAGGCTCATTAACCAAGGACAAATGCGCTGGTTAGAGAAGCAATTTGATGCGTTAGGCTTGGGCTTTGTTAAATCACATGCCAACTTTATGATGGTCGAAATCGAAGTTGAGATGGAAGACGTAACCGCTGCTTCTATTTATCAAGCATTACTTGAGCAAGGCGTGATAGTGCGTCCGCTGGATAATTACGGTTTACCTAACTGGTTAAGAATGACTGTTGGGGTCGCAGAAGACAATACACGTCTCATTGATACGCTGCGCTCTATATTAACGGATGATTAAGACCATACTTTTTACGTGAAATGATAATTAAAATAATATGCAAAAAATAAGTCGAACGGCAAGTCGCCAAGCAGCCATGCCAAACACATCTACTCTACAACCACTATTCAATCAAGTTTGTATCATTGGTCTGGGGTTGATTGGTGCTAGCTTAGCGCAAGCGATTAAAGACAATGGTTTGAGTGAACGTTTGGTTGCGGTAGACAGACATCTGCCCAGTATAGAAGAAGCGATTGCGCAAGGCTTACTTGATGCGGGCAGCGCTGTGCTTAAGGATGTTATATCCGGTAGTGATTTAATCGTCATCGCCGTACCAGTACAAGCGGTGCAAGCCGTATTTGCCGATATCAAAACGGTGATGGATAATGGACAGCTTGCTACTGATTGCATCATTACTGATGTTTGCAGTACCAAGGTTAATATCATTGAAGCCGCCAAAAACGTATTCAGCTCGTTGCCGGTCGGGCTAGTGCCGGCACATCCGATTGCTGGTGCTGAAAATTCAGGCTATCATGCTCGCCGTGCTGAATTATTTGTTAATCATAGCGTCATTATTTGTGAGTTGCCTACTACCAATTATATGGCAATTATCAAGTTGCGTCAGCTATGGGAAGCCGTGGGCGCGAGTGTCATGACAATGGAAGCTAGTCATCATGATTCAATACTGGCGCATACTAGCCATTTGCCACATCTATTAGCGTTCAATTTGGTTGAGCAATTGGCCAGCCACGATGATAATTTAGATATGTTTCGTTATGCTGCTGGCGGGTTTCGGGATTTTACCCGTATTGCCGCCAGCGATCCGAAAATGTGGCACGATATATTTTTTGCCAATCAGAGCGCGATTGTGAGCGCCCTTGATGAGTATAGCGTTTACTTACAAGACATCCGCCAACTTATTATTGATAAAGATTCAACCGCCCTGATGGGAATTTTGGGCCGCGCGCAAGCCGCACGGCGACATTTTGGCCATATGTTAGCCAGCACTCCTTATACGGATACCTCTGCTATGTCAGCTTCTTATAATATTTCACCTAGCAACACCGTTGTCGGCACTATCTCTATTCCTGGTGATAAATCAATCTCTCACCGTAGTATCATGCTTGGTAGTCTTGCTGAAGGCGTGACGCAGGTTACTGGATTTTTGGAAGGAGAAGATGCGTTAGCAACCTTGCAAGCTTTTCGTGATATGGGCGTGACTATTGAAGGCCCTGATAACGGTAAGCTAACCATTCACGGTGTTGGTATGAATGGTCTAAAGCCCAGTAAAACGCCTCTATATATGGGCAACTCTGGTACTAGTATGCGTCTGTTGGCGGGTATCTTAGCCGCGCAAGCATTTGATAGTGTATTAATAGGTGATGCCAGTCTCAATAAACGTCCAATGGAACGCGTTGCTGCGCCACTTCGCGCCATGGGTGCCGTCATTCAAAGCACCGGTCATAACGGTACATCACCGCTTAGCATTACGGGTCGTGATAATGTCGGCAAGCCATTACATGGTATTGATTATAATATGCCTGTCGCTTCAGCACAGATTAAATCTTGCTTATTGCTAGCTGGACTATGGGCAGAGGGAACCACAACGGTCACTCAGCCAGAAGTGAGTCGCGACCATACTGAGCGTATGTTATCTGCCTTTGGCTATCCTGTTACAGTTGAGGGTAATCGCATCAGCGTTGAAGGCGGCGGTAAGCTAACAGGTGGTAATATTGCGGTACCAGCTGATATCTCATCGGCGGCATTTTTTATGGTGGCCGCTGCCATTAGTCAGGATAGTGAGCTGACCTTAACGCAAGTCGGCGTTAATCCTACGCGTACTGGCATTATTGATATTTTAAAACTGATGAATGCTGATATCAGCTTGAGTAATGAGACGCATGTTGGTGGTGAGCCAGTCGCTGATGTTACTATCCGTTCTTCTAACTTAGTTGGTATTGAGATCCCAGAAGCATTAGTGCCTTTAGCGATTGATGAGTTTCCAGTACTGTTTATCGCAGCTAGCTGTGCACAAGGTCGCACGGTTCTAACCGGCGCTAAAGAGCTACGCGTTAAAGAGTCAGATCGCATTGCGGTAATGGCAGAAGGATTACAAGAACTTGGTATCGATTGTACTGTCACTGATGATGGTTTGATTATTGAAGGCAAGGGCAGTAGAGGCGATAACAGTGAAGTGAACAACAGCCAACCTGTATTTGGTGGCGGACATATCGTCTCACATCATGATCACCGTATTGCGATGAGTTTTGCTGTTGCCAGTCTGCGTGCATCTAAGCAAATTAGCATTGAAGGCGTTGAAACGGTTAATACCAGTTTCCCAGGGTTTGCTGAGCTTGCTAATCAAATCGGTATGGCTATCCAAGTTGATAAAGGTGCTGATAATAGTATCGATAACGCTTAACTTTTATTAAAGAGGGGTTATAATAAGCCCTTACTTTAAATTTGTTTTTGAAATTGTTTTTAGCAATGTATGAGTGTCGCTGTTGGCATTGATACATTGCTTTTCTATTTTAATTTCACTTAATCTTTTCACCTAGTGAACCTAACATCTTTACCATTTTTTATTGTTGAGTAAAAAATGGCAAGGGTGTACTTTGCTCCAAAAAGTTGTTTTATCTTATGACCACTCAGAACGTCGTCAAAAAACAAGTAACCCCTATCAAAACAACCAGACGTGGCATTGTTACCGCGCTGATCGCTTTTTCTATTTGGGGTATATTCCCATTATACTTTAAGCAGCTGTCTGCCTATGACGCGACTGAGATTATTGGTCACCGTATTATCTGGACATTTTTATGCCTGCTTGTTGTACTTATTGTTAGTAAGCGCTGGCAATGGATTAATACACTTAGACAAAATCCAAAATGGATAGCAATCACCTTTGTATCGGGTATCATTATTGCAATTAACTGGCTGACCTACGTTTGGGCGGTTAATGATGATCGTATCCTTGAAGCCAGTTTAGGATATTTTATCGGGCCACTGGTCGGTGTGGCATTATCGATGATTTTGTTTAAAGAGCGCTTACGTACCCTACAATGGGTAGCAATTGGTTTTGCACTATTATCTGTTGTTATCCAAGTGGTCATGATTGGTAGCTTGCCGTGGATATCTTTAATACTGGCGTTTAGCTTTAGTACTTACGGCACTATTCAACGGCAAACACCTTTGACCGCTGTCGATGCAATGTTTGTCGAAACGGCGATGCTCGTACCTATTTGTTTTTGGTGGTTTTGGCAGGCGGATGTCGTGAGTAGTCAGCTTAGTTTTTGGTTCACCCCTAATATCTGGCTACTGATGCTCGCAGGTCCGATCACTTTGATACCGTTATTGCTATTTAATAAATCTACCAAAATGGTCGCTTATAGTATTCTGAGCTTTATGAACTACTTAACGCCGACCTTTATTTTCTTCTTAGCCATATTTTATTATAAAGAGCCGTTTGATTTACACCGTTTAGCAGTATTTGGTTTAATTTGGTTTGGCCTGCTATTATTCAGTATTGACTTGTGGCGTCATCGTCCAAGTAAGCAGCTAAAAGCAGCACACTTGCGTGATGAAGCTTTGTAGAGTCGTTAAGTGTAATAGAGTCATTGAGTGTAAAGTCTAATTATAAAATGTAGTCAACAAGGATAAAATGATGTTGCATACTGAGTCTGATGTGGTATTTGTAAAAGGTTTAAAAGTAGAGGCAGTGATTGGCGTTTACGAGTGGGAGCGCGCGATTACCCAGCCAATATTGATTGATATTGCGCTTGAAACAGATATTAGTAAGGCTGCTGCGTCTGATGACGTGAATGACGCGCTTAATTATAAAGCCGTCTGCGATGATGTTAGTGCCTGGTGTCAAGAAATCAAAGCAGAGTTGCTTGAGCATTTAGCGGGGCAAATTGCAGATAGATTGCTAACAAACTATGCTTGTCATAAATTGACGTTGAGCGTTGCTAAACCGACCGCTATTAAACAGGCTGATGCGGTTGGTGTCCAAATTACTCGCTATGCTAAAACAGCTGACAATGAAGTTGTTGATAGTCAGTCTACTGATGCATAAAGGTTCACTAAATATGAATCTGGAGACGTTAAAAAAAATTGCTCCTGAACAATTGCAACAGCAACCGGTGACGGCAGTACTATTGGCTTTGGGTAGTAATTACCAAGCTGAATATTATTTATCTCACGTGCGTAAAAACTTACAAGGGCTTGGTAATACACAGCTATCTACGGCTTTTAAAAATCCAGATTTTACAGCCACTTTAGAGCACCCAAAGCCTGATTATATCAATCAATGTGTTTATCTATCCTTGACCACGCCAATAATACTACGACAGCTACAACAAACATTTAAAGGGTTTGAGAGTGATTGTGATAGACAGCGGCTAGCAGAATTGCAGACGGCTATTAAACAAGTGACAATGGATATCGATATTTTGCTGATAAAGTTATCTAATAATAAGAATAGCCTAAGCAATAAATATATATCAGAATGGATAGTGATGGTAGATCGTTATCCGTTTAAGGCGCATGAGAAAGCAGGGATAGAGGAATTGATAGAAGGAAGTGGAACTAATTGTTAGAAAATAAGCTAGGCAAATGCTTAGCTTATATATCGCCACTTTTAAAGCTCCGAAGAGCGTACATAGATAAAGTAAAAACTCAGCTTGAGAAACATAATGTCACCTTTATTTATGGCGCAAAAGATGAAAAACATAATCAAGTAGTGGTATTAAAAGCATGGGTTGAAGAAAAATTAAATGAATAAAGATGTTTTTCTATTAAAAAGACGCTTCTATTATCATTAAAAAAATCCCTAAGCCATTACATCAATTGGCTTCGGGATTTTTAGTTTTATTAAGGGTAAGGTTGCATGTAAGTGCAACTCATTAACTATACGCCTATTTCTGCTCAGCACCTGCTTGATCCATATCCTTTTGGCCAATCACATCCAAATCCTCTAAGCAAAGTTTGTCATATTCTTTTTTACAAAAATCAGGATCGATTTTGCACATTGCTGCCTGTAGTTGATCCAAACGGTTTTCTGATTGCTGAATATGCTCGAGCATTTTAGCAAAGGCTTCAGCGACCGGATCTTGTGAGTAGGGGTCGATACCATAGGCCTGAAAAGCAGTGTCACGGGCTGAGCTTGATGTGCTTGTCTTTGACTCGTTTTTAGATATGTTGCTTTGCTCTTGATTATCATTTGAAGCAGCTGCGTTTATGGTGCTTTCTTGTTGTTTGGCATCATTTGCTTTAGTGACGATTGGGTTGCCTTTTTCATCATGATGATCGGATATCATGCGAGCAGCACTGCCGACCATGGTTGCGCCTGCTGGTACAGGTTTAACAACTACCGCATTTGAACCGATTTTAGCGCCTTTACCGACAGTGAATGGCCCCAATACTTTTGCACCCGCACCGACGATGACGCCATCTTCCAAAGTAGGGTGGCGTTTGCCATTATTCCAAGAGACGCCGCCAAGCGTGACACCATGATAAAGGGTCACATCATTGCCAATCTCTGCCGTTTCACCAATAACAATCCCCATACCATGGTCAATAAAAAAGCGTCTGCCGATCTTCGCAGCTGGATGAATCTCAATGCCAGTGATGATACGCGAACCATAAGAGATAACACGGGCAGCAAGTTTTTGTTCGTTTTGCCAAAGACAATGGGCGCCGCGATGCAAAATAAGGGCGTGGATACCAGGGTAGGTCAAGATAACTTCTAGACTATTACGCGCAGCAGGATCGCGAGTAAACACCGCATCGATATCTTCTTTTAGGTCTTTTTTAATACTGGCAAGCGATTTTAAAAACTTGGTTGGCAATGACATAAATCATCCTATCGTATTTTTGATTACAATCTCTTTAGTTATAGCAGTTTTGCAGTACAAAATATAGCCATGCGCTATAAATAAAAAATCGCCTGTAGATAAAACGCCAATAATTAGCGCTTCATCTACAGGCGATTACCATTATCCTTTAGCTATCACTGACAACATATTTGAGCAGTTCAACAACCTGCTCTGGCGTTTGCGCCCACGCCATCGCAGCGGCATCAACTTCTTTTAGCGGATGGATGATATCTTCAGCATGCAACGTGATATAAGGCTTACCCAAGGCGGCGCAGTAACCGGCGTCGAATGCGGCGTTCCACTGCTTGTATTTATCACCAAAACGAATGATAGCAATGTCGCACTTTTGGATCATGTTTTTGGTGCGAATGGCATTTACCTTTGACGATTTATAGTCACGCCAAAATCCATTGTCATCTTTACCGAGGACATCACCGGCGGCGTCGCTAGCTTCGTGCTCAGTCACTGCTGATGTGAATTTGATCGCAAGGCCATGTTCTTTAGCGCCTTGCATGATTTTTTGGCGCCAGTCGCTGTGTATTTCTCCAGATAAATAGACGTTCCAATTCATTGTAAATTCCTTTTTAGTATTAAGTTATATGCGTAGCGTGCAGCAGTATATCAGACACAGCCAATGACACAAAAAAGCTTGGCTTCTTAGTATAAAGTGTATTTTGTAGCGTTCGAGCTGCGCCTTGTAGGTGAGTGTTAGTCTTTTAGAAGTTTGGCAATTAACGCGCTTAGTAGCTGATACTCTTTTTGATCAAGCTGGAGTCGTGAGCCAAGTCGAGACAAACGCGATGGCAATGATTTTAGGTTCTCATTGTCTGCAAGTTTTTGTTGCACCATCAAGGCGGTGGTGCGCTCGGTTAGCTGTTGCAGTTGTTGCTGAGTAATCGCAGGCTCATCCCATTGCTGACGTAGATAGGTATTAAGCATAGGCTGCTCGGTCGTCTCTACGTTGTCATTTACCTTTGCTATATCGTTACTAACTTTGCTATCAGATTGGGTATGTGTTTGGGTATAAGCATAAATAAAGCTCGCAATTACTTGCACGGCTGAGGCGACATTGAGCACCGGATAAGCAGGATTAGCATCTATTTGAATATGATAGTCAGCATAAGCCAATTCTTCATTGGTCAAGCCGCGATCTTCACGCCCAAATAAAATAGCAATATTGGGCGCTGTATTTATACCGTCTTGCCCATTAATCGCGCTTTGTTTATCAATAAAGTCCAGCATGATTTTGGCAGCTTGTGTCGGTGTGACCACGGGACGTGGCAGATGACGACTGCGACTACTAGCAGCAAAGACCAATTGACAGTTTTTGATAGCAGATTCAAGGGTTGGCGCTATGATTGCTGATGATAATAACTCGCTACCACCAGCAGCATGGGAAACGCTGGTCTCATCAATCGGTAGTTTTGGGTCAACGACCGTCAGTTTAGAGAGCCCCATAGTATGCATCGCTCTCGCTGCTGAACCGATATTAGCGGGCAGGGTAGTATTAACCATCACTATTTGTATGCAAGAAAGATAATCTCTAACGGTTGTAGAGGATATATTCACTATTGTCGTTAAAGATGAGGGTGTATCGTTACTCATTATTGCCCCAAGCGCTGGTTGATGTTTTGCTCAGCACTGTCTAATGAAATTGCGATAACTTCAATAAGTTGAGCGCTCTCACTAATACGCTGCTCACGGCATAACTCTTGTAATTGACTGCTAAGATTCATCAGTTGCGTCGTACCCAAATTGGCACTGGCACCTTTTAAAGCATGGGCAAGCTCATAACCATTCGCGTTGTCTTCTTCTTGCTGAGCTTGTCTGAGCTTGGTAATACGTTGCTGAGCGTCAGTAAAGTAGACTTGTACTAAGTCAGCAAAGTCTTCTTCTAGCAAGTTACGCATGTCTTCAAACTGCTCGGTATTGACAATCTCGTCATTATTGTTGGCAGTCATATTGTTATTTGTAGTCTCGGCCATGATTATATGTCCAATAGAGTAAAAGCTAACGCAGAAACGTTAACTATAAAGAATTTTTTGCTACTAATTACGATGGTAACTCTAATCGATTGATCAGCTGTAATGAAAGTGTAAATTATCCTCACTAATCATAGTCTTTAGCTGTTGTAAATTATCATCATTGGGATAAACGCGCCAATGCTCTGATAGTCCTACATTGGCAATACCGTATTCTTCATAAATACTAAGTCCAAGTGGCAAGCAGTTATCGTTAATAGAAGCGTCTGTGTTACTCAGGCTATTATTGGCGTAACTGCTGCCATTTTGATCAAGGGTATCCTGTGCCATATCGTTTTCTAGCGCTAATAAATCATTACCATTTTCATCATACAGGCTGCCGCCAATCGCAGCATCGTAGCCATTATTAGCAGTCGTGTTGAAGTTGCCACTTTGCTCGTCTTGATCATTGTCATAAGACAGTTTTGGTGCCGGAATGATGCTGGCTTGTGCAGACTTGAGTAAAGGTTGCATACGATTAAGCAGGTCTATATCGCTACCATGAATTTTAATACTGATTTTCTTCATCCATCTTAGGCGGGCGTCAACCATACTCATCGCGTTATCAAGACGCGCAAAAAGTCTTCCGTCACGCTCGCGTATACTGCCTTTAATAATCACAACTTCATCAACTTTTAACTGCTCTTTGACACGGTTAAAACGCTCAGCGTAGCAGCTAACTTCCAGTCTAGAAGTACCATCATCTAAGGTAATGACGTTGCGATTGCCAAAGTTAGCCATATCGATAATCAAGCCAGCAAAATAGCAGCTGCCATTGTAGCCAGTATCTGTGAGCTTGTCTAAGCGCGCTCCCGAGGTATAGCGTTTTAGCTCGTCTAAATATTCATTAATTGGATGACCAGTTAAATATAGCCCCAAGGTATTTTTTTCAGCTTTTAGACGGTGCTTATCACCCCAAATCAGCTCTGGGGTCATGACGAGTGGCGGAGCCGCAACCACGCCATCCATCTCGCCAAACAAATCCATCATACCGATTTCTTTGTTTTGACGGTCTTGCTCAGCAGCTTGTACGGCGCTTGGCAACTGACTCATCAGCGCCCCACGAATCTCGTAAGCTTCATCGGCTGGCAAGTCTGGCCGCAGGGTGGCTGCAAAGTCATCAAAACAACCCGCGTTTATCAGTCCTTCAAGCGTGCGCTTATTGACTTTTTTGATATCGACTCGGCGACAAAAGTCATATAAGTCTTTGAAATATCCATCACGGCGGCGTGCTTCAACAATAGACTCAACGGCGCCTTCACCGACACCTTTAATCGCACCCAATCCATAAATAATATTGGTCGGTGTATCGGCAACAAAATGCCATTCACTGCGGTTAACGGATGGGTTAACCACTGTCAAAGCAAAGTTTTCACGGCAATCATTGATAAAGAAAACGACGTTATCCGTGTTGTTCATGTCCGAAGTTAGAACGGCTGCCATAAATTCAGCAGGGTAGTATTGCTTAAGGTAAGCGGTCTGATAAGCCAGTACACCATAAGCAGCAGAATGTGAGCGGTTAAAGCCGTAACCGGCAAATTTTTCCATCAAATCAAACACGCCACCTGATGTCGCTTCATCAATACCTTGCGAAGTTGCACCAGTAATAAAGATATCGCGCTGCTTGGCCATCTCTTCAGGTTTTTTCTTACCCATAGCACGGCGTAGCATATCAGCACCGCCTAAACTATAACCGGCCATAACCTGCGAGATTTGCATGACCTGTTCTTGATAGACGATAACGCCATTGGTATTTTCTAAAATTGGCTCAAGATTGGGATGGTCATAGATAACCTCTTCACGACCATGCTTACGGTCAATATACATCTCGACCATACCAGCATCGAGCGGACCTGGGCGATAGAGTGCGCACATGGCAATCACGTCTTCGATATTGGTGGGTTGCAATTTAGCGAGGTATTTTTTCATGCCCATACTTTCTAACTGAAAAACGGCAGTGGTCTTAGCATCTTGTAATAGCTTATAGGCTTTGCTGTCATCTAATGGCAAGTCTTCTAGTACCAGTGCGTCTTTGCCTTCTTTAGCGCGGCGCTTATTGATGTTTTTAACCGCCGCACTAATCACCGTTAGGTTACGTAGACCCAAAAAGTCAAATTTTACTAGACCGACCGCTTCAACGTCATCTTTATCAAACTGACTGACACGGTGACCTTCATCATCACAATAAATGGCACTAAAATCAGTAATTTTGTGCGGCGCAATCAATACGCCACCAGCATGTTTACCAACGTTCCGGCAAATACCTTCAAGCTTAATGGCCATTTCCCACACTTCGGTGGCGTCTTCATAATCCATGTTGTCAGGATTAGAAATCAAATCTTTCAGCTGAGGCTCTTGCTCAAGCGCCTGACTTAGAGTAATCCCCGGTGTCTTAGGAATAAGTTTCGACATTTTGCTAGCGAGGAAGTAGGATTTACTTTGCGCACGCGCGACATCTCGTACTACCGCTTTTGCTGCCATCGTACCAAAGGTGATAATTTGCGAGACTGCTTCGCGACCATAAGTTTGGGCAACATAATCAATGACCCGATCACGACCTTCAATGCAAAAGTCAATATCAAAATCGGGCATAGATACACGCTCAGGATTTAAGAAGCGCTCAAATAATAAGTCGTAATGTATGGGGTCAAGGTCAGTGATGTTCAGCGCATAGGCGACAAGCGAGCCTGCACCGGAACCACGACCCGGACCAACAGGCACGCCATTAGCTTTTGCCCAGCGGATAAAGTCCATAACGATTAAGAAGTAACCGGGAAAGCCCATTGATAGAATAACTTTAAGTTCATACTCTAGACGATCATCATATCTTTGCCGGATATCACTCCAATTATCACTGCGCGCGTCAACTGGGAAGAGTTTGTCTAAACGATTTTCAAGCCCGCGCTGCGATTCCAATCGAAAGAAAGATTCAGTCGTCTCACCCTCAGGTACTGGAAACTCTGGTAGCACGTTAATACCAAGTGTCAAACTTACATTACAGCGAGTCGCTAAGCGCAAAGTATTGTCGATAACCTGTGGAATATCAGCAAATAGCTGCTGCATTTGCGCTTGGGTTTTGAGATATTGCGCATCTGAGTAAGTCTGCGGGCGATTGAGGTCGGCAAGTACGTACGAGCCAGCGATACAAACGCGTGCTTCGTGAGCATCAAAATCGTCTTGCTCTAAAAATCTCACATCGTTATGCGCAATGATAGGAATATGGTGCTTGGCGCCTGAATGAATAGCAGCTTTAATAAAAGCGTCTTCGCCTGAGCGATTGGTACGTTTAATAGCAAAGTATAAGCGGTCGTCAAACTGTGCTTGCCACTCTAATAGCAATTCATCTGCTTTTTCTGGCATAGAGCCGACTAACGCTTGACCAACATCTGACTTTTCAGTAAATAAGACGATGACACCAGCAGCGTGCTCTAAAATATGGCTGCGCTTTATAACAGGAGTGCCATGATTGCTAGGGTCGGCGCGACCTTCAGTAAAGCCAAGCGATACGATACGGGTAATGTTTTGATAACCTTCGTTATCCATCGCCAAGAGAGTCAACCGCGTGTCTTCATTCTCCATGATGACTTCACTACCGATAATTGGCTTAATACCAGCACCTAAGCAGGCACGATAAAACTTTACGGTGGCATAAAGGTTGGATAAATCGGTCAAGGCAAGCGCGCTTTGATTGTCTGCCGTTGCTGCTTTAATCAACGGCTTAATACGGACGATAGAATCGGTAATGGAATATTCGCTGTGGATGCCAAGGTGTACAAATGCCATAGGAGACTCTTACTGATGCAATCAAAAAGGAGGGTGTGCGAATGAGCGTTAGAGAAAATGCTAAATTATTTAGAATTCATGGCTGATAATATCTACTATATCAATGGCCTACATTTTATTTTTAAAGAATAGGACGTGCATAACCCTATGTCATACTCTTAGTCTCAGCCGGTAATAATAGCATTATTTGCTGATGACAGCCACCGATTAGAGCCTATAAGAATAATTGATAGGGCTTAGATAATGGTTTTTTCTGCGATGAAAATAAAGTAATAAGCCAAGCTTTTTTATATAAAATCTATTAGAAGAAGCTTTGTTATAAACAAACATACTTTAACTCATTGCAGCCATATATATAACCATCCATACCATACTAATAGCGCGGCTGACTGTTGAATAGCCTTGCCGAAGCGTAAACCATGCAAAAATAATGGATACTAGAAAAATGCCTATACCCAGCATGAAGCTGACTTGTTTTTGAATGGATTCAATATCGTATATTGAATGAGAAGGCAGGGGCTTAGAAGGCGGGTTGTTGTTTTGGATAAGCGCAGGTAATATCAGGATATTGACCAGTTATTTGATGCAGCTTGGCAAGATTTAGCCATTTTTAGCCCATTTAATCGCTTTCGTTCAGATTGAGGACACGCCCTAATTAAGATTAATTTTTATTAACTTTATATATCTACTATTTTTGGAGAAGAGTATGTTTTCAATTTGCAAAGCAAGCCAAGAGGATTTTTCGGATATTGCTAATATTCATTTTATAAGTTGGAATGCTGCTTACTTAAAACTTCTCCCTGAATCTTATATAAATAAAGAAAACAACTTATTTGAAAAGGTAGAGATGTGGGAGAAAATAATAGCTCATCCTGACGTCACTGTTTGGGTAGCTTATGAGAGTAGTAATGACGACTATGATAAGCATAATAGTGTAGGATTTATTGGGTATTTCAATAAAGGCAGTGAATACGAAATTACCACTTTATATGTCTTGCCTGAATATCACAGCTTAGGTATTGGTACTCAACTAATGAGCACAGCTTTGACCAGTATATTGGATACTACTCATAAGCCCCGTTTATACTTATGGGTACTAAAGGATAACCTATCGGCCATTCATTTTTATAAAAAGCACGGTTTTACATCTAGTGGAGAAATTAGTGAGACGTTATATGAGGACGCTAAAATAGTCGATATTAAGATGACTATAGAGATGGCTCTTTAAGTCATTTTAAATAACAATTAATGAGGTCGTATTTTTATAAACGATTTATTGGGTATGTGTTAGCACCAAAAAAGCCCTCTACACTATAAAGGATAGAGGGCGTTACTATATGAGTTTAATACTTTTGCTATTAATAACCAACGACCGCTGCATCGACAATACGCGGATCAGACGACCCATAAACACCATTTGGCGTCATCATAATCGACTGTGTCGAACCCATGGCTGATTTTGGAATGATGGTATGTCCCATTGATTCAAGTTTTTTAACGGTATCAATATTCAGTGCTTTTTCAACGCGAATCTCATCAGGTAGCCATTGGTCATGAATACGCGGTGCGTGAGTGGCCTCAGCGATATTCATGTCATGATCGATGACGTTTGAGATGATTTGTGTGACGGTGGTAATGATGCGGCTACCACCTGGGCTACCAGTGACGATATAAGGTTTGCTGTCTTTGAATACCAGTGTTGGACTCATGGAAGATAGTGGCCGCTTATTGGCTGCAACGGCATTTGCTTCACCGCCAAGTAGACCGTAGCCATTAGGGACACCAGGCTTGGCAGAAAAATCGTCCATCTCATTATTGAGCAATATTCCCGTACCTTCAGCGACCAGCCCAGTGCCATAAGAGAAGTTCAAGGTATAAGTATTGGCGACTGCATTGCCGTCTTTATCGACAATAGAGAAGTGCGTGGTTTGATCGCTCTCGTAGGGTAGAGGATTATTAGCCTTAATGGTCGCCGCTGGCGTGGCTTTATTTGGATTGATTAAGGTACGTAATTTATCAGCATAAGCTTGTGACGTTAAGCCACTGGCAGGTACATCGATAAAGTCAGAATCACCCAAATACTCAGCACGATCTGCATAAGCCAATTGCATCGCCTCAGCCATTAAGTGAATGGTTTGCGCGCTATTTTGCCCGTAGTCTTTTAGTGGATAGCCTTCTAAAATATTTAAAATCTGTACGATGTGTATACCACCAGAGGAGGGTGGTGGCATAGAAACAATCTCATAGCCACGATAATTACCCTTTACAGGTTGGCGGGCGATGGCTTCATAATTTTCCAAATCCTTTAAGCTCATACTACCGCCAACTTCATTGACAGCCTTGACCAATTTACGGGCAGTTTCGCCTTTATAAAATCCATCGGCACCTTTTGCCGCAATCAGTTTTAGCGAGTGGGCAAGCTCAGGCTGTTTTAGACGTTCTCCAGGTTGATAAGCGCTGCCGTCAGGTTTAAAAAATATCTTTTTGGTACTTGGCCATTTTTGCATGCGATCGCTCAATGCCGTGAGTGACTCGGACAACCCAGCAGTGACTTCGATACCATTTTCAGCCAGTCCAATCGCTGGTGCCATGACTTGCCCGCGGCTCATGGTGCCGTGATCTTCTAACGCTTTGAGTAAGCCTGCGACCGTACCCGGCACACCAACGGCTAAGCCATGATACTGAGATAAGTCGCTGACGGCATTGCCATCCTTATCGAGATACATGTCACGCGAGGCACTACTTGGTGCTTTTTCGCGGTAATCGAGTGCTACGGTTTTGCCTTGCTTGGCGTCATAAACCATCATAAATCCACCGCCACCGATATTACCTGCGCGCGGCAAAGTAACCGCTAAGGCAAAGCCAACGGCCACAGCGGCATCGACCGCATTACCACCGTCTTTTAAAATTTTAAGTCCGATATCAGAAGCCAGCGCTTCTTGGGTAGCGACCATGCCGTTCTTCGCCCAGATAGGATGATGAATAGCGTCCTCAGAATAGATGGCTTGATCTGTTTTGGCTTGAGCGGTCTTAGCTTGGGTGGTTTTGGGTGTGAGTGTATTGGTTTTCGCTCGTGTCACGCGCTGCGTCTCAGACAATACTGTAGGATTTTCCGCCATGATGGCAAGATTAATCGCACTGGTATTAATTGCACTGATATTAACTGACATTGGATTGATTGAAGTCGAGTTGATGGTGTTTTTTGTATTGCTCATCGGCTCAGCAGCATGAGCGGATAATGATACTAAAAACGTACTACTGATTAATAAGATAGCCGCTTTAATCTTAGCTTTACTTTGAAGGTTGTTATGAAGGACGTCCATTTTATTTTTTAATACTGAGTGTTGCATCGCAAAGTCCTTTTTACGAGTGGGTGAGAAGTAAAATCACATAGTGATAATGTGTGATGAGCCAATTTTGTTGACTGTTTTTCTAAAAACTGTCACATTGCATAAAATAACAAGATAGCATGAGAATCAAGTTATATCACTTACATATGTTTATCATAACGATGGAGATGACTATGAAAAAGTTAATGGCTGTGAGCGTTGGTTTAGCTTTTGCGTTTGGTGCTGCCCAAGTACAAGCTTCGCCGACTATAGAAGAGTTTATGTCTGCTGAAAATGGGTCAGGTTATTTCAATTGTGCCTATAAGCTTAAAATTGCCAGCAAAAAGTGCTTGGTAACAACCTCAAATATTAATTCTTCAAAGGATTCTAGGGCTAGAAAGATTTTTGGTGTTGATGAATACCTACCATTACTAACTATCAAATGGCCGGATGGTGACAGTAGCCGTTATGTAGATATAGGTGGCGATGTAGTGTATGAGCTCATCAATTTAGCAGACCGTAAAAGCTATAACTATAAAACGATTAAAAACGCTCGCCAAAGTATAGATTTTACAAAAGGCTTGGTCATTATCAATGATGACGATAAAGAACATATCCGCCTATGGTAAATGTTTTTAATGCTTAGTTAATAGGAAGCGCTATCTTATTAGATAGCGCTTTTTTATTTTTTTAAATATAAGAGTAATTATAAAAATTTCATGAATTTTACTAAAATATGTCTGTATCCTTCCTAAAATGTAATCTTTTATGTTATAAATAACAGAATAATGACTAAAGTTATCATTGCCTGTTTTTATCAAATAAAGGGATTTTTATGGGGCAGCTTACTTCTCAAAAACGCACCTTAGCGCATGGCTCTCAAGCGTCAGTTGTACAGTCATCGTTTATCTATAAAAATAGTCCTATAAAGCTTGCTATTTATGCGCTTGCTGCTGCTAGTGCCACGACGATTTTGATAGGCTGTCAGACAAATGCAGGCTTATCGCAATCAAACGCTCTATCTGCTACGGCAATGGATTTTAGTATTACAGATAGCAAGAAGAGTCAAAACCAAGCTCAGACCTTTACTGCCAGCTTAAATGCTAATGCTGAACGCTATCAACAGCTGTTTGATCAAACTAAAAATCCCAATATGGAAACGCACGCTAAGACACGGTTGCTTAGTGCTATTCAAAAACATTTAGCCAATGAGCATGTCGCTGTTTCGCAAGCCAATTATCACTCTGTTCCTTATGTTAAAGCTGACAGTATTGATGCAGGCTCAAGTAGTTTTTTTAGAACGCTGCTTGAGCTTTATCTCTCTAAAAATACAGAAACAGAGGATTATAGTGAATACGAAGAAGCGGCTGATGCGGCTGAAGAAGATAGTGAGGTAGATAATGCTACAGATAGCTATTCTGAAGAAGACAGCTATGCAGCGGAATATAGTGCAGTCGAAGTAGAAGAGGCTGCTGCGACTGAAGCATTTGAAGTATTGTCATATGATGAGCTTGGCTATGACCAACATGGTTACGACGAATATGGCTATGATGAAAACGGTTATGATAGAGATGGCTACGATGAATATGGCAATTCTCAAGATAGTGGTGATGACAGCGACGATGACTACAATAACAGAGATTTATCATCGAGAATCCGTAGCATGGACTTTCGCGGTTTACTCAATGATTATGAGAATATGCAAGCCAGCAAAGTGGCAAACGGTACTCAAGATGAGAACGTCACCCGTACTTATCCTGGAATGCTAACCCAGCTGGTTAATATATTTATCCAAACTCCTGAGCAAGTTGAGGCAATGAATGCTTACCAATACCAGTATCTAACTATCAATAGCGTCAGCCACTATAAACCCAAAGAGAAACAGCTACAGAGTGTTTATAGCTATGATTATTTGTCACCAACGATGAGCTCGTCTGTACAGATTCCTCTTGCTCTCGATTTTGACAAAAGCGCAATCACTATCGACCCATCAGCATTGATGCCTATCTTGGCATTGGGCAATCCTGAACATACCCCATTACCAGCACAAATGACCTCACATACAGTAAATTTTGGTTTGCCTGAAGCTATTACTTCGAAAATACCCTCAGCAGTGATTTATGATGCGGTTATTAGTGCTATAGAAAACAGCATGGCAGAGCTACAGCCCGAGTATTTCAGCGCTGTTGATATTCGTGATGATAATTTTGCTAAGCAAGTCGGTGCTGATAGGGCAGTCAAAGTTTACTTTGGTAGTAGGCAAAGTGGTGAGATGATAGGGAAAATGGTTAAAAATATCTCACGCTCACTACAAAAGCATATTGATGAAAATCCTAATAGTTATCCTGATGATACGGTGCTAAAAACAGCAATTGCCAAAATTGAGCTATACAATAAAGGCTATCAAAGTGCCGATATAGGGGCGTTACTACAGCTGATAGAAGCGGTTAGCCCTATCTCTTTTAATCATATCAATTACTATTATTTAGATGGCTCAGATCGTCTACTTGCCAAGCAGCAAAGAGTCAACATTGGTAGTGATTTCTTTGGCTCGCAAAATACAGTTTTGAATCAGACGCGCTACGACAGTGCCAGTTTTAATAAAAATCCGTTAACGCCGTTATTGGCGCAGTCATTTGGCGCAAAAGCACCTGCGGCTATAGATGGTAATACTTGGCTTGCAAAACAGCGCCGGCAAGAAGAGAGGCTTGAGAAGGCGCGTTATGCACGTTATGACTATGTAGAAGAAGATGCAGAGGCAGCAGAAGCAAGTGTTGATTATACAGAAGATGTGGTTAGTTTTAGTCGTGATACGACAGACGTAGCATCAGATATGGACGACTCGGATTACGTGGATGCTGAGGCTTCATCGTTTGAGGGTGACGACTAAAAATACAGTCGTTTCTAACTGCATCTTATATAACGCTATAGTGCCTTTTAAGGATAAAAAATGAAAAATCTGAATGTAGCATTGCCTAATATCAAAACAATAAAATACAGAAGCTCAGCGTCTTCTAAATCTATATTGACGGTCAGCGCGTTGCTAGCAAGTACGTTATTAATCAGTGCCTGCCAATCTACCGGTATTATTCAAGCAAACCATGTAAGTGCCAACACGACGCCGACCGCCGCAAAAACAGCGTTGGCAACAGCGCTACAGCAACAGCGTCGCCAGTCTTTTGCTTATCATAGTAATATTGAGATTGTAAATCAGCAGCAGTTTACAGACATTGATAGCACGCAATTGGTGGTAGCAGAAGAGATTGAAAGCTATTGTGACGACACCCATGACAACGCTTATTCTGGGTTGCTACTCAAAGCAGAAGCAGAAAATAAAGATATTGCAGCGCTTGATTATGATGCACAGCGTGATGCCCTTAAACAGTCTTACTTAGTATGTGCTGACGCTTATCAGGCATGGAGAGACACTCATGATGACAGCACCGCTTATAGCGTTGATGAAGCGGCTGAGGATATTGTAGATGCGATAGCAGCGGAGGCAATGGTAGAATCAGTGCCAGTGTCTGATAGGGACGCCGCTAGCGTTGCTAATGTTTCCGTTAATACCGTCTCGCCCTACTATGAAAAGCTGTTTAATGAATATGACAGCAAGCAAACTAAGTTAGATGTCAAAAAATCACAATTATTAGATGCTTATTTGCTACAGCCATTGTCTATGAATGCTCAGGGCGTTTATCAGCCGCTAGCGGGCAAGTTTACCCTGTTGGGTAGTGTGCAGTATTCAGCGCGCAACCATCATAGCAGTATTAATCAGCCTATTTATGTCGATTTTAAAACGGGTAGCATCTACCTATGGGCAGATAATTTTGCCTTACTGACATCGAAGCTTGCCGATGATAAATTAGGTACCAAATGGCAAAATAAATGGCTAAAAATCCCTCTTGATGACGGTACGTTACCCAAAGGCTTTGGTAAAACAGTGATAAAGAGCCATATTGAGGCAGGAGATAGTGTGTACGCTAAGGCTGCGGTGAGCCAATTTGATTTTATTGCGCCAAACATGCTGACGGCACTTTCACCTAAATTACCTGAACAACAATTAGCCCCTATGCTAAATAGCGCACAAATCATCCGCCGTGTACGAAGTAACGCTGAAGATGAGCAAGCCTATAAAGACTATATGGGTACTTTTTATCAGCTTATTACTCAGCAATATCCTGAGCTCATCACAAAAACCCCTTCAGATACGCCAGAAGATGCTACACCTATGGATAGTAAAATCACCAGTAAACGGTTGGTACAGCAAGGTTTATTAAAAATGAAAGATTTTGCTGATGATAAAATGGCACAAACTCAAGATAGCTCATTAACTGAACTGACGTCACCTGTGCTAAATTCGCGCCTACCTGTGCAAGAGCTATATGGCTTTAGTAAAGGTGGTCAATTGCAATGGCAGCACAGCCGTCATTATCTGCCTACCAAAGAAGGGATTGAAGCCACGGCAAAAAACAGCCTCATCGTCGATGCGCTCAATCAATATATGCCTATCCGAGCGCAAGATAAGACATTTCCTAATTTACCTAGCGACAGTCAGGTGCCAAATGCCAGCAATAGCGTTGATCTAAAAGAATATAGTGCTGAGCTTGCAGAGTATTATCGTCAAGGCAATGGCACGGCGATGGGTAAAATGCTATTTAATATGCTACCAATGTATAAACAGCGATTTGGCTCGATAGAGTGATAAAACAGGTTTTATAAAATAGGTTTGTAATCGTCTTATATATTTGTTCTATACAAGCCATTAAGCCATTAAACCTTTGAAAGACTGAACGATTAAACCACTAGATAAATCAGCAAAAAAGCGCAGCGGTTAACCGATGCGCTTTTTTAAATGCTCATATTTTAATTAAGTAATAACAGTCAATTACAGACTTTGCTCTTGATACTTGCCATGCATCTTACGATTCTTTGAACTATGATGACCTTTTGCTTTTCTTTCTGATTTTAATTGTGCCATCTTCTCACGCTGTTCAACAGTCAATACCTGTGAGATTGCATGTTGCGTTTCGATACGTTCAATAAAGCGCTGCTTGGTTTTAGCAGCTTGTTGATTAGCCAAACGATTGACAGCGGCGTTATTTAAAATTTTTGCATTGGTCAACGCTTGCGTTTGTTCTTGGATTTGCTTGCGTTCTGCTTGATATTTTGTACGGTCAGCTTTACGGTCGCCGTATTGTGCTTGCATGATAGCTTTAATTTGCGCCTGCTGCGTCGCTGTTAGATCCAATTGCGCCATTGGTCCTCTCATGCCGTCTTTGCTCATGCTTTTATGCTGCATTTTGCTAGTCGTTGGCGCAGTATCGGTAGTCGCATTGACACTGGTACAAGCAGTAACTGTAAATACGCTAGATATCGCTAATACTGAGCCCATTAATAATTTTTTCATCATCATTACCTTAATTGATTGTGCAAACGTTATTTGTTTTGCGGAAACTGGATTTATTATCTAACAAGTATGAATGATTAAGTGTTTCTCGATAAGTGTTGAAGAAAGCTACTATTACTCATTACTTGTTGCTGATAGCAGCTATCATACGACAGCTAGAAGTTACGAACATTTATGAAACATTAAGAAAGGTAACGTTTGTGGCTTATCGATGGGTGCTTGGCTGATAATATGAATAATAATGCGATTGAGCTGCAAAGGAATAAGGTGACAAAAATGCCAAATATTTTATTGGGTGACGATGACGAAGAGTTGACCCAGTTATTGCAAGAGTATTTGCATAATCATGGTATTCGCTGTGACTGTGCACACGATGGTGAGGCTGTCATAGAGCGCTTAAAAACAGCGATGCATGATGGGTTACCTTATGATCTATTGGTACTGGATATTATGATGCCAAAAATAGATGGTCTCAGCGTGTTACGTCAGCTGCCAACTATTAGCGATATACCCGTCATTATGTTGACCGCAAAAGGCGAGGAGATTGATCGTATTATCGGGCTAGAGCTTGGTGCTGATGATTATATTACCAAACCTTGTAATCCGCGCGAGCTGCTGGCACGTATTAATGCCGTGATTAAGCGTACCAATGCGGCTGCATCAGAGCATAGTCCGCTACCAGATAGCCGTTTGCGTCTGGACCAAAATCAGCGCTTGTGTGAGATAGATGGCGTAGAGCTACAAGTCACTGGCACAGAGTTTGATTTATTGGTGGCTTTATTGAGACAAAAAGGAGAAGTGGTGAGTAAAGCGTGGTTATCACAACACGTCTTGCAGCGTGAATTACAACCGTTCGACCGTAGCCTCGATGTGCATGTTTCACGCCTACGTAAAAAACTACAACCTTTTCATGATGAGCCAATCAAGGCGATTCGTGGTAAAGGTTATCAGTTGGTACTTTAATGACAGACATAAATGACCAAAATAACATGACCAATATGACAAACTCATCAGTAAAAAAATCAAGATTTAATATACCTATGCCACTGTTTTGGCGACTCTTTTTGAGTTTGCTGTCTATGATTCTTATCACCTCCATATTATCTATTTCGGTTGAGCGCTGGCTTAATGAACAAGAGCTGGCGACACGCATGGATTCTCAAATTGAAAAGCTATTGACTCAGCGTGAGCGGCTAGTGACATCGTTGCAAGCAGGTGACTTATCTACTGTTAAGCAGATTTATAACGAAGACCGCAGGCTAATGAGTCAGATAAGAATATATGATGAGCAAGGCGCTATCATATTTCCTAGATATCGTTTTAGGGAAAATCGGGGAGAGCGAGTTCAAGGCCAAGGCCAAGCAATAGACTCGCAAACATTTGCGTCAGATAATCGTGGCTCTGTGAATGATGCTTTTGATAATAAAGAATCTGATTACAGTAAATACAGTAATAAAGCGCGTGCCGATAGAAACCCTTATAGTCGTTATGGCTTAAACAATGATGGCGTAAACAATGATGGCTTAAATAGTGATAAGTCAGGCGATAAACCTTTTATCTTTAATGATATCTTGCAGCCTATGCCATCTCATAAAGCCATTACTGATGTCGATAGTCGCCCTGAGTTGGCTGAGGTGACAGTGATGATGCCGAATGATGAAAGCGTTATCATACAGCTACGTCCGCACTTATTGTTCAAAGACGTCTTAGAGCTACAACGGGGTAATTTCACACTGCGGCTGCTATTAATTATTATATTTAGTATTTTAGTCTGCTTTTGGCTCAGTCGTACCTTGACTCGCCGTATTGGTCGAGTGCAGGATACGGTACATCGTATGATTGATGGTGATTATCAGGCCAATCCACAATTATCAGACTTGGGGTCTGATGAGTTAGGTTTGCTGGCAAAAGACGTGGCCCAATTATCAACTCGACTAGCGGATAGTGAGCTGGCACGCAGACAGATGTTAAGTGATATCTCCCATGAGTTACGCTCGCCATTGGCACGTCTCGATGTTGCCACTGAATTAACACGAGATTTCGCTCCCAATGCCAGTCGCTATTTAGATCGCATTGATAAAGAATCTACACGAATGAATGAGCTGATTGAGCAAATCATTCATATTCAGTCTCTACAGATGCAGCAATATACTATCGATAATGTAGAAAATGAAACAGTGGATATCTCAGCCATCATTACTGAGATTGGTCAAGATGTTTGTTTCGAGTTTCAGCATAAAAATATCAATTGGCAATGGCAGCTGAGCAATTCTTTATTGGCAGATTCTTGGAGAGTGTCTGGCAATCAAGAGCAGTTGTATAGCGCACTTGAAAACATCATTCGTAATGCTTTTATGCATACGCCAGCCGATTCAAACGTCATAGTTGAAATGATAAAAATACAGATGGCTAACAAGCTACCTGCGATTCAAATCAGTACAACAGATGAGGGTGGCGGCGTAGCCGATAAAGATTTACAGCGTATTTTTCAACCTTTTGTCCGGCTTGATACTGCGCGTCATCGCGAAACCGGTGGATATGGGCTGGGCTTAGCAATCGTGCATGCAGTTATTATGGCGCATAAAGGTCAAATAGCTATTTATAATCACAAAGACGGTATCCAAGGTTTGGTAGTGGAGATGATATTGCCGGTTGAGTAGTTGCTCGATGTTAAATAGGTAATTGCAATTTCTGAAGTTTGAGATGAGTATTGATTATGTGAGTGCTGTCAGAAAATATGAGTTTCTAATTGTTTTTACATACTAAAATCCCTTAGCAAATTTTAAGAGTAATTAATATTTCTGTATGTAAAAAAACAGCTATTTTAGTAAAATCTCTAGATGATATTAGCATGATAATATCAATTTTTAGGAAAGGATTATCAAAAATCCTGCATAAATCAATAACATATTCATATTTTAAAAGCTTTTCGAAACATATCAGACGAACAGTAGTGAATAGCTGATAAACGGTATTGATAAATCTTTTATATCCTTATACATATATATATATATATATACAGTATCAATACGAGATGAAACGAATAGTTTCTTAAAAACTAATAATAGTTACATTATGGTATAAAAACGCTATTTATGTAAGCTAATAGATTATTCCGTTTAAACTTCGCAACACTGCTGTTAATTTTCTCATGAGTTTCTAAAGGAGTATTCATTATGAATCGTAAGCCTAAAACCGTATTGCAATGCTCAATTGACTGTTTTGCCACTTTAGAAGAATATGCCAAGAGTCGGGGTAAGTCCTCAAGCAGCGTAGTGAATGCTAACTCGAGCGCTTCAGCAGCGGTATCGAAAGGCGCACGATTATTGCGCTTAAGCGCACTATGTGCAGGATTAGCAGCGGCTGGTCTAAGTATGCAGGCGACAGCAGCGGATACTTATAATGGGGATGCGGGTGGTCCTGCCTTTGCTGGTGAAGGGGAGAGACTCATCGTTAAGGGTGGTGCAAATATTGGTAACTTAAGCGACAACAATATTGGTGTGATCGTTACTGATACTGTTAAAGCTACTAATCAAGATACTCTAACGATAAAGCTATCTAAAACTCTTACTGGTCTTGAGAGCGCTACTTTTGGTGGCGTTACAATCTCAACTACAGGTATTAATAATGGCGGCCAAAGGATTACCAATGTAGCCGCTGGTGTTACTGATGTAGATGCAGTTAACGTTAGGCAGTTGAATGCTCAAGGCAGCGGTGTAGCAAATATCATTGGCGGCACTACAACCTATAACCCAGCAGCAGGTACTTTTACTAACGCTAATATCGGTGGTACTGGTAAATCTACTATTAACGATGCCATTGGGTTTAACACAACTAACATCGCTGACTTGACTAGTGGTAGAACTGGTGTCGTTCGTGAAGGTACTGCCGCTACTAATAATGAAGGTGCGCTTAGTGTTGGTTCTAATGCAAGTGCAACCAGAAGTAATTCAATTGCAATGGGCGTAGGCGCAATAGCATCCGGTAACTCTAGCATCAGTATCGGTACTGGCAATGACGTCTCCGGCAATAACTCTGGCGCTATCGGCGACCCTTCTACTGTCACAGGAAATAACAGTTACTCGTTAGGCAACAATAACAACATCAGTGGTAATAGAGCCTTTACAGTAGGTAACAACAATAATATTAGCAATAATAATTCCGCTACACTGGGTAACAGCAATATTATCAATGGTAATAGATCGTTTGCATTGGGTAATAATAACGAAATTAATTCCAATAACGCTTTTGCACTAGGCAACGATATCATTATTGATGCTAATCTAAACGGTGCAGTAGGGATTGGTAACGACACTACTGTGGCTGCATCTAATATAGCGAGCTTTGATCCTACTAGCCTAGGTGGCATTGTGGGAACAGGCACAGGTAGTAATGTAGTGAGTATCGGTAGTGTAGATATCAAACGTCGCTTGACCAATGTAGCCGCTGGTGGCGCTGATACAGATGCGGTTAATGTCAGCCAACTTAGAGCGGTTGATGGAAAAGTTAACACTCAAGGTACTAATACTGCAACTGCTTTGGGTGGTGGTTCTACTTATGATGCAAATACTGGTACGATAAGTGCACCAACGTATACACTTAACAATGGGCAGAACGTCTTTAACAACGTTGGTGGTGCACTAGGTAACCTTGATGGTCGTACTATTAGTAACACCAACAATATTGCGATTAATGCTAGCAATATTGCTACCAACGCAACTAATATCACTAACAATAGAAATGCTATCAGTGATTTAACTATTGGTAAGACTGGTATCGTTCAACAAAATCCTGTTGGTAATGACAATATCACGATAGGTGCTGCAACAGGTGGCACTGAAGTTAGCTTTGCTGGTACACAGGGTGATCGTGTATTAACCAATGTCGCTGATGGTATGGCACCGAGGGATGCTGTCAACTTCGGTCAGTTAAATGGCGTGGAGAGAAGACTTGGCAATAGTATTAACGAGCTGGGTTACAGAATTGACGATGTTGAAGATGATGCGAACGCTGGTGTCTCAGCAGCAATGGCAATGTCTTCATTACCACAGTCTAATATGGCAGGTAGATCTATGATAGGTGGCGGTATCGCGACTTATAATGGTGAAAGCGCAGTAGCAGTCGGTATCTCAAGAGTCTCTGATAACGGACGTTGGGCAATGAAGATAAACGGTACTGCGGACACGCAAGGTAACGCTGGTGGTGCCATCGGTGCAGGCTTCCATTTCTAATATAGCTAAATTGTTTTTATGACAACGTCTGTTTTTTAACAGACGTTGTCAAATTATTAATGACGTATTAAGGCTTTTCTAATGAATTTATCAGTATATCGTAATGGGTTACTGGCTGCTACTTTACTATTAACTGTAACTGGCTGTACTTGGCACGTAAGTCCTGGTGCTCAGTATGGATCGGTTAGCGCTAATGATTTAGTATTCCCTGATGAAAGTAAAGCGTGGCAAAAAGAGGGTAAACTCGTTGATCGAAGTGACATGGCCAAAATTAAAGTTAGCACCACTAAAAGCAAGATTTATGAGTTAATTGGTACGCCACATTTCCAAGAAGGGTTTAACGCTCGCGAATGGGATTATATTCTTAAGTTTTCTGATGCAGATAAGAATATAGAAACCTGCCGCTATAAAGTTATTTTTGATAATACCTACGAAGGAAGACTGCTTGGTGATGAATTTTTTGTCACAGAGATCTATTGGCAGCCCGCATCATGCCCAGGCGACTCGATAGTCTGGATTATACTGTAATGTTCTAAATAAAAAAGCAAGGCATCACATGCCTTGCTTTTTTAATGGGTGAGCGCTAAAAATGTACGAGATACTAACTAAATCTATTACTATAGTCAATCCCACTTAAAAGTGTTATAAACTAATTATCAAATCTAATTGTTATTATAAAGACCATGACTTACTCACTAGATTTTCGTAGACAAGTTCTCAAAAGTATAGATGACGGCATGACCTA
>NZ_JBAQQF010000068.1:0-1875 GCF_049295055.1 Psychrobacter sp. | reverse complement strand
AGCGCTATGGTTATGAGCGTTTACATGCCCGGCTAACTGAGCAAGGGCATCATATTAGCCAATACATGGTTAGAAGTATCAAACAAGAATATGGCATCAAATGCCGTCGTCATAAGCGCTTTAAAGTCACCACTGACTCTAATCACAATAAGCTAGTTTATCCAAACGTACTTGATCAGCAGTTCGATGCCAGTCGGCCTAATCAAGCGTGGGTCAGTGACATCACCTATATCTGGACCCATGAGGGCTGGCTGTACTTGGCTGGCGTTAAAGACTTATATACCAAAGAGCTGGTTGGCTACGCGATTAATAAACGCATGACCTCAGATTTGGTCTGTCATGCACTCAAGATGGCTATCAAGAACAAACGTCCAAGCAAAGGGCTAATCGTTCACTCTGATAGAGGCAGTCAGTACTGCAGCCATGCCTACCACAAGATTATCAAGCAGCATCAATTTAAAGGCTCAATGAGTGGTAAAGGCAATTGTTTCGACAACGCTCCAATAGAAAGCTTCTGGGGCGTATTGAAGAATGAGCTTGTGTATCACCAAGACTATAAAACAAGGTTTGCAGCCATCAACGATATCATCGGCTATATCGAGCTTTACTACAACCAAACAAGAATTCAAAAGGGCTTGGGCTATAAAACGCCAAGGCAGGTGTGGTTTGACTTCTATCGTCAGGCTGCGTAACTAAACTCTCCCAAGTTTAACTGTACGGATTTGACGGCAGGGGTCATGATAGGTAATTACTCATGTCATTGAGTAATTACCTATCATACTAATAACTCTCTAAGTCATTGATTAATATAGACTGGAGAAATTACTAATAATAATTACTTATCATATTGAATAAGATAGCAGCATCTATTAATATGATTTTTTAGTAATTACCTATCATACTGAAAAAGTACTAATCTACACTATATATAAATCATGGACCGTGGCTGAATAACCAATATTTTAATCACTTCCTGGGATTTTCTACCACCTTTACCTATACAAATTTTATCTTATAGTCTTTAATTGCTCGTTGAACAATTTTACTATTATCATTCGATAACTTATCAATTCCATATCCCTGCTTAGCTACTTCCGCCCTGACATAAGGTGATTTGTCATCGATCATTATATCCAGTCTATACTTTTGCCTTGCTACAGCTACTCTAACATCAGTTATTTTGTCTTTATATAATATATCTAAACCATAACCCTGCTCAGCAACGGCTTTTCTCACCAAATAAGAGCTGTCTCTTATAAAGTTTGATAAATTATGACCTTGTTCAGCTACCTCTCTACGCACGCTATCATCTTTATCATTAGCGAGATAACTTAAGCGATAACCCGCATGAGCTACCATTTGACGAACATCAGCATTTGAGGACTTAGAGAGCTCAACCGTCCCCTTTCGCTGTCTAATTAATAGCGATGCCCAATTAAAAGCACTCCAATCGTCCTTGGGTAGATTAGATGCTATTTTATTCCAATCTTCAAAATCTCCATAACTTTCTTTGTTGTCCTCTAGGTATTTATCTATAGGCGCCCAGTCTATTTCAGTTATAAAGTAAACTTCTTCGCAAAGCTCCTTTACTGATTTTTTTAGATTCCTAATATGACCTGTTGTCCCATCGCCTAGTAGGAAGTAGTTACCAACTATTTGGAAATAAACACCGCTTTGCTTAAAAAAAATTAACTTCTAGCATTATATTTACCTTATATATTAGGGCGTGTCCTCATTTTAAAATGGTGATAAAAATAAGATAAATTGCAGGCAAATAAGGAAAATAGCGCAGTTAATATCGGGATATTACCCAGCTATTTGACGATGTTTGGCAAAATTTAGCTATTTTTAGTCCCTTTAGATGTCCATCGATTG
>NZ_JBAQQF010000067.1:0-172433 GCF_049295055.1 Psychrobacter sp. | reverse complement strand
ATCCTAAAATCGCTACGGTATTGCTGATATCAATTTTTTGTCGCCTCTGTCTGCGCAGGCACAGCAAGCAAGGAAAATTGATATCAGCAGTGTGTGATGTATCGATATTACTTTTCACTGACTATAGATGCTATTTAGAAAGATTAGATAGACAAGCTATAATGGTGAAGCTTTAACACTTTTTGATATTTTTTACGTGATTTTTAATGCTGGATAACGCTATGCCTGATATGTCTAACTGTAAGCCGACCAATATTATTTATACGGGCGTTGCTGGTACGGGTAAAACCTACCGATTGCTACAAATCGCTAAACAATATACCGATTATTTACCTAGAGCCAAGGACGAAGATTTGCTCAAGCAGTTATTGCACGAGTTGAGCTGGCGTGACGTTGTCTGTTTAGTATTCTTAGACTTTCAATCGCAAAAGCAAGACTTAGTAAAAGTACCTGAAATCGTCAGTCATGAATTTTTTACCGCTAAAGCGACACAAAATGCGCGAGAGAAAAACTTAAGTAATACGGCATGGTCGGTGCTGCAAATGCATAGTCCCACCAGCTCACAAACGGTTACGTATAAAAATCGAGCCAGCCAAGCGTATTTTGATAAAGATAATAGCGGTGCATGGTATTTACTACCAGAAAGCACTGAATTATTAACTGAGTTATCGCAGCAATTAGCAGAGTTTCAGCAGGCGCAGCGCGATAATAATGCCAGCCAAAATCAACAATTTCACCAACAGCGCTTTAGTATGGTCAGCTTCCATCAAGCTTATGGTTATGAAGAGTTTGTCGAAGGTATTCGCCCTGTGATGGCAGTCTCCAACTCATCAAATAGTAAGCTTGTGAGTAATAGCCAGGAAAATAACAGTCAGACTCAAATGAGTTATGGTATTCAAGATGGTGCATTTTTAAAGCTATGCCAGCGTGCGGCAAGCGATCCCACACGGCGTTATGCCATGCTGATTGACGAGATAAATCGCGCTAACGTCTCACGCGTTTTTGGCGAGTTGCTCAGCTTGATTGAGCCAGACAAGCGTGCTGGTATGGCAAATGCTATGACGATTAACTTGGCGTACTCTGGGCGGGCATTTAGCGTTCCTGCCAATGTCGATATTTATGCCACTATGAATATTCAAGACCATTCTTTAGCTCCACTGGATATGGCACTGCGTCGACGTTTTCGCTTTATTGACTGCCCACCGCAGCCTGAGCTTTTACCGATTATTAGCCTTGATAAAGGCTCAGAAGCGCCCAATGGAGCTGAGTCTATAGATTTAGCCAAATTGCTGACGAGTTTAAATAATCGCATTAGCCAAATACTAGGAGGCGAGGCGCAATTGGGTCACGCATTTTTATTGTCAGTGCATGATTTTGAGCAATTGCAAACAGTACTGATTGAACAAATTATTCCGCAATTAGCCCAAGCGGCTGGCGGGCAAGTGGCCGTCTTGCAGTCTATTTTTAAAGATGAGCAGCAGCCGATGCGCGCGCAGTTTATTCATGATAGCCAAACGCTAATAAATAATAATGCAGACCATCAGATGGATAGTCAGAACACTATCACGGCCCAAAACCAAATTTTCTCAGGGCATAACACATTTCTTAGTCAGCCTATGAGTGCCGGTAGTTATAGAATAAATACTGATTTAATCAATAAGACTGGTGAGTTTGCTAAGCCGTTTGTCTACCAACGTTTATATTAATAAGGTTGTTAAGCAGTGATAAGTAGAGTTGTCCAATCTGATAGCAATGCTACAGCCAATAAAGTTAATAGTGCCAGTATTAAAGCGGTTGAAGCCGATATCATGACTGTGTTCGAGCACCAACGGCTAACGACTCATGATTTTTTGAGCGTATCTGACTTTCACTGGCTAATGGCGCAAGAGTTTCCGGTATTTAGTATTAAACGCAAGCAGGGACAGTGGCAGTTAAAGGTGGGGCATTATATTGGAGTTATTCTACTGCCTAGTGGTATGACACTTGAGATATTACCAAAGCTTAATCAGTCAACACAAAACAGCGATATAGGACAAACCCGCCAATGGGTGCAAAATATGCTGTCCGACTTAACCAACAGCAGTGAACGCACAGCTAGTAAACTGCCTAATACAAAAAACCTTGGTCAGTTTAGTAGTCAATTAACACCGCTACCGATGACAGCATTGCCATTGTCGGACTGGTTGATTGCGCAATTTTTGCAGCGCTTGATTCATTATCAACCGACCAAGCACTATCAGGCGAAGATTCACAATCAAGCTGCACTCCAAGGTCGACTGCTCATCAAAGAACAACTGCGCCACAATAGTATGCAGCCGCATAAATTTGTCTGTGAGAACAGTGTGCTGAGTAAAGATATGCTGGGTAACCGTTTGATTAAAAGCGCATTGCAGCTGCTAGCGCCTTTATTACCTAAATTAAGCGCTCCCCAATATTTGCAACTGTGGCAGCAAGTACCTGCATTGACTCATCATGAGAGGCAGCGTATAGAAACAGTATATAGTCAAGCAAAGCGCGAGCTTGCTATTCAACCGCTTCGAGCTCAGCAATGTCAAGCTGCCCTGCAGTTATTAGACTTTGCTTACTGGCTATTGCAGCAGTCAAATGCTGCCACTGGTAACAGTATTGACCCAAAAAATCCAATCAACCCAAATCTAGCCCAACAGCGCTTATGTCTATTAATTGATATGAATCAAGCTTTTGAACAATGGGCCAGTCAGCGCATAGCGGCGATGTTTCAGCAAGTAAGTTCAGCTTATAAGCCGTCGTTTCAAGCGCAAAGTGTGTGGCTTAACGATGCAGAAGGGCAGGCGTGTCTGTCTATTCGTCCTGACTTACTTATATATGAGACGGCCATGAAGCATTCAGTTAGTCACGCTGATATTTACACTGATACTCTCCAAGGTAAGGAGGACACAGAAGAAGCGCCAAAACTTAGAGTTTCAGGTAGTTATAGTCATGTCATCGATATTAAATGGAAGCCTTTAGCCAATGCAAGTGCTATCAGTGCCAGCGATGCTTATCAATTGACCAGTTATGCGCAGGCTTACCGAGCACGGCAGTGCTGGCTGGTTTATCCCGTACAAGGTAATGAGAGACAGCCAGTAGTGTTGAAGCAGCAAGCTTATAATGATGAAAGTATTAATAATGTTGATATTCATGATATTAAAAGCACCAATCAGAATACCAACTATGCGCAGTTATGGCTCATACCGTTTAATGTCCTCACTGGTACGATAGACAGTGACTTGCTTCCAGCATCGGATGTAATATAATCAGCGCTATCGATGATTAAGCAGCATGGATTATGGTGGTAAGAGCTTTTGTCAAAGCTGATTTCATAAGAGATAAGCGTTTTTTAAATAATTTAGCCATTTCTTTAAATTAATTAAAAATAGGTGTTGACACAATCGGCTTTACCCCTTAATATGTGCACCTCGATAGCAAGGAACATTAATGAGTTAGCGGTATTACCGATAACGAGTTAAGTAACCAAACTATCGTGATAATAGAAATTTCGGAGTGTGGCGCAGTTTGGTAGCGCATCTGGTTTGGGACCAGAGGGTCGTAGGTTCGAATCCTATCACTCCGACCATCTATTTTTTAAGAGCCTTACAGGCTTTTTTTTATGTATAATGGTTTAGTTTCTGATACTATAAACGGACCACATTATATAAAAGTCCTCTAAGAGCGCCTGTAGCTCAGTGGATAGAGCATCTCCCTTCTAAGGAGGTGGCCGCAGGTTCGAATCCTGCCAGGCGCACCATTTAGCCTGCAAATTTTGCCTTTCCTTTGGCAATAGTTATGGCGGTTGTAGCTCAGTTGGTAGAGCCCCGGGTTGTGATCTCGGTTGTCGTGGGTTCGAGTCCCATCAGTCGCCCCATATTTTATTCTGCTTTATCTTCAGTAAAATCTAATTATACCCTCTCAATTAAAACTCTATTTAAAATAACAGCACCTGCCACTTTTGGCATTTTTTTGTGCCTGATTGTTTCATATTATTATTCTAAATAATTCATAATTCATAATTATAAATTATTTAGATATTTAATGATGAATCATGCTGCTATTACTTTTTCTTATGGTCGCTATATAGTCAGTTCTAAATAAAAAAAGTAAAGCTATTATCAGGCGCTACTGGTGTAAATTTTGCTTGCTTGCTTGCTTGCTTGCTTGCTTGCTGCGCCTGCGCAGACAGAGGCTGCGCAAAATTTATCCCAGTAGCGCTGTATGTATTTAATAGTGGATCGACTATAGTTATAGGTCTTTTATGACGCAAGCCTGCTCAAAGGGTGTGTCTGCTATACTGTTGATTAGATCATTTATTTATAGTTAATACCTTTTAAAAAGAATATAGGATACTAGGATAAATTGTTTGTAGCCTCTACCGGACTTTGCGTTCAGAAAGCCAGAGAGCTTTTTTTTAAAGTTTATTTTTATTGAACAACTATTATTGAGCATCTGTTATCGAGGAAGTAATTGATGGACGCATTGAGCGTGTTATTACAAAACGTGCATTTATTCGAAACGAAATACTATCGTTTAAATGGTGCCGGTAATTGGTCTTATTCCCTCACTAGACAAGATACGATTTTATTTTATTTGGTGATGTCCGGTAGCTTTTGTATTGATGTGGGTAACGGGGTAAGAAAAGCACATGCTGGTGATATTATTATGATTCCTAGTGCGCATAGTCATACCAGCTATGCGCTGAATCATCACAGTAACGATGCCGAACCGTTAGATGAGCGACTGATTAACTGTAAAGGAAATGCACTTGATATCCATGGTGATGGCGATCAAAGTTCATCTTTAATACTCATTGAATGCAAGTACGATAAAGAGATGATTCGTCCTTTATTGTCGGTGCTGCCATCAATGTTGCCTGAAATTAATAATGAATCTGATGGTCGATTTGAAGTGATCGACGTAGAGATTCGGCTGCTGACGTTAGAAGCTGAGCACGAGCGTATGGGCAAAACGGCTATCATCAATCATTGGGCAAGTATTATGATGATTGAATGCTTGCGAGTTTATATTGAGAGCTTGCCTGAAGCCACGGACAATTGGTTAAAAGCCATGAAAGATCCTTTTTTGACCAAAGCGCTAGTAGCGATGCATGAAGCACCCAGCCAAAGCTGGACCATTCATAAGCTCGCTGAGGTAGCAGGCATGTCGCGCTCAAGCTTTGCTCAACGCTTCAAAGAGGTGGTTGGCATACCACCATTGACGTATTTAATGGATTACCGTTTACGTCTGGCTGCGCGTTATTTACGTTTGCAGCAAAATAGTATCAGTCGTATTAGCGAATTGGTTGGTTATGCGTCAGACTCGACTTTTAGCCAAGCATTTAAGCGTGTTTACGGTGTTTCCCCAAAAGCGTATCGTCAGCAACATCAACAACAGATACTCGCTTAGTTGCTGCCTTATAGTAGCGATTTTTATACCAAATATTTTTAACCTATTATTTTTAATCTATTGTTCTTAATTTAGGGCATAACGGTTCAATGAATTTCATGTTGCATGAATCAAGTGCTAGCTGTATATATTCATCAGTAGTATTTCGACAATGTACGGCTGACAATGCATGTAGGTTCAGGTACTATAGAATGCTGAGTCGCCTAAGTGTGACAATCTTTTAGCCTGCTATATTTTATTGTATGTCAGTAATATAGTATGACTTAAGTGATTTTTATTTTTGCAGCTGATGGTGTTTTATGACTGAACCGACCGCAAAGCCAACCGTAAAATCAAATAGCCGATCAGGCGTTTCTGCGTTTGCCTCAAATAAAGATAATATCAATAAAAACGATAATGAAGACAAGGTTGAAAATAGCCAGCACAAGTCAAAAAATAAGCGAAAAGATAACATTGCTGCAGCGCTTGATAAAGTGGCATTGTTGGCATTATTCACTTTGCCAAATGCTAACGATATCTTGTCTGAAACAGCAGACATTAAAAAACTATCCGTAGAGCAATCTAACGTAAGCACTGCCAGTCAATTACCCACAAACCAAACTCTAAATCTTGCTGCTAGCGACACTAATATCGCCGCCCAGCGCGTAGCACTTTATCAAGCTCAACACGAGCGTACGCGCCAATTATATATGGCTTCTGCTGCTACCCGTCCTACCTATTTAGTACAAACGCTCAAAACACAGTTTGCCGAATATCAGCAATATCTACTCGCACAGCAGCTTGATAAACGCGGTTTGATGGATACGGATTTACTTGAGCGCTTGTGGCAGCAGTTGCATGTGGTCGATGATATTATCGAGGATATCGTGCGCCATATGCCCGCCCAGCAGCCAGCGGGTTGGCAGCTTACAGTTCAAGATGGACACAATCCACTATGTTTTGCCACCGTTGGTAAGCTAAAACATGACAAACCTATCCAAGATCAAAGCAGTCTCAATAGCTATGTGCTTGGACACTTTGGCGTAAGTAGTTTTACTTATGATCGCGGTTACTATATTGGTCATGTCGTTGGCTACTTATTCAGCTGTTATTTCTGCGCTCATTTGTCTATCAGTTACGGTGTCACAGCGCTTGGTCAGCAAGTGGTCAGCGATTATGATTATGCCAGCCTTGAAACCCCGCATATGGTTCGGCTACTACAAGGTTTAGATAGCTATTGTAAAAAACGTATTTACCAATTGGCTGTTATCTGCGCTCGATTGAGTGTTTTTGCCAGTGATAAGCGTATCGAGAGGATGCTGATTGCTGAGGTGAATGACTTTGATAAAAAATTGCAACAACAGCATTTAGATGTTTTATTATTGCAAGGCTTGATGCCGGATAGTAACGACTCTACACCACTTTTTTAAACTATTTTTATTTCAATCATTCATGGTTTAAGTACGCCTTTATAACCCATTACCATTGACCGCCTTAGGATATCTGCTGCTATGCCCGCTTATCATTATAAAGCGCTCGACGATCGCGGCGGTATGCAAAAAGGCTTACTCGAGGGTGATTCTGCGCGGCAAGTACGTCAGCAGCTGCGTGATAAACAATGGACGCCAGTTGAAGTCAGCGCGGTCAATGATAGGCAAAGTCAACATAAAAGCCGCTATAAAAAACCTTCTGCTTACGAGCTAGCATTATTAACCCGTCAGCTTTCTGTGCTTTTGGCTGCTGGTATTCCGTTAGAGGAAACCTTGGCTGCCGTCGCTAAACAATCGCCAAAAACTCATATTAAATCCTTGATGCTTGCTGTGCGCTCGCATGTGCTAGAGGGTTTAAGCTTGGCGCGTGCTTTACAGCAAGCGGCGAGCTTCCCGCCACTTTATATCGCTACCATTGCTGCGGGTGAGAAATCTGGTCATTTGGATTTAATTCTAAATCAGCTTGCTGATTACACCGAAAATCGCTTTGCCTTACAAAAGAAGATACAAGGCGCCATGGTCTATCCGATTGTGCTGATGGTCATGGCAGTTGGGGTAATTATGGGGCTGATGAGCTTTGTAGTGCCCAAAATTGTCAAAGTATTTGAGCAGTCCGAGCAAGCACTACCGTTAATTACGCAAGTCGTTCTTGCCCTGTCGAACGTCATTACGCAGTGGTGGTGGCTGATGCTATTGGTATTGGCAGGGACAGTATTATTAAGCTATCGCTTTGCCCAAACGCAGGCAGGTAAATTAGCAATAGACAGTATTGTACTAAGATTGCCAATATTGGCACGGCTATCAAAAGGGCTTAATGCGGCGCGTTTTGCCAGCACGCTTGCTATCTTGGTACGCTCCGGTGTGCCGCTAATTGAGGCGCTACATATTGGCGCTGCCGTCACCACCAATTTACATATTCAAAAAACTATTATTACCGCTGCCGATCGCGTCACAGAAGGCTCAAGCTTATCAAGTCAGTTAGAAAAATCGCCATACTTTCCGCCGATGATGGTTCAAATGATTAAAAGTGGTGAAAACTCAGGTGAGCTTGAAAATATGCTCAGCCGTGCCGCCAATATGCAGGAAGCGGAAGCAACCAACTTTATCAGTACGCTATTATCGTTACTCGAGCCGCTAATGTTAGTTTTAATGGGCGTGGTGGTGATGATTATCGTGATGGCGGTCATGCTGCCGATTGTTAATATGAATGATTTGGCCGGCTAGATTTTATAAATTATCTTATTCGATTTTTGTGCGAGTACTTCACTTCTTAATTTCTTCCTCGATTCCTTTAAATTTTCAGGTTTTCGCCTATTATTTATTGTGTCTGATTCTTTTCTGCTTTGATACGTTATCTTGTTTGTATTCTATAATTACCCTATAAATATTCTATCGATTTAACTTAACCTTTGATTAGGTTTCTTAAGTTTTGCTTACTGTTGTATATTGTTGACTGGTTAATGCTTTTACTTTCGTCAAATGTGCCGTTACGTTATAGTGAGCTGTACTTAAAAGTTGTCGCTATACATTACTAATCTAAGTATTGATGCCATAAGCATTGATACGGTAAGTATGAATAATAAGTGCTTATAATAATTGGTGATAATATTATTGCAGTGGTAGATAAAAATAAAGTCATAGTCTATAGTTGCAATGACTTCATTATTAATTCAATACTTATATAACTGTGATAATACAAGCGACGACTATGATGGATAAAAACCAAATAAATACGACAGCACTGATTGCTGCAAATAATACTCAAATATATTTAAGCGCTAACAGTGACCGAATGGCACTGTCTGTAAAACCTGTCAAACATAGCCAATCAGGCTTTACGCTAATTGAGATTATGGTTGTGATTGTAATTTTGGCCATTCTTGCCGGTCTCGTAGTGCCAAAAGTGGTTGGACAGAGTGATAAAGCTCGGGTAAAAACCACAGAAACGGCGCTGGCAACGGTATCAAATGCGCTGGATATGTATAAGGTAGATAATTCGCGTTATCCGACGACAGCACAAGGTCTTGAGGCGCTTACTACGCCGCCTGCTGAAGCAAAAAATTATCCCGAAGGCGGTTATATTAAAGGTGGCTATCCAACGGATGGTTGGGAAAATGAGATGCAATATGTTGCACCTGGTAGCGAAGGTCGACCTTACGATTTATTTTCGCTCGGTGGTGATAATCAGCAAGGCGGTGAAGGTCAGGATGCTGATATTTATGCTAAGCTATAGTTAGGTCTAAATAAAAAAGAGTCATCTATCTGAGCGTGCTACTGCTATAAATTTTTCTTGCTTGCTGTTCGCAAGCGTGACAGAGGCTACGAAAAATTCATAGCAGTAGTACTGTATGGTTTTTAAACAGAATCGACTATATAAGATTTAGTTTGACAAATAAATCAGCCACTGGTTAAAGCATCGTTAGTGATATCTATATATCAACCAATAAGGCGTTATTGGTTGATATTTTTTATGAATATATCAATACACGCGCATATCATTTTATAAGATAATTTTGTATGTTGAATTCCAATACTGCTATAAGCACATTTGAGTTTTAAATATCCCTTATCAAAAGTTTTATTTATTAAAAATATCTGTTATTGAAAGTATTAGTTATTAAAAGCCCCAGTTATTAATAATGTCCGTCATTGAAAGTAGCCATCAGAGGTAATTATATGTCCATCAAAATGCTAATATCAAACTCAGCCACCATAGACAAACGTACTGCTAAGAAGTCTTATGCGCTTGTATTTGCCATTGCAAGTACCTCGTTGATGACGGGGTTATCAATGACGTCTATGACTGCTCAAGCTGCAGGTCTAGGCGAGCTCTTTAGCAATAATAGCGCTGAGCAATCAAAGTTCTTACCAGTCGACAAGGCTTTTCAAGTGAGTAGCAGTACTAAAGCGACGTCTAAGGGTACACGTCTATCGATCGCTTTTGATATTACGCCCGGTCATTATGTTTATAAGGATAAACTCACTTTAAGTTTCCCTAAAGGTGTGAGCGCCGCCCCGTTTACTTTTAGTCAATCGCCAGTTTCCATTGATGATCCAACCTTTGGCAAGGTCCCTGTATTTACGCAAAAAAGTATCATAGCAACCACTACGCTGACGACGAATAATGGTAAGGCGGCGAAGAATGTACCGGTTGTTATCGGCTGGCAAGGTTGTGCCAAAGCAGGTCTGTGCTATCCACCAGAGAAGATTAAGACCACGCTTAATATTGGGGTCACACGCAAATAGATAGTAATCAGGTTGATTTCGAATACTAGTAATAAAGTAGTAATAAATAGGTAGCCTTTCATGTCCATCAAGACAGCAAAAACCCTCTCGTCACTTAAAATGCCATTAATAACTGTAGATAGGCGTTCTAAAAAGTCTTATCTATTAGCTTTTGCTATTGCGAGTAGCTCGCTATTTGCAGGACTGACAGCGACGACCATGACGACGCAAGCGGCAGGATTGGTCGATCTATTTAGTAATAATAGTGCCGAGCAGCCAAAATTTTTGCCAGTGGATAAAGCATTTCAAGTTACTAGCAGTAGTAAAGCTGCCAAATCTGGGACGCGCTTATCGATTAATTTTACTATTACGCCAGAGCATTATGTTTATAAAAATCAGCTGAAACTCACTTTACCTGCTGGCGTGACTGCTGCACCCTTTACTTTTAATCAATCGTCCGTCTTAATCGATGATCCAACCTTTGGCAAAGTACCGGTATTTGATCAGGCCAATATGGTCGCAACCACGACCTTGACCAGCACTACTGGCAAAAGCGTAGACAATGCAGCTGTTGTGATAGGTTGGCAAGGGTGTGCCAAAGCGGGGCTGTGCTATCCACCTGAAAAGATTAAAACTACTGTCAATATCGCTGCGGCACCGCAACAGGCTACAGCAAGTAGCGCTGGTAGTACTACTAGTGCTGACAAAAATTCTGTCGCTCAGGATGCTGCAACTAACGATAATATTATAGATAATGCAAATGCAGCGGCGGATATAGGCAGTCTTGAAGCAGAACAAGCGTTGACAGATGACGAAGTTATTGATTATGCCTTGCTAGAAGAAGGCTCTTTAGAAGGGGAGCTTAGTGCTGCTAATACGATTTCTGGCGCAGACTCAGAGTTGATGGCTAGCGACAATACTAGTAGTAATATTGATAACAGTGACAATGATAACGACAGTGTCGCAGCCAATAATCTAGAAGAAAGTGATCCGTTTGGCTTAGCCAAGCATCCTTGGCTGGCATTGGGTTTATTATTCTTGGCAGGGATTGGCTTAGCATTTACGCCGTGTGTGCTACCAATGCTGCCTATTGTCGCTAATATTGTTGCCCGTCAACAGAATCCAACGGTCAAAAAAGGTGTTATTTTAACGACCAGCTATGCCATAGGGGTATCGATTGCATATGGGATACTCGGTGCCGTCATCGCGGTATTTGGTGAGTCATTAGGCATTATCGGGTGGCTACAGAATCCAATTATTTTAATCAGTTTTGCGGTGGTATTTGTTTTATTAGCATTATATATGCTGGAAGTGTTTACGATTCGCTTGCCGCGCTTTATCACTAATAAAATGCAGGGCTTAAGCCAAGCTGGTGATAGCAAATTGGGTAGTGCCGGTGGTAGTTTGGCAGCTGGGTTCTTATCCGCGCTAGTGGTATCGCCTTGCGTATCTGCACCATTATTTGGGGCATTACTTGCGGTCTCAACCATTGGTAGTCCGCTACTTGGCTTTGCCGCATTATTTATGCTCGGCTTTGGTTTATCCGCGCCGCTTATTTTAATTGGTGCTACCCAAGGTAGTATTATGCCGAAGGCTGGCGAGTGGATGAACTGGGTCAAGCAAGGTTTTGCCTTACTATTATTTGCAGTAGCATTACTATTAATTGAACGCGTCTTTATATCACCGGTGATGCTTCTGGTATGGGCGCTATGGTTTATGGTTGTAGCGACATGGGCTTGGAGCTGGTTGGGTAAAGGGCGCATGTTATCGCAAGCAATAGGTTTGGTTGCGGGTATTTGGGCGACTACTTTAATAATTGGTGCGGCTCTCGGTAATGATGATAGCTTACATCCATTAGAATCGTTAAGCGCTACTCCGATGCTAGTACAATCAGCAGAGGGTCAAGCGGGCAGTCTAAATAATGCAGCGAATACGTCAGATGAAAAAATCACTACGTTGGCAGAATTGGATGTTATTATCGCTGCAAACCCTAGAGTCTTGGTCGATGTGACTGCTGACTGGTGTATTGAATGCCGTATTATGGATAAGAATTTATTTACCAATCGCCCTGCACAAATGCAAGGCTGGCAATTGGTGAGATTGGATATTACAGAGACCACTGAGGATTCCAAAGCAATCTTGGCACGCTATAAGTTATTTGGTCCACCAACGCTATTATATTATCAAGACGGTCAATTGGTTCAAAAGCAAGTGGGCGAGGTTGGTCGGGCAGAATTCGAACAAACTCTGACTGCGCTTAATAAATGATTTAAATTAGATAACGCTTAGCTTTATTCTTTCAAGACTCTTAACACGAAAAAGCCAATATCCTATCATGATAGGATATTGGCTTTTTTTAACTTAACGTAATGCACTATGTATGCGTTTGGCTAAGCACTTGGTTTAACGTTAGTTATGTCTACTTACCTTCGTACTATTTAGCTTTGTACAGTTCAGCGATAATGCTAGTATAGTGCACATATTTTCATTACAATAAAGCAACAATGCTAAAAAAGCGCTACTCAGCGTAATAACTGCTTTTTATATCCAAATTTTACCAGTTTTATTCTATATCATTCACAAAAATTAGAGTAGCCAGGAAAACGAGTGAAAGTACTACGCATTGTAGACTAAGCGAGTTTGACAAAGCTAATCATACTTTTTGGGATTGATAGTAGTTTTTATTCTATTTTAGCGACGACGCTAATGATTATATCAATCATTTCATATATTCTGCTGACAACAATGTCAGTTGAATAAAGGATATCTATGTTTTCCAATATTACTCCGCAGCGCCAGTCTTTAAGCCGTCTCAGTGCGCAAAAAAATAACGTGCCTCAAGCGACTAAGCATTATTTAACTATCGCTGTTGGGATAGCGCTCAGTTGTTTTACGCTACAGGCACAGGCTGCTAATAAGGCTCAGACTTATAATAAGTTACCCTTACCAGAAGCGGCGTTTGAATATGAAGGTTATGAATTGCCACAGGGTGTCGATAAACAGTCTATAAATGCGAATACTGCTGCTCAAACTCGCCAAGTGGTGAGCAAAGAGTTTGTTGCACAACAAGCGACGTTATTTTTTGAGTGCGCCCAAGTAGAGAGTAGTGGTGCGCGTTTGGCCTGCTTTGATAAGGTTGCTGAGCAAGGTAAAACGCCAAGTTATACTATGAGTAAACAGCCAGTAGATTTGGCAAAAACTTTTCAAAGTACTATCTCGGGTAATCCACAAGTGGTACTTGCAGAAGAAACAAGCGCGGTTACTGCTAATAATAACGATAATATTAATGAAATAGAAAACAATCAACCAGCTGATGAGAGTTTAGATACGGTTGGATTAACGCAAAGAGAAGCACAGGTTTTAGAGAGTGTGGGTGTGACTCAAACAGATATCGAAAAATATACACCGCTAAGCTTAGCTTATGATCTTGATAAAAATAGTGAGCGCGGGATTTGGACGGTAAGACCATACCGACCCACTTATGTCATGCCATTATTTTATACTTTTGATCCCAATTTGAATCCAAGTAGTCCCTCACAAGAAAACGAGTCTTTTACTTCTAACGATACACGTAATACCGAGCTAAAATTTCAGTTGTCTTTAAAGACTAAAGTCGCAGAGGATTTATTCAATACCAGTGCTGACTTGTGGTTTGGTTATACCCAAGAGTCGCATTGGCAGGTCTATAATGAGGATAACTCACGAGCCTTTCGCGCCACTGATTATCAGCCCGAAATATTTTTGACTCAACCTGTGACAGCCAACTTGCCTTTTGGTGGGCGTTTACGCATGTTGGGTGTAGGCGCTATCCACCACTCTAATGGCAAGGGCGATCCGTTATCACGCTCATGGAACCGTGCTTATCTGATGGCAGGGGCAGAGTGGGGCAAGTTATCAGTGATACCGCGTCTATGGGCTCGAGTGAATAACGAAGATGAAAGTAGTGAGGACAATCCAGATATTGAAGATTATATGGGCTATGGCGATGTCAAATTCTTATATGATTTACCTAAGCAGCAAAGCCTGAGTGGCACCTTGCGCTATAATCCAAGCACTAGTAAAGGCGCAGCGCAAATCGACTATACTTATCCGTTAACAAAAAACGTCAACGGTTTCGTGCAGCTATTCCAAGGTTATGGTGAATCTATCGTCGATTACAACCATGAAAATACCGCGATTGGTTTTGGTATCGTACTTAATGATTGGAAAGGTTTCTAATATCAACGCCAATATTAACAGTAAGTTATGCGTTACTTAGCGCCTTACCAAGCCGGATTATGGCTGGCAGAATATGTAGACATACGCTGCCAGTTATGCCGTGTTTATCGCAGCACTCCACAATCACAGCACTCATACAATATCTCCACATCACATACCAGTCGTTTATCAACTACTAACGACATACCGCAGTCATTAGCAAGTGATTATTCGTCTTCTGCCAATATAAGTCAGCCACTTAATAACCGTTTTAGTAGCGGACTTCTATGTTCCAGTTGCCATAATAGTATTACATGGTTACCTGAGCCCTTTGAAGTTGATATCGCTGTCGGTACAACGCTCACCATTCAAGCAGCGACCTATTACGACTATCCGATGCGCCAAGCGATCAAAGCATTTAAGCATCATGAAGACATGACCAAGTTGCCATTGTTGCTACATGCGATACGCCAACTACCACGTCCTCATGGCTGCCATTATGACAATAGTATGATTGTTGCTATGCCGACTACCAATCAACGGCTGATTAAACGCGGATTTGATCCTGTCAGTATTTTGGCCGCGCAACTGTCAAAACATTGGCATATACCTTTGTGGCAAGGGGTTAAGCGTATTGACGATACGGTTAGTCAGCAAGGACTCACACGTGCAGAGCGCTTAAGTAATTTAAACAATGCATTTGCTGCAATTGAAAAACCTCCCGTTAAGCGCTTGCTATTATTCGATGATGTTGCAACCACAGGCGCTAGTTTGCAAGCCTTGGGGCGTGCACTGTCAATATCTTCTCAAACGGCAATTACAACAACTCCTCAAACCACTAACAACTATCACCTTTCTGCCTATGCCTTAGCGCATGGTAGCCAGTCATAAGTCCTAATATTGTTTACTCTCAATCACTATTATGTTGCTAATATGTTACCTTAACGTTATATTGTCTAATTGTTAGAAGTCTTACATTTATTTACATTGCAATCGTCAAGTAGTCTGTTCTGTAAGCAGTGCAAAGATAAGGGTTTAAGTTGAATAGTTGATACATTTTATGGAACAGAAATTGCATATCTATAGATGAATATATCAAAAATATTGAGTGACAACTCGTTTGAATATTAGGTCATTATTTACAATTTAAATCTAGTTCTAATTAAAAATACTGGCAGTTATAAATAGGGATTTGATGTGAACGCATCTGCGAACAATCTACCACAGAAATTGCGAATGACCAGCTCAGGGTTTACTCTGATTGAGCTGATGGTAACGATTGCTGTGCTTGCCATTATTGTCAGTATCGCTGCGCCTAGTATTATTGCTCAATTAGCACAAGGCCAAATAAAAGCGACGTCTACTTTAATCCAGACTTCTATTGCAAGGGCGAAAGCTGAAAGTACTATCAGACGTAGCTCTATTACTTGGAATTATAACAACACCAATGCTCTAATCACATTAGTGGATAAGGGTACCACCCTTGCCAGTTATAATTTAAATCCTGAAAGCTCACTAACCTTTAATCCTTCGGGGGTCACTACTCTAGTCATAGATAAAGAGGGTAACATAAGAACTACATCGGGTGGAGCGATGAATTTGGCGATTGATATAGGGGATACGAGAGCAGGTGCTACGACCCAAAGAGTTCGAGTAAATACAAAAAGAGCGTTTGAATGTTCAGGGACAAATTGCTAATGAATATAAAGCAACAAGGTTTCGGTTTAATAGAAGTGATGGTGTCGCTACTCATTCTAGCGGTTGCTGTTCTTGGCTTTACAGCCATGCAGGGTCAAGCCATAAAAGCTACTGATGAGTCCCTTGAACGTACGCAATCGCTGGTAATGATGCGTAATATGGGTGAGAAAATTAGATTGAACCCTACTGCAATTACTGCCTATCAGACGGCAATCAATACGCCTACTGCAAGTGCACCCGCTATTAGCTGCGGCCTTTATGGTTCTGATACGACAGCATGTACCCCAGCTCAGCTAGCAGCAGCAGAAGCTTATGTTTATACGCAAGATATGAGTAATCATGGCTTTACAGTAAATCTGTACGCTTGTCCTAGTACTGGTGGTCAGGATGCTACAAACGTTATGTATTCATGGTGTCTTATCAGTGCTTGGGGCAACACTACGCCTACTATAGGTGGTAATGCTGACATTGATTGTTTAACGCCACAAGTCGCTAATGCAGATACTACAATTACGCTTGGTGGAGCCTATCATCCAAAAGCTACTTGCATGTTTATGGAGGTGACTTAATGAATAACTTAAATTACTCCTCTCCTATGAACACAGCTCAAAATGGGTTTACACTAATTGAGCTGATGATAGCCTTGGTACTAGGGCTCTTGATCTCTGCTGCAGCATTGCAGATTTTTTATACGACTAGTGTAAATAGTAATCGTCAGAAGGCAGGCTCTCAGATTCAAAATAATGCAGTATTTGGAATAGATGATTTCAGCAAACATCTGCGTAGAGCCAACTATGGCGCAAACTCAAATACAACGAGTGCCTACTATCTTAATCATTTAACACCGCAAGGTGGAGTTGTTTTAACTAGGCCAACTAGTACAACGAAAACGACGGGTACGCCGCCTAATACGACTACTGTAACAACATGGGTTGGATCTAATCTAAATGGTCTTAAAAAAGGTAGTAGTGCCTTACCAGAGACTATATTATCTGCCAATGCTCCAACTAACAGCGCTAGTAATTTAACGACGAATACTAAAAGTGATCAACTCACTATTCAATATCAAGCATATCAAAACGATATGTTCACTTGTAATGGCGAAAAAATCGATAAAGATGATTACGTTATAGAGCGCTATTTCGTTCGCAATGATACTACGGTAACGCCGAACAGTCTCGGTCTTGCCTGTGCTTCTTTGATATATACTTATGATGAAGCGCTTGCAACGACAACAGGGATTGATGTCTCAGCTGATTTAGCGAATTTCACTGGTATTGGCACTATTGTCATACCAAACGTAGATTATTTCAGAGTACTGTTAGGCACCACAGCTCAAGACGACTTTGCAGCTGACCCTACGAGTTTAGCTCTCGTCTATCAGCCTTTGCCTAGTGACCCAACGACGTTAGCAGGTCGGCGTATAGTGAGTGTTCAAGTTGGATTACTGGTTCATTCAGATACACCAACGGTGTCTAAGCAAGAAAATAGTAGCTTGCGTTTTAATGTATTAGACAGACGTGATCAACAGCTTAATCCAACTGCTAGTAACGGTAGCAAATACCTCAGAAACGTATATGAAACCACTACTCTAATTCGGAATGCACGAGGTAAGCCATGATTCATACTTCTAACAGCACATCCATCAGGGGTTCAGAATCGGGCGCAGTATTGATTGTTGTCTTACTAGTGCTCATCCTAATAACCTTAATCGGCACTATAGCGATACAACGCAGTACGACAGACTTAAAGCTTGCTACGGCTTCTCAAGTCAGTAAATTGACGTTTCAATCTACTGACGCTGCATTCAATAAGCTAGAAAAAGAAGACCGTTCTATAGGCAAAGGTAGAAGTGTAGATAACGTCCGAGGTTACGTCACCAGACCGGGCAAACAGTATGTTGGCAGAGAAGTTATCTTCTGTGTGCGTCCTAAGACCAGCAGGTTTTTCAATGCAACAAAACTCACTGAAAAAACCATAGATGGTACAGGATATATCTCTGGTAAAAACGATGGCTTTTGCAATGTTGGTGACTCAGCAGACTATGTGGGTGAAAGCCGTACGGTTACCCAGATCACATTTGCAAAGAGCGATGTCAAAGAAGCCGAGCCTTATAGCCAAGAAGGGGATCTGACTTGGACTGATGATCAGATATCAGCCACAGGGCAGTCGCCTTTTGAATGTGCTGATTTTGAAGTATATGCCACTTCATTACTTCCAGCCTTTTCAGACGCTGCTACTTCAAAAATAAATGCGTGCTTAAAAACTGTGAATACAGATACTCTAAAAGATAAATGTGACGCGAAAGTTAAAGCTGAAAATGCAGATTATGCTACGCGTCCTGAATTGTTTGTAGCGTGTAGTATTGATGCCTGTCTTGAAAATCTTGGCGTACCATACAACACACAAATGCAAGCTTATAAGTCTAAACCTATCGGTGTGCGTTGTTTAAGCTGACCTATATATAAAGGTGAATATTATGAAAAACAATATGAAAACAAATATGAGTAATAAATTCCCTTCATGGCAGTTTAAAGCACTAACGGTTGCCGTGGTAACAGGTATGTTGGGTAGTGCCGCGTACGCCAGTCTTGAGCGCCATGGTGATCTTGAGATATACAAAGGCCCACAAGCAGCGCTGCCTGTTATTACGTTGATGCTCGATATTTCCGGTAGTATGGATATAATTGATTTAGCTAACAATACTACTTGTAGTAATAATATTCAGACTCAAAGCTCGACTACTGATTATCCATATGAACGTAAGTATTGTAATAGCGGGGGTAAAAGGTATTATCGCCGTATTGATAACCTCAAGATGGGCGTTTCTGATTTGGTTAAAGACCCTGAGCTGCAAGGTATCGTCAAGATAGGTATCGGTACTTATCCTCGACAGTCTAGTGGTAATAAAGATAATGGTCATATCGATGTACCCGCAAAAAAACTTGATGCAGTCCATAAGTCTACTATCGATAACTTTGTTCTTAATTTGAGGGCTAGTGGCGGTACGCCTGCAGCTCAGGCCTATGCGGAAGCCGGCGCCTATATGATGGGAACGACAACTAATAAAGCTACTTATAATGCTTTTAAGCTAGAAAAAGAGACTTATATAGATAATAGAGGAAACTTTTTCAATGGTGGTGATAATAATCAAACTGATAGTATCTGTGTGGGTTGGGAAGTTATTGATATAAGCTCACTTAGTCCGTCTAATAATTTTATTAAATGCATTGATTGGCAAGATACGTCGTCTCGACTCGATAGTAATGAGCTAGACCTAAATGGTCATATTATGTACAGCTCAACTGGTAGTGGATTTTTTTCCAATAAAATTGACTTATATAAGAAAGAAGTAGCAGCCAATGATCCACTGATAACTGGTAATAATATTAGCCCATATCCACTTTTCGATACTACCATCACGGACAATGCATATAGTGGCTTCCCGTACTCTGTAGTTACATCTAAAACTGCCAATGGTAGGTTCTACGATAAGCCTCTACCACCGAGTAATGAAACTTGTGCTGGCAATGGTATTTATTTCCTGACGGATGGCGAACCCAACGCTTCCAGCAAAGAGATTGCCAAAACAGTGATGGATAATGCTTTAAAGCCAGTAGGTTCAAGTACTGGAGCTCTATCAGTAACTTGTAGTGCCAGTGGTGTATCTGGATGGGACTGTATGTCTGATTTTTCAGATAAGCTGCTGAATACTGCCAATCCTAGTAGAATTGAAATCAAGACCGCGACGGTTGGCTTTGGTTCTGTCTATAACAGTATTCAGAATGCAACAACCTCTGTTGACTGTAATGCAGGAACCAGTACCAATGCTAAAAATCTATGTAATCTAGGTATTAAAGGTCAAGGCGGCTTTTATTATGCAGAGAGTGCACAAGATATCGTAAATAGTGTCAAGTCTTTGACAGGTAGGCTAACCAGTGATATCCCTCCTATATCTACCGGTAGTATGGCAGTACCTTTGGATGATTTAAACGTATCTACCTCACGTAAATTTGCCTATCTGCCTATTCTTGATCCAGATCCTTTATCACCAAAAAAACTATGGCGAGGTAATCTGAAAAAATATAAGGTAAAGAACGGTACCTTGGTAGATAAGGATAACAAGGCAATATTCACTGGTAAGGATGGCGTATTTGCCTTAAATACTTCTGACTTGTATAACACGATTATCAATACTAGTCGTGCAGATACCAGGCGACCTGATATGGGTAAGCCACAGGTTGGCGGTACCTATCAGCATATCTTTGAGAATAGCAATAGTCGTAATCTCTACGTCAATCAAAGCGGGACGCTTAAAAACATTAGCACGAATGCGATAACAGCAACTGCAAAGCCAGTAGGCTTTAATGCACTGACTAGCTACACCAATCCTCAGAAGCAGCAGCTCTTAAACTTCTTAGGGTTTCCAGTTGCCAATACATTGACTGTTAATGATACTACTGCAGTTGGCTTCGCATTTGATCGCAATAAAAAGCAATTGGGTGGCGTATTGCATTCGCTTCCTCAACTCCTCTCCAAGAAAGCGGAATTAAAAGCAGATGGTTCGATTGACAATACCAAACGCGAGGACTATATAATATACGGCTCGCTTGACGGCGCTCTCCATTTGGTAAAAGATTCAGATTATGGAAGCAATACTGCAGGCGAAGAAGTCTTTACCTTTATACCCAAGCATGTCCTAGAGCAACAGGGCGCAAGTTTCGTTGATCCCGATAGAGTCTCAATAACCCATCCTATATTCGGTGTCGATGGACCCTGGACCGTATTCAACAACTATAAATATACCGATACCGCAATTACGGCGCTACAGTCTCTCGCTTTTGGTGGATTACGGATGGGTGGGTCGATGTATTATGGACTCAATCTGACGAATATCAGTAGCCCCGAGATGATTTATTCAGTGGGGTCAACTTATGCGATAGACGGTAGTGCCAATGCCAAAGGTGTCAAAAATGATACTGTCGCCAATGCGACGACTAACACCAACGAACAAAAAGCCTATGCAAGAATGGGACTTAGCTTTGCAAAGCCAAGTATAGGCTATGTAATGAAAGGTGGCAAACGAGTCATGGTTAACTTCCTAGCTGGCGGTTATGATCGCTGCTATGAAGATCCGAAATTTCAATTAGGCGCAGGTATCACTACTAATACCGTCGATGATTGTAATGGTAAAACCAAAGCGCAAGGCAATGGTCTCTATATGGTGCAAGTAGGTCAAGAACAAGTCGATAGCATCTCAGCGACCAACCCTGACGCAAGTAACGAGAGCAGTTTTGACGCTATCGGTAAGGGCGATCTACTGTGGTGGACCAGTAGCGATAATAATAGCGCTGGCAATGCCAACTTCACTAAAGTGACTGATATGAACCACAGTGTCGTGACCGAAGTACGAGTACTCGATCGCAACTATGATGGTCTGACGGATCAGGTGGTCTTTGCTGACTTGGGTGGACGTGTATGGCGCGTAGATATCAATAGCGCTGAAGATGCTAACAACTTTAAGGTCGAGCGAGTCGCTAAGATACTTGACTTATCGGCTAGTGGTACTAACGCTGCCTCCTCTGGCACTGACGCACTACCGAGAATATATGAGAAACCATTAGTTACCTTTACTAGAGTTGGTGAAAACCCTGGAATCGTAGGGTTAGTAACGGTAGGTACAGGTGATAGAAGCTCTCCTGTGAGAGCGCAGCGTGAAGTAGCTGATCGCATCTATACCTTTGTCGATCGCGATATCGCAAGATCAGATTTATTCTGTTATGACGTTCAAGATACGCCAGATAATGAGTGTACTGGTGTGACCACGACTTTGGCACAAGCAACAGCTATTAAGCCTGCCGACTTGGTCCCATTAACTACCGATGCCTCTGGTGAGTTTAGTAATGATGCTACGATCAAAACGCAAATGGATGTCTATACTAAGCTGGGCTGGTACATGCCATTGACAGTGTGGTCTGGAACTGTGACTAAGAAGAAAGCCGATGGTACAAACGAAACAGTATCAGTGATCTCAACTGATAGTAAAGGCATCAAGATGTTCAACCAGCCTGATGCAATAGCAGGGCTACTGTTCACGACTGTCTATAATCCTAATGTTGGTGATACCTCGGGTAAATGTTCTGCTGGAGTGACAGGTCTTACTCAAAGAGAGCAGTTATGCTTACCTTATGGGGTATGTCTAAGCAAAGCAGTCAATGCAAGTGGTGCGCTTACTGGAGATTGGACCGTACGAAAAACGCGTTATTTATCTAACGCTGGTATCGGTATCGTAGATAATGTTATCTCAGATGGTAACTTCGCTGGAGATACCAAAAACAGCGTCGTGGTTCTTGAGAACTTCTGTCCAAGTGGGGATTGTAGTACTGGGAAAGTAGATCTTAAGGTCAATCCGCTTACAGAAGGAGTCAACTGTTCTGGTACCAACTGTAAAGTTGTGACAGACTCGCAGATAGATCCGATGCAGTGGAAGGAGCGATAAGTGAGCCGCCATACTGAGCATGGTTTTACCCTAATCGAATTAATGGTCGTCGTGACAATACTTGGTATTCTTTCTGCTATCGCCATACCTTCATATAGGCAATACGTGCAAAAAAACGCACGCAGTGAAGCCGAGTCAAGTTTGTTAGGTATGAGCGTAGAGCTTGAGCAGTGGCGGGCGAAAACCCTAACCTATGGTGGCTTTACGCCGCGTCAAGGTTGGTCATCCACCGCCAATACCGTATATGTTCCTAGTGGTAGCAGTGCAACGACTCATAACTATGCTATAAGCATCATGCATGTTAGCTCAGCCAGTACCCCTGTTGCTCTATCTTTGTCCACAGCCTCGCCTGCCAATAGCTGGGTAATGGTAGCAACGCCGCGCGCTGGTAGTTTGGTTGAAAATAGTCCTATGTTGGCTTACACCAGCCAAGGCGTTAAGTGTGAATCTAAAGCAGGCGATATAATGGTAAAAGCTGGGTCGAAACAGAATTGTGGAGTAGGGAGTAAACCATGGTAAAAGATGATATGGAGGGCTTTACTCTCATAGAGCTTATGATCGTCGTTGTTATTCTTGGTGTATTAGCAGCGATTGCTTATCCAAGTTATCAAGGCTATATAGAAAAGGGTAAGCGCGTCGATATGATGTCCGAAATGCAACAGATAGGATCACGAATAGAAGCCAATAAGATTACTTATAAGCGTTATGATCGTGTTCCGCTCAATGAGATCTTTACCAACACGGTAACGGGGAGCAGTACAACCTTCCCTAGTACGGGCACAGCGCTTTATAATGTCACTATTATGCCTGTCAGCGGTAGTAGGTTGAATGGTAGGAACTGGACGCTCACAGCTACGCCTATACCAGGTCGTCAGATGGCGAATGATGGTGTACTAACCCTAAACCCCCAAGGTAATAAATGCCGAGGCAGTGGTACAGAACGATTGTGTGGGTTTGGCGATGAATGGAATTAGTGAAATTTTTAACTAAGACCGACAAAAATTGTCAGTCATAATTACTAATGAACAATAAATGTCACTCGCTGAATAAATTTTAGTAAGTTAGTAGTAACAATATCTGTTATATTAAAAAATTTATTGCTGAGAAAAAGTAAGAATTTAATGGTTTTTGATAGTTTAATATAATAAATCACTTCTTAAAGAGATTTGATTTATAAACTATAGTGATTTCAATAACGTTGGCACGTTATATGCAGAAATTATAATAAGAGAAACATATTATATTACTAAAGATAAAACGCGTCTGTATCACCGACAGCCACTTATCTTTATATAACCCAAAAGGAGTTCATATGAACACTGCTCAAAAAGGTTTTACCTTAATCGAACTAATGATCGTGGTTGCGATTATCGGTATCCTAGCTGCGATCGCTATTCCTGCGTATCAGAACTATACTATTAAAAGTGCTACCAATGCCTGTTTAGACGAAGCATCGAGTTATGTACGTACAGTCACTACTAATGCTACAATTAGCGGGCCGGTTGTAGTTCCTACGTTGTCAGCTTGTGATGGTAGTGCCGCTGGTACTACCGCTGGTGCTACTAGCCAATCGACAGCTTGGAATACTAAGTATGTTTCTCCTCAGTCCCTATCTGGACAAACAGAGATATTTGTTCCTAAAGCTCCTGGTGAAGGTAAAATTAGATGTACCATGACTACTGGTACTTGTGCAGCTGGTACCTAATCTACCTTTAAATATTCAAATTAATATTAGTATTTGATAAATGAAAACCCCTCACATGAGGGGTTTTTTATACGCTGTCCAAAATCTATCATATTTTTGTTTTACTTCCACTGAATAACGTTTTCGCTATCGAGAGTTGTCCTTATGAACCAAATAGCCAATAATAAGCACTGGTCAGTTAGCGCTATGCTAGTGTGTATAGCGCTATTACTAATTGTGCCCTTTGCTATCTCTGGACGTTATGCCGTATATAGCATTCTGTACCAAGACTTTGTGGTGGTTGCTTTTAGCTTGCTCATCGTTTTACTAGCGACGATGACCAAATCTCTTAAAGCAAGTGCTCCTCGCATCAGCTATGTATTACTAGCAATGGCAGGCTATTGGTTACTTCAGCCATTATTTACCGATGTGATTTATATAGAGAGTAATATTAAAGCGTCGATAGTCTTTGTGCTATTTGCAGCGGTAGCTTGGAGTATTCATTCTGTTATAGATAGAACACAGCTCATAAGCGTAATCGCGTGGTCGCTACTGATTGGTACTAGCATCCAAGCGCTGGTGGTCGTGATGCAGGCAATTGGCATAGAGATATCTGTGTTAGGTGTCTTTAACGTAAGTGCAGACAGTGGTATACAAGGTCAGCTAGGTCAGCGTAACTTATTGGCACATTATCTGTGTTGGGGTATCGTCGCAGGCAGTTATTTGACAGTGCAAAGAGGTAATAGCTTTTATCTCAGTGCAACACTGACGGTGCTAACAGCCATCACATTAGGACTGGTTGATTCTAGAAGTATCTTGCTCTATGGCACCGCGATACTTATTATCGCCTTACTACAGATCCTATACCATCGAAAACTTTTAAAGAGCTCTAGATGTCTACTTACGATTAGTGCTTTGATACTCGTTCCACAAGTACTGATGCCTCTCATGCTCTCTAGTTTTGATACTGCTGCTCAGACAGGGCTTCAGCGCGTCTTGTCAAGTGGTAGTGATACTGCGCGTGGATACGAGTTAAAAAAAGCGTTGTTAGGTTTTATGCAAACGCCTATATTTGGACAAGGATGGAATGAGTCTACTTTTCAAGCATTTTCGAGGGCTTTAGATATCATGCCTTTAAATATGCATCAGCAAGAAAAGCTACCAGAACATTCACACAATATTATTAGTGAACTGCTAGTTGAGATGGGAGTTGTCGGTACTATTATCGTTGTCGTAGGCACGATATGGGCACTCATACCTGCTATCAGGACTTCATTGAAACTTGAGAGTACCTTTATACTAGCTTTACTAACTATTACGGCTACACATAGTATGGTTGAGTATCCGCTATGGAACACTTTCTTTTTGCTCGCAGTTGTATTGTTTTTGACCACCATACCAAATCAGCATTCAGAGAGTCCTAAACGTTATATGGGTTCTTTATACCAGTTACTAATCCTAATCATATCTTTTGTCAGTTTTGCAATGCTGTGCTTTTTCATGTTTATTTATCAAAATAATTATCGCCTATATGCCTCAAACGCTTCTAATGAAGAAGATCAATATAACGCCAGAGCGAATGCTTTTTATTCTGTATTTTTGAAGTTACCTTTATTTAGAGAAGATGAAGATAAGTTAACTGTACAGAATATAGATATCATGGCAGGCAGTTTCAGCGACGATCAGGTCGCCGCTTTGCTCAGATATAGTGAATATAAACCAACGCCGCAGTCATCCCAGTACAGAGGGTTGTATGAGTATAAGGTTGGCCACAAGGAAGCAGGTCTTGACTGGTTACAGCGCTCATGGCATTTTTATCCTAGCCAGTTGGGTCAATCGCTAGTCTTTATTTACAATTCTCATCCAACTCTTGAAGGTTTAGAGAATAAAGTTTATGACGCTTGCTTACGCTATCAAAGCACGAAGTTTTATGACAATTTAAAATCTTGCCCTAAGCCTCCGTCAACGTGGTAGCACTGCAGCAGTTAAGGTAATAGCTTAAGTTAAGCATAAAGTAAAAAAGCATAAAAAGATTTGCCATAGGATAATAATCGCCTAATGCATTATTTAACAGCTTGAAGAAGCCAATCCATTATTACTTATATTTTTGTTGTGTTCTACTTATGAATAGTCCTCGCTCGCTATTAGATGTATCAAGTAACCAAAAGGCATTTAAAACTTATATCAAACCTTTGTTGAATATAGAGCTGTTACTGGTACTTTATATCTTACTGTTCATCTCTGGTTTTACGACGCAGGATGGTTATTTATTTTATAATGAATATAGAGCGATGCAGATTATCTTACTATTATTTTTTGGTTTGATTGCTTGCTTTTTTCAACGCGATAAGATCTCTAAAGGTGAGCTCGTCTTTTTTGCTCTTGTCGCAGTCGGTAGTATATTTTGGGCGCAGCCTGCTTTTGTCATTTCTGAGCTATTACTAGCGTATTTATTGTACAAGAGCTTCGGTCTTTTACAATATCGTCAGTTGGCTAGCAAGCTGTTAGTACTAAGTAGCTTGACAATGTTTATTGAATTACCACTTGCATTATGGGATTACATCCAGACAGGTAAGTATGCCGCGATTTGGTATCCATTGACATGGAATATTCGGGTCTATGACAGTTACTTTCTGCTAGTCTCTATTTTCGCTGTTTGGCTTTATTTGACAAATCAACGCTATCGTTACTTATATCTGCTTTTTTTATTTTTGGCGTTTCTAGCTATTTTACTCGATGCTGGACGTTCAGCTATCTTGGCCTATACTCTATTTATCGTCACAGTTAGTATATTCTATCGTCATGTTCGTTATCCACTTATCCTAGTCTATATATCGTCTTGGCTAGTTTACTTATCAGTCAATTATATCGCTAATCTTAACGCTGTCAGATCTTTAGGTATGGACTCACAAATATTGAGAGTCACGACCAGTTTACGCGACGATTTATGGATGAATGCCTATCAGTGCTGGTCAAAACAACCGCTATGGGGTTGCGGTTTTTATCAGTTGGATGGTTATGAGCACTTGGCAGCACATCCTCATAACTTATTTATTCAAGTATTGAGCGAAACTGGATTGTTAGGGTTCTGTTTTCTATTTTATGTAGGGATAAATATTTTAAAACGTATCAACTGGCAGTCTAGGAGTCGTTATTTTGTTATAGCAGCTTTGTCCGCAGTTGGCGTGGATATGTTTTTTTCCGGCGTACATATCTATCCCGTAACTCAAATGGTACTACTATGGTTATTTGTGTTTTTACTTAAAAACCCCGAGTTTGCATCTGATAGTCTAGTACCATCAACACCAAAAAATCTTATAATGACTTTGTTGCCATCGCTATTTTATGTTGTGGTGAGCCTTTGGTTCATTGATTTGTTGGTAGCCACTGAAGTATTTTTGTCAGAGGTTCCTTTTACCCCTCCACGCTTTTGGGTATATGGTTATCGGCTGTAGCTGCTAGACGTGCACAATTGATCAATTAGCCAAAATTTATGATGTTAGGATGGTTTTTTTTTATTACTTAGGGGTGGTTATAGGTCTTTTATCCTCATTCATTGGCTTGACTGGCATGGTTTGTGCTGGGTAGAACTTAAATTAATCAAACTTCTAACTATAAAAGCTGATAGCTCCATGAGTACATCAAAAATACAAACGGGCTTCACTTTAATAGAAGTCATGATAGTAGTAGTGATTATCGGTATATTAGCTGCTATTGCCATACCCAGTTATCGTGAATATGTCCAAGATGCTCAAGAAAACTCTTGTCTAGCAGAAGCCAAAGTTTACAGTAATCATGTATATAATATACTTAATGATCAAAACGGTAGCATTCCACCAGCGCCAGTCATAAGCGCCTGTCAGTCAATTACTAATGCCATAGGATGGACGTTAGATACTCAACAAAAAATTATTGCTATTACTAAAGCTCCTTTAAATAGGCGCATCGAATGTGATATTCCTAATGGATCTCCTTGTCGACTATTGCTTTGATATCAAACGACTATCAATTATAATAAACACATTTAATACTATACCGCCTATTAGATAGGCTGTTCACTGTAGTGATTAGAGCTAAAAAATATTGATTAATAAATTATAAATATCTGCTCTTTATAGATGGAAATGGATGTAGATAGAAATGCTGAGTGGCTAATACTTATTTTATTTCAATGATATTATTGCTCCTGCATAACTTTACTAAAGCAAAGAAATGTACGAGCGATCGTTTTTTTAAAAGGCTATATTAGCTATATGCAGCAACATATTTGGCAATACTTAAGTATACGAATAATAGTAGGGTGGCTAGTTGTCTCGATATTGCCAGCGATAGTACTATTTTGGGAATATATCCTAACTAACAATATACTGATTACTCAGGTCAATAGTGTCGTTGCCAGTAGTATCGCGCTTATTTTGAGCTTAATAGGGCTTGAGCGTCTGACCCAGTTTCCGGGACAGAAATCCATGGTAACCGTGCTACCAACGCTATTAGCGAGCGGATTAACCGTGGGATTATTACTACTTATTTTTCGTTTACCGTACTCTGTCTATTACTTATCTTTGAGTGCAGCATCAGGGTTACTATTTTGCTTCATCTCGCAGATCTATCTGCGAGCCGTCACCCAAGCGACTATCGGTTACGTTCCTATAGGTCGCTGCCAAAATCTGTTAGATATCGAAGGTGTACGCTGGGTTGAGCTAACGCCTTGTTTTGAAACTGCTAGTCATCGACGCTTACCTTTTCATGCGGTAGTGGCTGACTTAGCTGATAAAGGCTTGTCAGCAGAGTGGGAGCAGCTATTAGCAGAGACGGCTCTACAGGGCACGCCAGTCTACAATGTATTACAAGTCAGAGAGTCATTGACTGGCCGTTTGCCGATTAAACATCTATACGAGAACAACCTAGGGTCGCTATTACCCTCGCAGAGCTACCTACTGATAAAGCGTCTGTTGGATACGTTAGCTATATTGATCACTGCCCCTATAGTAATACCTTTGGCTTTATTGGTTGCAATAGCTCTAAAGTGGCAAGGTCGTCATAGCAGTAGCACTGTACTATTTACGCAGCAGCGCATTGGACAAGGTGGTAAACTGTTCACCATGTACAAGTTCCGTAGTATGCTGCCATGTGCTGAGCAAAATGGTGCTCAAATGGCGACCAACGGCGATATGAGGGTGACAAAATTTGGTCGCTTTATTAGGCAGACTCGTCTTGACGAGCTACCGCAGTTTATCAATGTCTTAAAAGGTGAGATGAGTTTGATTGGTCCTCGTCCTGAGCAGCTCGACTTCGTGAAACGCTTCAATGAAACCATTCCTTTTTATTGCTATCGCCATATCGTCAAACCCGGTATCTCAGGATGGGCGCAAGTGATGCATGGATATGCTAGCGATGAAGATGAAACCAAGATTAAGCTTGAGCATGATTTTTTTTATATTAAGAATTTTTCTTTAACACTGGATTTATTGATTGTCATAAAGACGATTCAGACGATGATGACGGGATTTGGGGCGAAATAATGACGGCAATTAATAACCAAGGCACAACCGTTATCGTACCTGTCATTCTATGCGGCGGTTCTGGTACTCGCCTATGGCCGCTATCACGCGAGAGCTATCCTAAGCAGTTTTTAAAACTAGCAGGCGAGCATTCTCTGTTTCAACAAACCATAATACGACTTGCGTCTTTAGCTCAGAATAAGCTAAAAGTAGAAAAACCTATTATCGTGACCAACGAAGCGCATCGATTCTTAGTGTTGGATCAATTACATCAAATTGACCAATCTGCAACCATTATCCTAGAACCAGTAGCCAAAAACACCGCGCCTTCTTTGACATTGGCTGCTTTACAAGCTAATGAGCTATACGACAATGCGGTACTGATAGCATTACCTGCCGATCATGCTATTAGCAATGATAATGACTTTTGTACGACTTTGACTGCTGCTATTAGTGCGGTAATTACTGCTGATATTGTGATTGCCACTTTAGGGGTGACTCCTACTTATGCGGAGACAGGCTATGGCTATATAGAATGCCAAACCGTTGATACTAAGCTTAACTATCATAAAGTCGCTAGGTTCGTCGAAAAGCCTAATCTTCAGCGCGCACAAGCGTATATCGAGCAATCTAACTTCTATTGGAATAGTGGTGTCTTCATTGTCAAAAGCCAGTTTTGGCTAGCAGCTATTGAGAAATTCGATAATGCTGTCTTTCACGGCGTCAGTAGCGCTTGGCACACTAAAAAATTAGACACGCCTTTTATCAGACCTAACGCTGATTTATTCAAAGCTATACCCAGTAATTCTATCGACTACGCGGTGATAGAGCCTTGTACTAGTACAGATAGCAACTACCAGCTGGGTATGTTTGAGTTATCAACGGGATGGAGCGATCTAGGGACGTGGCAAGCGGTCAGTGACTACCAAAAGGCAGATAAAGCTGAGACTAATGACAATGTCTGGCTAGGGGATGTCATCGGTATTGATACTACTAATTGTTATGTCCACGCAGAGCAGCGTTTGGTTAGTCTATTAGGTGTGGATGATTTGATCATCGTCGATACCGATGATGCGCTATTGATCGCGCACAAGTCGCATAGCCAAGATGTCAAAAAGATAGTCAATAAACTGAATGAGGACAAGCGTGTAGAGGCCAATACGCATCGAAGAGTCTATAGACCTTGGGGCTGGTATCAAAGTATTGATGAGTGCGAGCGCTTTAAGGTTAAGCGTATCTGCGTGCAACCAAAAGCCAGTCTCAGCCTCCAAAAGCATCATCACCGTGCTGAGCATTGGGTGGTAGTCAAAGGTACTGCCGAGGTTACTTGTGGTAGTGAGACCCTATTGCTAAGCGAAAATCAGTCGACTTATATCCCTTTAGGGGTGACCCACCGTCTATCCAACCCTGGCAATATCCCTCTTGAGATTATAGAGGTGCAGTCAGGCAGCTATTTGGAAGAAGATGATATAGTCCGGTTACAAGATGACTATGGCCGTGGATGATATGCTGTAATGTGGCAGCGACTGCTCCAAATCAAAACCCAGCTACTGGCGCATGAAGGCTTTAGGCGCTACGGCGCTAATACTGCTTGGCTGATGGGTGAAAAGATACTAAGGATGTTTATAGGCCTATTCGTAGGTATATGGGTAGCCCGTTATCTTGGCCCTGAGCAGTTTGGTCTATTAAGCTACGCCCAGAGCTTTGTGTTTTTGTTTACTGCAGTAGCTACCTTGGGTCTAGACAGTATTGTCGTCAGAGAGCTGGTACGAGATGAGAGTCAGCGCGATGTCCTGTTGGGTACGTCATTTACTCTAAAGTTAATTGGTTCAATTTGTATATTGCCGCTATTATGGGTAGCAGTACAGTTCACCAGTAATGATAGCTATACCAATTTGCTGATATTTATCATAGCCAGTGGGACGATATTTCAGAGCTTTAATGTCATTGACTTTTATTATCAATCAACCGTGAAATCTAAATATGTGGCATTTGCTAATACTATTACCTTAGGGTTATCTAGTATTATCAAAATCGTGCTCATATTAAATAATGCGTCGTTAACAGCTTTTGCTATAGTAGGAGTATTTGATAGTGCAATATTAGGCCTAGGTTTAATTTACTTTTACACTTTAAAAAGTCATCATTTAATTAGTCCTTGGTGTTTAGATGTTTCTCTTGCTATTAGACTGTTATTAGATTCTTGGCCGTTAGCTATAGGCAGCTTTGCCGCAATAATATATATGCAAATTGATCAAGTCATGATAGGTACACTGAAAGATAGTAGATATGTAGGATATTATGCAGTAGCTGTAAAGTTAAGTACTCTTTGGTTATTTATTACAACTACAATTGTAAGTACATTTTCACCATATTTTACTAAAATTTTTCAAAAAAATATTGAAATGTTTGATTGTAGATTGCAGCTGATATATAACATTCTTATGAAACTATCTTTTTTGATTTGCATTACTATCTATTTAAATTCAGATTTTATTATTATTTATTTATATGGAAAAGACTACCAACCTGCAGTAAATATTTTAGATATTTATATATGGTCTAATATTTTTGTATTTATGAGTAATGCATCTTGGTTGTTTTACATCAACCATGAATTACATAAAATTGCATCATATCGTCTAGTAGTAGGTGCGATAATAAATGTATTATTAAATTTTTACCTTATACCGTTATATTCATTAAAAGGTGCAGCGGTAGCCACATTGATATCATATTTCATATCTAGTTATCTTGTAAATATTTTTTTTCAAGACACCAGAAAAAATTTCATATTTCAAACAAGAGCTATTATAAATGTTTTTAATATTAAATCTTGGTTGCCATCAAATTATATAAGAGTGTTATATGAAAATAAATGAAGAGTTAATAAGAAATAATAAAAATTCTGTTGATTTAATAGGATCAGTATTTACTTATGAGGAGAAATTACTTAGAGGTATTAATATTGAATTTATCGAGCAGACGAAAAATTTGTTATCCAGTGGTTTAATTGATGAATTAGTTGAAAATAATTTATTCCCTAAAACTCGTATTACTGATTACTCAAGCAGTATATTTGAACTTATAATTCAACATGAAAAAATAGATTTTGTTAGCTATTGCTTTGAATGGTCTTTTCATATGATGGTAGATGCAGCATTAGTAGTTTTAGAGGTTGAAGATATTGCTAATAAGTATGGTTATCAGCTTAAAGATCCGCATGCATACAATATTGTATTCAATAAAAATAAGCCAATATATATTGACTTTGGTAGCTTTGTAAAAAAAACTAATGATACAGCTTGGATAGGTATAAAGGATTTTTTATATGGTTTATATATTCCATTATATTTATTTTCAGAAAATTATGAAAATTTGGGACGTACTCTAATGTATCAATATAATCATTTGTCGGAAGACGAGTATTTAAGGTTATGCTATCCGATGATGAGAATGTTGCCAGTAGCGATTAGAAATATAATATTAAATTTGAATGTTTTGAAAGAAAAGTCAGACGAAAATATTGATTCTAGGTTTAGCTCAAAAATTGTTAGTGTAGCTCTAAAGTCAGTTAGAGATTTTCTCAACAATAATCGTGGAAAAGAATATTATAGGAAGAGAATTAATAAATTCACTCGAACTGAAGGTAAATCAACAGTTTGGGAAAGTTATCATACTGGTATATCTTCTGAAACGGATCCCCGTATGGTATACATAGGCAACACTATTAAAAAACTTAGTGGCATTGATACCTATCTTGAATTAGGAGCTAATCAGGGTGCTTTTACGAGATATATATCTGAAATAACGGAAATACCTAATATTCTTGCAGTAGACTATGATGAAGGTGCAGTAGATAAAATGTATCTTAATAATAAAGATAATAGTAAATTAAATATAGCATTAGCAAATCCATTTGTACCTGACATAAGTACATTTTATGGTGTTTTTATAGAAAGATTCAAAAGTGACATAGTTGTTTGCATGGCACTAACGCATCACTTAATTCTTACACAAAATCTTAGTATTAATTTTATTTTAGATACGATTTTTATACTCACCAAAAAATATCTAATCATAGAATTCATGCCATTAGGACTCTATGATGGTACGGAGAATAGTATAAAAGAATTGCCAAGTTTCTATACTGAGGAATGGTTTGCTTATCATCTTTCAAAACGAAGTACTATAATAGAGAAGAAAATACTAGAGAAAAATAGAATAGCTTTCTTTTGTAACAAAGATAATATTTAAATTTTTTAGAAGATTAATTTTTTATTTTGTTGAAGAATCCGATATGTTTAATGTTAAAGTAATATTAAGACTTGTAGTGCCACCAATCTTTATAAAAATAGTAAATTATTGGAGACGGTCAAAATATGGTTGGCATGGTAACTATAAAAATTGGCAAGAAGTTAAAGACGCTTCAACAGGGTATGATGATATAAAAATTGCAAATCTGGTTAAAGATAGCTTGCTTAAAGTGAAGAAGGGAGAGGTGGCGTATGAAAGAGACAGTGTACTGTTCGATGAAATTGAATATTCATGGCCTTTACTAGCTGGTTTAATGTATGCGAGTGCTAAATTTCAAGGAAGTTTAAGTGTTGTAGATTTTGGTGGGAGCTTAGGAAGTAGCTATTACCAGAATAAAAAATTCTTAGATAGGCTGGATTCAGTGTTATGGAATATTATTGAGCAAGAACATTTTGTCAAAATAGGTAAAGAATTATTTGAACATGATAATCTCAGATTTTTTAGAGACATAGAAAGTTGTAAGCTAAAAACCATGCATAATGTGCTACTGCTCTCTAGCGTAATTCAATACATTGAACAGCCTTATAGTTTAATAGACAAGCTACTCACATATTCTTTCAGATTTATTATTATAGATAGGACGCCATTTAGTCTATCTCAACAAGACGAGATCAAAGTACAGGTAGTACCCCCTAGCATATATAAGGCTAGCTACCCATGTTGGTTTTTGTCTGAGATAAAACTGAATAAACTATTGTCGAATCATGGCTATGTTCTTGTAGAAAGCTTTATTTCAGAGGAGGGCTATATTAAAGATGCTGTATTTAAAGGAGCAATCTGGGAGAAGATATGTGAAAATACTTAAAGATAGCTATTCACGTCAACAGTTTAACCCTGGTTTACTCGGCATCTTTATAAATCCTTTTTATTTTGCTCGAAAAGGACTATTCGAGAATATATCAAAACTGGGAGATCAGCTTGCAGGCCGATTGTTAGATGTAGGTTGTGGTAGTAAGCCTTACAAGAGTTTATTTCATGTAAATGAATATGTTGGACTTGAAATTGAAACAGTTGGCGAGATTAAATCGGTAGAAGCAGACGTCTTATATGATGGTAGTTATATGCCATTTTCTGAGAGTTATTTCGATTGTATCTTATGTAATCAGGTTTTAGAACATGTGTTTAATCCAGCTCAATTTCTTAAAGAGCTAAACAGAGTAGTAAGAACTGATGGTTTATTATTATTAACTGTTCCATTTGTATGGGATGAACATGAACAGCCTTATGATTATGCACGTTACTCTTCTTTTGGTTTAATTCATTTATTAAAAGAAAACGGTTTTACTATAATTGAGCATAAAAAAACTAATAATGGTATTGAAGCCATATTCCAATTGCTCAATGCTTACTTGTATAAAGTTACTTATATAACTAATCCCTATCTCAGACTGTTGATAACGCTTATTATTCATGCGCCTATAAATATCATTGGACTTGTTCTGTCTAAGTTACTTCCAAGAAATAATGATTTATATTTAGATAATATTATTCTGGCGAAAAAAATATAAAATGTATAACTATTGCACCCTATTCGACAGTAATTACTTAACTCGTGGCTTGGCTCTATACGAATCATTAAAATGTTATTCTACTGATTTTCATTTATATATCTTCGCCTTCGATAACAGAAGTTTAGATTTACTCAAAAAGCTATCACTTGAACATGCGACGATTATTGGGCTTTTAGAATTTGAAGATGAAGAGTTACTAGCTGTAAAACCCACGAGAGCAATAGGTGAGTATTGCTGGACTTGTACGCCCTCGGTTATCAAATATTGTTTAGATAATTATGATATAGATAATTGTACGTATGTTGATGCTGATATTTACTTTTACTCAGACCCATCGATATTAATTGAAGAGATGGAAGATAAGTCTGTACTGATAACTGAACACCGTTATACGCCTAAATATGATCAAAGCGCTATTAGTGGCATTTACTGTGTGCAGTTTATGACTTTCAAACGTGACAAGCGGGCAATGCATGTATTGAACTGGTGGCGAGAAGCATGCCTATTATGGTGCTTTAATCGATTTGAAGATGGAAAATTCGGTGATCAGAAGTATTTAGATGACTGGCCTGAACGATTTGAAGGTATACATGTATTAGTTGATTTAGGTGGAGGCGTAGCGCCTTGGAACATTCAACAATATGATTTAAAGTCTAATTCTATTGAACTAGTTTTTTATCATTTTCATGGCTTACAGTTCATTAAGGGCGATAGAGTTATGTTGAGTTCATATGATTTAACCACAGAGGATATCAACATCATTTATAAGCCCTATATAAGCCATCTCAATCAAATTCAAGCCAGATTAAATTCTGACGGTGAAAAATATGATTATCATGGAATTAGGCCAAATCTAAATTTTAATCGTAAAAATATACTAGGATTTATTAAACAAATAATAAAAAACCGACTTTTTTCTTACTCTCTTAACAGTCTATTGGAGAAATAGTTGTCATACTTATTAAAGCTCCCTACATATGAAGATGATCGAGGTCAGCTGACAGTAATAGAAGACTGTCTCCCATTTACGATCAAGAGATTTTATTGTATTTATGGGGTTAAATCTGAGAGGGGAGGTCATCGCCATCTCAAAACGACTCAAGCCTTATTGTGTGTGAGTGGAAGCTGTGAGATATATTTAGATGATGGTATCAAGCAGAAAACTATCGTTCTAGATAACCCTAATAAATGCCTTATTGTTGAACCAGCTGATTGGCATTTGATGCGTCAATTTTCTAATCACGCAACCCTCTTAGTATTTGCCTCTGAACTATATAATCCCATGGATTATATAGAGGATAAACCCTTATGATCGAGTATGAAAATCTTAAGAGGGTTAATCAAAAGCTTTTTACAGAATATGAAGATAGCTTTAGGGCGTTGTTAGACAGTGGTTGGTATATCCTCGGGAAGCAAGTTGATAGCTTTGAGAAAGAATTTGCAAGTTACTGTGGTGTTAAGCACTGCGTTGGTGTGGCATCAGGGTTAGATGCCTTAACCATCGCAATTAATGCCTTTGAGTTTCCGGTAGGTAGTGAAGTAATTGTTGCTTCCAATACTTATATAGCCACGATTATTTCTATTTTAAATAACGGACTTATTCCAGTACTAGTGGAACCAGATATTCAGACATATAATATAGATACTGATAAGATTTCGGAAAAAATAACCGATAAAACCTGTGCGATCATCGCTGTTCATCTCTATGGAAAAATATGCGATATGACAGCTATCATGTCATTAGCTCAGGCACATAGTCTTGTGGTGATTGAGGATGCAGCACAAGCGCATGGAGCCAGCCATAAAGATAAGAAGGCAGGTAGTTTTGGTATTGGCTGTTTCAGCTTTTATCCTACCAAAAATTTGGGCGCGTTAGGAGATGCAGGCGCTATTTTAAGCCATAATAAGGAATACTCTGACAAGATTAAATGGTTACGTAATTATGGCTCACAAGAAAAATATTATAATGATTATTTAGGCTTTAATTCTAGGTTAGACGAAATTCAGGCCGGATTCTTATCTAAAAAGCTTAAGATATTAGATGAGATTAACGCACATAAGAGGGCGTTGGCGCAGGTTTATTTTGAAAACCTATCTGATAAATACATTAAACCTGTTTTAGAAAAAGATAATTTTGATGTTTATCATATCTTTAATATTAGACATGAGTATCGTGATAGCTTAAAGCTTTATTTATTAAATCAGGATATTCAGACCGAGATTCACTATCCAGTTCCGCCTCACGAACAAAAATTTGTAAAAAATATTATCAGGCAAGATTATCCTATTAGTAGTTTGATTCATGAAACTACATTAAGTTTACCAATTTCATTCTTTCATACTGAAAGTGATGTCTTGAAAGTTTGCGAAACTATGAATAAATGGAAAAAAATATGAAAGGAATCGTTTTAGCGGGAGGAACCGGTACACGGCTTTACCCATTGACTAAAGGAATCGTAAAACAGTTATTACCTATTAACGATAAACCTATGATCTATTATCCTCTTTCAGTACTAATGCTTGCTGGCATTAAAGAGATTTTGATTATTTCCACTCCTAAAGATATTGATAGATTTGAAGATATTTTTGGGAGCGGTGATACTCTAGGTATTAGTATTTCTTATGCGGTACAAGAAAGCCCTAAAGGGATTGCAGAAGCCTTTATTATTGGTAAAGATTTTATTGGTTCCGATGATGTATGTTTAATATTGGGTGACAACCTTATATATGGTGAAGGCCTAATCCAGTTATTATCTAAAAGTATTGATATAGTAGAAAACGAGAAGAAGTGTGTGGTGTTTGGATATTATGTTGATAACCCTGCATCATATGGCGTTGTGGAGTTTGATGATAATAACCAAGTGGTTAGTATTGAAGAAAAACCCAAAAATCCTAAAAGCAACCACGCTTTAGTTGGATTATATTTTTATGATAACAGTGTTGTTGAAATTGCAAAGTGTGTTAAGCCCTCACACCGAGGAGAAGTTGAAATAACGTCGATTAATCAAGAGTATCTATTGCAGAATCGCCTTAAAGTAGAACTATTAGGTCGAGGCTATGCTTGGCTTGATACAGGTACTCATGAAAGCCTACTAGAAGCCGGCAACTTTATTAATGTTATTGAAAAAAGACAAGGCTTAAAAATTGCCTGCTTAGAAGAAATATCATATAAAAAAGGCTATATATCAAAAGAGCAGCTTATTGAAATAGGCAATAGCTTGGCTAAAAATAGCTATGGTCAGTATCTATTAAAGGTAGCCAGCTTGTGAAAGCATTATTAATCACTGGTGGACTAGGGTTTATTGGTTCAAACCTTTTAATATATTTGCTAACCAAGTATCCCAATTATGTACTAATAAATTTAGATAAGCTGACTTATGCAGGAAGTTTAAATAATGTTAAAGACATAGTGCAGCATCCTCGGTATAAATTTATTCAAGGTGATATTTGCAACAGAGAGTTGGTACAGTATATTTTCGTTGAATATGATATCAGAGGTGTCATTAACTTAGCGGCTGAAACACATGTGGACAATAGTATAAAGCAGCCCGACGTTTTTCTTCAGACTAATGTTTTAGGTACATTTACGTTATTAGATACTGCATATAAATATTGGATGGTTTCTCCATCTAACTACAAAAGTAGTTACGAGAATTGTATGTTTCATCATATCTCTACTGATGAGGTATACGGCAGTCTAGGCGAAACCGGCGCCTTTAGTGAAACAACACCGTATGCGCCTAATTCACCTTACAGTGCGAGTAAGGCAAGTAGTGATATGGTAGTGAGGAGCTATTATCATACTTATGCAATGAATACAGTTATTACAAACTGTTCAAATAATTATGGTCCTAAACAACATGATGAAAAGCTAATTCCTACTATTATTAGAAACGCTTTGTTGGGTAGTACTATTCCTATTTATGGTGATGGTAGCAACATAAGGGATTGGCTGCATGTAAATGATCATTGTGAGGCTATTGATTTAGTATTTCATTGTGGGAAAAAAGGCAGTACTTACAATGTTGGTTCAGATAATGAGCAGACTAATCTAGAAATTGCCCAAGTAATATGCGCTATTTTGGATGAGATGAGCCCTAAAAATATTTCATATTCTAAGTTAATAGAGTATGTAGAAGATAGAGCGGGTCATGATAAGCGTTACGCGGTAGATGCTTCAAAAATTGATAATGAGTTAGGCTGGTCTCCCAATAAGGAGTTCGAAATAGGTATCAGAGAAACAGTTGACTGGTATTTGAAATATTATAAAAATAAGTATTAAATATTATGAAAAAAGCACTTATCACTGGGGTGACTGGTCAAGACGGCTCTTATCTGGCTGAATTTTTATTAGAAAAAGGCTACCAAGTCCACGGCATTAAGCGCCGTGCGTCATCGTTCAATACCCAACGTATTGATCATATCTATCAAGATCCGCATGTCGTACATCAAAACTTTATTCTCCATTATGGCGATCTAACCGACTCGTCTAACTTGACCCGTATTATTCAAGAAGTCCAACCCGACGAAGTATACAACTTAGGCGCTCAGTCGCATGTTGCCGTTAGCTTTGAGTCACCAGAGTATACCGCTGATGTTGATGCTATGGGTACGCTTAGACTGTTAGAAGCTATAAGACTGTTAGGTCTTGAGAAGAAGACCCGATTTTATCAAGCCTCTACTTCCGAGCTGTATGGTTTGGTGCAAGAATCACCTCAATCTGAAACCACACCATTTTATCCTCGTTCACCTTATGCAGTAGCCAAGCTGTATGCTTATTGGATGACGGTTAATTATCGCGAGGCCTACGGCATGTATGCCTGTAATGGTATATTATTCAATCATGAGTCACCGCGACGGGGTGAGACCTTCGTAACGCGTAAGATTACTAGAGGCCTTGCTAACATATCTCAAGGTTTAGAGAGCTGTCTTTACCTAGGTAATATGGATGCGCTGCGTGATTGGGGTCATGCAAAAGATTACGTGAAGATGCAATGGCTAATGCTACAACAAGATCAGCCAGAAGATTATGTGATTGCAACAGGCAAGCAATATAGCGTTCGCGAGTTTGTTATATGGTCAGCGCAAGCTCTCGGTATCTCGTTAAGTTTTGAGGGAGATGGCGTAGAGGAAAAAGGTATCGTCGATAGTGTCTCAGGTGATTTAGCCCCTGCTATCAAAAAGGGCGATGTCATCGTACAAGTTGACCCGCGTTATTTCAGGCCTACCGAAGTTGAGACCTTACTGGGAGATGCGAGTAAAGCCAAGAATCAGCTGGGTTGGGAGCCGGAGATTACTGCGCAAGAGATGTGTCACGAAATGATAGCGCACGATTTAAGTATTGCTAAGCGCCATGCACTATTGAAAATTCATGGCTATGAGCTACCACTTTCTTTTGAAGAATAGATTTGGATAATATAATAAATGGCTATGCTGCTTAGTGACAAAATTTATATTGCCGGACACCAAGGTATGGTGGGCAGCGCGATTGTGCGTTTGTTAAAGACTCAAGGCTATAATAATCTAATCTTACGCACGCGCGATGAGTTAGATTTAACCTGTCAATCGCAAGTACAGCAATTCTTTGAGAGCGTGCAACCTGATTATGTATTTTTAGCGGCTGCTAAAGTAGGGGGTATTCAAGCTAATAATGACTATCCAGCCAATTTCATTTACCAAAACTTAATGATTCAGAATAACGTGATTCATGAGGCCTATCTAAATAAAGTTAATCGGTTGTTATTCTTAGGGTCGAGTTGTATCTATCCAAAAAACGTATCGCAACCGATGGCCGAAGCAGCATTGTTATCAGGGCAGTTAGAGCCTACCAATGAGCCTTATGCTATCGCAAAGATAGCCGGTATCAAAATGTGTGAAAGCTATAATAGGCAATACGACACTGATTTTAGAAGCGTGATGCCGACTAATTTATATGGGCAAGGTGATAGTTTCCATCTAAGTAATAGCCATGTATTGCCTGCGTTATTGCGACGGTTTCATGAAGCCAAGGTAAATGACAATCCAGAAGTTATCGTGTGGGGTAGTGGAACACCAAAGCGTGAGTTTTTACATGTTGACGATATGGCCTCTGCTTGTCTTCACGTTATGAATTTAGAGAAGAAAATATTAGATCAAGCTATAAGTCCTATGTGTTCACATATAAATGTCGGTTATGGTTCAGATCTCAGTATCAAGGAGCTTGCCTTACTTATTGCAAAAGTAGTGGACTATGCAGGGGAAATAACATTCGATAGCTCCAAGCCTGACGGTACAGCACGCAAATGGATAAACAGCAGCATATTAGCTAATCTTGGTTGGACGCCGCGTATAGCATTGCAGACAGGTATTGAGCGTACTTATGAATGGTTTTGTCAATCTGATGAGCTAAGAGAGTGATATCTATATGCAAAGTATAAATGAGCAAAGACAGCAAGGTGGCCAACAGCGAGATTGGGATAAAGTACGTACCCAAACGGATATGCCCATTATTACCATTATCACGTCTACTTATAATGTAGCACGAGATCTACACTGGACAATAAATTCTATCAATAATCAAACTTATCCAAATGTGCAATGGATCGTTGCTGATGGTGCGTCTGATGATGGAACGGTTGAATTACTTAAACAGCATAGCGACGTTATTGATTATTGGTTTAGTGAGCCTGATACGGGTATCTACGATGCATGGAATAAGGCGCTTCAGCATGTCAAAGGCGATTGGGTGCAGTTCATCGGTGCTGGTGACGAGCTATATGAGACTAATACCTTGGAAAAAGTCGCTTCTTATTTGAAAGATGCTTATCCAAAATATGAGCTAGTCTATGGGCAAGTGATGCATATTAGTGAAAAGGGTAGAAAGGAACTATATGTTTCGGGTGAGTCTTGGGAGCGTTATCAAGGGAAGTGGGAAGGTAATCGACCTAGACTACCACCACATCCCGCTATCTTTCACAATAAGAATATGTTCATTAAACAGCAATTTGATACAGGGTTCAAAATTGTATCAGATAGTCATTTTCTATTACAGAATTTAGATAAGAGTTTTCTCTATGTACCTTTTATCATTAATTTAATGCCGTTAGGAGGTATATCGGCAACGATCAGTGGAATAATCGCAAGTTATGAAGAGTTGAACGATGCTGTTAAAAAACTTAGTATCAAGATACCTTTATCCATAAAAGTAAAAGGTTATATGCGCTATCAAGTATCTAAACAAGGCGTAAAACTCTTATCAGAAGAAAGATATGTTAGGTTGCTAGACTTTGTAAAAGGCTTAAGAGGCAAGCCTAAAGCCTTTACAGAAAATTAAGGGTTAAACTGATGATACCTAAAAAGATCCATTATTGCTGGTTAAGTGGCGATCCACTGCCAGAGAAAATTCAACAATGTATGCAAACTTGGCAAAGTATTATGCCTGAATATGAGCTAGTACTGTGGGATACTAATAAATTTGACATTACTTCCATACCTTTTGTACATGAAGCCTATCAGCAAAGAAAATGGGCATTTGCAGCGGATTATATAAGATTGTATGCCTTATATACAGAAGGTGGTATTTATTTAGATACTGATGTCATTGTTAAACAGAAATTCGATGAATTGCTAGATTGTGGTTTTTTTACCTCTATAGAGCAGAATAGCAACAGTCGTTTTGACGAAGAAACTTTAGCAATAGCAAAAGTAGCTGGTTTAGATCTATCACATAATAGAGGTATCACTATTCAAGCTGCAGTATTAGGTGCAATCGCTGGGCATCCTTGCATAAAGACCTGTATGGAATGGTATGAAGACAAACATTTTATTAATCAGGATGGTAGTCATTTCGATAAGATTGTAGCTCCAGATATATATGCTTATGTTTTAAAGCAGTTTGGCTTTGAATATGAGGATAGCAAACAAAATTTGCCTCATGACACTGTTATATATCCTAGCTACACTTTTCCTAATGGTAGCTTAGTCAATGAACATCTACATCCCAAAACTTATGCCATACATTGCTTTTTTGGAGAATGGCGTGCCAACTCATTGAGCCAAAAAGTCATAAAAAAGGTAGGAAATAATAAATTATTAAGACGTATTTTTAGAAAACCCATCTACAAAAGTATAGATGAGATTATCCACGAAAAGCTCATAGAACATTAAGGATAATCTATGCCATTCACCACAAATATAACGGTTGGCGTGACCACTTTCAATAGACTTCATTACCTACGGAAAATGTCAAAATCTCTATATGCCTCTGTAGATTGTAAAAAACTACATATAAGAATATATGACGATAACAGTAACGAAATTAACCAACATGACCTATGGAAAATACTGCCCTTTGCTACTGAGATTGTTGTTAGAGGAAGCAATCTTAAAGCAGACATGAATATGTATAAGATGTATAAAGATTTTCTGGAAACAGACGATGAGATCTTTATAAATGCTGATTCAGATTTAATCTTTCGTCCTGACTGGTTGGCGATGGTTGAAAAATACTTGCCGCAGACAGATGGCGTGTTATCTATTTATAATTCTAATAAACATGAATTCATTCAATCCCCAGTCGATGGATTAGGGTTCAAGAGTAGTTTAGGGGCTGCAGGTGTCGTAATGAATAGAGAAGTTGTTTCTATGATAATTGATAGTATCCCAAAAGAAAAAGTTAAAGGTTTTGATTGGCAATGGTCTGCTATTCTTCAAAATAAAGGAATAAAATTAGCATGTTTAGAGCAGAGTTATATTCAGCATATAGGTATCCAAGGACAGAATAACAAAGGCATGCTACATGAGTTTGATTATGGACTGAACTTTCTACCTATTAGCGAAATCAATCAACGAGTGATGATGGAGTTCATTGATGAAATGATAGTAGAAAATGGGAAGGTGTTCGATAAACTATCAGAAAATGAGCAATCTTTTATTGATTTTATTTCGGGTAACAAACAAGTAGATTATAAGGTTGGGCAGGCAGTACTTAGCATACCGAGAAAGCTAAAGAAAATATTCTCACTTTAGTGAGTGGGTACTTAATGAATATTGTATTTATTATAAATAGTTTGGAGGATAGAGGCGGAACAGAAAGAGTAGCTACTATACTAGCTAATGCTCTTAGCGATAAATATGACGTCTCTATAGTATCGCGTAAATCGAAGGACAATATTCCCAATGCATTTAAATTAAACGATGCTGTAAATGATATTAAATTTACTGGCAATAATTTTAGTTTCATCAAACAATGTAAAAGCTATGTTGCTCAGAGCAAACCAGATATTGTTATTATCCATACCATGAGTAAGCTGACGCCAGTCCTGCTATTAGGAAGTATTAAAGCTGACAACATTTGGAGCCTAGAACACATCTCCTTTGCTTTCCATAATGACCTCTTTAAATATTTAAAGCATAATTTTTATAAAAAGCTAGACAAAGTCATCACTTTAACTCATGAAGACGCTAAAAATTATACTTTCATCGCTGATAAGGTATCGGTGATTGCCAATAGTAATCCTTTGCCAATTCGACAGTCGGTCGATAGTTTAGATTCAAAAATTATCGTTAGTATTGGTAGACTCACTTCTCAAAAAGGCTATGATCTACTTATTAAAGCATGGACTTTAGTCGAAAAGAAACATCCCGACTGGTCACTACATATCTACGGTGAAGGCGAAGATAAAGAAAAGTTAGAACGATTAATAACTCGTTTTAATATGCAAAGTATTACTTTACAAGGGATTACGAATGACGTGCGAAGCGTCTATGATGGTGCTTCAATATACGTCATGAGTTCAAGGTTTGAAGGTTTTGGTATGGTGTTGATAGAAGCTCAGAGTAGAGGCTTACCAATAGTAAGCTTTGACTGTCCATCAGGACCAGCTGAGATTATCAGTGAGGGTATTGACGGCTACTTAGTAGAAAATGGAAATGTTGAAATGCTTGCTGAAAGAATAGGCTATTTGATAGATAATGAGTCTATTAGACAAGTGTTTTCAGCTAATGCACTGATATCTGCTAAACGCTTTGAGCCTGAGCAGATTATTAATCAATGGATAACCTTAATTGACGATGAATGTAAAAGAAATGAATAATACCGATTTAAAAGTTTCAATAATCATGCCAGTGTATAGAGCCAGTAGGACTATAGAACAAGCGGTCGCAAGCGTCGTTGCTCAGTCTTATAAAAACTGGGAGTTGATCATAATTAACGACTGCTGTCCTGATGATAGCTGTATATTGATAGAAAATCAGCTTACCAGTAACTCTCAAATGATACGAATTGATAACGTGACTAATCAAGGAGTCGTCCTCTCTAGAAATACAGGTATAGCTCAATCAAAAGGGCATGTTATTGCATTTTTAGATTCGGATGATTATTGGCATAGTGATAAGCTTAAACGACAAATGGCTAAGATTGAAGAGGGCTATAATTTGGTGTGCTCAAACTATCTTAGGATAAAGGAAAATAGTGCACCTGTAGAAGTTACGCATAAAAAAGAATTTAACTTTTTCGATATGCTAAAGTCCAATCATATAGGTAATTTAACAGGTATATACCGCTGTGATCGGATAGGTAAAATTTATCAAAAGGAAGTAGGTCACGAAGATTATCTGATGTGGTTAGAGATAGTCAAACTAGCTGGCATCGGATATTGCGTTCAAGAGCCACTTGCTTATTACCGCGTATCAAATAAGTCTTTATCTTCTAATAAGTTTCGAGCAGCCAGTTGGCAATGGTATATATATAGAAAAGAATTAGATTTTAGTCCGATGACAAGCCTATGGTTTTTTTCAAGTTATGTTTATGGAGCATTAAAAAAGCGATAATAAAAAGATTTTATTATCGCTTTTTTAATTCTGGAATTTATTATCGTTAGTCTATGCTGATTACTTCTCTAAATACTGAATCTTTCCTTCCACACCATCCCACTTCTCGGCTTCTGGCAGTCCTGGCGTCATCTCAGTAATGTTTGGCCACTTTTGTGCCAGCTCAGCGTTTAGCTCAGTGAACATCTCTTGCCCTTTGGGTACTTCATCTTCTGAGAAGATCGCATTGGCGGGACATTCAGGCTCGCATAGCGCGCAGTCGATGCACTCATCAGGATCGATGACGAGGAAGTTTGGGCCTTCATAAAAGCAGTCCACAGGACAGACTTCCACACAGTCGGTGTATTTGCAAAGAATGCAGTTATCTGTAACGACAAAGGTCATAGTGATGTCTACCTGTTATTGGGTTGGGGCAAAATAGAATAGTTGGAAATAAGAGATATTTTAGCGCTTTTACCACTATTTGACAATTCCCTTTAATGACTAATGATTTTCTTAAGATGATACAGCAGGTCATGTGCTTGCTTCGGCGTCAGGCTATCAGGATCGATAGCGTTAAGCTCATCTTGCAAGCTAAATAGCTGATTTTGCTGTGGATTATCGTTATTATTTTTAGTTTGGCTATGGTTGCTGCCGTTCACTTTTTCTGTCTCATCATTATAAGCCTGCTGGCGTTTGTCCTTTACTGACTTAACTAATTCATTTTTGTCATCAATTTTATCGATAACAACTTTTTCGTTTTCCGCTTTTAGGTCGTCTATTTTTAAGTTGTCTACTAAATAACGCTTGGCATCATTCAATACCTGAGTAGGAATGCCAGCCATCTTAGCGACATGTAGCCCAAAGCTAGAGCTTGCTGCGCCATCTTTGATTTGATGCAGTAGTAACAACTGACCGTCGACTTCGCTAGCGGCTACATGAACATTGCGAATAAGTTTGTCGTTACCTTCATTATTTTGCGCCAATTGTGTCAGCTCAAAATAATGGGTGGCAAATAAGGTCAGGCAGCCAATCTCTACCAGTCGATTGACACACGCATGGGCGATTGCTAGCCCATCCGTAGTAGCGGTGCCGCGTCCGACTTCATCCATGAGCACCAGCGACTTACTCGTTGCTTGGTTGAGAATATTGGCGGTTTCAATCATCTCAACCATAAAGGTTGATTTACCGCCAGCCAAATCATCAGCCGAGCCAATACGAGTAAAAATGCGATCGATATCACCGATGTGCGCCTGATCTGCTGGGACAAAGCTACCGCAATGGGCGAGTAGGACAATCAGAGCAGTTTGGCGCATATAGGTTGATTTGCCGCCCATATTAGGACCAGTAATCATTAATAAACGTTCAGGACTTGTATCGCTACCGAGCGCGCAATCATTGGCGACAAAATAGTTGCTATGCTTGGTAGTCGTATTGCTATGGGTATGCACAGGATTTAGTGCAGCTTCGACGACCACATGACGACCTTGGCTGATATCAATGCTGGTTTGATTGCCAGTATTCGAGCTATCTTTATTATCTGAATTATTAGTCATGACTGGTCGCTGCCAGTGATAAGTCGTAGCAAGCTGTGCCCAATTACTGAGCACATCTATTTGGGCGATAGCAGCACTAAGTTGTTGCAGTTCTGCTAAATGGCTACTGAGTGTAGTTAGCAGCTCTTGGTACAATTGCTTTTCACGAGTTAATGCTAAGCTCTGCGCACTTAGGTATTCAGTTTCGACTGTTTTTAACTCATCAGTGATAAAGCGCTCGCTGCTTTTGAGCGTCTGACGCCTAATAAAATGCGCTGGTGCATTTTTCGCCTGCATTTTTGGCAATTCAAAATAGAAGCCACTCACTCTATTAAAGCCAACTTTTAAGCTGGGTAATTGGCTCTCTTGACGGGCACGCTCTACCATCTCATCTAATGTCACTTGGATATTGTCATGTAGATGAGTGAGTCGATCAAACTCTTCATCATAGCCAGCTGCTAACATGCCACCGTCACGGATATGTGCAGGTGGCTCTGCGACAATGGCGCGCTCAATCAGCTCGGCGACGGATTGTACCGCAGGTAGCTGAGCTGGCAATTGCTGCATCAGCATTGGCAACAAACCTGCTTGCTCGTGCTTAATACCAGCATTGGTCAGTAAAGAGGTTAATTGATTACTACTGGCAATACCATCAGCAAGTTTACGCAAATCGCGTGGCTTTGCGCTCATCAGCCCGATACGGCTACTGATGCGCTCAATATCACCGATGGCATTGAGTGTCTCACGTAAGCTGGTGACTAATGAGCTATTTTCTAGATTTTGATTAATGTTTTGATTTTCGCCAAATTTATTATCTGTCTGCAAAAGACTGTTTACAGCATCTAAGCGCAAATTGATACGTGCATGCTGACGCAGTGGACGCTTCATTTGCTGTACTAGTAAACGCCTTCCCATTGGCGTTTGACAATGATTCAGCACAGACATCAATGATGTGCCATTGCTACTAACAGGGGAAAATAGCTCAAGGTTTTGCTGACTATTGGCATCGATAATCAAGTAATCGTCGCTGCACTCTACGATCAGCTGGTTAACTTGTGGCACATGACGTTGCTGAGTTTGCCGCGCATAATGTATCAGCGCGGCACAGCTAGATTGACTTAATGGGGCATCGCTAACACCTAAGCCATCAAGGCGTTGAACAGCAAACTGCTGGCAAAGTGTCGCGCTGGCATGTTCACGATGAAAGTCATTGGCAGCGACTTCTATAATAGGGCAATCAAGATTTTGCCGTAACCACAGCATCCAATCGTCGTGAAGACTTTCACTAAGTGCTTCGCTAACGATACATTCACTGGGGGCGAAGCGCGCTAATACTGTCAGCATCTGAGCTTGTAAAGCTTCAATATCATTGTGGCTGTTATTATAGCTGGCGCTGAGCGTTTGCGTCGTCAAAGTTCCAGCGGCTAAATCCATCTGACTGATGGCTGCTTGCAAGGATTGCTTACTGTTCGCTTTAGGTATTAAGATATCAATAGCGACAACAGTAGGCGTATGATTGGGTGCAATTAAGGCGTCGTCTGTAATCGTCCCTGCGGTCAGCGTTTTTACCACTTCACGGCGCATAATAGTGCCAGCGGCAGATTTGCTTTTATCTTTCTTTTGCTTATCGCCCATTGTAGGCGCATTGGACTTATTACCTGCATTGCCAGTGCTATTACCATTAAAGGTTTCGTCAATTTGCTCACAGACAACCACCGTTTGCCCAGCGGCAATCAAGCGTGCCATATAGCTATCGGCAGCGTGAAAAGGGACGCCTGCCATCGCAATAGTGTTACCAGCTTTATCCGTACCGCGGCGGGTTAAGGTGATGTCCAATAGTTGCGCAGCGCGCTTAGCATCATCAAAAAATAGCTCATAAAAATCACCCATCCGGTATAGCAGTAGCGCTTGTGGATAGTTGGCTTTCATGGTTAGATATTGCACCATCATCGGCGTATGATCAGCCAAATTATAAATGGCATCGCCTATGACCAATAAGTCAAAGTCAGCTGGCAAAGATTTTGAAGTGGATTTTAAAATGTCATTGGTTTGAGCAGAAGGTTTGACTGGCATGCAGGATCTCTTAGATTGTCTTTTTCGTTTAGTAAATAAGTGTGCTTAAATAAGTTTGGCTAGATAGAAGGCTTTATATATAGAGGCTAGTGGCAATAGGTTTGCAATAAAAGAGAAGTACCTAAAAAACGCACTGCTAACAAACAGAAGAATCAAAAAATCTTAGGTAAATAAACGCTATTTTAACACGTCCTATCGCGTTTTAACGTCGGCAAATATCTACTAACCGCCCTTGTATCCATCGGCGTCATAACCATATATAATGACGTCACACTTAATTGGGCGATACTTCATTAGGCGATACTTCATTGTGTACCACTTAGCCGGATGATGACAAGGCGGCGAGTAAAGCGTTGACTAATACGCACTAATTATCGAATATTTCCATAGGTCAAAAAATTATGTTATCAAAGATTATAGGCAGTGTCGTTGGCACCAAAAATGAGCGTGAACTTAAACGCATGCGTAAAGTGGTCAGCAAAATCAACGCACAAGAGGCTGGAATACAAGCCCTGTCTGATGAGCAATTACAACAAAAAACTGAAGAATTTAAAGCACGGCACCAAAATGGTGAAAGCTTAGATGCGCTATTGCCAGAAGCTTTTGCGGTCTGCCGTGAAGCGTCACTACGCGTTACGGGTATGCGTCACTATGATGTGCAGCTGATCGGTGGTATTACTTTGCACGAAGGTAAAATCGCTGAGATGAAAACCGGTGAGGGTAAAACCTTGATGGGCACCTTGGCGATGTATCTCAATGCTATTAGTGGCAAAGGCGTCCATCTAGTGACGGTCAACGATTATTTGGCCGCACGTGACGCTGAATTAAACCGTCCGTTATTTGGCTTTTTGGGTATGACGGTTGGGGTGATTTATTCACAGCAGCCACCGCAAGAAAAAATTGATGCCTATCAAGCGGATATCACTTACGGTACCAATAACGAATACGGTTTTGACTATCTACGCGATAACATGGTCTTTAGTTTAAATGAGAAAAAGCAGCGTCCGCTGAACTTCTGTATTATCGATGAAATTGACTCTATCTTAATTGATGAGGCACGTACGCCGCTGATTATCTCCGGTCAAGCCGAAGATTCATCACGTATGTATGCGCTGATTAACACCATTATCCCAGTGCTGATACGTTCAAAAGACGAAGAAGCCAATAAAAATAATGAAGAAGAAGATTTCTGGATTGACGAAAAGAACCGTCAGATTGAGATTAGTGAAAAAGGCTATGAAAAGATTGAACGCTTCTTAATCGAAGTCGGCGAGCTGGGTGAAAACGAAAGCTTATATAGCCCAATCCGTTTACCACTTCTCGCGCATGTACAAGCCGCTATTCGTGCTCACCATGTTTTTGTCAAAAACGTTCACTATATTGTCGATGATGGCGAAGTGGTTATCGTTGATGAAAATACTGGCCGTACTATGCCCGGTCGTCGCTGGTCAGAAGGTTTGCATCAAGCAGTAGAAGCCAAAGAAAACGCTGAGATTCAAGCCGAAAACCAAACGCTTGCAACCACGACATTCCAGAACTTTTTCCGTCTTTATGACAAACTATCCGGTATGACTGGTACTGCTGATACTGAAGCGGCAGAATTTAAATCAACCTATGACTTAGATGTCATTGTGATTCCAACGCATGAGCCCATTGCTCGTATCGATATGGATGATCAGATTTTCTTAACTAAGCTAGGCAAATATAAAGGTATTATCCGCGAGATTAAAGAGATTCAGGCAAAGGGTGCGCCAGTATTGGTTGGTACAGCGACGATTGAAGCCAGTGAAGAGTTGTCTTATTTGCTGGATCAAGAAGGCGTCAAGCATAATGTCCTTAACGCTAAACAACATGAGCGTGAAGCAGAAATCATCGCACAGGCGGGTAGCCCAAAATCAGTCACTATTGCGACTAACATGGCAGGTCGTGGTACAGATATTATCCTTGGCGGTAACTGGCAGTCGTTTATTGAAGATCCAGAATCTGTCAGCCCAGAAGAAATGGCGCGTCTAAAAGCGCAATGGCAGGTGCAACATGACCAAGTCGTTGCAGCTGGTGGTTTACATATTGTTGGTTCTGAACGTCATGAATCACGCCGTATTGATAACCAGTTACGTGGTCGTGCGGGTCGTCAGGGTGATCCTGGTATGTCGCGTTTCTTTCTATCGCTTGAAGATGATTTGATGCGTATCTTCGCAGGCGACCGCGTGGTCAATATGATGCGTGCGATGGGTCTAAAAGAAGATGAAGCCATTGAGCATAAAATGGTATCCAAATCGATTGAAAACGCCCAAGGTAAAGTTGAGAGTCGCGATTTTGATGCGCGTAAAAATCTACTGAAATATGACGACGTGGCCAATGAGCAGCGTAAAGTTATTTATGGTCAGCGTGATGATTTACTGGCAGATATGGATTTGCTCGAAGCCATTAAAGTCATGCATTATGAAGTCTATAACGCCATGATTAGCCAGTTTATTCCGCCAGGATCTATTGATGATCAATGGAATGTCGACGGTTTAGAGGATGAGCTTGAAGACGAATTCAAGATTGCGATGCCGATTAATGATTGGCTCGATGAAGACCGCCGCTTGGATGAAGAAGCGCTACGTGCAAAAGTCATCCAAACTGCCTTAGATCGCTATCATAGTCGTCGTGAGCAAATGGGTGAAAAAGATGCTGCCCAGCTTGAGCGTCACTTTATGCTGCAAAGTCTAGATAAGCACTGGAAAGAGCATTTAACGCAGATGGATCAGCTGCGTAAAGGTATTCATCTACGTGGTTATGCACAGAAAAACCCTGAACAAGAGTATAAGCGTGAGTCGTTTGAGCTATTCCAAATGATGCTTGGTGCAATTAAATCTGAGACGGTACAAGATTTATCACGCGTGCATATTCCAACTAAAGAAGAGCTAGAAGCACTGGAAGTCCAGCAGCGTGAGAATGCAGCACAGATGCAAATGCAGTTTGAGCACAGTGATATCGATAATATGGATAGTGGCGTAGATGGCGCTAAGGATAGAGCGGTAGCGCAAAATCTTAATTTTGCTGGTGCAGCAGTTGCAGGTATGAGCGGTGCTATGGTCGGCAGCGGCAACAATGCCAATGAGCCAAACCCATATGCTGGTATGAATATCAGCCGTAATGCTGCTTGTCCATGTGGCTCAGCACTTAAGTATAAACAATGTCATGGTAAAATCTAAATATTGATAACCAAACATTATTAACTAAGCATAAGTAAATTATGATAAAAAGTCCCTGTTTAACAGGGGCTTTTTTATGGGCTGAGTAAAATTAGTATTGGCATTGTAGTGATTACTTACAAATTCAACATAGGCGTGCATTTATAGACAGGCTATAGTGTTTAACATATTTATTTGGGAGAGCATTGTGAATTTAGAATTATTAAAACAGTTGCGTACCTCCGTAGTCATAACAGGTTTGCTGGCTGGTGCCATGACGATTAGCGCCTGCCAACCAAAGCAAGAGACAGAGCCAAGTTTAGAAGACAGCATCAGTGAAGAGCAGTCAGTGCCTATGTCTGCTGAGCCTGCCGAGCCAAGTGACGTAGTCGTAGATGCGCCTATTAACGACGTGGAAGATGATACGATTGCTTCGGTCAATACAGGCGTGAATCAGATAACGTATTTATGTTCACCTGAGCTGAGAGTTGAAGCGACTTACAAAGACATGGACAATCAAGTGGTTATTGGTACTGCTCAAGGAACGGTAACCTTGACGAAGACTAATGATGACAGTAATCCTGAAGTATTTGAAGCAGCAACTGCTATTGATGGTAGTGAAGGTTTTGTGCAGTGGCGCGTGGCTAGTAAAGAACGTGAAACGGGTGTGATGCGTACAGCGGGTAAAGATGCAGCCAATGTTACTACTTATGATTGTAAGAAAACAGCAGAAAATGCTATGTAATAGTAGTTCTTATTAATTTATTCTCAAATTAAAATACCTCATAAAAAAAGCAACGTTCGCGTTGCTTTTTTACGTTTAATATTTAAATTCTTTAAAAATAATTTATTTTTTATGAGCTGAATTGCCGTCGTGTGCTAAAAAACCTTCTTCTTTGACGTCTAGCTCTTCATGTTTAAGCGCTACTTGGATACTATCAGTATGCGTATGTGTGGTTTTTTCAATCGCCACTTCTTGAATAACATAGGTATCTTTGGTAATAGTCGCTACTTGACGCGATAGAATTATCTCAATCGGTTCATCGCCGATCTCAACCTGCTTGCCATTGATGGTAACGACTGCCTTGCTATCTAACGATGGCTCAACGTGACGCAAGATATCTTTATCATCATAATTGCCTGACAATAAATCCTGACTCTCAGCATCATCATATTCAGTCTTTATTGTCACATACTCTTCCACCAGCTCAATAGGCACTTGGATAGTTTTAGTACGAGAGTGCTTAGTGACGGTTACTTTACCCACATCTAAGCGCTCTTTATTGACCACTGGACGCTCTTCTAATAATTCTAAATAACCACCGTTGCCAGTATTTGTTAGATTATTTACAACGTTATCTTTTTGATTGGCTAATATCGCTTGCTCCTGATTATCTGCAGGTAACGATAAGCTTGATGACGTTAATTCATCGTGTGAGCTGTGCTCAGTAGCGTTTGCAAGGTCAGGATAGCTGGTGTCAGGATAATTATTTTCATTATTGGCGTTCATGGTGATGTTCCTCATTATTAAGCATAAAAAACGGTTAGATATAAAAAAAGACCAGAGACAAAGCTCTGGTCTTATCTACTAAGCGGGTACGCTCAGCTGCTAGTAACTATCGCATAATGGTTCTTTAAATAATAGCGCTTTAGATAACAGTGCTTTAAATAACAAACATCTAAATCACTAATTACATCTTGCAGCTATGCGAAAGAGTAGCCTATTACATACCACGAGCGCGGCGTACATCTTCAGCAGTAATGTCATCACGAGTGAATGGGTTACCATCACGGTCAATTACATTACCATCACCGTCAATATCTAACTCTTCACGCTGAATGGTTTCTACCAGAGTTTCAGTGTGCTGTTCTGACGTTTTACCGACATTTACTTCTTCAGTGACATAAGTCTCTTTGTTCACGCGTGCACGTTCAGCTTCTAGCTCAACTTCAATGGTCTGATTACCATCGATATCGCCGATACGGCGTTCTGTTGGGCGGTCTACATTGGTGCGTTCGATATTGGCATGTTCTTCTTCTAGGTTGACATCGATATTTCGTTCTTCGGTGACCACATGCTTACCGACTTTTACCAAACCAGCTACGATACGATCTTTATTAACGGTCAAACGCTCTTCTAATAGCTCTAGCGTATTTGGCGCATTATAAGCAGTGTCTGTAATTTCCATACGCTCTGCTACTGGAATACTATCGGCGACAAATGATTGGCGATCTTTTTGATACTGATCTTTATAGCTATATTGATAATCGTGGTCGTACACTTCCATTGCTTCTACTTGCGCTTGCGTTAAGCTATCAAAGAATACATCATCACCGACGATACGTGCCAAACCGGCTGGTACCAATACTTCTTTTGTGCTAAACCAACCACCTGCATCAACGATTAAATAACGAATGCGACCAGTGGTATCTTCTACCAAGGCACCATCAATCTTACCAATTTTTTCTTCATTAACACCATAGGCTGTTTTGCCCGTTGGATCATAATAGTCATCACCAATTAGGTCACGGTGGGTAGCTTGGATATCTTTCAAACGAATTAGTTGGCTCATTATTATCTTCCTTTTGTATGAGTAGATTAACAGTTATTCTAAATTTGCATTGCTGTAATTTGCATAAACTATTTTACCAATAATTTATTTTATTAAATTAACGATGGTAGCAAAGTGCGTTAAGCTGCCTCTGCATCAACTTGTTATTATCGTAACAGCAGGGTTTGGAATGAGATATATGAGCAAAGTAGCAAAGTGTTCGCTTGAAGTAAACGCGTGTAATAGCCTGTAAAAGAAACAATCCCTATATAAATTTAAGTTAACACTTTCTTACTGTCATAAATGGCTTGTCGTTATTTGTAAGGTTTGAGTATAAAAAAACCGCATTGCCAAAGATAATTAGCAATGCGGCTTTTAAATTTTGGCAAATATATTAAAAGATTACAACCTACGAGCGATTTTAGCAGAGCTAATATTTAGAACGATAGAATATTAAGCAAGTTCAATAGCCACTGCTACGGCTTCACCGCCACCGATACATAACGTCGCAACGCCTTTTTTGCCGCCAGTACGCTTTAGAGAGTTGATGAGGGTGATTAAGATACGAGCACCTGAACAGCCTACTGGATGACCAAGTGCACAAGCGCCACCTTCAATGTTTACTTTAGCATGGTCGATGTTTAAATCATCCATAGCGGCCATCGTAACCATGGCAAACGCTTCATTGATTTCCCATAGATCGACATCAGCCACTGACCAACCAGCGCTTGCTAATACTTTTTCAATCGCACCAATCGGCGCAATCGTAAATTCGCTCGGGTGACGAGAGTTAGAAACGCTCGCAACGATACGCGCTTGGTAATCAAGACCTTCAGCTTTGGCTTGTGACTCTTTCATCAATACGACAGCGGCAGCACCGTCTGAGATTGAGCTGGCATTTGCCGCCGTGATGGTACCGTCTTTTGAGAAGGCTGGACGCAGGGTAGGAATGCGCTCAGCATTGGCAAGGGCAGGCTGCTCGTCAGTGTCAACGGTTTGCTCGCCTTTACGGGTTTTAAAGGTAACCGCTGTAATTTCATCTTCGAAATGACCCTCTTTAATAGCAGTTAACGCACGGTTAAGCGATTCGATAGCAAAATCATCCATTTGCTCACGGGTATAACCTTTTTCATCTGCCATTTCTTGCGCGAACTGACCCATCAGCTTACCTGTTTCGGCATCTTCTAGACCATCTAAGAACATATGGTCTTTGACTTCTTTATGTCCCATACGATAGCCGCCACGCGAACCTGGCATGATATAAGGGGCATTGGTCATCGATTCCATACCACCGGCAACAGCGACATTGAAGCTGCCCGCTTTGATACCGTCATGGGCTTGCATGACCGCTTTTAGACCTGAGCCACATAGTTTATTAATCGTCACTGCACCCGTTGCATCAGACAGACCTGCTTTACGCATGGCTTGACGAGCAGGACCTTGACCCAAACCTGCGGTCAAGATACAACCCATAATGACTTCATCGATACTATCAACGTTAACACCTGAGCGCTCAACAGCAGCTTTGATAGCGGTAGCGCCCAAATCAGTTGCGCTAACATCGGTAAGTGCGCCTTGGAAGCCGCCCATTGGGGTACGTGCGCCGTTTAAAATTACAATTGCATCGTTTGACATCGTTATTATTCCTTTTATATATTTTAAATGAAAGTGTTTTACTTACTTAGTAGATATTTGGTTTTTTAACTGCCAGACTTTTTAATGATCAGACTTACGCCAGCTCATCTAGGCGAATGCGTACCACTTTATCAGGAACCGTATCTAGCTTCTCAATTTTTTCGATGGCCAGATTCATTTGGCTCTCAACCACAGGTAGCGTTAAGATAATCACGGGCACTTGACCAAGTTTATGGGCAGGTTTTTGTAAAATTGCATCGATATTGATACCAGCATCACTCAAAATACGCGTGATATCAGCCAATACCCCAGGATTATCATAAGCATGGACGCGTAAATAATAACCGGTGATCATCTGCTCAGCACGCAATATCGGCGTGTCCGATAACTGCTCAGGTATAAAAGCTAAGTGTGGAACATGATGGCTATTATTGCCTGGATTGCTTTGATCATCAGTACCCAAGACGCGTACTAAGTCCATCACATCTGCCATTACCGCAGAAGCAGTCGCGCCAGCACCTGCACCATCGCCACAATAGAGCGTTTGCCCAAGTGGATGAGAGTTTACCAACACCGCATTCTTTACACCATTAACGTTGGCAAGTAGGGCGTTCTGCGGAATAAGCGTTGGATGTACACGCAGCTCAATACCAGCGGCTTCACCATTACCTGTACCATCACGGCGCACCGCAAAACCTAAGTGCTTGATACGGTAGCCAAGCTCTTCAGCATAGTTAACATCTTGTAAGGTGATACCAGTAATACCTTCACAGTAAACTTTATCAAACTGTAGCGGAATACCAAAGGCGATAGAGGCAAGTAGTGCCAGTTTGTGCGCGGCATCAATCCCTTCAACATCAAAAGTAGGGTCTGCTTCTGCATAACCAAGCTCTTGTGCTTCAATCAAAACGTCTGCAAATGGACGACCTTTATCACGCATTTCAGTCATGATAAAGTTGCCAGTACCATTGATGATGCCAGCCAGCCAATCAATTTTATTGGCAGCCAATCCTTCACGCATGACTTTAATAATCGGAATACCGCCAGCTACCGCTGCTTCATAAGCGACGTGGACATTATGCTGTTCCGCGAAAGCGAAAATCTCATTACCATGCTCAGCCAGTAATGCTTTATTGGCCGTGACTACATGCTTGCCATTTTTAATGGCGTGCATAATGACGTCTTTCGCGAGAGTAGTACCGCCGATCACTTCGATGACGATATCGATATTATCACTGGCAGCGGTTGCCATCAAATCACTGTTTTGAATAATATTAGGATCGATATCGTCACGCTGACGACGGGTACCAACTTCGGTAATCACAATGTCGCGTCCGCTACGACGTTTTAGTTCATCTAAATTATCATTGATTAGATTGATCACACCTGTGCCGACGGTGCCTAGACCAAGTATCGCTAGTTTGATGGATTTGCTCACAGTATCCTCAAGAGATTAAATAGTTGGATAAAAAATGTTTCTGTAAAAGCACTTAAATTATAAATGCACTTAGATTATCAAAATATTTAGATTATCAAAGTACTTAGATTATAAAAGTGCTTAAATAGAGAAATGCCTATATGAATAACTTACATAAACAATAGCTTAGATAAAAATATACGGCTAATTTTGCCTAGCGCTTTATCGTATCATACCGACAAGCGCTGATGGCGTCTACCCACTCTCAATGTCGCCAAAGTCAGCAATATCATGGGATAGATATTAGCTAGCATTTATCGCTTGTGCCAATTGTGCGGCTGGTAAATAACCACCCACTTGCTGTCCAGATTCAGTAAAGATAGCAGGCGTACCGTTGACACCAAGGCTTCTGCCAAGCGCCATTTGCGATTGTACAGGGCTGTTACAACTAGCTGCTTGCACATTTGCACCCGCTTTACCCTGATCCATGGCGGCGTTACGGTCTTCGCTACACCAGATGGCTTCCATTTTTGGTACCGATTCTTCGCTGCGTGGCCATGCCAAATACCGCACCTCGATACCGCGGGCATTAATATCCGCCATATCTTCATGCAATTTGCGACAATAGCCACAATCTGCATCAGTAAATGCGTAAACCACAGACTTTGTCACACCTTTTGCTGGATAAATAACCATGTCTTTTTTGTCGACTGCTTTCAGCGCTGCTTGGGCGGTACTAGCAACCAACGCGGCACTAATATCTACTGGCGCTTCTGCACCAACTGCGATAATTTGCCCTTGAATAATATGCTTGCCTCCTTTATCCGTAAAAAACGAAGGCAGCCCTTCAGCAGTCACCCAATAAATATCCGCCATATCGGTAGGTACCGCTGAGAGAATAGTCTCTTCAATACCTGATGTTTTTAAATTGGCTTGCAAGGATTTGACCACATCGGCATTGCTGTCTTTAGATATCGAGGTTGTACTAGTTTTGGCATTGGCACTATTGATAACGTTGGTGTTACTGGTCGCATCTGCGGCATTATTAGAGCAGCCAGCAGCAACAACAACCAGCAATGCAGCAGCCGTTGCACGAGATAGGTGGTTGCGAGAAAGTTTTTTGCTAGTGAGCGTAGCGTTAGAATGGAATAAGGACATAGGGCGTTTCCTATAGGCAGATATGCCTAATCGTGTGTTCGTAACAAAAGGTATTGGGATAAGTGGTAAGTTTTTGGTAAATAAAAGCTACTAAATAAAAGCTGTTATATAAATTACTAATGAGATAGTTCTTAATAGATTGATTTTCAATGATTTTCGAAAATAAAAATTGCAGAAGCAAATTGCAGAATCAGCAAATAGAAAGTGCTCTATATTAACATATTTTTATAAATCACGACTAAAAGCCATCTTATTGTCTTCCTAAATAGATTATTAGAATGTCTTCATAATGAAAAGCATAATAAGAGACAAGATACATTTATGCTATGTAATATAACCTTATGTCTAGGTAGGCTACAAGAAATTATATGGTTTACAGAGGTTAATTAAATAGCGATCAGATTTAATAATCATTATTTCAAATTTTTCTATTTCACTAAATTTATTTTAAGGAACGTGTATTATGGCAGGTGCCAGTTTATTAACCCTACTTGATGACATCAGCTTGATATTAGATGACGTCTCACTAATGACCAAGGTTGCTGCCAAAAAAACGGCTGGCGTCTTAGGTGATGACTTAGCACTTAATGCTGAGCAAGTTACTGGTGTCAAAGCAGATCGTGAGTTGGCAGTCGTGTGGGCAGTGGCTAAAGGCTCATTCATCAATAAACTTATCTTGGTACCTTCAGCACTATTGATTAGCGCTATTTATCCACCGTTAGTAACATTGCTATTGATGTGTGGCGGGTTATATTTAGCCTATGAAGGTGCGGAGAAAATAATCCATAAGTTTTGGCCACATCTTTTGCCGCACGATGAAGAGCAAAATGCGCGCCTACGTGCCAATGCCGATGAGACAATCGATTTGGTCGCTTTTGAAAAGGAAAAGATAAAAGGCGCAGTACGCACAGATTTTGTGCTATCGGCTGAGATTATTGTGATTTCGCTTGGTGCAGCCGCTGGTGCAACGTTGTTAGAGCAAAGCTTGGTTCTCGCTATTATTGCAGTCGCTATTACTGTTGGCGTTTATGGATTGGTCGCAGGTATTGTCAAAATTGATGATTTAGGCTTATATTTGATGAAGCAATCGGGCAATGTTAAGCAAAAAATAGGTGGGTTTCTATTGTCTGCTGCGCCAAAATTAATGAAGTTTTTATCTATCGCTGGCACGTTAGCTATGTTTTTGGTAGGTGGTGGCATCTTAGTTCATGGTATTAGTTTTTTGCATCACGAAGTTGAGGACATAGCGCATCTGACTGGTGTATTTGAAAGTCTAACGACTATGTTATTAAATGGATTAGTGGGTCTAGTTATCGGTGTTTTAGTCGTCGTTATTGTCACTGTGATTGGTAAAATACGCAATAAAGACAAAAGTGCTTCTTCTGCACATTAAATAGACAGTCAGTTAAGCAAATTCGATTAAGTATAAAAAAGCCCTAAAGTTGAAAGCCCCAAAGTTATAAGCAACTTTGGGGCTTTTATCGTTAAGGCTGCTTTTAGTTTACTGCGATTAGCTCTCGCTATCTGAGTTATCAGACTCCGATTTTTCAGCTTGCGTTGGCTTCTTATGCTCAGCCTTAGGCTTACGAGTACGAGCCTTTGGCACCTTAGGGGTCGTTAAGTTAAACATACTTTTTTGTGGTAACAGTTGCTCAGCCACGTTTTCAATCATATTTTTATAACTGGCTATCGTCGTTTTTGACTTCGCTGCCTGAATTTCCTCTTTCGTAGATAGTTCTACTATTGATTCGGCAGGTTGCTCAGTTTCGCTTTGCTCTATATTAGCCTCTTTAACTTCAGCAACTTCATCATTAACTTTAGGTTCTTTTAGCTCCGCTTCGTTGACGTCAGCAGCTTCATCCTTCGTAGTTTTAGCCTCAGGAGTGACTTCAACTTCAGATTGCTCCGTGCTTACTTCTTTTAACGTTTGCTCTATGTGTAGCAGCTGTTCGCTATCCGTACTCACCTCAGCTGCTTGCGCTTGATTAGCCAAAGCCGTTGCATCTACTGTCTGAGTGTCAATCTCGCTAGTAGCTTGAACTGATTCGTTATTTGGCTCATCGGAAACAGCAAATACTGCTGACTCTTTATAGTCAGGGTGCTGACCACGTGGGTCGTTGCTCGCCCGTTTATTAATGGCACGCGGCTCCACGTCTGTTTTACCTTGCGTTGCTGCAAACTGACTGACGGCTTGCGTCATCGCCTCAAAGCGTGCGAGATAATCTGCTGCTAATGGCTGATAGCCGTAGTTGCTAAAATCAAAATTATTATTGGCAGTTTCGCCAGTAGCAAGTTGATTGTCATTGGTGCTTTCAAGCTTATCATTTGCTGCGACTTGAACGTCTGCCTGCTTTAGATGCAAAGCAATAGCAGCGTTAAAGCAGTTGATGACACCGTCTGTGGCTAAGCGACTTTCAGCCTCTGGTAGAGTCGCACGGATAAACTCACCAACCGTACCACGAATGGTCGGTGCGCTCATAATGGTTTGCTGGTTTTGTGTGTCTACCTGAGCTGTTTCAGGAGCTTGTGCTTCCGCCTGCTGACGACGTACCACGCGTGGGTCATTACTGGCTTGCCCAAATTTATCGGCAGTAATGTAGCGTTTAGCAAATAAGTCTTCATGGATAGGCTCAATCGCTGAGTGACTGGCGCTACTAGTATCGGTAACATCAGTAGCTACTTGGTCAGTATCAACACTTTTATCATCAGCTTCTATTTCTTTAGCTACTGCTACTGGCGCGATATCCTCTACTTTGGCCTCAACTGATTTTTGCTCATGAGCAGTACTGTTAGTTTGGCTATCAGTGCTAACTTTTGAGGTTGCTGTCTCAGCTATAGAGGATTTCTTATCGTCGGCTTTAGCGCTTTCTGCCGAAACAGATGTTTGCGCTTTGCTATCAGTAGTGCTTATCTGCGTATCTTCTACTTTTGCCTCTTCTATTAAAGCTTTTTCATTTACAGCAGTATTGGCTTGTATAGTGCTATTTTTTGCACTATCAGTAGCGTCGCTGTTTATATTAGCAGACGGTTGAATGGTACTTTGCTCAACTGCCGTCTGCTTATCAGCATGCTGCTGGGCATTGTTTTCTAGATGCTCTTTTACGCTATCAGTAACATTGTTATTATTTACCGAATTTTGCTTTTCAGTCGTCTGATGTGCTGCCCGTACTGATTTACTGTCATCTAAAGACAAGTGCACAACTTCTGGCGATTTGAGCTCAGTAGCGATTTCATTGACCTGCAACACAACCTCGTTAGGATCTTGATTACGGCGTGCATTGGACTGACTTTTGCTACCGTTAGCGTCTTTATTGCTTTGTTGATTGTTTTGCTGGCTATTAGCCGCTGTTAATGTCTCACCGCGCTCAAGTTTGCCGCGTGAGCTACGTTGGCTATGTGATTTGCGCTTAGCACGAGCTTGCTCTTCTACAGTGTTGTTCTCATTACTCTTATTTTCAGAGTCATTGCTTTCGCTAACATTGCTTCCGCTGGCATTGCGCTCGTTTGCATTGTGACGGTTGTCTTGACGATTGTTGCGATTGCGATCGTTAGGGCGTCTGTTATCTTGCTGACGTTTATCTTGGTTGTCAGCTTTATCTTCAGCGCTCGTTGGGCTGCTGTCAGTCGTATCACTAGCGGCGCTATTGCCAGTTTCATCTGACGGCTCTTTTCTTGGACGCGGCTTAGAGGGTCTTGTTTTGCGTGGCTTGCGTCTTCTTCTATCTTCAGCGTCGCTGCTATCGTCAGTATTACTATTATCAGTCACGTTATCGGTATGACGTGCCTGCTGATTATTAGCGTTATTATTTGACGGTTGGCTACTGCTTTTTTGATTACTATTCTGCTGATTGTTGCTTTGTTTGGGTGCTGATGCGTTTTGATTGTCATCATTTAATACACTGTTATCCACTTGTCCAAACGAGCCCAGACTCTGCGCGCCGGTATTGACCAGCGCTTCAATAGCTTCAGCTGCATCGCGACTACTGACGCCATTGGTCGTTTGTGCTTGTGGCGCTTGGGCAAACAAATTAGACAACCAAGCAACTGCTTGCGGCTGGGCAGCAGTAACATTAGCAGATTGAGTCACTACTGGAGCAGAAGTGGTCGCAACGTTCGGAGTACTCTGTGCTTGCGGCGCATGCACTGGCGAAATATTGTTTGTATTCGCATTTGTATTCGCACTGTTGCGACGTTCATTGCTATGACTGGTAGTATTCTGCTGCTGCTCAGGCGTGCTCGACTGTGTATTAGTAGGAGCAGGGGCTTGATTGCTGGTGCCATTATCCGCAACCTGACGTGGTTGGCGGGTAGGCTGTTGCTCTGGGCGCTCTTTTTCAGCGGTTTGCCAGTCAACTTCATAACCCAAATCGCTATGTTCTTGGGCTGTATCCGTAATACGCTCATAGCTCGATGGGGCAAAGCCATCACGATTAAAGTGCAATTTGAAGTTTGGCGATTCTAAATGCGCGTGTGGCAAAATAGTAATACGCGTACCGCTATCTTGCTCGAGATAAACTAAGGCATCGCGTTTTTCATTCAATAAGAATGCTGCGATATCGGTCGGCACTTCTGCCTGCACTTCACCTTGACGTTCTTTTAGCGCAATTTGCTCAATCTGACGCATAATTGACAATGATAATGAACGCAAATCACGAATCATGCCGTTGCCATGACAACGTGGGCAGATATAACCGGTTGATTCTTCTAGCGACGGACGTAGGCGTTGACGACTCATCTCCATCAAGCCAAACTTCGAGATATCGCCAAACTGGACGCGAGCACGGTCATATTTGGTCGCATCAATCAGACGTTTTTCGACTTCTTTTTGATGTTTATTGTCATTCATATCGATGAAGTCAATGACAATTAGGCCGCCCATATCACGTAAACGTAATTGGCGAGCAATCTCATCGGCTGCTTCTAGATTGGTATGATAAGCGGTCTCAGCAACATCTGAGCCTTTGGTAGATTTAGCAGAGTTGATGTCGATAGAGACCAACGCTTCAGTTTGATCGATAACGATTGAGCCACCTGATGGCAGACGAACTTCGCGCTGATAAGCCGTTTCAATCTGCTTTTCGATATTAAAGCGCGAAAACATGGGCTCATAATCGGTATATTTGCGCAGTTTTTCTGCTTGTGTTGGCATGACCGCATCGATAAAACCAGCGGCTTCGATATAGGCGTTTTCGTTATCAATCCAAATCTCAGCAATATCATCACGTAGATAGTCGCGCACAGCACGCGTAACCACACCTGCTTCTTGATGAACCAAGCGCGGTGATGGGTATTTTTGATTTTGTTCTTGGATAGCTTGCCAGATATTCAGCAAATGATTTAAATCGTGTTGCAAATCTTCTTGGGTTTTACCAATACCGGCAGTACGAATAATGACGCTCATGCCTTTTGGCAAATCAAGACTGCCTAGCATGCGTTTCATATCTTCGCGCAATTTACCTGAGATTTGACGCGAGATACCACCACCGCGAGGGTTATTCGGCATTAATACCAGATAACGTCCTGCTAATGACACATAAGTCGATAGAGCAGCGCCTTTATTACCGCGTTCCTCTTTTTCAACTTGGACGATGAGCTCGTCACCTTCTTTAATCAGTTTTTTGATGTTTTCGTCACGTGGGTTGCCACTTAAATATTCGGCAGAAATTTCACGAATCGGCAAGAAACCTTGACGCTGTGAGCCATATTCTACAAACACGGCTTCAAGCGAAGGCTCGACACGGGTCACATGACCTTTATAGATATTGGATTTTTTTTGTTCGCGGGTACGGTTTTCTAAATCGAAATCGTACAGATGATTGCCTTTACAAAGGGCAACACGAATTTCTTCGTTTTGGGTAGCGTTGATCAAAATGCGTTTCATAATGGTATCCTATGAGTACGCATAACGATGACGAGACAGGCTTTAGAGCAAAGTGGCAAGCGCTGCTAATAATAAAATTAGCGTGAGCGGATGTTAATTAACGGTAGAACGTAAAGCATGAATTTAATAAAGCGCGGCGGCTTTTTTCAAAAGCTTTTGACCTAAAATCATCAGCGAAGCTAATGGCGGTAACGTCAACATAGAGGGTATAGAGTGTAAGGCTATAGCGTATCCATATCTTATTATAAGCAGGCTTGTCATAACGATTAATGCATGAGCAGGTTAGTGATCTTTTATTATCAGCACTTTTATACTATCAGCACTTCTATCCATGTTAGTGGTCAGCGCACTTTGTAATAGTGGCGGTGGATAGTTACTGAGTTATAAAGGGACTACTGATACTAAATAAGCATCGTGCTGTCACGGTTAATCAATCAAGGTCTAGCAATAATATCGCTGTCAATAATGACTATTATATAAAATAGTGTTATTCAGCGGTTATCCATTCAGGTGAAGCAATTGGTCATTCTTTATTTATCGTTCTTTTAACTATAGTGTTAATAATATCTTGGGCGTCTCAAAGCGAGTTATTGCTGCTTTAGTCATCAGCGGGGCGTACTTGGCAAACAGAATAAATGACCGGCTTATCGGCACGGTGTCTCATGTTTATCCTACTTATCGTTCTCTGTTTGACCACCAACACTCAGGCAGTTATCAAGACTCATTTTATATAACTGGTTCTCAATTTTCGCTTTAACCAATCCATACTTGCTCAACTGCGCGCGTCTAAAGGACTGTTAGATAATAAATCATCAAATCAAGTCGTCATCATGCGGGTAGTGGGGTAAAGGGTATGTTGTTACCGCTTAATAAAGGGGCTTTTGCCAAATTTATTAAGGCGATGCTATTATTTGTTGTCACAATGTTTTGTACCAAGAAATATTTACTTTGTACTAATAAATATCAGCGTTGTGCTTACAATTCATTGGGTATTATAGGGTATATCTGTTGGCATAACACCCTTAAAATTAGATGAAACGCCCAACTTTCGCAGGTTATATAGTCTAACTATTTTTAACAGCAAGCTTTTAGCAAGTTATAAAATAGCGATATCCTATCGGAAACAACAATCAATTAGCAATGATTTATTGTCGCAGCCTCTGCCGTATTGGCGCTCAACATGCTAAACTATAGCAAATCTTTGTGTAAATACCTAACTAAAAATGACGAACTCGAAAATGACAAACGACGAACCTATTCACGAAGCGCCAGCCATCTTTAACAGTAAAACGCGCCCACAAAGTGCTGACGATGAGATTAGTAACTTTGGCAAGGTTAATTATCTTGAGGTTACGCGTCATCAGCATGACCAGCGTTTAGATAATTTTTTGCTTAATCGCTTAAAGGGTTTGCCAAAACCGCATATCTATAAAATGATTCGCTCAGATGAGGTGCGAGTCAACAATAAGCGCTGTAAAGCGCATGACAGAGTGCAGCGTGAAGACGTGGTACGTATTGCGCCGGTCGTACTCGCCACTCGCGAAAAACCTATCATCAGTACCGAATTTGCCAAGAGCCTGTTGGCACGTGTGGTCTACGAAGATGAAGGCTTGATCGTACTCAATAAGCCATCAGGCATTGCTGTTCACGGTGGTAGTGGTCTTGATTTTGGCGTCATTGAAGCCATGCGTGAAGTCACTGGCAAAAAATACTTAGAGCTGATACATCGTATTGATAAAGATACGTCAGGTTTGCTGATGATTTCTAAGAAACGCTCGACGCTTAAAACATTGCAGCAGTATCTGGTCGACAGAACCATTCAAAAGCATTATTTATGTATTGCAAAAGGGCAGCCTGCGCTCAACGAACAACGTATCGACGCGCCATTGCTACGTTATACGCTTGCCAGCGGTGAGCGCCGCGTTAAGGTGGATGCACAAGATCCGCAAAGCAAAGAAAGTCAGACAGATATTGTTGTTCATGGTCGTTTTACAATCGCTGATCAACCAGTCAGCTTGATTGAAGCGAAACCACTGACAGGGCGCACCCATCAAATCCGTGTGCATTTAGCGCATATCGGTCATGCTATTTTAGGGGATGATAAGTATCATGTGCATGATAAGTCTGGGGTTCATCGTCTGTGCTTACATGCATGGCGCTTAGATATTCCAGGTTATGAAACCATCACGGCGCCATTACCAGACGAGATGCTCAACTGGATGCCAGAAGATATTAAAACCAATCTGCCTAAATAAGCTGCTGCGCAAATTAAGCTTCTAAATTAAGTTTATATAAGCAGCTAAACAAAGCAGATTAGCCACTTTGGTTTCAATCTAAATTCTTTAAGCATCAGCATCAGCATCAGCATCAGCATCAAACGTCACGGATATCTTATAAATAATAAGTCGCCGTGACGTTTCTGTATCTGCCATTTATTATTCTCGAAGGTCTATTTATGAGCCAAACTGTTACAACGACAATGGCAGCGACAATCCCTGCTAAGCATTGCAAATTAGCTGACCCACATCATCTAGCAGATAAGACTCTAATCATATTTGATTGGGATGGTACGCTGATGGATTCGATTGGCTTAATTGTTGAGTCTATGCATGTAGCAGTTGAGGCGCATGGCTTTAAGACGACTGATAAAGCAGTCAAAGACATTATTGGACTCAGCTTAATGAAAGGTATCGAGATTTTATGTCCGCAAGCAACCGATGTGCAGAAGCTGGCGATTCAGCAAAGTTATGCGGATTATTATATTGCTAATAGCCATAGTACGCCATTTTTTGCGCCGATAGAAAATATGCTGCAAACCTTACAGCAGCAAGATCGCAAGCTTGCTGTTGCCACAGGTAAAAAAAGAAAGGGATTGGATCGGGTTTTGAATGCCTCTGATAGCCATCATTATTTTGTCACGACGCGCTGTGCTGATGAATCAGGCTCAAAACCTGACCCGCAAATGCTGACGGATATTTTGCAGTATACCGAGCAGCAAATCTCTGATGCCGTATTTATCGGTGATAGCATTTACGATATTCAAATGGCCAATAGTTTGGGTATGACCAGTATTGCGGTTAATTATGGTACCGCTAGCAGTAGCGAACTTGCCGCCCAGCAGCCGAGTTATCAAGTAGACACGCCGCAAGCGTTGGCTGAGTTATTATGTGCTTAAATAAAAATCATTCTAAATCACAATAAAAAAAAGGGTTTATCGATAATAACGATAAACCCTTTTTTATTAAAAATTATAAGATTTATTTGCTTTCTGCTTGAGAACTGTCTTTTTGAAGCGCATCCTTTTCGATAGCGTCTTCTAGCTCAGCACCTTCTAGTAACGCAAAAGAGGACTCAATAATTTTGTCTGCATCGAGCTGATACTCATACCAGTTGCCCATAACGCCTGCTAACTCATCGAGACCTTCTTTTCTTAATGCAGAAAATAGCTGAATACTACAGTTCAAACCCAGTTGCTTCAGTTTTTTACGAGTATTGAGCAAAGCATTTTTAGAAGCGCCATACTTCAGCTTGTCTGCTTTCGTCAACAAGATATGAACGGGCAGCTCACCATCTTTTGCCCAACGTAACATTTGCTCATCAAAGAACTTCAATGGATGACGGATATCACTCATCAGCACCAAACCTGCAAGGCTTGAGCGTGATACTAGATATTCCTCTAGCTCAACCTGCCATTCTTTTTTCATCTCTAGCGGCACTGCAGCATAACCGTAACCTGGCAAATCGACCAAGCGCCTATCGGTATCGCCAATACTAAAAAAGTTGATCATTTGCGTACGACCAGGCGTTTTAGATGAGCGTGCCAATTGGCGCTGGTTGGTAAGCGCATTGATGGCTGAAGATTTACCAGCGTTTGAGCGTCCAGCAAAAGCCACCTCTAATCCTATATCAGGAGGACAGAGACGAAAGGTCGGCGCTGACGTCATAAATTCAGTTTGCTGAATACGCTGACGGGCTTTGGTATTAAAATCCGCATGCTTCGCGGAGACATCATTGAACGGGGTACTCATAAATGACTCATTACGGTTAAAATATAGATACGGTAGTTAAAGTTTTTGCAGTTGATCAGCGACTAGCACAGCTTCTTTAGCAGCTAGCAACTAAAAACCAATTTTTTGTAAAATAAGCGTTTTAAATTAGTGACTATTCTATACTATTAATGCGTTTAGTTATTGAAATAACGGCTATTAGCCTCATATTAATCACAGAATACCATTAAAGTGAATCAGTACTTAATGAAAGTTATCTGCCTTATCAAACAGCGTTAACAAAGCTAAACTATTTATATATATATTAGTTCGACATATGTTGTTACAATCTATAAGACAATAGGTTTAATTAAATACGTTTAATGGTATTGTTGATGAAGCTAATGCATAAACGAAAGGAGGTGCACTATGTTGTCAATCACCACGATTTTTGCCAACAGTTACCGCTTGCTAGCCAGCACTAGCGCAGCGCTGATTCTCAGCACTGCAATGATAAGTAACGCAGGTGCAGCGGATATTGCTACGACTTATACTGACTCTTGTGCCGCTTGTCATGATAGTGGCGCCTTAAATGCTATCAGAAAAGGCGACAGTGCAAAGTGGCAACAGCTGATAAAACAAAAAGGCATGCCAGCGCTAATCAATTCTGTTAAAAGTGGTATGATTCAAATGCCAGCAGGTGGATTGTGTGGGGACTGTAGCAACGATGATTATCGCAAGCTTATTGAGTATATGAGTAAGTAGCGAGTAAGAATCAAACGCTTAAATAACGAATATAAGGCGCAAGGTTACAGAACCTTTTGCGCTTTTTGTTTTTTATTAAGTAAGCACTGAGGCTATGAGTAGAAAAACTGTCTAATACTACGATTAAGTAGGCAAATAGTAAAAAGTCTTGCTATAATAATCCAAAATAAACCCTGATATTAGTAAGTGCTTTCGGGCTGCTTGTGATAAAGACTACAAAATATATGGCTTAGCTGGCTGAATAATGGCTTTGCAAATATGATGTTTCTTGACAATGCAATCACTCTAGATAATGCTTACATCGAGTTAGTAGGATTTGTATCAATGAAAAAGTTAATCGCTGCCGCCAGCTTATGTGTTGCAAGTTTCAGCGTACAAGCTGCTATCACTGTTCCTGAATATGATCTTAATGCCGGTAAGCAAATCGCAGAAACAGTCTGTGCTGCTTGTCATGGTGTTGATGGGGTGAGCGCTGTGCCAGCCCAGCCTAACCTTGGTGGTCAAAACGTCAAATATCTATATAAGCAATTGGTCAATTTTAAAGCAGGCTACCGCAAAAACGGTATCATGCAGTCGCAAGTAGCAAACTTGTCGCAGCAAGATTTAGCCAACGTTGCGGGCTACTATTCAAGCCAAAAACCTTGGGGTGTCGGATTCGGTAATCCTGCTACCACACAAGAAGCCACTAAGCTATTTTTAGGCGGTGATAAATCGCGCGGTGTTATTGGTTGTGCAGGTTGTCATGGTCCAGATGCAGCGGGTAACGTATGGGCAGCATTTCCACGTTTAGGTGGACAGCATGCTGAATATATCGCTACTCAGCTAAAGCTCTTCCGTGCTGCTGGTCGAGAAGATGACATTGATAGCGATGATCAAAAACGTGTCAATGATGCAGGAAAAGAAGGCGAGATGGGCATGATGCAAACTGTTGCTTCTAAGCTATCTGATCGCGACATTCGTATTTTGTCAGACTATGTGAGCGCGATTCACTAATCTCTGATAGACGTAGTGTGCCTAATTCAGATTGTTACTAATTTTTAGTATGAATAAGCACTTTACTTGTATCCGTTATTACTTAGCTATTAAACCCCGATTTCGGGGTTTTTTTATAACTGTCAGTCCTTATATAATGGCAGATCCTTATATTATATAAAGCGACTATGAGCAGACCGAACGGCGTTTATTATTTATCATTGGTCTGTATCATTAGATGTTATTCACCTTGAATCGCTTGGATGTAAATTATGATGATTCGCTATGCTTCTTATTTTATTGCAGCGCTGCTACCGTTATTGCTATTTCGCTGGTTTGCGCCGGCGTCAATCGGTGAGATTGATTTTTGGTTACTGTGGTTATTAGCAATGGTACTGGTCTCGCTTCCAGTCATTTATGCTGAGATAGCATTGGCTTATCGTAGTGCCGATGCCCCTTTGGCTGGTATGCAAAAGCTCACTCGAGAGGCAGATGCCAGTTCGCTATGGCGAGGGTTTGGTTGGTTAGCGGCCTTAGTTTCTATCATTATTGCAGCGCTCGTGATATCTGGTGCGAGCACTGGCATATTGACAGCTCTAACTGAGCTTAATAGTGCGCCTGCCGTGCCAAGCTTTGCGATTGCCGCAGGTTTGATGGTCATTGCGGTGTTATTAAGTTTACTGGGTGTGACACCTTTGCCGATTGGTTTGGGCTTAATGCTGGTTGGTTTACTGTTAGGAGTGGCAAACGGCTTGCCAAATATTACCTTTGCGATGACCAATGTTACCTTAAGTGAATGGGCAAGGGCGGTCGCATTGGCATTGGTCAGTGTTGGTGCGGGTACAGGCTTATACTGGTTCGGTCAAAATCTAGTGACTACACAAGCAGTAACCGCGGTAGGAGCCGATAATCATAATGCGCAAAAATCGTCTCACGCTGATGAAGCAAATGAATATCGGGCAACGAAACTGGTGCTACCAATTTGGATATTGCAGTTATTGGTCGGGATGGTGGCTTTATTTATCAGTGGTATGGTGCTACCGCCAATAGGTCAGCTATTGTACTGGGTTGGCGTGTTGTTTGTGGTGAGTTACTTACTACATTATAGTACTCAGCAGCTAGCGCATAAATTTGGATTGCTGGTAAGCTTGGTATTAACTTTCGCCATAGCTTTGCTACTGGTCGTTGCCATACCAACCGTTTGGCTGGTGGGGATATTGGTTATTATCAGTAGTATTGCGGTATTATTATTGTCAGTTTTTGCAGGTTGGCAGATGAAAATCAGCCATTTGCGTAAGTCTTTAAACTTTGGCAATGAAGCTTTTTATAACTTGTGGCGAATAGCGATACGTTTGATTGTGCCGCTGGCATTACTGTTAGCATTAATAGGTTGGGTGATGCAGTGGTTAAGCTAACAGCTGGTGAAGGTCAAATTGATAGTGCTATGCCGCTGTCTCAAAATAGCACTATTCAACAAGCTGCTGTTCAATATGGTGTTCTTCAACAACAAGATGCTGTTCAACCAGATACGCTTCAACAAACAGCTATAATGACGGTGTACTTAGCGTATGCTGAAGAGGCACAACGTCAGCATTATCTAACCTTACAGGTCAGTTATGGTACGACATTGTATGAGGCATTAGGGCAAGCAGGTTGGTTAACTCAGTTCGAAGGATTGGCTAGATGGTGCGAAGAAGTCACTGATATCGTGACGCCAACAGCTAAACGTTGGCATGTCGGTGTTTATGCGCAAAAGCAGCCACTCAGCTATCTATTGCAACCTTTTGACCGGATAGAGGTGTATAGAAGCTTAAACGCTGATCCTATGTCTCAGCGTAAAAGTAAATCTCGAGGTTGATGCCTAAAGCTTGTTATCAGAGCTATTATTTAGGGAGGGTTTCTACACCTTGAATGCGAGTGACTATGCCATTATCATCAAAGTAAATAACTAAATGCTGGCTGGCATTATTAACATCAGCGATACCTTTGCGGCGACCTTCTGTCCCTGCTTGATAGTCATAAATGTAATCCCAGCGCTTAGGCTCTAGCGTGTCTTTAATCGCTGGGCTACCAAGAATATAAAGTACCTGATTTTGATTCATACCCACTTGCAGTTTTTGCGCTTGCGTTTGAGTGATGGGTGTTCCTTGCGGCAAATCAATCTTGTATACACTCAGTAATGAGCAGCCAGACATAGCAACAGAGGCGCTAAGCATACTGGTAATGACAATCTTGCGTAATGTACTTGCAAGGCTTAACGGGCGTAAATTTAAGGTCTTTATCATGGTAAGATGACTCATAAAAAATGGGTTAGGTACGGCTAAGGACGGTGGATGCTGGTCTTGCCGAAAATCTTGGATAAATGATACGTCATTTACTTGCAATTGCCTACCACTTACGACATTATTTACCAAACGATGTCTTGCTTCATCTATTATTTATATTTTAAATTCATAGACTTGTCGTCCTATTTTTAGAAAAAATATATTAGAAATATGCTTAATAGCAGCTAACTCTGCATGATTTTGGTTCTTTAATAATCAATAACTGCTAACCATTGACGATTATTTATCTCGTGTTTTTTTGAATTTACTTGCTAAGACTTTCATAGTCAGAAGGGATATTATGGCTTCTTTTACCAATCAAGATTTACGTAAAGCGGGTTTAAAAGTAACGTTACCGCGCATCAAAATTTTAGAGCTGCTTGAGAGTGCTGAGCTGCATCATATGAGTGCAGAAGAGGTTTATAAAGCGCTGATTGAGCAAGGCGAGGATGTTGGTCTAGCGACTGTTTATCGCGTATTGACTCAGTTTGAGCAAGCAGGTATTGTCGAGCGCCATAACTTTGAAAACAATCTATCAGTATTCGAGATTACCCAAGAAGAACATCATGACCATCTGGTTTGTGATGGCTGTGGTAAGATTATTGAATTTCACAATAAAATAATTGAAGAAGAACAGCTAAAAGTAGCGGCAGAACATGGCTTTAAAATATCGGATCATTCTTTGGTACTCTACGGTATCTGTGATAACCAAGCCTGTAGAGACAGCGCTAAATAATCCTTTTAAATTGATTATATAATTGATAACAAATAAAATAGATAGGTGATTTTAAGATGCGAGACTGGAACGACTTTTTCTAGCTTGCTGTGTCTATGCCTATGCCGACAGAGGCTGCAAGAAAATCCTCCCAGCCCCCTTTGTATCGTTTTTACCTTGGACTAACTATAGCTTTCTTTTCTCTATCTGTATTATCTTACGTATACTGATTATAAATAATTATAAAAAAGCCCTCATCGTCTGTGAGGACTTTTTTTGGGTGTTGATTTTATTAGTGTTAACTTTATCAGTACTAGACGTTGTGAAGTCTGCTGAAAAAACAATGGCTAAGTGATATCTAACGACAAGCTATCGGCACCTTCATCTAAATTAGCGTTACCATTTTTGCTGCTAAGTTTGATCTTTAAGCGTAAATCATTGGGAGAATCAGCATGAAGAATCGCTTCTTTATAAGTAATCTCACCATTTTCATATAAATCAAGGAGCGCTTGATCAAAGGTTTGCATACCACTATCGCGTGAGCGCGTCATGACGTCTTTGATTTCATGAATTTCGCCTTTACGGATATAGTCACTAATCAGCTGAGAGTTTAATAAAATTTCAATAGCCGCACGGCGTCCTTTACCGTCAGGCGTTGGAATCAATTGCTGAGCGATAATGGCTTGTAGGTTAAGGGATAAATCCATAAATAACTGATTATGGCGGCTGGTTTCAAAAAAGTGAATGATACGGTCAATCGCTTGGTTGGCATTATTGGCGTGTAAGGTCGCAAATACTAAATGTCCTGTTTCTGCATACTGGATGGCGTAGTTCATAACTTCGAGGTTACGAATCTCACCAATCAAAATAACGTCAGGCGCTTGGCGTAAGGTGTTTTTTAGACCTGCTTCAAAAGAATGGGTATCGATACCGACTTCGCGCTGGGTAATAATACAACCGCGATGTTTATGTACAAACTCAATAGGGTCCTCGATGGTAATGATATGACCGTGAGAGTTTTGATTACGGTGTCCAATCATCGCCGCAAGGGTAGTCGATTTTCCGGTACCCGTTGCGCCGACCAATAAGATAATTCCACGTTTTTTCATTGCCAGCTCTTTTAGTGCGGGTGGTAGACGCAGCTCTTCAACAGTGGGGATTTTATTTTCAATTTTCCGTAAAATCATCCCTGCCATATCGCGCTGCACAAAGGCGCTTACCCGAAAACGTGCCTGCTGCGCTTGATCGGTAATCGCAAACTGACACTCATTGGTATCTTTAAACTCTTGTTGCTGATTTGGTGTCATTACACCTTTCACCAGCCTCATGGTTTGCTCAGCCGTTAAGGGCGTTTTACCAACGGGCAGAATTTTTCCATTGATTTTCATGGAAGGCGCGACATCCGCCGTAATAAAAAGGTCGGAGCCATCTTTATTAATCATCAGTTGTAAAAGTTTATCAATGTCCATAACGTACCTGTATGTGCGATAAAATATGCAATAAATAGAATAAAATTTGCTTCAATAAACTTTTGAAAATCGCGAATAATGACCATTAAAATAAAGATAAGCCGATCAAAAACATGTAATTATCATCGAGTTATTTGATAAATGGTAGGCTTATGAAAACCAATTCTATATAAAGGCTTCAGGCTGCTTAGCATACGGTCGTGCGACGTCTTTGCTAATGGTACCTTTTGATACCAAGTTTTTAAGCGTTTGGTCGAGCGTAATCATGCCATCACCTGCACCGGTTTGGATAGAAGAGTACATTTGCGCAATTTTATTTTCACGTATCAAGTTACGAATGGCGGGCGTACCCAACATAATCTCATGTGCGGCAATTCGACCGCCAGTTTGACGACGCAAGAGTGTTTGCGAGATAACCGCTTGTAGCGACTCCGATAGCATCGCACGAATCATATCTTTTTCAGCGGCAGGGAATACGTCAATGACACGGTCAATCGTTTTTGCAGCGGAGCTGGTGTGCAAAGTTCCAAAGACTAAGTGACCAGTTTCAGCCGCAGTTAGCGCCAAGCGTATGGTCTCAAGGTCACGTAGCTCACCAACTAGAATAACATCGGGATCTTCACGTAAAGCTGATCGCAGTGCTGCATCGAAACCTAACGTATCGCGGTGTACTTCACGCTGGTTAATCAAACTCTTTTTAGACTCGTGAACAAATTCAATCGGGTCTTCAATAGTTAAAATATGCTCTTTACGGGTTTCATTGATATAGTCAATCATGGCCGCCAGCGTCGTTGATTTCCCTGAGCCAGTTGGACCAGTGACTAATACTACGCCGCGCTTAAAGTCAGAAACACGTCTGAAAACGTCACCCATTCCTAAGTCTTCCATGGTGAGAACTTTTGACGGAATCGTACGGAAAACGGCGCCAGCACCGCGATTTTGGTTAAAAGCATTGACACGAAAACGTGCTAAATTAGGAATTTCAAAGGAGAAATCCGTCTCAAAAAATTCTTCAAAATCGGCGCGTTGCCTATCATTCATGATGTCATAGATAAGCTGATGTACCACTTGATGGCTCATCTCTGGCATATTAATACGGGTCATCTCGCCGTCGACTCGAATCATCGCTGGCATACCGGCTGAAATATGTAAATCTGAGGCTTTATGCTTGACTGTAAAGCGTAGTAGGTCTTCGATGCTTAAATTATTTTTTTCAGCCATAATCGGATATTCCTATCAGTAAATAAGGGTAAGGCAAAAGAACATAGAAGCAGATAATATGCATGATTCTATGACATTATTTAAACCAATCTCTCTAAGATAGGTTAGGCTGGACTATGATTGTTACTATTACTATCGTTTTCAGCAGTATATGTTAAACCATGTAACAATATAATAACAAGACTCTGCCCATTTAACCATCTGCTAACTGAATAAAATGCAAAAATAGCTTACCAGTACCTTTTCACTTAAATCAATAAATGTCACCTTTTTACTCCAATCAATAAACGTCATTTTTATTAAAAGTTTATGTTTACCATAAAAGCAACCTATGGTAAGCGTCTTTTAAAATAATTCATTGTTTTACCTATAAGAGTTTTTTATGAATGCTAATTCTCATCAAAAAAATACAAATAATGTCTCTGCCAGTCCTATAAATAATGAAGGGGAAGTTCAAGATCTGACCCTCATTGAAAATTGGCAGCAGGTAAGCAAACAGGTGGCACAGGCGTGTGAGCAGACGAACAGACAGACAGATAGCGTCACCTTACTTGCGGTGTCTAAAACTAAGCCTGTTGATATGATTGTGACTTTAGCGCGTCAAGGGCAGTGCGATTTTGGCGAAAACTATCTGCAGGAGGCTATTGATAAAATAAAAACCCTGCAAGGACAGGCAGAGTACGACCAGATCGTTTGGCATTATATCGGTAGTATTCAGCGTAACAAAACACGCGATATTGCTGAGCATTTCGATTGGGTACAAACGCTTGAGCGTGACATTATTGCCAAGCGTCTCAATGACCAACGTCCAGATGGAATGCCACCTTTAAACGTCCTAATCCAGATTAATATTGATAATGAAGACAGTAAGTCGGGGTGTTTGCCAGAGGAGCTTCCAGCATTAATAACAGTCATCAAAGCTTATGAGCGTTTGCAATTGCGCGGGCTGATGATTATTCCTGCCAAAGCAAATACGGATGCTTTTAAGCGAATCAAGCAATTATTTGAAGAGATTAAATATGAACATCCTGAGCTTAGTCAATGGGATACGCTTAGCATGGGTATGAGCGACGATATGCCTGATGCGATTGCTAGCGGCTCCACTATGGTGCGCGTCGGTACCGCAATATTTGGAGCCCGTTCTTGATTTAGCACGCGCGTCTGAAAGTAAAGCTTGTCATAAAGCCAACACTGATATTATTAAAGTGCATCATGTGCTACATCAACTAAATGACATCTTCAAACTTTGTCACTAGCAGCTGAGTGATTTTGAGATTATCAGTCGCGATAATCTCAAAACGGTAATTGGCATACTCGACGCTGTCTGTTTTTTTAGGAATTTTACGCAGCATATACATCATAAAGCCGCTAATAGTTTCGTAATTTTGGCTATGCGGTAAATTGACCATGCCCAATGAGCGAATCACATCTTCAATAGGTGTCATGCCATCGATTAACCAAGAGTTGTCCGTGCGCTGGACAATTGGCTGCTCCTCTAAGGTGACCAGCTCGCCCATAACGATACTCATTACATCTTTAAGCGTAATCACACCAACGACCAATGCATACTCATTTACAATAACGCCGAAATCTGCACCCGTCGATTTAAACGTTTCAAGCACTTCAAATAACGATAAGGTATCGGGAATAAACAGGGCAGGTTTTAGCAATGCTTTGTCCGTTAGACAAACTTCTTGCTGCTCAAGTACCGAGGCTAAAAAGCTGCGTGACTCTACATAACCAATGATATGTTCTAAATCATCATCGTTACAGACCAAAAATTTATTATGTGGCTGCTTAATCATCACCTCAACTACCTGTTCGGTGCTGACTTTGGTATCGAAATAAACAATATGCTCACGCGGATTCATCACTGAGGTCACTGTACGCTCTTGCATCTCAAAGATATTTTCAATCAAATGATGCTCTTGACGCTTAATGACACCGGCTTCAGCACCGGCGTCCATCACCGCATAAATATCCTCTGACGTCATTTCATCTTGGCGGACGGTTGACACGCCTATGAGCTTAAAGAGAAAGTTTGCCGCCCCATCAAATACCCAAATAATTGGTTTAAACAAAAAAATAAAGAAAATCATCGGCCGTACCATTTTGACCGCGATAGGTTCAGCATTGGACATCGCCAAACGCTTGGGCATCAAGTCCGCAAAAAGTACAAACACGCTGGTGACCAAAATAAATGAGACAACAGAAGCAACTGTTTCGTTACCGAATAAGCGCTCTAAATAAGGGCTGATGGCGGATTCGCCAATGACCCCTGCTAAGATAGCCACCGCATTAAGCGCCACTTGTACCACAGTAATAAAGCTGCCAGGTTGCTCTTGCATATTGAGCACGTCAAGCGCTCGTACCTCGCCTTCTTTAGCCATGACTTGTAGCTTGATTTTTCGGGCGGAAGCCAGTGCCAATTCTGAACTGGAAACGATAGCGCTTAGCACAATTAATATGAAAATAAATACACCAGCGGTTAGCAAGCTCATGAAATACTCGGGTAGAAATAGATAAGGTAGATAGAAAATAATAGGTGAAAGGTTTCGAAACAAAAAAGATTTTATACTTAGAAGTTATTTATGTACAAAAACTAAAAAAGCTGGGCAAGCACCCAGCTAATTATAAAACAGTTTTATTATATTATATAAAAGCCTAAATTTATCAAACCTTTAAAAAGTACTATAAAAGGTTATCGATGATAGATTCAGCGTCACGGCTTAGCCTTTTATTGACCACTTATTGACAAGTGGAAAACGGCGCTCACGACCAAAGGCTTTGCGACTAATTTTAGTACCAATCGGTGCCTGCGAGCGCTTATATTCGCTATTGTCGACCATTTGGATAACTTTAGCGACCAAGTCAGCATTAAACCCTTTATCTACAATATCTTGATAACCCATATCTTCATCAATATATGACATCAAGATACCGTCTAGAACATCATAATCAGGCAAGCTGTCTTGGTCTTTTTGATCGGGACGCAGCTCAGCGGATGGCGGACGAGTAATCACGCGCTCAGGGATCACTGGCGTGTCTTCTAAACGATTGCGATAGCTGGCCAGTTTATAAACTTGTGATTTATACACGTCTTTTAAGACGTCAAAGCCGCCAGCCATATCGCCGTATAAGGTTGAATAGCCAACCGCCAGCTCTGATTTATTACCAGTCGTGATGACCAAATGCCCAAATTTATTGGACAACGCCATTAACACAACACCGCGCGCACGCGCTTGGATGTTTTCTTCGGTGGTATCGGCTGGCGACTTGTTAAACAGTGGCGCAAGGGTATGACGAATGCCTTCGACTGCATCGAAGATAGGACAGACGGTATAAGAGACATTCAAGCGTCGTGCTTGTGCTTGCGCGTCCTCTAAGCTGATTTGTGAAGTGTATTCGTACGGCATCATGACCGCGTAAACCTTATCAGCGCCCAGTGCATCGACGGCGATACATAATGTTAATGCTGAATCAATGCCGCCTGATAAGCCAAGGATGATGCCAGTAAATCCTGAAAGATTGACGTAATCACGTAAACCAACAACCAACGCTTGATACATCTCTGATTCACGGCTCAACGATAAGGGTGTTTTGGCCTGTGTATCGAATTTTGCTGTTTTCACATTATAGGTTGCCAGCAGCAATTGATTCATAAAGCGTGAGGCTTCATGTGCGACACTGCCGTCCGCTTGGATGGCCATAGAGCCGCCATCAAATACCAAATCATCCTGACCGCCCACGGCATTGAGATAGATGATAGGTAAGTTATTTTCACGGCTACGTTTGGCGAGCATTGTTTTACGAGTGTCTTGTTTTTCAATCTCAAATGGTGAGGCGTTTAAGCTCACAACAAGGTCAGCGCCTTGTTTTTTAAGTTCGGCAATCGGACTTTTTTCCCATAAATCTTCACAGATAAGTAGACCAATAGTCATGCCTTTATAATCAAATAAGACTTGATTGCGACCTTTATCAAAGTAACGGCGCTCATCAAACACGCCATAATTTGGCAAAATTTGCTTATGATAAAAGCCTTTTTGATGACCATTATGTAAGATGGCCGCCGAATTAAAAGTCCCGTGATGATCGACATGCGGATAGCCAACAATCATCACGATATCATCGATATCACTTAACGACGATAACGCGCTTTTGATACGACCTGATAAACTTGGGCGTAATAATAAATCTTGTGGTGGATAGCCTAATAGTCCTAGCTCTGGAAAGATAATGACATCAGCGCCTTGCTCACGTGCTTGCAATGCTAATGTACGCATTTTTTCGGCGTTGGCTTTGATATCGCCGACTAAGAAGTGTGATTGGGCTAGAGCAAAAGTAACGCTATCTTGTGGTTTAGAGGCCTTATTGGCGGCATTAGCAGGAGTAAGGTTAGGGTTGTCAGTGTCTTTTGTATTATCTCTTGTAGTGTCTTTTGACATTGTTATTGTTCCTATCAATAGGTTGTTTAAATTTGTTGAATCCGTCTTGGTTTCAAATAAAACCAAATCAAAGTTTTGTTCCGAAATCGACGCAAAATATGAATTTTTAATCATTTACTCAAAATACGACGCTTTAATATTGAATCGATATCATGAGCGTAGAGCTGATAGAAGCATGAATGTTATGCTTCTCTGCTTTTTCAATCTATATATCGATGCTCTAAATTTAATGTCAAATATCATCAAGAGTAGGGCAAAAGATAAGAATGAAGGTAAGTTATTTTAAAGTGCTCAGGTCTTATCTTAATGAAGATAAATTTATCTAGACCGATAGAGCGGCATTTAAAAGCGTAAATCAATCCCTTTAGTATAACATCAATTGTCGCTACTAATAGAACCAGCCAGTGATTTAGCTTGCTAGATATCGAATCTAAAAGTAATTAAAAAAATGATAGATATCAATTTTTTTGACAAGATAATGCTAGCCCGCAAGTTTTGACAGTTAGCATCAGCAAGGATAAAGACAGCTCAAAGAAAGTTGTAAGTAAAGGTTACAACATAGCCTTATTTATTTGGGCTATTTTATTGCATAATATGGCTTTGATATTAGTTTGCTGAGCCATTAAGCTATGCAAATGACAGACGAAAACTATTCATAGAAAATGCTACTGATGGTGATAGAAAAATGCTGTTGAGGGCCGATTGCTATGTTATGGTTCTCTGATCGATAAATCTATCTAAAGCAAAGCTTCACCCAAACCCGCACTATTCAAAACACTCGCTAATGGATAAAAATTACGGACTTCGTCGGTGATTGATGTGACCCATTTATAAGATTTACAGTAGAGCCATACAAGGTGTCTGCTGTCCGCTCTTGGTTTATAGACTATGATTGAAAACTGGACAAAAGAATTTATTATTCAGCGCTTGCTGGCAATCACCTTATTGGTAGTGCTGTTCGTATTGTGTTTCCAAGTCGTGCAGTTTTTTATTGTACCGGCACTATGGGCGGCGATTTTGGCGTATGTCACTTTTCCTGTTTATAATTTCTTTCATCAAAGAGTCAGGTTTAGCTCAAACTTTAGCGCCGCTATTATGACCGTGAGTATATCTTTGATGATAGGGGTGCCTGTCGTGGTTGGTATCTTCATCTTGCAGCAGGAAGCCTTAAGCATAATCAGTAATTTAATCTATCGCATTAAAGTGGGATATTTGGATGTGCCTGATTCTATCAAAGACTTGCCAATACTAGGTCAGCAAGTCAAAGATATCTTATGGAGAATCAACAAAAACCCCGAAGGCACGTTGGAAGCTTTTCGTCTTTGGGTGCAGTCGCATTTATATTACGGAAAAATCGCATTTGATGTGGTGTTTAGTGGTCTAGCTAAGCTTGGTATGGCGCTTATGACATTGTTTTTCTTTTATCGTGATGGCACCAGCTTGATTCGCCAAATCCGCCAAGCATTACGTAATATTATCGGCAATCGTATCGATGGTTATATTGACTCTGTCGGTACGACTACGCGTGCGGTAGTCTATGGTATTGGTCTGACTGCATTGGCTCAAGCCATGCTAGCAGGTATCGGCTATTATTTTGCCGGTGCACCAAGTCCTATTTTGCTGACTATTTTGACTTTTATTATTGCCTTAATTCCATTTGGTACGCCATTCGTTTGGGGCGCTGTCTCGATTTTTCTGCTAAGTCAAGGACATACCGTCGAAGGTATCGGCTTGGCGCTTTGGGGCATCTTGGTGATTAGCTGGGTTGATAACCTCATCCGTCCTATCGTCATTAGCGGCGCCACCAAAATCCCTTTTATCATAATCTTTATTGGTGTACTGGGCGGCTTGACAGCTTTTGGTTTTGTGGGCTTATTTATCGGTCCTGTAGTATTGGCAATCGGACTTGCGGTATGGCGTGAGTGGATATCGCAGCATAAGAATGAGCTATTTGCTCAACAAGAAGTGATGTTGGCTGATGGGCAGAATCTAATCAAAACCAATAAACGGAATCAAGAGACAACTGAAGAGTAATGGCTTAATAAAAGATAAGTTAGACTGTTGTTGTCATTAAATGAATCACTTGCAAGTAAACAGAGCCTGTATAAAAGAGCTTGTATAAAAAAGCCTAGATTAATAGAGAGGCTTATCCATATTAAATAAGACGGTTGCGAATACTATGAATAATAAGATAGATACTATTAAAAACATCACGATTGTGGCGGACAGTAATATCGCAAACCTCGATGATTTTTTTAATGCTTCCACACTTGGACAGAATGCTGAGCAGCAGGTGAAAGTGATTCGCGTTGTTGGACGCGATATCAATGCGCAATTGCTGGCAGAATATCAGCCAGATGTGTTATTGATACGCTCTGTGACCCCAGTAGGCGAAGCATTATTAGCTGATAACCATAGTGTGAAGTTTGTTGGTTCTGCGACTATCGGTACTGACCATGTTGATCAAGATTATCTGGCGACACGCAATATTACTTTTGCCAATGCGGCTGGCTGTAGCAAGCATTCAGTCGCACAATATGTATTGACTGCTATTTTAACCTTGCGCCCGCAGTATTGGCAGCAATCCATATCCATGATGCCATTAACATTGGGTATCATCGGGCTTGGTAATATTGGCAGTACACTTGCCAAGTACGCAAGTGATTTGGGCTGGCAGATATTGGGTTATGATTCATTGCTACCGACTTCGGATATTAACAACGCCAGTCTCGAGCAGGTGTTAAGCCAAAGCGACGTGGTTAGTTTGCATGTGCCTTTAACGGATAAAAAAACTACATTCAAACAAGATATTGAAAGTAATGTTGTAAGTAGCAGTGTCAGCGGTAATGGCAGCGATTATCCAACGCGCCATCTTATCAATACAAAATCTTTGGCAATGATGTCGCCGCAGACTATGCTGATTAATAGTGCGCGAGGTCCTGTCATTGATGCAGCGGCTCTCGAAGCCGATATTAGCTCTACCAATCGCCAAGTGGTGCTTGATGTGTTTGAATACGAGCCACAGGTATCCGAAACTTTATTATCAAAGCTTGCGATTGCCACACCGCATATCGCAGGCTATACGGTCGAAGGTAAGCTGCGCGGTACGCAAATCATTTATGATGCCCTATGTGAAAAATTATCGGTCACACCTACTCAATCTATGCATGCGTTATTGCCGCTCAATATGTTTTTATGGTCTGAGCTCAAGGCACATCCAGATAGATTGATAAAATTTTATGACATTATGCAAGATGATGCTTCATTAAGAAACAAGATAGCGGATGGGCAAGTAAATGGCGCTGACTTCGATCAATTGCGCCGTGATTATCACTTACGCCGTGAATGGCAGTCTTAAAAATTAAGCGTCACCATTTAAACTCCTGTTTTTAGGATTTATGAGGCATAGTAGATACTAATGAGCCAAGCAAGCAATTCGCCCTTAACTGACCTAAGCTATCAACAAAGCTACGCCCCAACCATGACCTTGGCGATGGCGCAGCAGCGCGCGCAATTTATGAATACTATCCGTCAGTTTTTTACTAGTCGGCAAGTATTGGAAGTACAGACACCGCTCCTATCACAAGCAGGCAATACCGACACCTTTTTACAGTCAGTTACCGCGCAAGTCACTTATCAAGATAAACCTTATACCTATTATTTGCATACCTCGCCTGAATTTGCCATGAAGCGTTTACTAGCTAGCTGGCAGGTACCTATTTATCAGATTTGTCCCGTATTTCGAGATAACGAAATAGGTACACGGCATAATATTGAATTTTCTATGCTTGAGTGGTATCAGCCAAGTTATAGCTTAGATGATATAGCCGCTGAACTTGGTGAATTATTGGAGACGCTCTATGGCTATCCAATTGTGCTGAGTCATTATCGCTATGTCGATGCTTTTATGGATTTCGTTGGCATTCATCCGCTGACAGCCAGTCTCTCAGCATTACAAGCGGTGGCAGAAGATAAAGGGTTGACCGGCTTTGATTTTAACTCTAAAACTACTGACTTGAATGCTAATACCAGCTATGTAATAGATGATGAGAATCGTCGCCAAGATTGGCTAGACCTACTATTTAGCCATGCGGTCGAGCCAAATCTAGGTCATGATTTGCCGACGTTGATTATAGAATACCCGCCAGCGACAGCCGCGCTAGCAAAGACGGCTTTTGACAAAGACGGTAATAAAATTGCTAAGCGTTTTGAGCTATATATCAATGGCATTGAGATCGCCAATGCCTATGATGAGTTGGCAGATGGGCAGGCGTTAAGGAAACGTTTTGAGCAGGACAATCAATTACGCAAGCGGCATAATTTGCCGCAAATGCCTATCGATGAGCGTTTATTGGCGGCATCTGATGACTTGATACCTTGTAGCGGTATCGCTGTTGGTATAGATAGATTGCTCATGGTGATAACAGGCGCAAAGAGCTTAGAAAAGGTGATTCCGTTCCCAAGCGGATTGGCTTGATAATCTATTAGACTGTGCATTATAAAAAATCGAGTAAGCCTTTTAACTTACTCGATTTTTTGTTTTTAACTATAAATATTATATAGCTGGGCTTTATTATAATGTTGCGATAGCCTTATCAATGGCTGTCTCGCCGTTATGCAGACTAAAAACTTTCTTAATAGTATTATTTGCATTGAGCACAGCTGCTAGAGTAGTGGCGACATCTTCGATTGAGTTTTCACCCGCACTATTATCATTAATGGTGATTTTACCTGTCGCTGCACGCTCTTTTAGCGCCCCTGCTTGTACGATGGTGTAGTCAAGGGTGCTATTGTTCACCAACCACTGATCGGCGTAGTGCTTACAGATATAGTACTCTTTTAAATCAGCAATACCGGCATTGTCCCACTTACTAGTATCTAATGAAAATACCGTGCTCAACATGATATAACGCTTAATACCTTTATCTTGTGCTGCTTGCATGGTCTTGACCGCACCATGTAAATCAACTTCTAAGATATCCTTACCACCCGAGCCGGCAACAAAATATACTGCATCGATATCTTGGTCGATTTGGCTCTGAATAGCATCCTTTTCAGCAGTGATGTCTAAGTCTAACTGGCTATAATTATCATCGCTAAATAACTTTTCTTCCTTACGGGTAGTACCGATAACTTGATGGTTATCTGCTAATAATTGCTTAACTAAATCAGTACCCACTCGACCACTTGCGCCAATCACTAAAATCTTCATAATCATTCCTATTTTTATATACGTTATCGTTGTTATGCAAACTAAATAGAGCGTAACAACAATAGACAGCATGCTTCGTTATGATGCGTGCCGATTGCATAGTGTTTGGTTATAGAGTGTATAGCGTTTGCAAGGAAGCATAGAGGGTATAGTCAATTTACAATAACAAAAGAGACCGTTATTTATAAAAATTAACGGACCAAGCGATTAAGACCATCGGCAAAGGCTTTTTTGTCACGGTCGCCATAAGGTTTTTGTCCGCTCATTTCTTGTAGCTCTAGTACGCCGGTGCCGCGCATGGTATCCATAAAATCACGCATGTTAAGCTTTTGCTTAATATTATTTTTATCGTAAACCATACCACGTGCCGTCAAGACCATACCGCCTTTGTCTAAAATATCATTGGCTAATGGAATATCACTAGTAATGGCTAAATCGCCTGGTTGTATTTGCTCGACGATATAATCATCCGCTTTATCAAAGCCAGACGGCACCACTGTCATCACGAGCAGCGGTGACTTACGCAGCTTAATAGGCTGGTTGGCGACGAATATTGCCATGGTTTGCGTGCGCTCAGCGGTTTTGATAATCAAATCTTTGGCAATTAATGGCACCGAATCCGCATCCACCCAAATCTGCATTATTTCTTAACCTTATCTGCTTTTAATTTAGTATCTACTGCATTATCTGTTTTGCTATCTTCAATACTGACACTGATATTATCTGAGGTTTTGCCAGTATTGGTGTCATTTTCAGTGTTAATAGTCGTTAAGTCATCCGCCATCTTTAACTCGCTATCAACAGCAGCCAATTTTTTATCAAGACCTACTTTATTAGGTAGCACGGCGACAAGTTTGGCTAAAGCAGGTTCTAAATCGGCAACATCATTTGGCATCAAAGTAATATGCGCAATTTTACGATCATCGCGTTCAGCCTTATGGTAGCTATGATAATGTGCGCCATCGATACTTAGCACGGCACTGATATCAGGATATTGTCCTAAGATATTGAGCATAATCGCTGGATGGACATTATCAGTATCACCCAATGGTAAATTGACCACGGCACGAATATGGTTCTCAAATTGGCTGGTGACCGCGCCTTCAATACTCCAATGTCCAGAGTTGTGTACGCGTGGGGCAATCTCATTGGCAAGTAAAGCGTCGTTACCACGTGCATCTTTGGTGACGAATAGCTCAAGCGCCATCACGCCGACATAACCTAAATGGTTCATGATGGTGGTAATCGCATCGGTTGCTTGCTTAAATAAGTGACTGGTACCAATGGCAGGGGCTTGAGTCTTAGCCAAAATCCCATGATGGTGATGGTTTTCGACCAAATCATAACAGCGTACCTGACCGTTTTGTGCACGGGCAGCGATAATGGAAACTTCACGGCTAAAATTGATGAAGCCTTCCGCAATCAATGGGGCAGGGGTTGGGGTAAGTGAACCTTTACCAGTGACTGCATCTTTGAGCGCTTGCCAAGCGGATTTAATATCACTATTTTTCTTAATGACAAACTGACCTTTACCATCATAACCGCCACGGCTGGTTTTTAGGACAATAGGCAGTCCTAACTCGCTACAAGCATGCTTTAATTCGGCTTCAGAATTGACCATCATAAAAGGGACGGTTGCGATATTAAGTAAGTTAAACATCTGCTTTTCTTTTAAGCGGTCTTGGGCAATATCAAGGGCAATCGGTGGCGGAAACATCCCTTGTTTGCTACCCGATTTCGATAAGCTTGCCAACTGTTCGACCGTGGCGGTCGGTGTGTTTTCAAATTCCAAAGTAAACACATCGGCGGCGGCAATAAAGGCGTCTAATTGCTTATTGCTAAAGACACGCCCGTATAGGCTAGCAGGGCAGTCGGTACTGTCTTCTAAAAACACACATTGATAACCCAGTGGTATCGCTGCTTCGGCAAGCATCATACCAAGCTGACCACCGCCTAAAATACCGATGGTGCGGATGGTTTGGGTAATAGGATAAGCGTTCGCTGTAGTCATGGCAGGCTCTTTGAATAAAAAATGAAGAATTTTTTTAGGATACTAGAATCTAAAAATGAGTCTATTAAAATAGGAAAAGGTGCACTGCATGCACCTTGTATTTAGTACAACCTAACGAACAATAAAAATACAGTGGAGAACATATATATTCAAGCAACTGTTATTAAAGATAATGCTCATTCATTAAATAAAAAGACAGCTATTATTTCCTTTAGCTGTTATTTCCTTTAATGAAGCAAATGATTATTAGGTATTGATAATACCTGGTGTTGGGCTGGCAAGAATAGTGTCGGTTTGCGTTTCACGAAGATGATCGAGCTTAGTAGCAATCGATTCATCATGCAAGGCTAAGACTTGAATCGCAAGCAAGGCAGCATTATACGCGCCTGCGGCACCAATAGCTAAAGTGCCAACGGCAACGCCTTTAGGCATCTGCACGATAGACAGTAGACTGTCCCAACCACTGAGCATCGACGATTTTACAGGGACACCAAAGACAGGCAGCGGTGTTTGACTGGCGCACATTCCGGGCAGGTGAGCTGCACCGCCAGCACCAGCAATGATAACTTGCAAGCCATTACCTTTAGCGCTCTTGGCATAGTCAAACAATCTGTCAGGCGTACGATGTGCCGAGACCACTTCGCAATCAAAAGCGATATTAAAGTCTGCTAGCAACTGCGCTGCAGCGCTCATGGTCGCCCAATCAGATTGTGAGCCCATGATAATGCCAACTTTTGGTTGACCAGCAGGAGAGGTAATAGGGCCGTTTTGATCAATCGCGTTAACAGTAGCTGATGTGGTGCTCATGCTTTGATATCCTCAAAAAGACCATCATACAAAAGTTTTGCTGTATTCGTAAAGCCAAGTTTGCTGTTTAATATCGAAGCGAGGTTGATAGCGGTAATATTGTTAAGCTGTATTGCCGTCTCAATCGTGCAGGTGTTGTACAAAATTACTGGCTTTTAACGGTAGTGGCTGTTCGGTATCGAGCTGATAACAGGTCATATAACCGCTGTCTACCGCTGCTGAATAGTCGGTACAAGCGACTTGTAGGCTAAGTGGCTCAGGCGTGCCGGTTAGCCAATAATGACCAACAAAGACAGGCTTATGTGTTTTAAGAGCGAAATCAATATTTTCAGCCAGCACGTCAATTGGAATTTGTGCCAATGCAGATGCAGGAGCACGGGCAACCTCATGGATGGTGCGTTTATTCAGCTCATCAAGCCACCAACGTACCCGCACTCGCGTGCGTTTAGTACCTTCTTTATCAATCATCACAATACCATTGGGTAACGGTGTTTCTACGCCTTTTAATACTCGCTCCAGCGCGTCAAATGGCACGCTATCCTCTTTAGATGTTGCTATCAAACCCTGTAGTGTTAGGCAATTATCGTCAGTCAATAATGGCTTGAGTATCGCCATACTATCCACATCCCAGCAGGCATGCACAAAGCAAGCGTATTCCGTTTCAAGCCATAAAGGAAGTTCATATAGCCGCTGTAGCCAATATTGATGACTGTCTGAGCCAAACGGCACTTCTGCCAAAAACGCTTCATGTTGACGTATATGTATTTCGTTGTGTGAACGCAAATATTGCTGAGAGCTATTACTATTAATGTCATTAGCACTATAAGTGTCACTAAGGTCAAGGGTATCACTAGGGTCAAGGGTAGCAAATGCCAACGCATTATACTCATGATTGCCCATCACCGCGTCAGCCACGTCTGCATCAAGCATCGCAAAAACTGTTTCTAACGTCGCTATTTGCTGCGAACCACGATCAATTAAATCACCAATAAATAGCGCTCGATGACCTGATGGCGGCACAAAATACTGACCATTATGAACATAACCTAACTGTTTTAGCAGACCGATCAGCTTATCTGCGTAACCATGTATATCACCGATAACATCTATAATCATAATAAGTCATCAAATTTAAAGATAAAATTGCCCACAAATTGTGCACAACATAAAGCCATATTAATAATGGTTCAATCATTTAAACGGTTAGTAAAAATAAGAAGCTCGTACAAAGTAAAATGTAGCAGTGCTTAAAAACCAGGCGACAACAGCGCATTTAGGAAATGCGGCAATACTTGTGGTTGTAGAGCGATTGTCGCTATGACACCAAACGCACCGCCCCACAAGTGTGCCAAGTGATTGATATTTGAGCCGCCGCGTCTATCTGAATAGATGCTATAAGCGACATAAGCGACCGCGAATAATATCGCTGGGATAGGGATAATCGCAAACAGATAAATCTTTTCCCAAGGCGCGAGCAGAATGAAAGCAAAAAGTACGGCTGATACGCCACCAGATGCCCCCAAACTTAAATAACTGGCGCTTTGTTTATGCTTAATATAGCTTGGAATAATCGCGACAATAATGGCAAGAACATAAAAAACCACAAAGCCATAACCGAATAAAAATGGTTGATATAAACCTTCGATAGCACGACCAAAAAAATACAAGGTAAACATATTAAATAATAGGTGCATACTATCAGCATGAATAAATCCATGAGTGACAAAGCGATCCCATTGACCATTGTTTATTGCTGGTGGATAAAAAATAAGTCGATTAAAGAGGGTTTTGTTCTGCCACGCTAATAAACTGATAATAACCGTGATTATAATAATAAGCGTTGTATGGTTAAACAATGGGAAATCCTTAGGCTGGGCCTGATAAACAATAGTGATATATATGACAATGCTTAAAACCTAAGTCTTACGGCTGAATAATACCTAGATCTGACCGATTTAAACAGTTATGTGCTCACATTAAAAATAGCAGCGATAATGCGAAAACTAATATCTGACAAAATTATGCTTTAATAATTGTTTGTATCGAATAATATAACACCGTATTAGCCACAATGAGTAATGCTTCGTATACTGACAGTAACGGTTAGCGCAATGACAAAATAATGCGCTTATATAATTTATTTATGCTTATCAAGTCCAAAATAATTAAAATATCTATACTATATAGTCAGTCCTAAATAAAAAAATACAAATATTATGACGTGCTACTGGTATCAATTTTTCTTGCTTGCTGTGCCTATGCAGACAGAGGCTGCGAATAATTAATCCCAGTAGCACTGTATTCTTTTAAAAGTGGATCCACTATAACTATAGCTACAAAACGCAATTTACATACCATTATTGCCAGCAAACTCACTGGTTTTGTAAGCAATTGATTAAGCGCGATTTGTAAAGATGAATAAACAGTTTTTAACTATTTAATATTAACGCTGACAGAGGCCGTAACTTATGAGCATCATCGACCACCTAGAGCAAACGGTGACCCCAGCTGTGTTAGGTGACCAAAGTAGCGTGTCCCATGTCAGCTTATTAGAGCAATTCTATGCAATGTTGGTAGCACGTTTGGCATTGCCACAAGTTTACTCACAGTTACTGCGTGATGATCAGGTGATTACTACTGACAATGCAGCACAGGCACCTTTGTTTGAGCAGCTATGGCAAGCGCCAAACGCAAGACGAACTATGATTCAAGAGCTTGCAGTAACCCATCATATTGATGAGTTTGCGACCATGCAATTGCTCATGAATGCCGCGCCACTTGTCTATCATGAGCTTAAGGTACTGGCAAATGGGCAGTTTTTACCCGCATTTTTACAAGGCGAGCAATCCTCATTACGCCATTATCTGCCAATATGGTCAGCATCTATCATCACCGCTTCGCAAAGTCCTAATGATGAGTTGTTTGAAAGCCAAGGTGTAATGGCGAGTGCGGCAGCAGCGCCCGTAATACCTGTTTCCCTAAATAAGCACGAGGCAGCGGCTGCTGATATCATCAATCCACCCGCAAACATGACGGTAGAATCTCCCATACCAACTCTGGATGAGCGTCTTAGTGCTGATTCGATTCATGTGATTCCAGCAGAACACCATTTGGCAGAAAACAACGACTTAAGGCGAGAAAAAGTTCGTACCCGTAATCAACGTAATGATCTGTTGCTATGGACATTTGTATTACTAGGAGCAATCACAGCTATTGGGCTTGTTTGGGCATTATTAATCAGACCTAATAATGCGCCACCAGTTGAAGCCGTGGTGACAGCGCCTGTCGTCGTACCTGCGCCTGCGCCACCAACGCAAGTATTAACGCCGATTGAGCTCATCGTTGGAGTAGACAATAACGGTAGTTTATACACTTGTAGTGGCTTAGTCGGCGATGCTGCACTGCAAACTACGCTGCAACAGGCACTTAATACCAGCTTCGGTGAGCAGGCAAGTATGTGCCAGCTGACCGTGCAGACGGGCGTTGCCAACAGCGTTGCTAATATGCCTGTAGAAGCGTTACCTAACGTGCTGACACTGCTAAGATCGACTCCATTTGCTCGTCTGCACTTGCAAAATGACCGTATTACCTTAGAGGCGCCAGACAGCATGCAACTCCAGCGTTTGGTTACTGATATACGCACTTTGATACCAGCGATGATGATTGATAGTACTGCGCCGATACCATTACCTGGCAATGTGAATGGCGATAATAACGGTATAGGAGATGAGGCGGCCATGAACAATGCAAATAGTATGAATAATCAATTTCAAAATGATGGCATTCCCACCAATAATTCTTATGAAAATAATAATAACGTGGAATATCAGGCGTCAGATGATGATACCAATGATAATGTGCTGCCTGCTCCTGCAAGAAATAATAATGATTTCAATAATGCACCTGCGAGATCAAATGGTCCTATTTCTTTATCCGAAGCAGATGATATGGCAAACAATGTCATCGTAGTTGAGCCTGCGCAAGTTAGAAGATAAATAGACTTGTCTTAATACGCAGTCTTAATCAATAAATAGAAAGCTAAAAAAAGTGCCTTATAATTTTTCTTATACGGCACTTTTTGTGTTTTTAGAATAAAATGTAAATTTTAAATAAGCGAGTTTCTGTACTCGAAAATCATCAAATGGATGCTATTTAGGATTATGCTATATGTAACTGTGCTGCTCGCCACTACTATGTGAGTAGTTTGTATGATACAGACGTGAGAGTTACGAGTAACAACTGAAACATTACCTAATGTAGCATTTTCACAACAGGGCATTGATTGTGAATGCGTGCTTAATACTTTTATAATACAAAAAGTTGAATGTAGTCATCGCTGGTTTTTAGTAGCGTGGCTCTTTATTACTTTCAGATTATTACCTACTATTGTTTATTACGTAATATCGTTTATTACCTAAGTTCTATTTTTTAAAAATTCAAATTATATAAGACAAGCTACTTAAAATAATTATTAATTGAGGAAGGATGTTATGGATATTATCAGTCATTTAACACGGACGGTGAGCCCAGCAGTACTAGGCGATGACCACAATCCTGCTAAGAAAAATCTGCTTGAACAGTTTTATGCTATTTTTGCTGTCCGTCTAGCAGATAATGATATTTATAATCGTTTTGCCAATGACAATATTGCACGTGATGATCAGAGTTTCTACGATCGTGTATGGACAGAAGACACGCATCGTGACCAAATCGCTCGTGAGCTTGCCAGTCACCACAATGTCGATGTTACGGCTGTTCGTGGGCTGCTTGCTATGGCAGCGCCGCTCGCCTATCACGAAATCAAAAGCTTAGCTGGCACAACGCCAGTACCACAATTTTTAAATGACAACCTTGCCGGTTATCAGCATCATATTCCTGTATGGGCAAGTGCTGTCTTGCCTGTTGGTCTGGCTGCCGCTGCGCCCGCTGGTGAACGAATTTCTACTACCACAACTACGGCACCACTGCGACGTCAAGAAGAAAAAGATGGCAGCTTTATGAAAGCGCTGCTACCTATTATTGGACTGATTATTTTAGGGGCATTGGCTTGGGCTCTATTAAGAGGTTGCCAAGACAATCCTGAGCCGGTCGGTAAACCGGTTATCACAGAACAGCAAGGAGCCAATGGAGATGGTCAAGCGGTCGCTGCTGGTATTGAACCTGCATCCTTGCGTATCGCTACGGGCGAAAATAGTGAGCTATATGCTTGCCGTATGAATGTTGGTAATGACACCCTACAAAGCAACGTGATGACTGCCCTTAATGGCGTCTTCGGTGATGATGCTAATAATTGTCGCGCGGATGTCGATGATGGTTTCTCAATAGATATGCCAGCGGCTACTCAGCTTGCTACTATATTGCCTATCTTCAAAAATGTACCAAATGCCAGTATGCTGATTAAAGGCGATACTATTACGGTCAATGCCCCTGACGCTGCCGCTCTAAGCAAGCTAGTATCTGATCTGCAAGCTGCTGCGCCAGCGATGACGGTGATGGCTGAAGGTCCATTGAATGAGCAAAGTGAGATTGATAATAGCTTAACAGCGTCTCAAGCGGCGATGGATAATCTTGGTCAGAACCCAGATCCTCGTGATGTCGCTCGTGCTCTAAGTCTACAAGTGGTTAACTTTGAAGTGGACAAGGCGGTTATTCCTGATGCCAATAAAGTGCTGTTAGACCGCGCTGTGAAGTTGATGGAACAAGTGCCAAATATGAAGCTGATGATTATTGGTCATACCGACAAAACAGCGGATGCTGCTTATAATATGAAGCTGTCACAAGAGCGTGCCCAGTCGATGAAAGATTATTTGGTAGCACAAGGTGCTGATCCAAGTAAGCTTATGACCAAAGGGATGGGTGAAACAGATCCTGTTGCCGACAACTCAACGGATCAGGGTCGTTTCCGTAACCGCCGCATTGAGTTTGTGGTATATGACGAGACTGCGACTGCAAATGATGGTATGGCGATTAATAACAGTGCGCTTGATCCAGATCTGAATCCACTGGACAGCGATAACGATGATTTGACGCCAGATGCTGATGATCGCGGTGTAAACGTAAATATGCCAGATCCAGATTTGAATCCATTAGACCCTGATAATGATGATATTTTGCCAGATAGTGATGATGCCAGCCGTGGTAGTGCATTAGACCCGAAAGCAAAGAATTAATCATTGCTCAGTAATCACTGATACGTCTTAAATTAAGCTCTAAAATAGAAAAACCGCATCTTCATTAAGGTGCGGTTTTTATTTTGCTAAAAATATTTCTAATAAAGATTACTTATAATCCGTTGGGTCTTTTAACTCAGCGTTAGCCGATATTTGAGATTCCTCTTGATGTTCTGCTTGAATAGGAAAGAACGTCTGTGAGATATTCTCTTTTGCCTGTTGCCAATACTCAAACTGCTGACAAGTAGATTCGAGGTCACCTTGCCAAGCTGGTATTTGTCCGCACATGGTTTTAATACGACTTTGATTGGGATAAGGCAGCTCTTGGGCCGCTTTGGCCGCTTCGTGAGCAGCGACACGATCGTTGCAGACTAAGGCAATGTCGCAACCTGCTTCAATCGCTGCCGTGACACGCGCGCTGACATCGCCTGCTGCTTGCGCCCCAGCCATAGATAAATCATCAGAAAATAAGACGCCATCAAAATTTAGCTGGTCTCGGATAATGTCTTTGAGCCAAATTTTTGAGAATCCCGCTGGTTTATTATCTACTTGCGAAAAAATCACATGTGCTGGCATTAGAGCATCCAGCCATGGCAGCGTTTGCGCAAAGGGCTGCATATCGCTATTCATGATGTCATCTAAGCTACGAGTATCGATGGCTTCCGCCACATGCGAATCTGGAGCGATAGCACCGTGACCAGGGAAGTGTTTACCCGTAGTTGCCATGCCAGCCGCTTTCATACCGCGCATAAACTGGGTAGCCAAAGCAATAATAGCTTGAGGTTCATGGTGAAAGCTACGATCGCCGATGACTTGGCTAATACCGTCTCTATCGAGCACCGGTGCAAAACTCAAATCAATCCCGACCGCCAATACTTCTGCTGCCATTAGATAGCCACAATCGTAAGCGCAGCTAAGCGCGCGGTTAGGATCTTGATTAAATAACTCACCGAGTCTACCCATCGCTGGTAATGGCGTAAAACCGTTACGTAGTCTGGCAACGCGGCCACCTTCTTGATCGACCCCGATGAGTATGTCAGCATTATGATAGCGTATGTCGTCACATAACCTTCGCACTTGCGCGGCATCTGCTACGTTGCGGACAAATAATATCACCCCGCCAACTTGGGCTTGTTTGATTAAGCTGACATCTTCAGCAGTCAGTTCAGTACTATCGATATCAATCATTAAGACGCCATACATTGCGTGATCCTTATTATGCTATATATTTTTTATGATAAGTTAAATTGAGTTATATGATAAGTTAAACGGAAAAACGATGATAAATGACATCTATAATACATCGCTATTATGGTCTTATTATGACAGCTATTACCAGCTGAGCATAATGTAGCAGATTAATTGATTTGAAGGTATTGACTGATATTTATTAACTGATATTGATTGTAGACATGTTTAAGTGATGGCTAGAAAGTTTGGTATGTGACAGCGTAGCGTGTAAGATTGTTTATACAGTTTGAGACAGTGCCGTATTTATGTCCATGCTAGTATTGATTGATTTTTTAATGATAAAACAAAAATAACTCTCCTGTATTTTCGGCTTTTAATGCTAGCGTAATGGATGGTTTAATGGTAAATATAATAGAGTAAAACGCCGCTGAATTTTATGGACAGTCGTTTATAGATAACTTTTGATTTTGATAACCCCCAAGCATACTTTTCACTTAAAATAATTAGGTATATATGATGAAAAAACAACCAGCACAGTGGTTACTCAGTGCAGCGTCAGTGGGTATCGCTGGTCTTATTCTTACCCAAAGCTACGGCACTGCAGTGGCTGATAGTAATACAGCAGGCTTCGTGCAGACACCTGAGCAACAGGTCACTACTCGCCAAGTAGCCGCATTGCTGGATCGCAGTCATTATCTCAATCAGCCACTCGATACGGCAACCGGTAGCGAGATTCTGTCTATGTACATCGACAGCCTAGATCCAAACCATACGTTGTTTTTACAATCTGATGTCGATGAGTTTAAGAAAAAATATGCTGATGAGTTCGGTGCTCGCCTTAAGCGTGGCGATTTGTCTGCGGGAGTAGAAGTCTTTGAGCGCTATCGTAAACGCTCGAATGAATATTTTGCCATGGCAAAAAAGATGCTGAAGACAGATCTTGATTTAACCGGTAAGGATACGATTGTCCTTGATCGTGAAAAGCTCAATCACTTTAAAACTAAGAAAGAGCAGCGTGACTATTGGGCGCGCCAGCTTAAGTTTCAATTGATGAGCATTACTTTAGGTCAAGAAGACGAAAAAGCAAAAGAAAAAGTATTTTTAGACAATCCAGATATCACCCGTGGCCAAGATTTGGTGCGTAATGATGAACGCACGCCGAGTGAGATTTTGCTTAATCGCTTATCGCGTCAGCAAGAGCAGTTTACCCGTCTAACAGATGATGAGATTATGGAAACCGTCTTAAATACGGCGATGCTGACTTATGATCCGCACAGTAATTATTATGCGCCTATTCAAGCCAATGAATTGCAAATTCAATCGAGTCTGCAGTTAGAAGGGATAGGGGTTTCTATTCGCCCTGACCGAAAAAATCCAGATTATACTCGGATTGTGACATTAGTTGATGGAGGTCCGGCGGCCAAATCTGGCCAGATTAAGCCTAATGATTTGATTATTGGTATCGCAAAAGACGGCGAAACCATGACCGATGTAGTTGGCTGGTCAACGCGTGAGATTGTCAGTTTGATTCGTGGCAAGCGCGGTACCTCGGTGACAATCAAAGTACGTCAGCCCAATACTCCTGATGCTAGCGCCCGTAATGTGACTGTGGTTCGAGATATTATTGCGCAAGAAGAATCAGGTGTCACTCAACGCATCGTCGAAGTTCAGCGTCCTAATATTGATAAAACACCAAAACGTATTGGGGTTCTTGAGATACCTAGCTTTTATCTAAACTATCGCGCTCGTCGTAATGGTGAGGAGTACCGTAGTGTCAGTATCGATACCGAAAAGGCACTCAAAGAGCTTAATAAAGAGAATATCGACGGTCTAGTGGTTGATCTACGTAACAATCCCGGTGGCTCGCTAGATGAAGTGGCTAAAATGCTCGGCTTTTTTATGAAGAGCGGACCAATGGTGCAAATTCGTGATAATCGCGGCAATATTCAAGTCTATGATGATATAGATGGTGGCGAACAACTTTATAAGGGCAAGGTGGTCGTCATTACCAACCTAGCATCTGCTTCTGCTAGTGAGATATTTGCCGCAGCGATTCAAGATTATGGTCGTGGATTGGTCGTCGGTAGCACGACCACTGGTAAAGGCTCTGCACAAATCCAATTGGATAGCTTGGCTTTGGGTTCTGCGACTTTAACTCAGCGTAAATTCTACCGTATTACTGGTGGTAGTACGCAGAATAAAGGTGTCGTGCCTGATGTTGAACTGGTTAACATCTACGACGCTGCAACCTTTGGCGAGCGCGCACAGAAAAAAGCGCTGCCTTGGGATACGATTAAAACGACCCCGTACAAACCTGAAGGTAAGTTCACTGCCGATACGCTAGCAACGCTAAACCAACAGTCAAAAATTCGTCAACAGAAAAACCCACAGTTTGTTTATCTATCAACGCTAAATGATATTCGTAATATGGAAGATGAGAAAAAACCTTTCCCTCTCGATATCAATAGCCGCCGTGCCAAAATGCAGCTGATAGAAAAACGCTCATTAGAAGCTGAGAATAAACGTCTTATCGCAACCGGTGAGCGTCCTTATGCCAACTGGAATACTTATCAAGCGGCAATGGATGCTAAGTTCGAAGAACGTAGTCAGATGAAGGCTTTGGAGCGTCCAGAATTACCTGAAGATGAAGCGTTTATCAATGAAGCTGCTTATATCATGCTTAGTGCCAATCCAAAAGTACTGGTTAGCCCTGAAGGAAAGTTATAAATAGTACAATTTTATCAAATGTCAATTATGGCGTTTAAAGGGCCATTAAAAATGCATGTAAGCATATGCTTACATGCATTGACGTTTAGACCTCTTACTAACCTTGGCTAAATCTGCGATTATAACTGTACGGCACGATTGAACGAAAAGGTTCATAGGTATTAGGGATTGGTATCTTAAAGGTCGCATCAGGGATAGGTGATTTGCTAATTAGGGATGATAAGGCTGGATGCCTGAACATTATGAGATACTTCGGGATTAAGTATTGAATAATATTAACATGGATGGTTGGTGATAAAAGCCGCGTAATGCTTGTCGTTATGCGGCTTTGTTACCTCTAGAGTTTGTTACGTCTAAAGAATTTTGTCATCCCTAAAAGACGATAATTTCTATAAAATATTTTTGAAAGCTACCCATAAAAAAAGGTCAGTAGATAGAACGCTCTACTGACCTTTTACTATTAGACGATAAGTTTTATAGCCATTCATCGCCTAATTATTTTTCACTTTTATCTACAAGAGATTAGTGCTCAACGCCACCAGCGCCATGGACATGACCATGGTTTAGTTCATCTTCAGTAGCAGCACGTACTTCTTGGATTTCAACATCAAAAGTCAAACGCTTACCTGCTAATGGATGGTTCGCATCAACGATGACTTCGTCTTCATTGACTTCAGTAACCGTCACCAGCATCACTTGACCGCCAGCTTCTGACTGAAACTGCATACCAGGCTGGATATCATCAACGCCTTGGAAGTTGTCACGTGGTACATGTTGTACCGCTTGTGCTTGGTATTCGCCATAACCATCAGCAGGCTCAACGACAGCATTGACTCTTTCGCCAGCAGATTTGCCTTCTAGTTGTTGCTCAAGACCGGGAATGATATTGCTATGGCCATGCAAATAAGCAAGCGGTTGACCTTCTGGAGACTGGTCAAGGATATTACCTTCGTCGTCTTTTAGGGTGTAGTTAAACTTGACGGCAGTGTCTTTTGCGATAGTAGTCATAAATTATCCTAAATATATTGATATTAAAATTTAAATACGGTTGCAATAAACCTAAAAAAGCCAATCAGCCAGCCAAATAGCCACGTCATTAGTCAATTATCATCAGTTTATTAGGGTAACTTTAGCAGTTAGCCTCTTTAATTGCGATGGCTCGCATCACTTTCAAGGTTAAAATAATAAAAAATGCCAATTAGTTGAATAATTAATGTAAATGAGCATTGTTCTTAAATGTATAACCTATTATTCATTGATAGTTTGAAGGTTGCGTTTTTGGCTAATGACTTCTACCATAGCTATAAACATAAGGATAATAAACGACCATGACTTCATCTTCTCATGCTTCTAATCAACAGATAGGCAATATCCATTACCAATTTAACTTTGAGCGTTTTCATGAGCATTTAGTAGATGTGACATTGAGCTTTACTGCCAATACTGACGTACTTTCACTATGGCTGCCAGCATGGATTCCGGGCAGTTATTTGATACGGGAGTTTGCCCGAAATATAACCGCGGTGCATTATCAAATAGCAAACGAAAGTAATGAATACTTTGAATACTATCGTGCCCAAAAAACAGATAAACATACGTGGCAACTGCCAGACGTTGCAGCAGGGCAAATAGTCAAAGTCCATTATGAAGTTTACTGTTACGACTTATCAGTGCGCACCGCCTATGTCGATCAGCAGCGTCTTTATGGCAACTTCACCTCTTTAGCATTGGCCGTTGATGGACAAGAGCCGTTACCAGTACAAGTTAGTTTAATCGTGCCAGTAACGTTTTTTGTCGATAAAGATAAAGAAAACGTCCTATTGGCATTTGGACTTGACGCCACACATTTACAGAGCGATGCACAGCATGTATATGGTCTGCAAGCTGATAGCTATCATGAATTGATTGATTATCCCTTTGAGATTGCTGTACAAGAGAAGTTCGACTTTATTATTCAAGACAATCAGCACCAAACGCTCAGCCATCGCTTTTTTCTCTCTGGTAAGCATAACGCTAATATGGGACGCCTGCAGCAAGACATCACCCAAATCTGTCAGAGCTATCTTAACTGGCTGGGCGATGCGCCATTCAATCACTATACCTTTATGACTTATGCCAGCGGGCAAGATTATGGTGGTCTAGAGCATATCAATTCTACCAGCTTGATTACCCCGCGCTGCGATTTACCTGCTACCAATGAGCCTGAGTTACCGAGTACGGATTATCAGCGATTTTTAGGCTTATGTAGCCATGAGTATTTCCATGCATGGTGGGTCAAAACCGTCCGTCCCGATGTCATGCTAGAGGTGGATTTACGCCGCGAAGCTTTTACACCTTTGCTGTGGGTATTTGAAGGCTTTACCTCATATATTGATGATTTTATGCTACAAGCGTCAGGAGTCATTGACAAAGCAAGCTATCTGAAATTACTGGCGGAGCAGATGAGTCGCTATTATCAAACGCCGGGTCGAGCGCAGCAAAGTGTGGCAGAGTCGAGTTTTGATGCATGGATAAAGCTGTATCGCAATGATGAGAATACTGGCAATGCGGGGATCAGCTATTATAATAAAGGCGCGTTGGTAGCCTTATGTTTAGATTTAACGCTGCTTGAAAAAAGTAACGGTCGTTATCGTTTGTTTGATGTGGTTAAAGCCTTTTATAATCGAGCCAAGCAAAATGACAACAAGCGCATTGGTATCAATAGTGCTGATATGGGTGCAGTGATAGGGCAGTTTATGCCAGTAGCGGATTGGGAAGAATTTGAACAACGTTATGTCAATGGCGTTGAAGAGTTACCGATGGAAGCGCTGCTTACGGCAAACGGTATCACAGTGCATAGCAACAGCAAAGAAACGGCTGATAAATCTCTACCGTGGGGCATGCGATGTACGGAAACGCCTGCTGGACTCAAGGTAAATCAGGTACGGCGTGGGAGTGCTGCTGCTAAAGCAGGCATATCTGCCCATGATGTCATCATTGCTCTGGATGGTATCAAAGCTGACAGTAAGCAACTGGCTGCTGTATCAATGGCACAATCTGAGATTGACTGTCATCTATTCCGTCGTGATGAGTTGCTGTATGTCATCGTAGCAGCGAATGTGACAAGTGAGATGAACGATAGCAAACAAGATAAAGCAAGCACAGTCAGTCCGCACAAGGTAAGTTTAAAGCTAGAAAAATTAGGATTTGATAAATGGTTAACGCCTGACTTTGTTAAGTCTTAAAGGGATAAAACTTTTTAAATCCATGCATAGAATGCATAGTAGGTAGGGTTAGTAAGCAATGAGCGTGACTCGATCTAATAAATAAATGGTCGGATTAGGCTGTTATTAATAGGCTGTTGCTAACCCGAGCCAATAAGGACTTTTACTTATCCACTTATCAGAGATATTAGCCAAAGCGTTGCTGTAAATAAGCGATAATATCATTTGATTCATACATCCACTGGACATCACCATTTTCTTCAATACGTAAACAAGGTACTTTGACGCGCCCACCATTCTCAGCGAGCTCAGTGCGAAATTCTGGATTGTTTTTTATATCTCGAAATTCGATAGGTAAGTTTAATTGATGCATTTGACGGCGCACTTTTATACAAAAAGGACAGGCATAAAATTGATATAGTGATAAATCTTTACAGGCAGCAGTCACTTCCGCTTGCTCTTCCTGACTGCGTGTCATTGGCTTACCTTGAGTCAATACACTCATAGCAGCAATGATCCGTCCTAAACCTTCTCGTATCAAATTAACTAACATATAGACCTCTATGGATTATATTGTGTAGGGGATAATACCACTTCCTTATTTAAATATTCAGTTAAGCGCTAATATTTGTAAATTAAAAATCTATAATGAGTTAGATTATTTTTGAGCGTTATCTTTCTAACATCACAGCATCTTGCGTTTACTGCGCACTATCAGTTAGATTGTTAGTCTCTTTGGCATCAAATGACGTTTTGCCAATCCACTCTTGCATTACTTCGATTTCAGGCTGCTGAGCATCGATGATATCTTGTGCCAACTGACGCATTTCTTCATCAGTACCGTATTTGAGCTGTACTTTTGCCATATCCACTGCGCCAATGTGATGTGCAAGCATACCACGCGCAAACGCCATATCGGGGTCAGGATCAGCGATACCCAACACCATATCACCACTTAAGACATCCATGCTTCTCACATATGCTTGTTGCATCGCCTCAGTATTGGGTTTAGGTTTGGGCGCATCAGGGTGGCTAGCAAGCCATTTGTTCATGATATCAATCTCAACTTGCTGTGAGTCAATAATGTCTTCTGCAAGCTGAAGCATTTCCTCATCTGCCCCGTATTTGAGCTCAATCTTTGCCATGTCTATTGCGCCGCGATGATGACCCAGCATACTTTTTGCAAACGCGGTATCAGGATCGTTATAAGCCATACCAACCATCATCTCATTATGCATACTGGTCATCGACTTCGTATAATCTTTGAGTATGTCCGTCATTTGCGTATCGTCTGCTATAGCGTTGCCTTCAGTCATATCAAGACCAGCATGAGCGTCCATATCATCAGGAATGTCAGACTGCTCAGCCGGTGTCGCTTCTTGTGCTGGTATCACCTCGTTATTATCTGCTGCTGGCTGGCAGGCACTTAGCAGCAGCGCAGCAGAAATACCAGTAGCGAACAAGGCAAAGCGATGAGAAGCGGTCATGACATATCCTTACTATAAATAAGAGGAACAATAACAAACAAGATAAACAATGAGCAAGCAGCTCATATATAACGTAGGTTTGAATGTTAACAGATAAACCTTACGCGTTCGAGACGCTATGTTTAGAATGGCGTAATATATTTATTCAGTACCACAATTAAGCGCTTTTAAATCAATCAATGAACAAATTATAGATTAATTCCTAATTCCTAATTCCTAATTCCTAATTCCTAATTCCTAATTGCTGACAATGCTCACTATTTAGGTGAATACGTACAAACTCACCAACGCCCAGTTCTCCAAGCTCGAATCCTGCAACCGACCAACGAATCAGGCGCAGACAAGGTAGGCCTACATGCGCCGTCATACGCCTGACTTGACGGTTTTTACCTTCATATATGGTAAGCATCAGCCATGATGTCGGTATATTTTTACGCTCACGAATAGGCGGATCGCGTTGCCATAATGTCATAGGTAATTCTGCTTCATCAACCAGCACAGCGGATGCTGGTAAAGTCTTACCATCTTTTAATATAACCCCAGATGCTAGCTTCTTTAGTTGTGTAGCAGTTGCTACGCCTTCCACTTGCACCAAATAGGTCTTGCCCTGTTTTTGTTTGTTTTGGGCAAAATTCTTCGCAGATGGCGGCTGAGTAATGGCTTTATTAATGCGTCCATCGCTGGTCAAAATCAGCAGCCCTTCTGAGGTAGCATCAAGCCGACCGGCGATTCTAAGAGATTTATCCGTAAAATATTCTGATAGGGTGGTATGGTCATTATTACTGTCATCACGGAATTGGCTTTGTACGCCGTAAGGCTTGTTAAATAAAATGAGGCTAGAGCTAGACATAAAATAGCGTTTCCCAAAAATAAAATGATGAATAGCAGGTTATACAGGTAAAAATTGGTATATAAATAAATTATAATAAACATAGAGTAGGTAGCATAGCAGAATGCCAAAGAAGCTTAAAACATATAATCTATCAAGCTGCCTCACCTTTTGTTGTATCGAAAATTCTGATTTTGGTAAAGCGATTATTAAGTATATGCATGCCTAATCGCATTATACGGTTTTAAAAAATCTAAAAAATAAAATGCAATTTTTGCAATAAAAAATACCCCAACAGTCCTAGACTATTGGGGCGTTTTTTATATAAACTCAGAAAGCTCTAAGAAAAGCTAACTAAGCACAATTATAATTATAACTACAACGAAGCGATAGCGTCATTGAATAATTTGCTTGGACGCATGACTTGCTCAGCCAGTGCTTCATCTGCCAAATAATAACCTTTGATGTCTACGGCTTTACCCTGAACATCATTCAGTTCTTTAACAATAGCGTCTTCATTGCTTGCAAGATTTTGCGCAAGCGGTGCGAATTGCGCTTTAAGATCAGCATCTTGGTCTTGCGTGGCTAACTCTTGCGCCCAGTACATGGCCAAATAGAAATGACTACCACGGTTGTCTATCTCACCCGTTTTACGTGATGGACCTTTGTTATTTAATAATAGTTTTTCGGTCGCCGTATCCAGCGTGTCCGCCAAGATTTGCGCTTTAGCATTGTTATCGTGACTTGCCAAATGCTCCAAAGAGACGGTCAAGGCTAAGAACTCACCTAAGGAATCCCAACGTAAATGGTTTTCCTCTAACAGCTGTTGAACGTGCTTAGGTGCAGAACCACCAGCGCCTGTTTCAAACAAACCGCCGCCTTTCATAAGCGGTACAACTGACAACATTTTCGCACTCGTTCCTAATTCTAAAATTGGGAATAAGTCAGTGAGGTAATCACGTAAAATATTACCAGTTGCAGAGATGGTATCCAAACCACGGGCAACGCGCTCTAGCGTATAACGCATCGCACGAACCTGTGACATGATTTCAATATGCAAGCCTTCGGTGTCGTACTCTTTTAGATAGGTTTCGACCTTTTTGATCAGCTCGTTTTCATGCGGACGGTAAGGGTCTAACCAAAAGATGACCGGCGTATCTGATTCACGGGCACGGCGTACGGCAAGTTTTACCCAATCTTGGATAGGCTCGTCTTTTACCTGACACATGCGCCAAATATCGCCGTTTTCAACCTGCTGCTCAAGCAATACCTCATCGGTTTCTTCATCGACAATACGAGCTAACCCTGAACCACTCGCCTCAAAAGTCTTGTCATGCGAGCCATATTCTTCTGCTTTTTGCGCCATCAAACCAACGTTAGGGACAGTACCCATCGTGGTTGGGTCAAAATTGCCATGCCATTTACAGAAGTTAATCATTTCTTGATAGATACGCGCAAAGGTAGACTCAGGCATGACCGCTTTACAGTCATACATTTTGCCATCAGCGCCCCACATTTTACCGCCTGAGCGGATCATAGCAGGCATCGACGCGTCGACAATCACGTCACTTGGTGAATGGAAGTTGGTGATACCTTTTGAAGAATCAACCATCGCTAGGCGTGGACGATGTACTTGGCAAGCATGTAAATCGCGTTCGATTTCTTCACGCTTACTGGCAGGTAGCTCAGCGATTTTTTCGTATAAACTTGCCATACCGTTATTGACGTTAATACCTAACTCGTCAAAGAAAGCGCCATGTTTGTTGAAGGCATCTTTATAGTATGTTTTAACCGCATGGCCAAACACGATAGGATGCGATACTTTCATCATGGTGGCTTTTACGTGTAATGAAAATAAAATACCGGCTTCACGGCAGTCTTCCATTTCACGCTCATAAAACTCAAGTAGCGCTTTTTTGCTCATGAACATCAGGTCGATGACTTCTTTATCAAGCAAAACGATGCCTGTTTTGAAGACATTAATAGTGCCATCTTCAGCAACGCGCTCCATACGTACAGTACGTGCTTTATCTAGAGTAATAGACTGCTCGCCAGCATAGAAGTCGCCACTGTGCATGTGTGATACGTGCGTCTGTGACCATTGTTTCCACTCGCCCATAGAATGCGGATGTTTGCGGGCAAAATTCTTAACGGCCTTCGGTGCGCGGCGATCTGAGTTACCTTCACGCAGTACAGGGTTCACCGAACTGCCTAGGCTTTTACCATAGCGCTGACGAATTAACTTTTCTTCTTCCGTTTCTGGATCATCTGGAAAATCAGGTATCGCATAGCCTTTGTCCTGAAGCTCTTTAATACACGCTTTCAACTGTGGAATAGAGGCACTGACGTTCGGCAATTTAATAATATTGGTATTGGGATCTTGCGTCAATTTGCCAAGCTCAGCTAGATTGTCAGGAACACGTTGTTCTTCTTTTAGGTATTCAGGGAATTCAGCCAGCACTCGCGCTGCAACAGAAATATCAGTACTTTCAACCTCAATTCCTGCAGTATGGGTAAACGCTTTAATAATAGGCAAGAATGATAGGGTCGCTAGCGCTGGGGCTTCGTCAGTTTTTGTATAAATAATTTTTGACATTAGTAGGGCATTCCTTTTGGTTATAATTAATAATAAGGTTCAAATATAATTTAATACAGCCTTTATGCAGTAATGGACCATGCGGTTAGGCAAAATAGCTTATCGCTAATTTTTTGTAGGCAGCCTCTTGAAGACTTTCGAGTCTACTTAGAGTTTTTCTTTTGTTAAGAAGGCAATTTGACTGTCTTAACTGCCTGAAGGTGAATGGCGAAAGCCACATTATAGTTAACTAATTATAAATCTGCTGCGATGTCAATCTCGCATAATGAACTAAGTATAACGTTTTCGCTTGTTTCTAATATCTCTGAATTACATTAAGCTATTAAGAGCCTTATTCTACCAGTCATCTGATAAAATTTCATCCTTTCTATACAAACACTATTCTTTAATATAAGTAATAAAGCGGATAGTCACATTGTAGATACAAGTAACAAACAAGCGTCCTCTAATGTTATTTTAAAAAATAAATTAATTGTAAAAAAGTCATCTATATTGTTGTAGATGGCTTTTTTTATGATTGATTTACAACCAGTTAAAACGATTTTTATAGGTTTCGCTCATTTAGTATGCAAATTGTGACAGCACGCGAGTAGAATTTTGCTAGGCTAGGGGTATATAAAAATAAATAGTGAGCATTATGAGTTTACAGTACGCACTACTTGGCGATATGAGCTGGCAGAATCGAGCACAGTGGCAAACGCCAGACACCCCTTTTATGTCATTCGCTTTTTGGCAGGCGCTAAGTGACACCGGAGCAATTGGTGAGCAGGCGGGCTGGTTACCCATTTATGTGTTGATATATCATGTAGAGGATTCTGCTAGCGATAGCAGCACAGCGATAACAGATTCTTCAACGGCATCATTGACACCATTATCATCATCGGCATTAGATATATCAGAGCCGATTGCCGTGATGCCGGTATTTGTAAAAGGTCATCATCAAGGTGAGTTCGTATTTGACCATGCGTGGGCGCAGGCATATGCACAGTATGGTCTCGATTATTATCCTCGCCTCGTTACTAGCGCCCCTTATACGCCCGTCACCGGCGAGCGTTTATGGCTGGCAGAGGGCGAGGCGCTAAATGCAGAGATTATAAAAACAGCAATTGCCGGAGTGGATGATATTGCCCAGCAAGTTGGCGCGTCAGGTTGGCATGGATTGTTTGTCACGCCTGAATTGGCTGCAATCGCGACCACATCAATGCCCATTGACACCAATATGAATCTCGATATAGAAGCTCAAAATCCTGCTTCTGAGTCGACATCCGCTTATACACCGATACTTGAACGCCAAGGCTGTCAGTTTTTATGGCAAAATAAAAATCTCAGTCAAAATGATGAGCGGTTTACAGACTTTGAAGGGTTTTTGGCGACGCTGAAAGCTAAAAAACGTAAAACCATTCGTGCTGAGCGTAGAAAAGTCGCCGAGCAAGGAATCACTTGCCAGCGAAAATGCGGTGATGAAATCACCGATGCCGACTGGAAGACATTTTATCATTGTTATGTGATGACCTATGCGATACGAGGACAACAGCCTTATTTGACCATGGGATTTTTCAAAGCATTAGCGCAAGGGATGCCTGAGCACCTAATGTTGGCACAAGCCGTTGATGTAAGTGGTGAAATTATCGCTAGCAGTCTGTTTTTATATGACAAACCAGACAGTGAAAATGCGACTTTGTATGGTCGTTACTGGGGTGCGCTTGGCGAGTATGATAGCTTGCATTTTGAGCTGTGCTATTATCAAGGTATTGAGTTTGCGATTGAGCAAGGTTTGAGCTATTTTGATCCCGGCACCCAAGGCGAGCATAAATTGATTCGCGGCTTTGTTCCTACTAAGACGCACTCTTTGCATCGCATTTATGATTTGCGCTTTATACCAGCGATTGGCGATTTTTGTAAAAAAGATCGACTGCATATGGCGCAGTATCGCCAGCAAGCATTCGAGGCGTTGCCATTTAATATTGATAATATGCCGACGTTTGATAGCACCAATGTTTGATAGCAATAATTAACCTTATTTTTCTTTAACAAGTTTCTATTTAACAATCATCTATCTAATGAGCATCTATTAGCCATAAACTATGACCAGTAATCTTCCTTGCTTGACCAATTCCTTACCGCCGACTGAGCTATTATCTTGGCTAAATACCGAAGGCTCTCTGACTGCTTTGCTAGAAGCAAAAGCAGGGCAGCCATTACGTGTAGAACGTAGCTTTGAGGGTTATCGGCTATTATCTTTAGCACAAAAAAAGCAGTTAGGTCTGCAAGGCGCGGCACTGAGCCGGCCCTTATTAGCGTGGGTACGCGAAGCACAGCTATATGGCAATGATGAGCTGCCATGGGTACATGCACAAAGTATCTTCCCGCTATCGAGTTTGAAGGGCCGCGCGCGTCGTCTTCAGCAACTTAAAAGCACACCGATTGGTTATGTGCTGTTTAAGCGCAGCCGTACCTTGCCTAATCAGCGCTTTATTGAATATACTGCAGATGGCTGGCAACGGCAAACGCTTTATGATTGGTATGGTCGTAAATTACTGATTAGTGAGACGTTTTTACCTGATTTCTTAGGTAGTAATTCTTAATAAATTAAAAATATTATTAAGCTTTTAAGGAAACAATATAATCTATATGCTGAAATTTAAATAAAAGCTATCTGATAATTAATAGATGTGGTATAAATACAATTTAGTAACATACTTATACTTATCTTAACATCAGGAAACCCTTATGACATCATCAGTCAATGTGCTTTTGCCAAAATCTATTACTGCTTTAACAGCAGCCGCACTTATCATGGGCTTATCATTTAATGCCAATGCTGGATTTTTGGACAATATGTATAATGTCCAAAACACGATCAGTTCTATTGGACGTACTGCTGATACTATTCTTGGTAGTAAGCGTGCGGTCACTGATTTAAGTAATGAGGTTGGTTTGACGGAACAATCTTACCAAAACAACCAAGGTAAATTGGTTTCTGGTTCTGTATTGTCTGGTAAATTGCAAAAAACCAAACTGCATTCTCAAGCAAACAAAGACTCAAATGCGGTTGCGACTTTGTCTCAGCAAGATATGATGATATACATGGGCACTGAGCAGAATGGCTTTTATCATGTACAAAGCGATCAAGGTGAAGGTTGGGTATCGAAGCCATTGGTTAGCATACAATAATAAAGCAGATGGTTAGATGGCGTCTTTAAAAGAGAGCTGCTGCTATTTATTAAATAAAACGGTCACCTTAGAGTGGCTGTTTTTTATGTATATGATGAATATTTATTTGTATAGTTAGTCCTAACTAAAATAAGTACACATATTACAACGCTCTACTGGGATAATTTCTTGCTTGCTTGCGCAGAGAGAGGCGGCGCAAAACTTATCCCAGTAGCACTGTGCTTGTTTTATAGTAGATCGACTATACAACAAATTTAATAAGACCTAAGAATAATAAAGATAAAACAATGATTCTATTGCGCATTTATTTCTATGATAACGTCATTTAAATCCTTCAGCTTACCATGAGGTTTTTTTGCGTTCGCAATATAAAGTTTCATGATACACTTAAACTTTAGTGATGATATCGAAGCCAGCGCGTATCGAATTTATGGCTAAATCTGACAAGCTCATAACAAGCTGATTACTTTTGCTTGCCTATTTCAAACTTCTTTTGCTACTCACTTCTTTTCAATGAAAGTTACTACTAACGACAGTCACTACTTAGGATTTTACTATGTTTAAAGATATTTCTATCAAAGATTTTGATCCAGTACTTGCTGAAGCCATGGCCGCTGAAAGCGTCCGTCAAGAAAACCACATTGAGCTGATCGCTTCAGAGAACTACTGCTCACAAGCAGTGATGGAAGCGCAAGGTACTGATTTGACCAATAAATACGCTGAAGGCTATCCTGGTAAGCGTTATTACGGTGGTTGTGAGCATGTCGATGTCGTTGAGCAATTGGCAATCGACCGTGCAAAAGAGCTATTCGGTGCAGAATATGTGAACGTCCAACCGCATTCTGGTAGCCAAGCAAACTCTGCTGTTTTCTTAGCATTGTTAGACGCTAATGATACGGTTCTTGGCATGAGCCTAGATGCGGGTGGTCACTTGACGCATGGCGCGCATATCAACTTCTCAGGTTTGAACTACAACGCTGTGCAGTATGGTTTGGTTGAAGAAACCGGTCTTATCGATTATGACGAAGTTGAGCGTTTGGCAAAAGAGCACAAACCTAAAATGATCATCGCTGGTTTTTCAGCGTATTCACAAGTGGTTGATTGGGCGCGCTTCCGTGAAATCTCTGATGAAGTTGGCGCTTATTTGTTAGTTGATATGGCTCACGTTGCTGGTCTAGTTGCTGGCGGTGTTTATCCAAACCCAATACCATTTGCTGATGTCGTGACTACTACCACGCACAAAACCTTACGCGGTCCACGCTCAGGTATGATTCTTGCTCGTGATGAGAAACTGGCGAAAAAGCTAAACTCAGCCGTCTTCCCAGGTAACCAAGGCGGTCCATTGATGCATGTTATCGCTGCCAAAGCGATATCATTTAAAGAAGCATTAGAAGACAATTTCAAAACTTATCAGCAGCAAGTGGTTAAAAACGCCCAAGCAATGGCGAAAGTCATCATCGACCGTGGCTATGAAATCATCTCTGGCGGTACTGAAAATCATCTCATGCTGATCAGCCTAGTCAAGCAAGAAATGACCGGTAAAGAAGCGGATAAATGGCTTGGTGATGCGCACATTACCGTGAACAAAAACGCGGTACCAAACGATCCTAAATCACCGTTTGTGACTTCTGGCGTGCGTATCGGTACACCAGCAATTACTACTCGTGGCTTCAACGAAGCGCAAGCTAGTGATTTGGCAGGTTGGATCTGTGACGTGCTAGACAGCCGTGGCGATGAAACAGTCACCGCTGAAGTACGTGGTAAAGTAGAAGCTATTTGTAAAGAGCTTCCTGTGTATGCTAAAAATCAGTAATTTTTAATCTACTTTTACTGAAAATTGACTGAAATAAAAAACCGCTTAGCTTAATGGCTAGGCGGTTTTTTATTTCTCATTGATTTTAGTTTAATTACATTGTATCAATAGCTTACAATGGCAACTTCGTAAATATCTGCAATACCGTTGCGTTGACGATATCGACAAAGAACGCACCAACCATTGGTACAATCAAAAACGCTTTAGGCGATGGTAAATAGCGATCGGTCACTGCCTGCATATTGGCAATAGCGGTTGGGGTCGCACCCATACCAAAACCACAATGTCCTGCTGATAATACTGCGGCATCGTAATCTTTACCCATCACTCTAAAGGTCACAAAGTACACATAAGCAATCATGACGAATGTCTGTACCAGCAAGATAATTAATACAGGTCCTGCTAATTCAGTCAACTCCCATAGCTTCAATGACAACAATGCCATTGCTAAAAACAGACTCAATGAGGCATTACCAATAACGTCAATAGCACGGTCAAACATATCAAAATTGAAAACCATGGTTAATGCATTACGGATAATCACGCCGCCTGCTAGTGCCCAAACGAAGGTAGGTAATTCAAACGCCGTACCTTCTGCAACGATGGTCATAATATCTGCAAAAGCCAAAGCTGCTGCGAATAGCGCTAATGATTCAATCGTTGAAGAAGCGGTAATTAGGCGAATATTATCAGGTTTTTCAAACATTTCTTCCTGTCTGTCGTCACTATCTTCATCATGTTTGGTGCTATATAGCGATTGTTTAGCGGCAAGTTTTTCGACGTCACTTGGATTTTGATTCACTGGCGTCGGTTTTAAACCAAGCTTTGAAATCAATCGGCGCGCAACGGGACCACCAATTAGACCGCCTGCCACTAAGCCATAAGTTGCCACGGCAATACCCAGCGTCGTTGCGCCGACCACACCGTATTGTTCTTCTAGTACCACGCCCCATGCACCAGCGGTGCCGTGCCCACCAGTTAATGCAATAGAGCCAGTAACCAATCCGAGCAGAGGATCAAGTCCTAATGCGCTTGCCATTGCAACACCAACGACATCCTGTAAGACAATAAATACCGATACGACGATAGTGAAAATTAATAATGGCGTACCACCTGCTTTCAGCCTACCAAAATCAGCACTGAGTCCAATAGAGGCAAAAAACATCAGCATGGTCGCTGTTTGTAAGCCTTGGTGGAAGTTAAAGCTATAGCCCCAAATTAAATTAAGGGAATAAACGATAACCGCAGCAATCAAGCCGCCTGCAACCGGCTCTGGAATATTAAAGTCTTCCAAGAACTTGATTTTTTTAACTAAGAAGCGCCCAAGTAACAGCACCAGTGTTGCAAATATTAGCGTGTAATATCCATTTAATGTAACTTCCATAAGTTAATCCTTTCTATAAATAGTAATGAACCTGAATTCGGGATAAATCTGTTTTTATCTCGAATTCAGATTCTTGTCATACGAGCAACTAAAATTAATCATTTTCTGCCACAATAATCCATAATTGTGGTCTGCCAAAATCCCTATAGGCGTCTTCAATGATGCGTTTAAAGCTATTGAAATCTTCAGTATTGATATTTTTTACCTGCGTTAAATCAAGCTTCAAATGACCAATCTCACTGTCCGTTAAGCAGTCCCATGCAGCATCCCAGTTATGACTAAAATAACTTGGAAAATCGCAAGCGCTAGCTAAGCTGGTCAATAACGTTTCTTTATCTAACACCTCACCAATAGAAATGTTAATAGCCTGCTCAGGGATGTTATTGAGCGCGTCACTTTTAATCTCGTTATTTTCTTGTTCAATGCTGTTTTGCTTAGTATTGCTTTTCTTGACGCCACTTTGCTTAACACTGCTTTGATGAATATAGTAAATAGCTTGGTTCATGTTAATTTACCTCCAATTTCTGAAAGCTATCGTAATGGTCAACCGTCAAATAATAAATGGTCGGTGGTTGACCGCCCGTCACAATGCGCCGCGCCCCACGATGAGAAACGCCTGGTGTAGGTACAGTATATTCACGATAGTAGCCTTGCGACTGTGCTGGTAGATTGCCTTCTCGATTATAAAACGTCGTGCCATCTTTACTGGGATAAGGAAAAGGTCCACCTTGTTTAATAAGCGTAATGGTTCTATCTATCTGCGCATCACCGGTGACAGAAGCTGCATTTGAGGCGCTTGCTGGTTCAGAGGAAGTCTGCGATACCGTAGCTGGTTGCGTGCCATCTACAAAAAAACTGGATTTTAAATCCGCAAAGAAATAAATAGCGACAGCAATAATGGCAATCAAACTAAACAAGGTGGATAGGGCGCTTTTTTTCTGTTGACTGCCACGACTGTTTTTCGAATTATTGTTTGACTGGTTGTTTGACTGGTTGTTTGACTGGTTGTTTGACTGGTTGCGTCGACTACTGTTTTTATTATTGTTTTGAATATCAGATCGAGTATTTGTTCGATTAGAATCTGAGCTTGGTGTTGAGCTTAGTGTTGAATTTGGTACTGCGGTTTCTAAAATACTTAATTCATTAGAGGTGACTTCAGTAGCGCGTAATTGATTTTTCTCATTACGCTGGCTATTAAAATAAACGCGTTGCCCTTCGCTGATTGGCTGTGATAATCGCACTGTACTCACATGAAAAAACACGTCTTCCTTTTGATTGTCCACATCGATAAAGCCGTAGCCTTTATCTGAATTCCAGTGTTTAATCTTGCCACTTTGCATGGGTATCATCGTCCTATTCATCATTTTTATTATGTAAAATAATTTTATATGTCATATATAACATATTTAACAATAATAAAAAAACGCCAGCAATTAAGCTGACGTTTTGTACCAATTATACTTTAGGTGAGGCTGTAAATTGTAGTGAAGAAGTAATGCGTTAGGCGCGCGTTTCGCCATGACCATAGACAATCCACTTTTGTGAGGTTAAACCTTCAAGGCCGACCGGTCCACGCGCATGAATCTTATCAGTTGAAATGCCAATCTCAGCACCAAGACCGTACTCGAAACCATCGGCAAAACGACTAGAGGCGTTAATCATCACACTTGCTGAATCGACTTCGCGGATAAAGCGTTGTGACTTAGTATAATTATCAGTAATAATGACGTCGGTATGATGGCTACCATGGGTATTAATGTGGTCAATTGCTTCATCGATACCGGATAGGATTTTAATCGCTAAAATAGGAGCGAGATATTCGGTATCCCAGTCCTCGCTTGTCGCCGCTGATAAATGACCTTTCAGAACAGCATTGTCATTTAAAATAGCCTGTGATTTATCATCAAGACGCAGTTGCATCGCATCATCAGCTTTTATAATCGCTTCAGCAATTTTTGGTAATAGCTCATTGGCAACGGATTCATCAATCAACAGGGTTTCCATGGTATTGCAAGTACCGTAGCGATGAGTTTTAGCATTAACGCTTACTTTAATGGCAATCTCAGCATCGGCATCGCTATCGATAAAGGTATGACAATTACCGTCTAGGTGTTTGATAACGGGGACGCGTGCATCACGGCTGATGCGCTCAATCAAGCCTTTACCGCCACGTGGCACGATGACATCGACATAGTCAGTCATGGTGATAAGCTCACCGACGGCAGCACGGTCAGTGGTCTCTAGCACTTGGACACTGTGCTCAGACATGCCGACTTTCTGTAACCCTTTTAAGATGCATTTAGCAATCGCTTGATTGGATTCAAATGCCTCAGAACCACCACGCAGGATAATCGCATTGCCTGACTTTAGCGCCAGAGAGGCAGCTTCTAAAGTCACGTTCGGACGCGATTCATAAATCATACCGACCACACCAAGTGGCACGCGCATTTTTCCTAGATGAATACCAGATGGCTGATAAGTCATGTCTGTGACTTCACCGATAGGGTCGGGTAGCACCGCGACGTCTTTTAAACCTTGTAGCATAGCGTCGAAGCGCGCATCATTTAGCTCTAAGCGATCAAGTAAGGCGGCATCTAAATCGTTTTTTTGTCCATTATCCATGTCGACTTTATTAGCGGATAAAATATCTTGTTTGGCATCTTTTAGTACTTCATGAATCGCCATGAGTGCTGAGTTTTTATCGCCAGTATTAGCAGCAGCGAGTGCCCTTGATGCCGCGCGTGCTTGCTTACCAACGGTTTGCATGTAAGCGGTAACGTCTGTGGTATCTAATTGACTCATAAACTTTCTTCCTTATAGTGATAAATAGGTTTGGCTATAAATAGACAGTTTGTATAACCGTAATCTGTAAACCAATAAATAATAGTAAATCTTAGATGTTATAGCATGAGCGTAAGTGAATAAACGTAGCTAAAGGCATATAAAGCCATCTAAAAAGTCAGTAATTCTGCCAAATGAATGCATGCTCTAAAATTTATGCTTCTAAAAAATACATTGATAAATATATGTGTTGTCGCACCCTGATGGCGCTCTGCTATTTAACATAGAGGAGATTACGACGATAGTAAAGTCGGTTTTGTGAAGAGTGACCGTTTCTGCAAGCGTTTCAGCACCTATTTTCGACGTTTTTATTATTTTTAATGTACCTTTGGCTTTTTGTATTTAAGTTTATATCAGTAATGAAATAGCCGTTATTAAAGACAAATTTATCGTTACGTACTTTTAACAGAAAGTGACTGTAATTGCTAAGGTAGTGGTTATCAATCATGAGTATAGTGAGCCATAAGAGTATGAGTAACTTTTGATAACAACGCTTAAGTATTATTAATAGCGCCTAAGTATTAATAATAACGCTTAAGTATTTAATATTGATAATGGAGAATAAAAATGGCAATTGAAAATAATCAGGTTAAAAAAGCTGGCACGTATAAAAGCTGGTTGACGGTAGGATTAGTAGCCGCGGCATTAACCGTAAGCGCCTGTGGCAAAAAAGAAGAGGCTCCTATAGAAACTGCACCAGCAGTTGATGGACAGACTGCGGTGGAAGAAGCGGCGACGGGCGTTGCCACTGCGGGCAGCTCTGATGATATCGCCGTAGCGAGCGCGAATGACAGTGCAGATGCCAACACTAACGAAGGTATGGCCGTCGGTAGCAATGATGACGTCGCTGTAGCGACTGCTGATGAGTCAGAAGTGTTGGATGGTAGCGAGAGCGAAGAACACGTTTCAACTTACTAATTCCGTAGATAAAACAGCGCTAACAGTATTAAGATGATAAAATGAGGCCCATAACTGATTGCGTGTTATGGGCTTTATTTTATAAAATTTAATTTACTGCCCAAAAGCTCAAAATCAGCAGCTATAGATTTTGCATTTTTTCTATACCTCTTTTTTTTATATCTCTTTTTTATATCTCTTTTTTATTCATATTTTCACTCATATTTATTGGAAGTCTGCTAAACCATGCTTGATACTGCAAAGAACCCGACTCGGCCTATCGCCTTAGATTTACAAGACATTCATAAAAGTTTTGGCTCATTGGATGTGCTGAAAGGGGTGTCTCTCACCGCCTATGATGGCGATGTCATCTCTATTTTAGGCTCATCTGGCTCAGGTAAGTCGACCCTGCTTCGCTGTATCAATTTGCTTGAAAAGCCCAATCAGGGTCGCATCATCATCGGTAATGATGAGCTAATGCTAAAACCTGCTAAATCAGGCGAGCTGCAAGCGGCTGACATTAAGCAGTTAGAAAATCTGCGCGCGCGCGTGGGCTTCGTCTTCCAAAATTTTAATCTATGGCCACACAAAACGATCATACAAAATATTATCGAAGGGCCAATGCAGGTTTTAAAAATAAAAAAAGACCAAGCGATTAGTGATGGTGAAAAGCTACTGGCTAAAGTCGGTCTGCTCGATAAGAAAGATGCGTATCCAGCAAATCTATCCGGTGGTCAGCGTCAACGTGTTGCTATCGCCCGCGCGCTTGCGATGCAGCCTCAGGTTCTATTGTTTGATGAGCCAACTTCTGCATTAGATCCTGAGCTGGTCAATGAAGTACTTGCCGTTATGCGAGAGCTGGCTGCAGAGGGGCGTACTATGCTGATTGTGACTCATGAAATGCGTTTTGCTCGTGAGGTATCGAGCAAGGTTGTGTTCTTGCATCAAGGCGTTATTGAAGAGATTGGTACCCCTGAACAAGTCTTTGATAATCCTAAATCTGAGCGTGTCAGAGACTTTATGGCCTCGCATCGTCAAAACTAAATATTGTTAAAACTAAACACCATCAAAACTAAGCATCATCAAAACTAAAAAACGAATTTATATTATGTTATGACGATTTTATCGTTATAACGGTTAATGCAACGACGTTTGAGACGCCAAGATTACTCCTGAGTAACTGTCTTAGTACGTTTATTACCCTATAATCACAGTCGGTAGGCAAAACGTTTGTTTTTGATATTTTACTCAGGTATTATCAAAAGGTTTATAAGCCGTTGTTAATGACGTCTGCTTCTATCTTATCTTTTGTTAGCAGTATTAGCTGAGTGACTTATCTGACAGGGATGTCAGAGCACAAAATATCAGACCTCTATATTAAAAAATCCATCAGAATTTAAGGAATGTATGATGTCGAATTCTCGCTTATTATGGTCATCGATGACCGTCACCGCTGCGCTAATGCTTGGCGCTTGTAGTCAGCCTGCCAATGAATCTGCTGATACCAATGCAGATGCACCCGCAGCAGAAACAGCTGGCAAGACCATTCGTATCGCCACTGAGGGCGCTTATCCTCCCTTTAACTATACCAATGCCGACGGCAGTTTAGCAGGTTTCGATATCGACGTTGCCAATGCATTGTGTAAGCAAATGCAAGCCAAATGTGAAATAGTCGCCCAAGATTGGGATGGCATTATTCCAGGCTTATTGGCACAGAAATATGATGCGGTTATCGCTGGTATGTCTATCACTACTGAACGCCAAGAAAAGGTTGATTTCACCGAGCCTTACTTTGCTAATACCATGGTATGGCTGACCGATACCAAAGGTGGCTTTGATCCTAAATCCATCAAAAGTCTGACGCTTGGTGGTCAACGCTCAACGACGCCAGGTGCTTATTTGCAAGATAACTATGAAGGCAAAGAAGGCAATACCGTTCAGCTATATGACAATTATGACAATGCTTATCTAGATCTTAAATCTGGTCGCAGTGATGCTGTACTGGCTGAAAAAGTATCCGCTAAGTCATGGTTGGCAGATAACCCACAAGGCTTCGGTATCGTTGGTGATGAAATTGATAATGACGATAATATTGCCATTGCTGTGCGTAAAGGTGATGCAATCAAAGAAGACTTTAATAAAGCGCTGAGCGAAATCCGTAGTAACGGTGAGCTTGCACGCCTTGAACAGAAAAACTTTGGTGAATAATCTTTGATTGCTAACCTTGAATCAATCGTTTTGATTAATACTTATCATTAATAGCGCCAATGAGTAGCTTTGATGAATATCTTTGACGAATAGCGCTGATGAGTAGGCTTTGATTCATAAATAGCGGATTAATACACGGCTGGTAAATATATTAAGGAATAATAAACATGATCATTTCAATGTCCTCAGCAATGACATCATCGATAAGTAAAAAAGCCTTGTGGTTAGCGCCACTTAGTGCAGCAATGCTTATGCTGGCAGGTTGTAATAATAGCTCAGCACCTGTAGACAGTACCGAAACTGATGCTGCTACTGATGCGCCTTTGAACATAAAAATCGCAACAGAATCAAGCTATAAGCCATTTAGCTATACCGATGCTGATGGCAAACTAATCGGCTACGAGATTGAGCTGGTTGATGCTTTATGTGCGCAAATGAAAGCCAAATGTGAAGTCATTTCTCAAGATTGGGATGGTTTGATTCCAGGACTAAATGCGCAGAAATTTGATGCTGCGATTGCTGGTATGTCCATCACTCCTGAACGTAAAGAAGTGGTCGAATTTAGCGACCCTTACTTTCATACCGGCATCGTCTTAATCGGTAAAAAAGGCGATGATGTCAAGGTAGAAGCATTGAAAGGTGAACCAATTGCGTCACAACGCTCAACAGTTGCCTCGCAGTATTTGCAAGAAAAACATGCCGATGCTGATATTAAGCTTTATGACACCCAAGACAATGCTTACCTAGATCTAACGTCAGGTCGCGTGCGTGCGATGATGTCTGATAAAGTAACAGGTATCGATTGGCTAAAAACAGAAGCTGGTAAAGACTATGAAGTTAAAGGTCAAGAAATCAGTACCAGCGATGATGCCATGGGTATTGCCTTCCGTAAAGGTGATCCATTGGTCGCCAAATTCAATAAAGCTTTGGCTGAACTAAAAGACAATGGTACTTATGACCAAATTACAGGTAGTTACTTTGGCACCAGCTCAACCGCTGCTGTACAAAAAGCAGTCGTGACGAGCGATGTTAAGGAGGTCGTGGTTGATGATGCTAATGTCGATACAAATGCTGTGATTACTAAAGAAGAGTAAGCAGAAGCAGCGACTAACTAATACGGCTCTTGGCGAATATCTATCTAAGCCAATACGTATTTTAACGAATGCTTATCAGTATTTTACTTAGTAACAAAATCAAGGATGATTATGAGCAACCATTTTGTCCCAGTTGCAGTCTCAGTTTCAATGACCAGAACATCTGCTACTATGTCGGTAGCAAGTAAGCATTTATTAAAGCCGATGCTAGCAATGGCTGCGCTTTTAGCCTTAATGGGCTGTAGTGGTGGTCAAAATGAGTCTAACGACAGTGCCAGCTCAGATACTACTGACACTGCTGCGGCAGCGACGGATGAGGTATTACGCATCGGTACTGAGGGCGCTTACGCACCCTTTAACTATACCAATGCGGATGGGACACTGGGTGGCTTTGATATTGAGATAGCCAATGCTATCTGTGATGATATGAAAATGACTTGTGACATTATGGCGCAAGATTGGGACGGTATTATCCCCGGTCTAAAAGCGGGCAAGTACGATGCTATCGTTGCGGCGATGTCGGTCACTCCTGAGCGCGCGCAACAGGTTGCCTTTACGGATCCTTACTTTAGCAATGCTTTGGTGTTTTTGGCCAAAAAAGACAGTCGCTTTGATCCAAGCAATAGCAGCGATATCGACACTCATTCTATTGCCGCGCAGCGTTCTACCATTTCTTCGCAGTGGTTAGAAAAAGCTTATCCAAAAGCCAATATGAAGCTCTATGATACGTTGAGTAATGCTTTTTTAGATTTGGGTGCTGGTCGCGTCGATGCCATGATATCTGATAAACTGCCAGCGATAGAATGGCTCAGCTCACCATCAGGTAGCGATTATGTGCTAAAAGGTGAAGAGATTGACATTAATGATAACTTTGCGATTGCCGTACGTCCGAATGATAAAGCCTTACAAGCAAAAATTAATACATCATTGGCCAATATAAAAGCCAATGGTACTTACGATAAAATTAATCAAAAATACTTTGCCCTGCCAGCAGCAGCTACAAGCGCTGTTACGACAAACGCTGTTACGGAAAACGAGACGGCAGAAACCTCTGAGCAACCGGTGATAGATATAGTCAGTCCTCAATAAAAGAGATACGTTTGCAATAACGTGCTACTGATATAAATTTTTCTTGCGTGCTGTTCGCAAGCGTGACAGAGGCTGCAAAAAATTCATTCCAGTATCACGTTGTATCTTTTTATATTGAAGTAGCTATAGTAGCGCTCAATAGCAAATAAATAAAATGGTACGAACAATGGTATTGATTATTAAGAGGACATCCCCTAAATGGCGATGTCCTTTTTAATTCTCAGCTTTGGTCTTTTAATGTAATGCTGCTATTTTATATGTCAATGACTGTCAAATTTAGTCAGGTTTAGCTGTTTTATTTGGTATTTGAGGGTATAAGTATCTATTTAGGCAACGCTTTTACGCGTCAGTATTAACATAGCGGCGAACGAATATGATAAAATCGGCGCTCATTTCTACTGTGTCAATTACCGTGGCAATAATCGTATGAATCTAGCGTCAATCTATGACGCAAACGATCAATATCCATTTGATCTACGATACGTTTATTAGCAGCGCTCAGCCATTGATGCTGATTCTTTTAACTCATATTTTGCAACTTGCTAATATAAAGAGACTGAGTGGATAATTGTGTTTGACTTACAAGGATTTGGCGCGCTTTTATTAAGCGGCGCTACCGTCACCATACAGCTTGCCATGACCAGCTTGATCATCGGCATGTTCTTAGGTTTACTCGGTGCCACAGCGAAGTTGTCTAATGTCTGGCTGCTGCGTAAAATCGCGACTGTTTATACAGCCACGATGCGCGGTATTCCTGAGCTGTTATTGGTACTGTTTATCTATTATGGCGGCTCTATATTACTGATGAGCGTTCTCAAAAAGTTCGGCTATAACGACTATGTCGAAATTAGTGCTTTTTGGGGTGGTGTCATGGCATTGTCTATCGCTTTTGGCGCTTATGCGACTGAAATTTTTCGCATGTCGATTCAAGAGATTCCGATAGGGCAACGTGAAGCGGCGCAAGCGATAGGCATGCGTCCTTTTCAGATCTTTTATCGTATTACCTTACCACAAGTATGGCAGATTGCTTTGCCAGGCTTGGGGAACTTATTCTTGGTGCTGCTCAAAGATACTGCATTAGTTTCGGTCGTCGGTCTCAAAGATATCATGTATCAGTCCTCGCGCGCAGCGCAGTCAACACAGCAGCCGTTTACCTTTTATATGGCAGCGGCGATTATTTATTTGGGTCTGACCATGCTGATTACGGGCTTTATGATGTGGCTTGAATGGCGTGCCAATCCGGCGGCGCGTTATGCTAAAAATCTGAGTCGTCAAACCACTCACCGTCAATCGACCATAGGGTAAGGGGAGAGATACTATGGATTGGAATTGGCAGGTCATCTTTGAGCATATCCCTGATTTACTTGGTGGTGCAGTATTGACTGTACAGCTGGTGGTGGTGTCAGGTGTTATCGGGCTATTTTTCGGTTTGGTTTTGGCATTGTTACGATTGTCCAAAAACTGGATGGTACAGATATTACCCTTTTTATATATTTTCTTTTTCCGTGGCACACCGCTACTGGTACAGATATTTTTAATTTACTATGGTCTTGGGCAGTTTGAAGCGGTACGTGACTCATTTTTGTGGGAGCCGGTATTGAGCCAAGCGTATTGGTGCGCCATCATTGCCTTTACCCTAAATACCAGTGCGTACTTAGCCGAGATTATTCGCGGGGCTATCCAAAATATTCCAGTGGGTGAGCTTGAAGCTGCCGATGCGATTGGGATGTCAAAATGGCAAAAACTGACCCGTATTACCTTACCGCGTGCTTTTGGTATTGTGATTCCGGCATACAGCAACGAAGTAATTTTTATGCTAAAAGGCAGTGCGCTGGCCTCAACCATTGCTTTGATGGATATTACGGGCGTCGCTCGTACGATTAGTGCGCGCACTTATACCTTAATGGAGCTGTTTTTTGCTGCCGGTATTGTCTATCTCTTATTGTCATGGGTTATCCTATTTAGCTTTAGAATGTTTGAAAAAAGAATGAATCGTCACGCAAGTTATGTACCGCCAGATGTAACCACACGTACCGTTGGCTAATAAGTGGTCATGAAAACCGCTTCTTATAAATGCCGTGTTAAATAATGCAGTATCTGTCTATTTTTAAAATATCAATCATTTGCTGTGAGAGTCTAGTATGAGCCAATCACCACATATGTCGTTAGCGAATGCTATTGTTGCTGGTGTCAATAGCGATAAAAATAACGATAACGATAACGATAACGATAACGATGTTAAAAACATTAATGAGCGCTTACGTGCGCCTATTGGTAAAATCGTTTGCGTTGGTCGTAACTATGCGGCGCATGCTCGTGAATTAGGTAATGAAGTGCCAACAGCGCCAATGCTATTTATGAAACCCACTTCTTCGGTGGTTTCTATGCATCATGGCGTTGTACTGCCAAACCCAGAGCAGTTTGGTGAGACGCATTATGAGGCTGAGCTATGTATTCAGCTGACAGAGGATTTATCTGCGGCAACGATTGAGCAAGCGCAACAAGCAATCGGTGGCGTGACGTTAGGATTGGATTTGACCTTGCGCGACTTGCAAACTACACTAAAAGACAAAGGTCATCCGTGGGAGCGCGCCAAGTGCTTTGATGGCGCTTGTGTCCTTGGTGAGTGGCTTGAGCCGCAAGTATTTGGTGACTTTAAAAATGTCCAATATCAGCTTTATATCAATAATGAGCTAAAGCAAGATGGTGATAGTGCCTTGATGCTGTTTCCAGTGTACGAATTATTGGTCAATATCAGCCATGCTTTTAGTCTGCAAGCTGGTGATGTCATAATGACTGGTACACCAAGTGGCGTTGGTATATTGCAAGCAGGTGATGCGTTAACATTCAAGCTCAGTGACCATGAATGGCAGGTGCAAGTTCGATAATTTTTGATAGAAACAGTATCGTATAAGTTTCCAAATACATCGACGCTATAAAAAATCCCAAGTAAATGCTTGGGATTTTTTTTGTTTTATAAGGCCATCAAAAAGGACTGTCATTAGATTATCATCAAATTATCATTTGGATGTCAACGTACTGTCATAAACACTCAGTAGACTTGGGCGTAATTCGTATTTTAATGATTGCAACGATAAGATCGCAATCAACTCTTTTATGCCAATCAAGCCCAACAGCAAGGTGACTGATAATGACATTATTGAATAACAAGCAACCACTTGCCCATGAAGTCGTTGAAGATTCCAATCCGACTAACAATATCGATTTTCAAACCATTATTAGTCGTCGTTTAAACCGTCGTAGTATCTTAAAAGGTGGCACAGGATTGACGGCAGCGGCGTTTTTTGGTGCGCTACCGTTGGTTGGCTGTAGTGATGACGATGACAGCAGTCCTATCAACAATAACAACAATAATAATAACGACAATAATGCTGCTATCCCTGCACAAGGTGATCTCAAACGTCCCGAAACTTTGAAGTTTACAGCAGTGGCGCATTCCACTGCCGAAACGATGAGCGTAGCAGCAGGCTATAAAGCAGAGATTATACTGCCTCTAGGTACGCCGCTGATTTCTGGTATCGATGATTGGAAAGACAATCGAGAGCAGTCAGCAGAATCATTCGAATGGCGTATGGGTGATAACCATGATGGCATGTGGTTTTTTGGCAAAAAGGGTGGTGCCTATGATGCCAAAGCGTCAGAAAATGGGCTGCTGGTGATGAATCATGAATATGTCAACAGTAGTGAGTTGAGCCCGTTTGGTTATCATATGATCCAAGATAATAATGCCGCGCCAATCTTTCAAAATCGTCGCCTCGCGAGTGACGTGCGCCGAGAGGTCAATTGCCATGGGGTGGCTGTGGTCGAGATGAGTCGCCGCACCGATGGTACGGGCTATGAGATGGTGCGCGATTCAAAATACAATCGCCGTCTCACCAGCAGTACGACTGCGCAATTAACTGGGCCAGTTGCTGGTTCTGATTTGGTTAAGACCAAGTTTGATCCGACAGGCTTTCAGACTCGTGGTATCAATAATAACTGCGGTGCAGGCTTGTCACCTTGGGGCACCTATTTGACGACAGAAGAGAATTTCTTAGGTGTATTTGCACGTGGGCAAGACGCCAGCCAATTCAGCGATGGACACAACTATGGTCGCGAACGCTATGGCGCAACGGAGAACTTCCCTGGTTGGGAGTATTTATGGCATACCCCTGAAGCCAAAGATGCCAAGATAGTAGACGAGTTTTCACGCTGGGATATGACCGCCGTCGGTGCGAGCGCTGCTAATGATTATCGAAATGGCTTTAATACCTTTGGTTACATCACAGAGATTGACCCTTTTGATCAAAACTCTATGCCCCAAAAACGCACGGCACTGGGACGTTTTGCTCATGAGAATTGCGCTTATGCCCCTGTTGAACAAGGCAAGCCCGTGGTATTTTATATGGGTGACGATGCTCGAGGCGAATATATTTATAAGTTTGTTTCCAAAGCCACATGGTCAAATAATGATATCGGTGGTGGGTTAAGAGCGGGTGATAAGTATTTGAATGAGGGCACGCTCTATGTTGCTATCTTTAATGAAAATGGTCGTGGCGAATGGAAAGCGCTGATCTATGGTCAAAATGGACTGGATGCCTCCAATACTGTTTTGCCTTTTAATGGGCAAGATGAGGTATTGGTCTTTGCCCGTGCGGCGGCAGATACGGTTGGGGCTACTAAAATGGATCGACCAGAATGGGTATCGGTTAGCCCTATCACTGGTGAGGTTTATGTTACTTTGACCAACAATAAATATCGCGGCGTACGTGATGATCAGCCACTTTCCGCTGCCAATCCGCGCAGCTATGATACTGGTGGCAAAGCGCGCGGCAATGATAATGGTCATATTATTCGCTGGGCGGAAGCAGGCGGCGACCATGCGGCAACGAGTTTTGAATGGGATATTTATTTATTTGCTGCACCGAGTGATTTGTCAGCAGAAAACTTGTCACAGTTAAATGACAATAACGATTTTTCTTCACCCGATGGTTTGTACTTCGATCCACGTGGTGTCTTATGGATTCAAACGGACGACGGCGCTTATACCGATACCAGCAGCTGTATGTTGCTGGCGGCGTTACCGGGTAATGTCAGCGATGGCACGCTTACCACGACTTCGGCAGGACAACAAACCCGAGTCGGTATGCCTGCTAATAATGACAATATCAAACGTTTCTTTGTCGGTCCTGAAGGCTGCGAAGTCACAGGCATTACGATGACTCCAGACTTCAAAACGCTGTTTATTAATATTCAGCACCCGGGTAATAATTGGGGCGCTGTTGCTGGCGGCAGTACGCCGCGCTCAGCAACCGTGATGATTACACGCGAGGATGGCGATGTCATATTGGCAGAGTCGTTTGTCTAGTTAAATGTTTACATCAATACGGATATGTCTTAATAAACGTAAAAACCCCAAGTCTGACTTGGGGTTTTTATGTTTTGGGCGATAGGCGCTAATGTGTAAGCTGTGATGTTAGAAGATTGAGAAGTTCTTTGACAATAAACGTACTTGATAGTTAAATCCTTTTCTTCTGTTTAGTTCATTTACAGGCTAGTATGTAAAGCTACTTTAATCGCTTGATGTGTCAACACTATGCCCAGTCCAAAACCGCTAAACTCTATTCATGATTTATTTGCCACTACTCGACGTCCGCCAGATGCTGAGTTCGGTACGGATTCAGATTTCCATGGAGACGTATACGAAGAGTTGGATAAACTTGAGTATATTTATGTGGATGAGCTGACTGCAGAAAATGTGGATAATAGTGACACCCAGCCTTATCAGCCAATCTCTTTGGTTGATTTTTTTGAAGGCTTGGCTCAACTGGCAACGATGGGTGTGGTTGAAGTGACTGATATCGTAGAGGCTGTCCACCGTGAGATTCTATTGCGTCCCTTGGGGCGTTTTAATGATGGTAATCTTGACCAGTGGCAGCGCGGTATCACGGGTCGGATTTATGGCTTAGTACGCAATACGATGCAACTGGTCGGCAACAACCTAGCGTCAGGGCTGCGTCTTTATAACAATATTTTGAAGCCAAAAAAAGTACAACCATTACCGAAAAACTTGCGACGCATGGTTAATATATTAAACGGGGTCATGGGCGATCATCTTGTCAATCACCATAATCCATTGGCAGTTTCGATGACGCTGTATGATAAGTATAATCGTGTGCAAAGCGGTGCACTGTCAGGGCGCGTTATTATTTTATGCCATGGGCTTTGTATGAGTCACTTAAGCTGGCAGATATCTGAAGAAGGCAATCTAGGTAAATCGCTGGCGAGCAGCCTACCAAAATCGACGGTTTTGTATTTAAATTACAATACCGGACGACGCATCTCAAGTAATGGACGTAACTTTGCTAAAGTTTTGGAAAACTTGGTTGAGGATAACCCAGACATCACTCAGATTGATTTAATCGGTCATAGTATGGGCGGTCTTGTGAGCCGTAGTGCGCTGTTTTATGGCAAAGAACAGGGCTTTAGCTGGGTAAAGCGTGTGACTAATCTTATTACCTTAGGCTCGCCGCATCATGGCGCAAGCTTAGAGCGCATTGGCAATTTTGTCCAAGATAAAATAGCCAATCTGCCCTTTGCAGGATCACTGGCCACACTGGGTGATTTGCGGAGTGCTGGTATTATCGATTTGCGTTACGGCAGTATTAGAGATGCTGACTGGAAGTCTCTAGAAGGGCGCAGTGTTCTCCCAGCAGAGTTTCGCCATCCTACTCGCTTACCGTTGCATGTGAATACTTATTTAATCGCGGCAGCCTTGATCGAGACGCATTTTGAATCTAAAACCACAAGCTTACTTGGTGATGGACTGGTTTCGGTAGAATCGGCACTTGGTGAGTATACTGAAGAGCATACTTTGTCGGTACCAGAAGGCCATAAAGCGATTTTTTATGGGGTCAATCATATGAATTTAATCTACAGCGGTAGAGTGCATCAGCAAATCATTGCTTGGCTGTTAGATAATAGGTTGGGTGATGCTCATGAAGCGAAATACGCCCTTAATCCGCGTATCTATTCTTATCCAAAATCGTATGATGCTTAAAGGTTTTTAAGCAACCAGTATTATTTTAAATAACAGTGTAGATAAGATTTAAAATAATAAGAATGAATAAAAAAACCCTCAAGCATCACACCTGAGGGTTTTTTTATAGCCAAATGGCTAAGCAGATTAAACTAAAAACTATTCAGCAAAGAACTATTCAGAAAAAATTACCGCAACATCGTCTTTGTTAAATGTGTAAATTTCACCGCAAAAGCCGCAGTCCATCTCAAAGCTACCATTTTGCTCTGCAACGATATCCAGTGCTTCCGCTTCACCGATTTGCTCGATGGCCATCTCACACTTTTCGCGTGAACAGGTGCAACCAAAGGATAGTGCAACAGGCTCAGGGGCAATGACTTTTTCTTCATTATACAAGCGATACAGAATCTCGTTAGTATCGAGCGTGGTCAGCTCTTCTGCTTTTAGCGTGCGTGTCAATACCGACAAGCGTGTCCATAAATCATCATCGATACCGGCATCTTCGTTTTGCTCAACTTTATAGATTTCTTCAGCCGTACGAGGGAGCATTTGCACCAATATACCACCCGCCTGCAAACCATCAGATGCCAAATTGATTAGCGTTGGAATCTGCGCCGATTGCTTTTGATAATGAGCTAAGCAGTCTGCTAGATTATCATGGCTACGCTCAACGATACCTTGGTACGGCTCGCCGCCATCAGGTTGAATATTAATAAACAATACGCCTTGACCGGTAGCGCCCAGTTCAGCAAAGGCTTCTTTAGCATGGGTCATGCTTTCCCAAGCTTGCACTTGCTCATCAGTTTCACCTTTCCAGCTGGCAAGCGCGCGAATGATGCCGTCTTGATCGCATTCTGCCATCGCCCAATTGAGCAAGCTATCACTATCAGATGATTGCAATTGAATCGACAAGCGACCATTGATTTTAACCGTACTGATAAGCAGACTTGCTGCCGTCAGCATCTCACCCAATAAGCGTTTAATCGCCTCAGGGTAGGGCTTTTGCGCAATCATCGTCGCATAGCTACGTGATAGGCGTACTACATCGCCACGCACAGGTGAATCTTCGATAAAAAAGCGTTGACGTAAGTCGTTATCGTGAGTATTGCCAACAGTCTGGCCAGCGTTATTTGGGGCTTGAGTATCTTGTGTCATAAGTCATTTATAAGATTAAGAAGTTATTAGCTTAATGGGGATTAATAAGAATTTATCAATCATATTTGCTAGGTCAATGACGCAATGAACAGGCTTTACTAAGAAAAAATTCTGCGATCAATATTGGAAAATACTTATCTATATTAAAGACGTTGAAGCTTATTTTACATAAGGATTCTCATACTAAAGAAATTAATAACCTAAAATAGTCGGCTGAGTAAAAAAAGTTTACCCCCATCAGTCATTTTGTTGTACAGTAACATTGAGTTGCATAGTGATAAATAACAGCAACAGCACGGATGCATGGCGATAAATTTGATTAGAATAAATCTATGACGCCTAAATCCCCTTCAAATTTTGTGATAATGTGATAAAAGGATGTATTTCATGGCTTACTCTCTTTCTACCTCTATTTCCAAACCGTTAACGTTAGTCGCTTTTATGGCGCTAGGATTGGCAGGCTGTAACAACAGCAGTCAAACCAGTACTGACGCTACACCAGCAGATGGCGAGGCGACCACAGAAGCGCCAGCAAATGCCAATGGCACGCTAGACAAGATCAAACAATCAGGCACTATCGTTGTTGGTCACCGTGACTCCTCTATCCCGTTTTCTTATATCGCTGACGATCCGAATCAGCCTATCGGCTATGCGCACGACTTAGAAATGAAAGTAGTTGAAGCCGTAAAAGAAAAGCTGAATATGCCAGATCTAAAAATTCGCTATAACCTAATCACTTCACAAACTCGTATCCCATTGGTACAAAACGGCACCGTAGATTTTGAGTGTGGTTCAACCACCAATAATGAAGAGCGTCAAAAACAAGTGGCCTTCTCAAACGGTTTCTTTGAAATCGGTACGCGTCTATTGACCAAAAAAGACTCTGGTATTAATGAGTTTGAAGATCTAAAAGATAAAACCTTGGTCACGACGGCCGGTACCACCTCAGAGCGTTATATCCGTCAGTACAATGATGATAAAAAGATGAATACCAATATCATCTCTGCTAAAGACCACGGCGAAGGCTTCTTGATGCTCGAGAACGGTCGTGCTGATGCCTTTATGATGGATGACGTATTATTGGCTGGCGAAAAAGCCAAAGCTAAAAATCCTGATGATTGGGTCATCGTTGGTACGCCGCAATCGTTCGAGATCTATGGTTGTATGATGCGTAAAGACGATCCTGAATTCAAAGCGGTGGTCGATGAAGCACTAGCCAATGTCTTTAAGTCAGGTGAAATTAATGCCATTTATGACAAATGGTTCATGAATCCTATTCCACCGAAAAACGTCAACCTAAAGTTTGAGATGTCAGATAACTTAAAAGCTTTGATTGCCAATCCACATGATAGTGATCAGCCAAAAGTAGCAACTGCGCAATAACAATCCTTGTCCCTCAATATAGCTTACTTACGCGCTCAGATTGGCTTTCACAGTCAATCTGAGTGCGTAGGTTTTTTAACCGCTGCTCGGAGAGACAATTATGAATTATAGCTGGAACTGGGGTGTGCTCTTTGAGCAAACCGGTATCGGTAATGAGCTTTATATCCATTGGATGATTACTGGTCTTGGCTGGTTATTATTGATTGGTAGTATCGCTTGGGCGATTGCCATGGTGATCGGTACCATTTTTGGTATCATGCGCACCCTACCTAATAAGGGTGCCCGTGCGATTGGTACCGCTTATGTGACGTTCTTTCGTAATATCCCATTATTGGTGCAACTGTTTTTTTGGTTTTATATCGCCCCCGGTTGGCTGACACCTGCCATTCAAGAATGGTGGTATAAAGACTTGTCGCCAAATACGTCAGCTATGCTATCAGCGAGTATCGGTCTTGGCTTATTTACCGCTGCACGTATTGTCGAACAGGTGCGTACCGGTATCGAGTCGTTACCAAAAGGACAGATTAATGCTGCCTACGCGCTAGGGTTTAGTATCCCACAAGCTTATAAAGAAGTGCTGTTGCCACAAGCGTTTCGGGTTATTTTGCCACCGCTTAGCTCGGAGCTGACCAACTGCTTTAAAAATGCGTCGGTCGCCTCGCTAGTGGGGGTCATGGAGCTGATTAGCCAAACCAAAACCATTAGTGAATATACCCAAAATAGTCTCGAGATTTATACTTATGCAACCATCATTTATTTGGTGTTTAATCTGTCTTTGATTGCCATCATGGGTTTGATTGAACGTAAATTGCGTGTACCTGGGCTTATCGCAGGAGGTCAGAAATGAATATGATGACCGAACTTGCAACCGCATATCCTGGCTTGATGGGCGGTATGCTGACAACCTTGAAAGTGTTGTTTTTAGCTATCTTAGGCGGTATCAGCTTAGGAACAGTATTGGCCTTGATGCGCCTATCTGGTATTAAAGCCTTGGAAATACCGGCTAAGCTATACGTCAATTACTTTCGTTCTGTACCGCTATTATTAGTATTATTATGGTTTTATTTTGCCGTGCCGATGATTTACTTTTGGGTAGCTGGTAAATACTTACAACTAGATACCGCCTTTACCTCTTGTGTGGTCGCCTTTATGATGTTTGAGGCCGCTTATTTTTCCGAGGTGGTACGCGCCGGTATTCAATCCATCGGCAGTGGTCAAGTAAATGCGGCTAAAGCACTGGGTATGACTTATGGGCAGACCATGCGCTTAATCATTTTGCCGCAAGCGTTTCGCAAGATGCTGCCGCTGATTTTGCAGCAATGTATTATTTTATTTCAAGATACGACATTGGTCTTTGCGATTGGCTTAACGGATTTTTTCCGCGCCGCCTACGTCCGTGGTGAGCTGATGGGTTTATTAACGCCCTATATATTAGGGGCAGGGGCTGTTTACTTTATCATCAGTTTGAGTGCCTCTATTGGCGTGCAACAAATACAAAAGCGTTTAAGGTTTTAACAGCGTATTCGCTAAAATTTTAGACATTAAAGTATTAGCGTTAAAACAAAATATTAGCGTTAAAACCTTTATTTAATAATGATTGTGAAAATAACGTGGTTAGGAGCCAGTGATGAATGAGCCGGTGATGAATAATGCTGACACGTATATAAATGAATTTGGCGGACTGGTCACTAATAATGGTCATGCAAGCGATGAGATTGTCATCAAGATGACCGATGTTAGTAAATGGTATGGCGACTTTCAGGTGATGACTGGCTGTACTGCGCATGTGCATAAAGGCGATGTCGTTGTCGTTTGTGGTCCATCGGGTAGTGGTAAATCCACGCTCATTAAAACCGTCAATGGATTGGAGCCTTTTCAAAAGGGCGAGATAATGGTCAGCGGTATCTCAGTGGGTGCGCCAAAGACCAATTTGCCTAAGCTACGTAGTCAAGTAGGTATGGTGTTTCAGCATTTTGAGCTGTTCCCGCATCTGACGATTATTGATAATTTGACCGTTGCCCAAATCAAAGTATTAGGTCGTAAAGAAGACGAAGCTAAGAAAAAAGCCATGGCCTATTTAGATCGTGTTGGACTGACGGTTCAGGCGGCGAAATATCCAGCGGAGCTGTCTGGTGGTCAGCAGCAGCGTGTGGCGATTGCCCGCGCGCTAGCGATGGATCCGGTGGCAATGCTATTTGATGAACCAACCTCCGCACTTGATCCTGAGATGATTCAAGAAGTCCTCGATGTGATGATTGAGCTGACCCGTGATGGTATGACTATGATGTGCGTGACCCATGAGATGGGTTTTGCCAATCAGGTTGCTAACCGGATTATCTTTATGGATGAAGGTCATATCGTCGAAAACTGTAGTAAAGATGAGTTCTTTGAAGGCGCAAAAAGTGACCGCGCGCAAATGTTCTTATCGAAGATTCTGAATCATTAGCATGGCAGTTAGATATTTTTATCTTTAAAAGCGTCTATTATTAATAGGCGCTTTTTTTGATAATTAATTATATATTTAATATGAATGTTAATGTGGGTGAATGTGTGTTTACTGATATAATAACGGTCAATATTCTGATAATTAAAATAATCCGTCAACTTTATTGGAGCTAACATGAGTATAGGAAATCAGTCCGTCCCATCTGCAGCATCGTCTATTACATCGTCTGCAGGTATTGTTATCATTGGTGCAGGCTTGGCAGGCTGGCATGTCATTGATGCGATTCGCGCAAAAGATAAAGACATCTCGATTACCTTGATAACTGCCGATAGTGGCGATCGTTATCACAAGCCTATGCTGACCATGGCAATCAGTCAAAATAAACGTGCCTCAGACTTAGTGCGAGCAACTGGCGTTGATGCTGCTAAAGCGGCGCAAGTGACGCTACTTGCCAATACGCATGTGACTGATATTGACGCTACTGCCCAACAATTACAGCTTATCTCTGCGCTGCGCTCAGACCCTGTTTATACCAATTACGCAACGATCAATTATGACAAATTGGTGTTAGCAATGGGTGCGCATCCTATCTTTCCAAAAAGCTTACCAGAAGACTTGGTTTGGCATGTCAATCATATTGAGCGTTTTGGGCAGCTACAAGAAAAGCTAGCAACAGGTAGTCAGCATATCGCTATTGTTGGTGCTGGTATGGTCGGTACTGAGATTGCTGAAGACTTGCTAAAAGCAGGTCACCAAGTGACATTGATTGATTTAAATGACGCGCCACTATCGCAAATGCTACCAGCAAAAGCGACCGCACGCATTGCAGAGGCAGTCAAATCACAAGGTATTAACTTTTTAGGGGGTTGTCAGGTATCTGGTATTACTCGTATCAGTGATGGTAGTAATGATGTCAATAATGATGGAAAGTTACAAGTTAGCTATGAGTCAGTTTCCTCTAGTGTAGAAAATGCAGAGGCTCAGCAATTTGAGCCATTGATCGTTGACCATGTGATTGCTAGTACAGGTCTGACCGTCGATGATAAATTGCCAACCGCCGCTGGGGTTGAGTTTAATCGCCGTACTGGTATCGAGGTTGACGCGCCGACGCTGCGTACTACTACGGCAAACATTTATGCAATTGGCGACTGTATGTCAATCAATGGTGTTGCTTGTCGTTATGTAGCACCGTTACGTGCGCAAGCAGCAACCATTGCTGATGATATCTTAGGGTTAGAGCATGGTGGTTATGAGCATAAACCACCAATGATTCGCCTAAAAAATAAAGCAATTTCGGTGATGGTAACAGGTGTACCGCAAGCAAACGGTAATTGGCAAGTAGCGACTGAAAGTGATGATGAGCTCATTATGAACTTGCTCGATGATAATAATGAAGTTAGCGCAACGGTAACCATCAAAGCACCTGTTACACCCAACGTTTAATTATTAAAAAAACTCTAAGCCCCATAGCCAGTGCTGCCATTCTAATGCAGTGCTGGCTTTTTTTCATTCATATCTACCGCATTTCTTTTATCGATTTTAGACTTAAGAACGCTTCAGTCTAATATTATCGATACAGATCGTATTATTATTGATATTCTTTAATTTAAAGCACTGTATCATTGGTTAAAACTTAGTTTAGTTTAATCAGAATCTGTGGTGATAAACCTACAGCGATAAAGAGTATGCGTTAAACAGTATTCAAGGGAAATATCGCATTTACTTTGGTAGCCTATTTTTATCGCACTGCTAAAAACCCTCAACCGTAAAACGAAAGGACTCGTTATGACTCAGCTTATCGATTTCGAAAGTATCTTTAATAATGTTCCAAAAGTTGATGTAGGTGCGCGCTCGGTAAATGCGCCACTTACCCAAAGCCATGATAAAGGACTTGATGTGCCGCTGATAGAAGCGACCATCGGGGATTTTTTTGATGCTATTGTCAGTAAATATCCTGAGCGTGAAGCCTTGGTTTCTCGTCATCAAAATATCCGCTGGACTTATCGTGAGTTACAGGAAAAAGTTAATCAGCTGGCAAGTGCCATGATTGAGATGGGATTTGAGATAGGCGATCGTATCGGTATTTGGTCGCATAACAATGCTGAATGGCTTTTGATGCAATTAGCCACCTCAAAAATCGGTGTAATCCTAGTCAATATCAATCCTGCTTATCGTACTTTTGAGCTGCAATATGCACTGAATAAATTGGGCTGTTCGGCATTGGTATTGATGCGTCATTTCAAAAGCAGCGACTATACGCAGATGATTCGTGAGCTGTGTCCTGAGATTTATCATAAAAATTATCAGCAACTTGATTTGGTCGAGATTCCGACGATTGAGTGCATCATTTGGATTGATGAGCCAGACAGTGATGAAGATTTTAACTTTATGCAAAAATTTTCGGCTTGGATGACAGAAGGTGATGCCAACGATCCGCGTGTTGCAGAGCGCCAAGCGCAGCTTAAGAATACTGATGCTATTAGTGTGCAGTTTACTAGTGGCACAACAGGGACACCGAAAGGCGCCACCTTAAGCCATCGTAATATCCTTAATAATGGTTATTTTCTTGGCGAAGGCATGAAGTTGACCAGTGATGATAGGCTGTGTATCCCATTGCCACTCTATCACTGCTTTGGCATGGTGGGCGGTAATCTTGCCATTTTAACCCATGGTGGCTGTGCGGTTTATCCTAACGATGGTTTTGATCCGCTAACGGTATTGCAGACGGTCGAAGAAGAGAAATGTACCGCTTTGCTTGGCGTACCGACGATGTTTATCGCGGAGCTCGATCATCCAGACTTCGATAGCTTTGATTTGTCCAGCTTGCGCACCGGTATCATGGGCGGCTCTAGCTGTCCGATTGAGGTCATGCGCCGTGTGATGGATAAGATGCACATGAAGGAAGTTACGATTGCTTATGGGATGACTGAGACCAGTCCAGCTTCCTGTCAGTCCAGCTCGCAAACGCCACTTGAAAAGAGAGTCTCTACCGTAGGAATGGTGCTGCCAGGTCTTGAGGTCAAAATCGTTGACACTGAAACGGGTCAAGTCGTGCCGATTGGAGAGACAGGTGAATTACATACGTATGGCTATGCGGTGATGAAAGGCTATTGGGGTAGCCGCTTTAAAACCCGTGCGGCAATCACTGATGGCTGGATGCATACCGGTGACTTGGCAACGATGGATGAAGATGGTTATATCACTGTGGTTGGGCGTAGTAAAGATATGATCATTCGTGGTGGCGAAAATATCTATCCAGTAGAAGTCGAAAACTATCTCTATCGCCATCCGAAAATTCGCGATGTACAAATAGTTGGCGTTCCTGACAAAAAGTATGGCGAAGTATTGGCAGCGTGGATTATTGCAAAAGAGCCGGATAGCTTAAGTGAAGAAGAGATAAGACAGTTTTGTCGTGAACATATTGCTCATTATAAAGTGCCGACATATTTCCGCTTTGTTGACGAATATCCTATGACCGTCACTGGCAAAATTCAGAAATATAAAATCGTTGAGCAAATGATAGAGGAGATGGGTCTAAGATAATTTGAGACTATTAATGACTGGAAAAGCCAGCTTTTTACTATTATGGTATAAGGCTGGCTTTTCCGATTTAAGTCACATAAAAGACTCGTCATCTAGCAATCAATGATAAATTGGTTTTATATTTTCTTTTTAAATGATACGAATTGTATTGCTATTATTGACAGGCTTTCATTGATGGCGTTATAGTAGCTAACGCTAGTCAAGACCTGTTCAAGGAAGAATGAAGGGGTCGGAGGCGACCAATAAGCACCATAAAAAGTAAAACGAAAGGACTCGTTATGACTCAGAATTTTCATTTTGATAGCATTCTAAATAATATTCCCAGTATTAATATGGGTGCCCGCTCGGCAAATGCGCCACTCACTAAAAGCTATGATAAAGGTCCTGATGTGCCGCTAATTGAAGCGACCATCGGTGATTTCTTTGATGCTATTGTCTCCAAATATCCTGAACGCGAAGCACTGGTCGTCTGCCATCAAAATATCCGCTGGACTTATCAACAGCTGCAACAGCAGGTTAATCAGTTAGCGAGCAGCATGATTGAGATGGGGCTTGAGATTGGTGATCGTATCGGTATCTGGTCGCATAACAATGCTGAATGGCTACTGATGCAATTGGCAACGGCAAAAGTCGGTATTATCCTCGTCAATATTAATCCTGCTTATCGTGTTTTTGAGCTGCAATATGCGCTAAATAAACTGGGCTGCTCGGCTCTTGTACTCATGCGCCATTTTAAAAGCAGTGATTACGCGCAATTGATTCGTGAGATGTGTCCTGAAATTTATCATAAAGACTATACCCAACTTGATTTGGTTGAGATTCCAACGATTGAGCGTATTATTTGGATTGATGAGCCGGATAGTGAAGAAGACTTTAACTTTATGCAGAAATTTTCTGCATGGATGGCGGAAGGTGATGCCAATGATCCGCGTGTTGCTGAGCGTCAAGCACAGCTTAAAAATACCGATGCTATTAATGTACAGTTTACCAGTGGCACGACAGGAACACCCAAAGGCGCGACTCTAAGCCATCGAAATATTTTAAACAACGGCTATTTTATCGGTGAGGCGATGAACCTCACTGAAGAGGATAGACTGTGTATTCCAGTACCGTTATATCATTGCTTTGGTATGGTGCTTGGTAATTTAGCCATTCTCACCCATGGCGGCTGTATCGTCTATCCAAATGATGGTTTTGAGCCGTTATCGGTCTTACAAGCAGTCGAGAGTGAGAAATGTACTGGTCTACATGGTGTACCGACGATGTTTATCGCCGAGCTTGATCATCCTGAATTTAAAAACTTTGATTTATCTACCTTGCGTACTGGCATTATGGCGGGCTCTAGCTGTCCGATTGAGGTCATGCGCCGCGTCATCGATGAGATGCATATGAAAGAGGTCACCATTGCTTATGGTATGACTGAAACCAGTCCCGTTTCTTGTCAGACCAATGAACATACGCCGCTTGATAAGCAAGTCTCGACCGTGGGACTCGTGCAGCCAGCGCTTGAAGTTAAAGTTATTGATACCGAAACAGGCGAGATTTTACCGTTAGGTGAGACTGGCGAGTTGCTGACCCGTGGTTATTCGGTGATGAAAGGTTATTGGGGCAGTCGTTTTAAAACCCGCGAAGCCATTCAAGATGGCTGGATGCATACGGGTGATTTGGCAACGATGGATGAAGATGGCTATGTCAAAGTCGTTGGTCGTAGTAAAGATATGGTCATCCGTGGCGGTGAGAATATTTATCCAGTAGAAGTCGAGAATTATCTCTATCGCCATCCCAAAATCCGTGATGTACAAATCGTTGGCATCCCAGATAAGCGTTATGGCGAAGTATTGGCTGCTTGGATTATTCCTAAAGAAGAGGGCTGCTTAACGGAAGAAGAAGTGCGCCAATTCTGTAGTGAGCATATCGCCCATTATAAAGTGCCGACTTATTATCGCTTCGTCACCGAGTACCCAATGACCATCACTGGTAAAATTCAGAAATATAAAATTATTGAGCAGATGAGAGAAGAGCTAGGTTTATAGCCCATTCTATTATTGCTACCTTATTAAAGGTTATAGTCGATAACAAATGAAATAAATACGTTATGTTATGACGCGAGACTTGTATGAATTTTTCTGGCTTGCTTTGCCTACGCCGACAGAGGCTGCAAAAAATTCACCCAAATCTCGCTGTATCGATTATAAATCGAATTGACTATACGGATACGAGTCAAGACTAAAATAACCAGTCGTTAGAATAATTCGCATAAAATATTATTATCATAAAAACAGTCACTCGCATTTACGCATTAAAGAAAAGGGATATCATGAGCGCTATCATAACCAGTAAATTGAGTCCAAACGCTGCTGAATTTCAGCAAAACGCTGCTGCCATGCAACAGGTCGTTGATGACTTATATCAGCACCTACGCAAAGTCGCCCAAGGCGGATCAGAGCGTGCGCGCGCCAAGCATTTGGCACGTGGCAAGTTGCTACCTCGCGAGCGTGTTGAGCGTTTGCTGGATGTCGGGACGCCGTTTTTAGAAGTTGCTCCGATGGCGGCGCACGATATGTATGGCGAAGATATTCCAGCGGCTGGCGTGATTGCCGGTATCGGTCGCATTAACGGTACTGAGTGCATGATTGTCTGTAATGATGCCACCGTAAAAGGCGGTACTTATTTCCCAATGACGGTGAAAAAACATCTACGCGCGCAGGAAATTGCGCAAGAAAATAACTTGCCCTGTGTTTACTTGGTCGATTCGGGCGGTGCAAATTTGCCCAATCAGGATGAAGTATTTCCTGATAAAGAGCACTTTGGTCGTATCTTTTTTAATCAGGCTAATATGAGTGCCACTGGTATTCCACAAATTGCAGTGGTAATGGGCAGCTGTACCGCTGGCGGAGCATATGTGCCAGCGATGAGCGACGAGTCTATTATTGTCAAAGACCAAGGAACTATCTTTTTGGGTGGTCCACCATTAGTCAAAGCCGCAACAGGTGAAGAAGTCACAGCAGAAGATCTGGGCGGCGGCGATGTGCATACTCGTCTGTCAGGCGTCGTCGATCATTTAGCCCAAAACGATACGCATGCGTTATCAATAGCGCGCAATATTGTCAGCCATCTAAATCGTCCTGCTAAAAACATTGCTAATCAAATCCAACCACGTCCGCCACGCTATGATGCTAAAGAGCTATACGGTGTTATTCCAACCGATAAGCGCAAGCCCTTTGATATTAGGGAGATTATTACCCGTATCGTCGATGACAGTGCTTTTGATGAATTTAAAGCGCGCTTTGGCACGACGCTAGTGTGTGGTTTTGCTCATATCGAAGGCATGCCAGTTGGTGTTATCGCCAATAATGGCATCTTATTTAGTGAATCGGCGCAAAAAGGTACACACTTTATTGAGCTGTGTTGTAAACGAAAAATCCCATTGATATTCCTGCAAAATATCACTGGTTTTATGGTTGGTCGTAAATATGAAAACGAAGGTATCGCCCGTCATGGAGCCAAGATGGTGATGGCAGTAGCGAATGCAAAAGTACCTAAGTTCACTGTCATCGTTGGTGGTTCATTTGGTGCAGGTAACTATGGTATGTGTGGTCGTGCTTATAGTCCGCGTTTCTTATGGATGTGGCCAAATGCGCGCATTTCTGTGATGGGCGGCGAGCAAGCAGCGTCAGTACTCGCAACCGTCAAGCGTGATAACTTTGATCGTAAAGGCGAGGCGTGGAGTGAGGAAGATGAAGCAGCATTTAAAGCGCCGATTCGTGAGATGTATGAAAAGCAAGGTCATCCCTATTATGCCACGGCTCGTCTATGGGATGATGGGGTGATTGACCCTGCTGATACCCGTAACGTATTGGCATTAGCGCTTAGTGCCGCTCATAACGCCCCGATTGAAGAGACGACTTTTGGTGTCTTTAGAATGTAGCAATGCAGCAATGTGGCATTCAATAAAATATTCCCAGTCATTTCACGTTTATAAAAATGTAGAGAAGGTTATGCAACAAACTTTGAATAATTATAAAAGCCTATTGGTTAACGTTGAGCAGCACGTTGCAACGGTAACACTGAATCGCCCTGAGATACGTAATGCCTTTAACGATGAAATGATTGTCGAACTAACCCACGCATTTAATGCACTTGGTGATGATAATCAAGTACGTGTTATCGTTTTAGCGGCAGCGGGCAAAGCTTTTTGTGCAGGTGCCGATTTGAATTGGATGCGCGCCATGGCGGATTATAGCTATGAAGAGAATCTAGCGGATGCGGACAAGTTAGCGCAAATGCTAAAGACCATTTATGAATGTCCAAAGCCAACGATAGCGGCTATACAAGGTGATGTCTATGCAGGCGGTATGGGTTTGGTTGCAGTCTGTGATGTAGCAATCGCTGTGAGAATTGCTAGTTTCTGCCTTAGCGAAGTACGTTTGGGCTTAGCACCAGCGACTATCAGCCCTTATGTTATTAGAGCATTAGGTGCTAGAGCCTCACAACGTTATTTCTTAAGTGCAGAAGTATTCGATAGCAAAAAAGCCCGTCAGCTTGGCTTTATCCATGAGCGAGTTAGTGAAGAGTCACTTGATGATGCGGTTGCCACATTCTGCGCCACAGTGGTTAAAAACAGCCCTGATGCGGTCAAGACTTGCAAGCGCTTATTACATGACGTCGCAGGCGCAGCCATTACCGATGAACTGATTGCTGATACGGTTAAAGGTATCGCCGATATCCGCTCATCAGAGCAAGGTAAAGAAGGCGTACAAGCGTTTTTACAAAAACGCCAGCCTGATTGGTTAGCTGAAGGTTAAGAAAAAAATGGCGTAACCAAAGAGAAAAAAGTATATGAGCTTATCAAAAGAAATAGTCAAAGTTGAAAAAATCCGCAATGATATTGAAAATTTTTCTAACCAATATCGCGACACTTTATATGAAATATTGGCAAAATCATAAGATAGAACTTTATCAGCTAGTATTATTCAGACATTAAAAGCGGCACAAGAGGAGTTTCCGGGATTTCCAATCATTAAGTATGACTTAATAAGAGATGCCGTAAAAAATCACCATCAAAGCCCTTTTCTTTATATTCTCGATGTTTTTGGAATTGAGAACGAAGGGACTTTTGTAACAGGTTACCTTTGTAACGAAGGGTTTGAAGAAATTGACTCTCTTACTCTACAAAAAGCAGATGGTCGAAACTTACCAACGATGTGCAAAGCTATTCTAGATCATCCTTCCTTAGTTTATAGAGTCTTAGTTGATGGCTTACATACTGGAGAGATATCACAGGGTGATTGTTTGTTAAAAGTTTAACCGATAAATTTAAAAAGTTTTTAGATTAGAATTAGTACTGATTTTTATTAATAAATATTTTCTAACTTATATTCATATAATTTAATTTTTAGAAAAAAGGACTGTTATGTTCTCCAAAATTTTGATCGCCAATCGTGGTGAAATTGCCTGCCGAGTTGCTGCGACTGCCAAGCGTCTAGGTATCAATACCGTTGCCGTTTATTCTGATGCTGACCGTGAAGCCAAGCATGTTGCTGTCTGCGATGAAGCCGTATATTTAGGTGGCTCTGCGCCAAAAGACAGCTATCTTAAAGGCGACGCCATCATTGCGATTGCCAAAGCAACAGGCGCACAAGCGATTCACCCAGGTTACGGGTTTTTAAGCGAAAATGCGGACTTTGCTCAAGCTTGTCAAGATGCAGGATTGGTCTTTATCGGTCCATCTGCTGACGCTATCCGTGCCATGGGCGGTAAATCTGAGTCCAAGCGCTTGATGGAAGCAGCTGGCGTGCCACTGATACCCGGATATCACGGTGAAAATCAGGATGCCCATTTTTTGCAACAGCAAGCCGACAGTATTGGTTATCCGGTATTGATTAAAGCCAGTGCTGGTGGTGGCGGTAAAGGCATGCGTATCGTTGAGCAAAGCAGTGATTTTATTGACTTGTTAGAATCATGCCGCCGTGAAGCCATTACCAGCTTCGGTAACGATCAAGTATTGGTCGAAAAGTACGCGTTGAAACCACGCCATATCGAAATCCAAGTATTTGGTGATACCCATGGCAATTATGTGCATCTGTTTGAGCGTGATTGCTCGGTACAGCGTCGCCATCAAAAAGTATTAGAAGAAGCGCCAGCACCGGGTGTTGACGCGGCGATGCGTGAAGCGATGGGAACTGCGGCAATCGAAGCGGCGCGAGCGGTCAATTATTTTGGCGCAGGTACGGTTGAGTTTATCGTTGAGCAGCGCGCGGGTTCGATGAATTTCTATTTTATGGAAATGAATACCCGACTGCAAGTTGAGCATCCGGTTAGTGAAGCCATCTCTGGCGTAGATTTGGTCGAATGGCAGCTGTTAGTAGCGGCAGGTTTACCCTTACCGAAAAAGCAAGCAGAGCTGTCGATCAACGGTCATGCGATAGAAGCGCGTATTTGTGCTGAAAATCCTGATAATGGGTTTTTGCCAGCGACGGGCACTTTATTTACTTATCAAAAACCTGAACATAGTACTTTCATCATTAATAAGAATAGCACTGATGTGCGTATCGACGACGGCGTACGCGAAGGCGATGTCATCAGTCCGTTTTATGATTCTATGATTGCCAAATTGATCGTCCATGCGCCCACTCGCGAGCAAGCGTTAGCCAAGCTTGATCGCGCACTCGCGCAAACGCGAATAGTCGGTCTACCAAATAACGTGGCATTTTTACGTTACATCATAAATACCGAGTCTTTTAGCCAAGCAAATCTTGATACGGCATTGATTGAGCGTGAGCGTGAGCAGCTGTTTAATCAGCATCCGCTTGCATTATCGACACTCGCGGTGACGGCTATCGCACAGCAGCTTGCTAGTGAGGCGGCATATAAAGGTATAAATACTGATCCCTTTAGCCAGCCTACAGGTTTCCGTGCCTTTAGCGATTACACACGTTCGTTTAGCTTGGTTTACGCAGAGCAATTTTATAACACTCGTATTAGCAACTGGCACAATGCTAATTGTTCAGAGAGCAAAAAGGGCAGCGATAACCTCAGTAGCTTTACGCTAGTCATTGAAAAAGAAATTGCTCACACGCAAGATAATAGCAACGCGAACGTAGCTGCCCAGACAGAAACGGTCTATGAAGGTCAAGTCAGCTATAGCAGCATTGATGCACACAATCATACCTTATGGTTAGATGGTGCGCGTATCAACGTCCAAAGCTGGACAAACCATGAAACCGTCTATGTGTTTACCGATAGCGGGCGTGATGAGATTAGGCTCGTTGATATCATGGCACATGTTGGCGAAGAGAATGCGGCGGTTGGTAGCTTAAAATCGCCAATGCCGGGTCAAGTCGTTGCCTTTAAAGTCGCCGTCGGTGATAGCGTAAAAAAAGGCGATCCATTAGCGGTCATCGAAGCGATGAAAATCGAACATACCATTACGGCACCGACAGATGGCGTGGTGGCAGAATTGCTATTTGGTGCGGGCGACTTGGTCGCTGATGGTGACGAGTTATTACGCATTGATACGGAAAGCGAATAGCTGAAGTACCGATAACATAGTCAATTCAATATATAAGTGGTTCGTTTAAAATAGCGCTCTGCTGGGATAAATTTTCCTCGCTTGCTGTACGCTTCGCACTCCAGAGGCTTCACAAAATTTATCCCAGCAATCCTATAATATTTCTAAATTGAATCTATTATAAAGAGGCGAATAATAAAAAGGACGACAAGTATGAAACTCTCCTATCCAAAACACGTCACCATCGTTGATGTCAGTCCACGCGATGGCTTACAAAATGAATCTATGACGGTACCAACGGCGATTAAGCAAGCGCTTATTAATGATTTGATTGCTGCAGGCGTAAAAAAGCTTGAGGCCACTAGTTTTGTGTCACCAAAGTGGGTGCCGCAAATGGACGATAATAGCGCGCTGCTCGAAGCACTTGCGCCTACGCGTCGAGCAGATGTGAGCTATTCGGTATTGGTTCCCAATATGCGCGGTTTTGAGAATGCTATCTTGCATAGCCCTGATGAAATCGTCATCTTTGGCTCAGCCAGCGAGACCTTTAGTCAAAAGAATATCAACTGCAGTATTGATGAAAGCATTGAGCGTTTCGCGCCCGTTGCCGCTGCAGCAAAAGCGCAAGGTATCAAAGTGCGCGGCGTGATCTCTTGCACCGTTGGCTGCCCTTATGAAGGTGAGATTGACTCAAGCCAAGTGGCCTATGTGACCAAGCGTTTGCTTGAAATTGGCGCAGAGCAGATCGGTATTGCGGATACGATTGGCGTAGGTACGCCTTTAAAGGTACAGCGCGCGCTACAAGCAGCACTTGAGTATGCAGATATTGCCATGCTATCAGGGCATTTTCATGATACTTATGGTCAAGCACTAAGTAACACTTTAGCGGCACTACAGATGGGCGTCAGTGAATTTGATACCTCAGTCGCTGGACTTGGCGGATGTCCGTATGCCAAAGGTGCAACGGGTAATGTCGCGACTGAAGACGTGGTCTACATGCTGCATGGCATGGGAATAAGTACCGGTATCGATTTGGAAAAGCTAGTGGTCGCTGGTGAGCGTATCAGTAAGTTTTTGGGTCGTCCTAACGGTTCAAACGTAGCACGAGCGCTGATTAATAAACGTCAATCTTAACCAACATATAATTTATTTACTTTAAAACTGATATAAGTGCTACTGGAGTAAATTTTTCGCAGCCTCTGTCACGCCTGCGAACAGCAAGCAAGAAAAATTAGCACCAGTAGCACGGAATTATTAACGTATCAATCTTATTTAGAATTGACTATGACATCAAAAATGGTCTCAAAAAGATGGTGCTTTAAAAAATGGATTAAAATCTAAAACATCAAAATACAAGGAATGGTTATGAGTTTACCCGGATTGAATTTTCAGCTTGGCGAAGATATCGACGCCTTACGTGATATGGTGCAGCAGTTTACTGCCAAAGAAATCGCTCCGCGTGCGGCCGAGATTGACAGTAGCGATGAGTTCCCAATGGATTTATGGCAAAAAATGGGTGATATTGGTCTACATGGCATCACCGTTCCCGAGGAATACGGTGGCTCTGACATGGGCTACGTCGCGCACATGGTTGCGATGGAAGAGATTAGCCGTGCGTCTGCCTCTGTGGCACTTAGCTATGGTGCGCATTCAAATCTATGTATCAATCAGCTCAAGCGTAATGGCTCAGAGGCGCAAAAACAAAAATATCTGCCAAAACTAATCAGCGGCGAGTTTATCGGTGCACTCGCCATGAGTGAAACTGGCGCTGGCTCAGATGTGGTCAGTATGAAGCTGAAAGCCGAAGAGAAAGACGGTCATTATGTGCTAAATGGTAGTAAAATGTGGATTACCAATGGTCCTGATGCTGACGTAATGGTGGTGTATGCTAAGACCAATCCAGAGCTAGGCGGCAAAGGTATGACTGCTTTTATCGTTGAAAAAGGCATGGCAGGCTTTGGCACGGCGCAAAAGCTCGATAAGCTCGGTATGCGCGGTAGTCATACGGGTGAGATGACCTTTAACAATGTTGAAGTACCTAAAGAAAATATCTTGGGCGGCCTAAACGAAGGTGTTAAAGTCTTGATGAGTGGTCTTGATTACGAGCGCGCGGTATTGGCAGCAGGTCCTATCGGCATCATGCAAGCCGTGATGGACAATGTCGTGCCTTATATTCACGATCGTAAGCAGTTTGGACAAGCGATTGGCGAATTCCAGCTCATTCAGGGCAAAGTCGCCGACATGTACACCATACTGCAAGCAGGTCGCAGCTTCTTGTACACCGTGGGTAAAAACTTGGATATGCTAGATAAACGCGGTGCTGGTCATAGCCGAGAAGTACGTAAAGATTGTGCCAGTGTGATTTTATGGTGTGCTGAAAAAGCCACATGGATGGCAGGCGAAGGCATTCAAATATTCGGTGGTAATGGCTATACCAACGAGTATCCACTAGGTCGTTACTGGCGTGATGCCAAGCTCTATGAGATTGGTGCGGGTACGAGTGAGATTCGCCGTATGTTAATTGGTCGTGAGCTGTTTAATGAGACTAAGTAATATCAACACCCAAAAGTCGATTAACTTTGTCAAACTTGCTAAGGCTATAGTCCGTCCTAAATAAAAGAAATACAAATATTATCAATCACTACTGGGGTTAATTTTTCTTGCTTGCTGTGCCTACGCAGACAGAGGCTGCGAATAATTAACTCCAGTAGTGTTGTACTTTTTTAAAAGTGGATCAACTATACTTGGTATAGTGCTTACACAAGTTTTCCGAACTACTCTAAATTTTGAAAGTGGTATAAAAATACTAATGTTTTGATAAAACTAAAAAAGCAGGACGTTTTAAGCGTCCTGCTTTTTTATGCTTACTTTATAAAAGATGAAAATATACGATAGCTATTTATTACTATGATCAAAATATCTTGCCAAGCCATTTAACAATAAATCATCACGAAGTCGTACAGGGCGATTAACATGTTGGGCAATAATAGCGGCATCGCCACCTGTCATAATCACTTCAAAGTTAGGATGGCGATTGCTAATCTCATTGATAGCACCGACGATGGACAATAATATCCCGCGATGTACCGCATCCTGCGTATTAAGACCTTGACCGACACTATCAAAAGTGCCATTAGAAATAGTAATTTGCTTAGTACCAGAAAATAATGACTCACGCTGCAGATAAATACTTGGGAAAATATAACCGCCCAAATGCGTTGCATGATCAATCAAATCAATGGTCACTGCCGTACCGCAGCCAATCACACATTGACGTTTGGTTTTATCTACTGCGCCTAGCATTTGCAGCCAGCGATCACAGCCCAGCTGCTCGTCGTTATAGGCGCTTTTCATCAGCGGATAATTGGCATCGACATGGACAAATTCAAACGGAATATTAAGGCGACTGAGCGTCTCTGAGACTTTTGTATTAAGATCATCGCCGAGCACCGATGAAATACCGATAAAATGAGGGGCATAACGCTCAAAGCGATCGGTCAAACCCATCAGTAATTCAGCAGGCGCTTGCAAATGTTGCTTGGCATCATGCGCAACTATCTGCCCGATATCATCGGTCAGCCAGTATTTAAGGCGGGTATTTCCAAGATCAAGCCAGAGCATAAATATCCCTTTTTTATATAGCTAGCGCACGTTAAGTCAGTGCTTTACGCCTTATTAATAACGTCGATGCGTCCGGTAAAAAGCGCAGAAATATTACCGTTATCTTGGCGCAATTGCAAACATCCATGTGTATCAATACCGCACGCATAGCCAGTGAGCGTTTCTGTCTGACCATTATGCTCTTGGATGATGCGCAAGCGTAGTCCTGCTAGTGCATCCATTGAGTCAAATTGGGTTAAAAAGCTGTCCAAATTGTAGCGTTGACCGGTTGGCTTCTCTAATCCTAAATGCTCAAATCGTGTCATCGCCGCTATTAAAGCCTTACTCATTTGCTGATAAAGCTCACGTAAACTTGGTAAATTACTTGTTTGTCTATCTGGCTCTAGTAGCTGCTCGATATCTTGTAAGCTAATCGCTTGGTAATTCATACCTTCGCAGGTTTGTGCTGTTAGATGCGGCGTTGCCTTTACATTGAGACCAACGCCCATCACTACGCCAACCAATTTGCCTGCTTGTAATACCGGTTCTATTAAAATACCAGCAAGCTTATAAAAGGGCGTCGTTTCTTGTTCTAACTGGGAACTATTTAAATCAATTTGATGTTGAGATGAATAAAAGCCCAAATCATTGGCCCATTTTACCCCGATGGGCGTCAATCCTTGCGCCCGTAATTGCTCGTTTAGTGTTTGGATAACCGGCATTTTTGCTAGCTCTACGCCAATGATTAACGATAATAAACCACTAATCGGCATATGCACTGGATAATATAAGGACAGATAAACATTGCCACGCGGTGATTGCCATGAGCGCCCATGTTGTCCACGCCCAGCGCTTTGGGTTTCCGCAGTTAATAGATGCATCGCTGCGGCATTTAGCGAGCCATTTTGTACCGCTGCAATCAGCTCGCTGTTGGTCGAGGCGCTGGTTGTTAGATGGCGATGATTAAGCTCAGGTAAATAATCAAGCTCGAATGACTCGGTTATAGAGTCAGGTAACTGGGCGAGTGGCGGCATAAGTTTCGTCAATATGATTAATGGAGCAAATGTGCTATGGACAATCTTTGATATACTGAGGCGATTGTCAAAAATAAGAAACAGAAAGCGGCTGTCACGGATGATATATCCAATCTAAGTACTGTTATTATAAATGATTAGGTTATAAATGCTGCCCTTATAAGTACTGACTTTATAAGATGCAGCCATCTACTATTATATAAAAAAGCCCATTAAAAGGTAAGCTTGATGATGTTATACGTATGGTTTGTTATTGCAGGAGCATTTGCGGGCGTCTGTGCAGGCTTGTTCGGCGTTGGTGGTGGCATGATTATTGTACCGGCATTGGTATGGATTTTTACTGCTTATCATTTCCCGCCTGAAGTAGTCACCCATTTAGCGATTGGCACTTCTTTAGCGACCATTGTGGTGACCTCAATCAGCTCAATGACTGCGCACAATAAGCGTGGCGGTGTGCGCTGGGATATCTGGCGTAAAATGGGACTGGGTTTGGTCATCGGAAGTTTAATCGGCGCGGGTGTTGCAGAGTCGATTGATGGTCAAGCATTGAAAGCTATTATCGGTGGCGGTGCATTATTAGTCGCTATAAAAATGCTATTCTTCTCTAATAAAGAACAACTGGGCAAACCGCTGCCCTCTACTGGCGTGCAATTCGGCGCAGGTACTGGCATTGGTTTGGCCTCGTCTATTTTTGGTATCGGTGGTGGTAGTTTAACGGTGCCGTTTTTGAACTGGGCAGGGCTAACGATGAAGCAGTCAGTGGGTACAGCTGCTGCTTGCGGTCTGCCGATTGCTGTTGCAGGTGCGTTAGGATTCGCTTGGTTTGGTCAAAATGTCGAAAATTTACCAGAGGGTACGATAGGCTTCGTACATATTTCTGCATTCTTATGCATTTCAGTGATTAGCTTTGTTATGGCAAAAGTCGGCGCGAAGCTTGCGTATAAACTGCCAGCCTTAATGCTAAAACGCGCTTTTGGGGTTTTATTACTATTTGCTGGTGGGCAGTTATTATTAAGTGGAATTGGGGTGATTTAGACTGGCATACTATAGGTTTAAATCTGAGTAGCAACGCGCTATTAAGTAATTCTTACAAGGATAAAAAGTATGTATAGGAATGACAAAAGATTTGTTATCGCATTAATTCTAACGACTTTTATTGCAATTGCGCTCTATTTCTTCTTAGGCCTTGTCGCCCAAAGCTATGCGAAAAATATATCGGCATCTAGTTTGAGTGAAATATCAAAATCTCCGTTTATAGTCATCGACTTATTAAAAGGTGGCGTTTGGCTGCTTTATGCTGTTGCCATGCTCGTACTCATATCAAGATGGTGGGCTAAGCGAGTAAAGACTTAATGGAAACTTTCTTACAAAGTGAAACCCTCGTTACCGCTATGATTGCTTCAGGTTCGGCACTATTTGGTGTCTTAGTTAGTCAGAGTATTGGATTTTTGAAGCAGAAGTCTGAACATAAATATGAACGGCAAGTATTTTTAAGACAAAAGTATGAAGAGTTATTGTTTAGAATTATTGATTTTACTAATATTTTGAAGACTATTAGTTCGCAACTATCTCAAGAAGAAAGTGGCAATAATATAGATACTGCTGAGTTTGATGAAAAAGGTGCAAAAATTGAAATAATTACTGTTTTATATTTTTCTGAACTAACTACTGATTGTGAAGATTTTTTGACAGTTTCACGTCAGTTTTTTTTGGCTCATGGCTCTAACGATAGTTCTGACGATATATATAATCGAGAAGCACTGAAAGTAAGGTTTAATGAAGCCTTCGATAAATTATATGATCAAATTAAGAATCACATATCAGATTATACTTAACCCTCTAAAACCCTTAAAACTTCCCACAATTTCAGGTAGAATAGCCGCCTGTTTTTGCTGATATTACTGACTTTTCATGCGTTTAAAATCTCTAAAATTGGCAGGCTTTAAATCCTTTGCTAACTCAACCACTTTTACCTTTCCTCGAGGCATTACTGCCATTGTCGGGCCTAACGGCTGTGGCAAATCGAACGTCATTGATGCCATTCGTTGGGTGTTGGGCGAAACTTCTGCCAAGCAATTACGTGGTGGCGCGATGAGTGATGTCATCTTTGCCGGTACGCAAGATAAAGCCGCAAAAAGTGTCGCTAGTGTCGAGCTAACCTTTGAGCATACCCAAGATGAGCAAACGGGTATTCGCCATGAGTTCAACCTCTATCAAGAGCTGTCCGTTCGCCGTCAGGTAAATTTAGAGGGGCGCTCAGATTATTTTATTAATGGTACACGCTGTCGCCGCCGCGATGTGATTGATGTGTTCTTAGGGACGGGACTTGGCGCACGTAGTTATGCGGTCATCGAGCAGGGCATGATTGGGCGCATCGTTGATTCTAATCCATTGCAGCTACGTGAATTTATCGAAGAGGCGGCAGGCGTGTCACGCTATCAAGCACGCCGCGAGGAAACACAAAAAAAGTTAGAGAAGACGCAAGATAATTTAGCACGCCTGTACGATATGCAAAGCGAGTTGGTCAGCCAACAAAAGAGACTGTCCAAACAAGCAGCCAGTGCTGAGCGTTATGAGGAATTGGCATTAACGCTTGCTGATATTAAGCAGCAACTTGCCATTCAGCAGTTATATCAAGCCAAACACAATCAGCAGCAGCAAAAAATAGCCCATGAGCGTAGTGCTGTAGAAGTCGCAACTTTGCAAGCCAGCTACAAGACTCTAAAAGCCACGCAAGATAAGTTGGCTGCTCACATCAATCAAGAGCAATGGATAAAGGACGATGCCCAAAGCGCTCATTATCAGCAGCAATTAAGCCATCAACAAGCGCAGCATCAACTAAGCGATACAAAGTCACAGCTGATTGCCATTAAGCAGCAATTAAATAGCTTAGATCAGCAGCGCACGCAAGCCGTTGATGAGATTGAACAATTAAAAGCCGAGCAAGCCGAGCAGCAAGAGTCATTAGCCGCATTGCGTCCACAGCTTAGCGAATTAGGCAGTAAACGTGAGTCACATAAATGCAACGAGCAACCGTTGCAGCGCGCATGGCATGAGGCGCAAAACCAGCTATCCCGTTTGCAAGACAATGCGCGCACGCTTGAGCAACAACAAGCTATCAATAGCCAAGCACAACAACGTTATCAGCAAAACCATGATAAGTGGCAGCGTCGCCAGCAAAACTGGCAGAATCTCTGGCAGCAATTACAACAGTCACTATCGCCTATTGATAATCCTAATAGAGCTGAAAATACTGATGAACAGATAAATGACGCGCAAGACTTGCAGCAGACGCTAGAGATACAAGTGACTGAGCTAAATAAACAGTTGCAGCAGGTGGAGCGCCAACAAGATAGCGTCGATGAACGACTGTCTGAACTACAACCGCGCGCGCACGATTTGCAGCAGCGCTTAAACACGCAGCAGCGCGAGTTGAGTGAGAATGAAAAACGCCACGCTGTCTTGGCGAGTGAATACGATACCTTACATCAAATGTTGCATCCGAAGCCGATACTAAAATCTCAACAGCCAGCGACTGAAATAGAAGCTGACCGAACAGAAACTGGCTTAGAAAATAAGGTAGCAAATAACGATAACCAATTAGCCATTACAACTTTGCGTGAGCATATTGAGCTGAGTGCAAAAGGACAACAACACGCAGCGCTACTCGATAGTGTGTTGGCGTTATGGTTGGACAGCCATGTGCTAGTCTCTAACCAAATTAACCCATCAAGCATTGATAACGCTATTGACGCCTCTGAGAAAACGCACAGCTTATGGCAGGTGCTTGAGCCTAACTTAACCGATTTATTTGCTTATCAAAACACTCAAAACGCGCAGATTAATACAAAAGATAACTCATTGAGCAAAATAGAAATGGGTCACAGCTTATGGTTATCTTCTAAAAAAAATGACGTGAATGCAGCGCTATTTATTAATGATTTACCAGATAACTTGATTGATAAAATACTGCCCTTATCACAGCTGATTACGCAGCCAACATTGGCGCTTTGGCAGCAGTGTTATTTATATATTACGCAACCTGAAACGACTCAGCAGCATTCTCTCGCAGAACTTACTGCTATCTTAAAAGGTTTACCATCGTCAGGCATTTTGCTAACGACTGATGGTTGGCTTATCAGTCGTCAGGGTACGATTAATCTCAATAAGTTTGCGGGCGCGCAAGATGGACAGAATGGTAGCAATAACAGTAACAGCCAATTTTTAACTCAGCGCTTACAACAGCGCACGCGTTTAGAAAGATTAGAAATACTGCTTGATGAGTTTGAAACCAAGATACAAGCTCAGCAACAAGCCCTTGCTAAAAACCAGCGTGACTACGATGCATTAACGATAAGTTTGGAAGAGACTCGCGCTCAAGCTGAGCAATTAATCTGTGATAAACATAACTATCAGCAGCAACTAACTACCCAACAAGCTAACGCTGAGCGCCTGCAAGCTGACAGTGAACGTCTAAATGCTGATAAAGCCGCCCTTGAGCAAGAGCAGCAAGAATTGACGCAAGAGCTACAAGCACTTAATGAGGAGCAGCAGCATATCCAAAGCGAGATAGCAGCGCTGACGCCACAAATAGCTGATGCCCGTACGATAAGCCAGCAATTACAAGCTGAGCGTAGTGAGCTTGCTCGTAGCCGTCAAGCCGATGACGATGCTTGGCAAGCCTTACAACTGCGTATTCAGCAGAGCGACATGCGGCTAGAACATAGCGTTAGCAGTCTTGCACGGGCAAGTGCGCAATATGAGAAGTCGCTACAAAGTGAGAAAGTTTTACAGACAAATTATGAACAGCAGCAAAACAAGCTGCCAGCACTGCAAGCAGCATTGCAGACGGCACAAACCGCGCGCGATGAGCAGCAGAAGTTATTGACGACGCACGAAACCGCATTGACGGCGCTTAAGCAAGACTACGCTCAGCAGCAGACGGCGTTAGAGACGCTGCAACAGTCATTGCAAACACAACAAAGCGAGCTTGCTCATCATAGTACGGAGCTGGCATTAAGTGCGGCACGATTGGATGATGCCAGCAGCCATACGCAAGATGCCCTAGACGCATACTATCGCATCAGTCATAAATATAAAGCGCAGTCGGACTTACGGCAGCATCCACAGCATCAGCATCAGCATCAGCAACAAGTGATGAGTGTCTCAAATCTATTGGCGGACTTTATCGCGCATGATCGCCGCGTACGCCCAGAAAAAATCGCTGAGCTTGAGTCTGAGCGTAGTAAGCTTGAGCAGCAATTAAGCAAAATAGGTGCGGTCAATCTTGCGGCAGTGGCAGAATTGGCAGAAGTTAATGAGCGCTTAGAGCCACTCGCGCAGCAGACAACAGATATTGCGGCCAGTATGCAGACATTGACTGAAGCAATTGCCTCTATTGATGAAACCACCAAGACGCTGTTTATACAGACGCTTAATGCGGTCAATAATGAGCTTGCCAATTTATTTGCCAAAGTCTTTGGCGGCGGACACGCCAGCTTAACGCTTAACACCGACGATATGCCTGCTAATGCGCCAAAATCAGAACAATGGCGGGCAGGACTGACCTTAATGGCACAACCAAAAGGCAAACGTAATAGTCGCTTGGCAGTATTATCAGGCGGTGAAAAAACCCTCACCGCGCTGAGTTTGATTTTTGCGATATTTAAGCAGCATCCAGCACCGTTTTGTGTGCTTGATGAAGTTGATGCGCCGCTTGATGATGCTAATGTCGCACGCTTTACCAGTCTCATTCATGAATTGGCAGACGATTTACAGTTTATCTTTATTAGTCATAATAAGCTGACGATGCAGATTGCTGATGAGCTAAAGGGCGTCACGATGCCAAGCGCCGGCATTTCTACTTTAGTCAGTGTCTCACTCGATGAGGCGGCACGCTACCTTTCTGATTAACAGCATCGCTGTGTAGCAAAAATAAGTGATAACTGGTAGCCGCTGCTAGTGTTATAGTTAAGGCTGAGGTTGTAACGTCACGCAAGTATGTCGGACTGACGTTAAACGATGACTAGATGGTGACGATATTAATTAGCCATGCTAGACTATTGCCATTTATCCCCTCTTGTGTATTCCCTTTTGTCATATATTAGGATGTATTTCTCATGACCGCTATTCAGTTTATATTGATCGCCATTGCCGCATTTATCGTGCTTGCAGGGCTGTTTATGGTCATTCGTAGCTTTAAGCGCCGCAAAAACGCTGAAGTTGCCGCGGTCAATTATGATAAAAATGGTATTCCCATCATACCGCGTCATGAGCGCAATATCGTCGATCAGCCAGACTTGGATGATACGGTCGCTGGCGAGACGAGCATCGGCCCTGACCGCAGTTATTTAAATGCGGTTGTTGAAGAAGAACCTTTGACTCAATCACATACTCATGTCGATGCACAGCTGGCGGCTGAGCACAATACTATAAACGGTCATACAATGGATGATAATATCATTGATGAAGAAGATTATGCACGCTGGCAGGCGGAGCCGCAGTATGCCGATAACAGCGAATTTGCAGAAACTGCTGAGCACATGCATATCGAGCAAGAGCCTGATGCATTTTCAAGTTTGATGTCTGCCACTGACAGCCTGATGCCATCAATTGATACGGCAGAAGAGCCAAGCTTTAACGATAATAGCCCAATCCTTGACCAGCATCTATCAGAGCCGGTTGATGAAGGGCAAAACGGTCCATTGATTAATGCTAAAGACAACATCAATATCACCATATTGCCGCACCAATATCGCGACCGTCCAGCAGCGGTGATTCGTGGTCGTGATTTATTGGCGTTAATTGATAAATATGGTCTGCGCTACGGGGCGATGAATATGTTCCATCGCTATGAGCAAAAAGACGGTACGGGTATGCTATGGTTCAGTATGATGGGCATCACCGATAGTGGTATCGCGCCTTTTGATCCGCATAGCGTGGCGACCAATAGTTATAATGGTGTAGTGGTATTTTTGTCTTTACCGCATCCGCAAGCACTGCGCAGTTTTGATAGTATGATGAGCGTTGCTTATATGATGGCAAGCGATTTAGACGCTATTATGCTTGATGAAGAAAATGAACCAATTACCCCAGAATACAAGCAGCAGCTGCGTAATCAAGTCCGTGACTATGAAGGTTAAGCAAATCAAAATTTAAAAGTGCTTATCAATCATCTAAAAGGCAAATAGCGCTTGTGACGTTATTTGCCTTTTTTTATTTTTCCATTATCCTGATTTTCTGTAAAATCTTATCCGAGTATCCTGCAAACTTGTTATGATATCGGCATCTTGAATCGTAAAGACGCCGACTATGACTGATCCTACATTACCGACCACATCCAACGCTAGTGACAACAATAGTAACGCTATAAAAACTGCCACAGACGATAAAGCAATTGTCGCCCATATGCGTATGTTTATTGAGTCGCTTAAAACCCATAATTATGCTTACTATGTGCTCGATAATCCCATCTTAGAAGACAGCGAATACGATCAGTTGCGCCGCTCTTTATTGGCGCTGGAAGAACAATATCCAGATTTACTGCAGCCTGACAGTCCCATCAATCAAGTCGGTGATATGCCACTATCTGCTTTTACGCAAGTGACTCATGATATCGCCATGCTCTCGCTTGGCAACGTCTTTGAGTATGATGATCTGCGTGATTTTATGCGCCGTGTTAACGACCGTTTAAGTGTCGCGCAACAAAGTCCTGAATATGAAATGGAGTTAAAACTTGATGGGCTAGCGGTCTCGCTTAAATATGTTTATGGCAAATTTGTGCAAGCGGTCACGCGTGGTGATGGGCAAACAGGCGAGGACATCACTCAAAATGCCAAAACCATTCGTAACTTGCCACTTTGGCTCTCTAATGCTGCTGATATTGAGCTATTAGAAGTACGCGGCGAAGTGCTGATGCCAAAGGCGGGTTTTGAGCGCCTTAATCGCTTAGCGGCAGAGAATGAAGAAAAAATATTTGCCAATCCACGCAATGCCGCTGCTGGAAGCTTACGTCAGCTCGACCCAAGCGTCGCCGCCAGTCGTCCATTAGCCTTCTATTGCTATTCGGTTAATCAAGGTCTACCAGTCACCATTGACACCCAATCAGCAGCCCTTGCTTGGCTAAAAGACATCGGCTTTACCGTCAGTGCTGTCGAGGTCGTGCAAAATCCACGCGAGGCGCAAGCCTACTATGAGTCGGTGGTTGAAGGGCGTAGCGATTTGCCGTTTGAGATTGATGGCATGGTCATCAAGGTAAATAGCTTAGCGTTACAGCAGCAGCTTGGTTTTTTATCACGGGAGCCGCGCTGGGCAACCGCTTATAAATTCCCTGCCGAAACCGTCATGACCCGTTTGCGCTCTATTGAATGGCAAGTTGGGCGCACTGGCGCAATTACTCCAGTTGGTAAGCTTGAGCCAGTGAAAGTCGGCGGCGTAACCGTTAGTAATGTCACCTTGCATAACTTTGGTGAGATTCAAAGATTGGATGTACGGGCAGGCGATATGGTCAGTATCCACCGTGCAGGCGATGTTATTCCTAAAGTCACACGCGTCTGGCATGAGCAACGTCCAGAAGATTCTGAACCGGTACAGCTACCGTCGACCTGCCCAGTGTGCAACTCTCCTGTGGTGTTGCCTAAAGATGAAGCGTTGGCGCGTTGTACCGGTGGACTGTTCTGTCCCGCGCAGCAGCAAGAAGCACTCATTCACTTCGTCTCGCGTCGAGCGATGGATATCGATGGCTTAGGGGCAAGTTGGTTGATTAGCTTTTTTGAGCATGGCTTGATCAAGACAGTCGCTGATATCTATCAATTGTACAATCATCAAGAGGAGCTGATTACGCTTGAGAAACTGGGCGAAAAGTCGGTACAAAACATCCTTAGCGCTATCGAAGTTAGTAAACATACGACACTTTCACGCTTTATCTATGCGCTGGGTATTCGCGGTGTTGGTGAAACAACGGCGCAGAATCTTGCCCAACAATTTGGCGACCTTGATGTGTTAATGGCTGCTGATATTGAAGCATTATTAGTAACACCTGATGTTGGCGCTATCACTGCTGAGCTTGCTTATAAATTCTTCCGCGCACCGCACAATATCGAAGTCATCACGGCATTACGCGAAGCAGGTGTGCATTGGGATAAAGTTGAGCAAGTAGGATCAGAAGGATTGCCGCTCGATGGGCAAACGTGGGTCATCACGGGTGCGCTTGATAGTATGGCGCGCGATGAAGCCAAAGCCAAACTACAAGCGCTCGGTGCCAAAGTCTCAGGCAGTATCTCCGCCAAAACCACTGCGCTACTGGCAGGCGATAAGGCTGGCTCGAAGATGGCGAAGGCTGAGAAACTAGGCGTAAAAGTGGTGGGTGAAGAAGAGTTTTTGGTGTTATTAAAAAGTTCATAAATTAAAAAAGTTGGGTGGGTTCGCGATAGCTTGACCCACCAAAGATTATCAGGCTTATTTTTCTTTTAATTATTCTCTGCACCACTCACGCAACTAAGCTTTAATGAATAATGAGGGTTTTTTATGTTAGGAAACCAGATAGATGCTAATGCATTTTTAAAAAAAGCTTATGAGGAATATTTACAAATTTTCTCGTCTGGAGATTTAGAGTCTGAATTACATTATTTGAGCTATGAGTTTGATTTTATCCATGATAGAGATATAGATATCTTTGGAAGAATGATGATAGAAGATGACCTAAGAGAGATTACTAATATTCTTAATGAATGGTGTCATTTACTTCATCGTTGGTATGCGTGGAATAAAGTGTTAGATTTTTACAAGAAAGATGAGCAAAAAGAATGGGAACTTGAGAGTGAGTTCTTAGAGTTAATTATTAATAAGTGCTTATTCGTACCTAGCAGAATCAAAGATACTTTTATCAGTGTTGGTATTGAAAACTTCCATCAAATACGATTAGCTTTTGATAAAAAGTATAAGGATGAAATTAGAGGCTATGATCCTATTTTGCCTAAATTGGAACCGATATATCTTAATAGAAGGAAAAAAGAAAAAATATTGCGAAAGGTTTTACATTTCTGTGATTATAATGATTTCTTTTATGAATTAATGAGCTTAAATGATAGACACTATCAGAAAAAATTGACTGGAGACTATAGGAATCTAAATAGCCACAATATCGCTCCGAGGATAACAGCTGGTATCGTATCCCCTGTTATTAGAACCATTATAAAAACAACAAAAATGGAAGAGAATGCAGATGGTAGCTACTCAGAAGTAGAAGTCAAAGGTAATACTTCAATAGCCTATAGCTTTGGCGGAAAGCAACCATTGGATAGAAACATATTATTTAACGCGAATCTCGAAGAATTTAAGAAAGCGATAAGTTGCTATAAAGAGTTCAAAAGCTTATTGATGGAAACTATATCCAAAATTCCAAATAGGAAATGATCTTCATAAGATCAAAATCAAACTCTCAAACAACCCTTATCGGTAGGTTTAATCAGCTGAGCTGCAAAGCAGAAAATAAGTTATTGGAAACTCAATTCTATAACGCGCCGTCTTGTAGTGCTGCTAACAGCTCGTCGCTATCAAATCCATCTCGCATCAGGTACTCTTTGCCCTGTCGTTTTACGACGATAAAGGGAACACCATCGGCTTTATAGTATTTGTATTTTTTTTCGCATTGCTGGCTGGTTTCTATGTCACAATCGGTAAAAGCAATATTATTCTCATTCATCCAGCTTTTTGCTTGATTGCAGTAAAGGCAGTCGGACGTGCTATAAATGGTGACTTCTTTGGCCTTAACCCTTGAAGCTAGGATTTGAATATCTTCTGTGGAATAGCTGGTGGTATTAGCGGTGCTATTAGAGCAAGCGGTTAACGCACTAACGGCTATCAACAGTGCAAATCCAGTAATCCTCAGACGTATTCTATTATGATTAAACATGCTGACTCTTTTTAATAAAGGTTATTTAGGATGATTTTGCCTCGACGTTTAGCTTTAAGTTTTTTAGTAAGCTATAAGCTGTGGCAAATACTATGTAAAATCAATTTTATATAACTAAAATTATAAACTATAGTCTATAATTTTACTATTAAATATCATTTTATTAAGAGAGTTATCCTTGCAAATCTAAAATTGCGCCACACTTTTGCACGAATGACCATCCAAGCTATACCAACCCCAAAACCTTTCTCTTAAATAATCTTTATCGAATATGCTAATTACTGATTCAATTGATCTGACTTATCCAGCGTCTACGAACCCCCGTGAGGAACAACATTACCTTTCACACCATCCGGCATAATCACGATAGGCAATACCAACCCTTTACCAAAGTCACCTTCTAACACATAGTCATAGCTGCCAGCAGCGATGTCAGGCGTGGTATGAATGATTAGCTTAATGTCTTTATTATCGGTCAGCTCATGTGAGACATAGCTTTCACTTAGCTGATCCAAGGCTTTTGATAGCGCCTCATTACTTGCCATGCTCACCGTCAGATTATGCTGAGCCGTAGCATTATCTACTTTGAAATACTCTGCGTAGTCGCGGACATTTTGGCTATCAAGCGCAAACGGATATTGATAGTTAGTAAGATCGGCTGGCTTCTCACCGCTATCCATTGCTGACCAATCAATCGTATTTACTGTCGCTGAGTCGGTCGTCGATACTGCCGTATCAGTATTCTTATTAGCAGTATCAGCGCTGTTGTCGCAGCCTGCCAGCGCCCACATACTGGCAGTCGTAATGATAAGCATGGTTATAAGACGCTTTGACATCGAGGTATCCTTTTTTATTCATTATGAGTTGTTTTTATGCATTGGCTATTTTGACAGCTTTCGTACCGCTTCTCTAGTTAAATACATCAGAATGCTGACGGTTTAATATCGTAAAATTAAATAATGCCATCGTTATTTATAAAGCTATTTGAAACAGCAGGCATAAAAAAACAGCCACCTTTCGATGACTGTTTATGCTATTGCTCAGTTTAACAATGATAGATTTATCATTATAAATGAACGATTAAACCGAAATGACTATCTACCTACTTGGCAGTTTACTTGGTATTCTTTACCATTTGCCCATTTCATAGCGAAGATACCTTTGTCGCCTTTCATGTGCCATGCATAGACCACTTCTGGGTTTGATTCATTCACATAGCTTGCGGTATCGCCTTGAACAGCGCCATTTAGGATGATTGGCTGGTTTGCCCAGTTTACTTTAGGCAAGGTAGCATTTAGCATCACTTGTTTTTTGTTGATTGACTGTTTTGCGTTGATAGTGCTGCCATCAGTACAAGTATAAGGTGCAGGTGCCATGCGGTCATAAGCGGCATCAGTCACGCTTTCTGACGCAGGAGTATTTGGCGTAGTAGGAGCGGTAGTCGCACAGGCGCTCAATAGGGCAAGTGCAGGTAGGGCAGTAGCAAGTTTAATTAGGGTATTCATGGTTTTCTCCAAAGGCATAAAAATGATCGTGTATTTCTGATTAACTGTGCGTTAAGCACATAGCGCACATACTAACGAAGAAAGCGCTTATATAATGTTAGAAATTGTTTGTTACGTGTTCATTTAGTTACTTAATAACTGACTAATGTAACGTTCATTTAAAGTGTTTTAAACAACAACTAAATGTGAGCAACTTAAACAGTAAATGAGCCAAAGATATAAAATGGTTCAAATAAAAAGCGCCTATCGATTGAAGAGTCGATGGGCGCTTTTTATTGAACTTAATTAAGACGTTTTGATGGTTTTAAAAATAAATTAACTTGGTAGTATGAGCTACCGCTTTATTTATTTGGTTTTGCGTGGCGGTAGACCAGTATGCTGAGTTTGGAAATTACCTTTACTCACATTCTTTTTGCTACCAGCGCTTTTGCCAGTAGTAGCTTTACCTGACCAGCTATCAGCTGTTTTATTGCTACGCTTCACTGAATCATTACCTAAGCGGCTGTTCTTTTTACGTGCCGATTGATAGCTATCTTGCGCGGCTTCACGCCCTTCTAAGCTGGCATTAAATGGTGGAATTAAGCAGCCACGATTTTTGCCAATCAAATCACCACGTCCCATATCTTGTAGTGCTTTACGCAATAATACCCAGTTTTTTGGATCGTGATAGCGTAAAAAGGCTTTATGCAATTTACGCTGCTTACCAGATTTGACGATATCCATATCACCTTCACTACGACTGATTTTATGCAGTGGGTCTTTATGGGTATGATACATGGTGGTTGCCGTCGCCATCGGGCTTGGATAAAAAGCCTGCACTTGGTCAGCGCGGTAGCCATGACCTTTTAGCCAAAGCGCCAGATTCATCATATCTTCATCTTTGGTACCCGGATGGGCAGCGATAAAGTAAGGAATCAAATACTGCTCTTTGCCTGCTTCTTGGCTGTACTGCTCAAACATGGCTTTAAACTTGTCATAGTTGCCCATGCCCGGTTTCATCATTTTTGATAAAACGTTTTCTTCTGAATGCTCAGGCGCAATTTTTAGATAACCACCGACATGATGGGTCACCAATTCTTTGACGTATTCAGGGTCTTTAATCGCCAAATCATAACGTAGACCTGAGGCGATAAGGATTTTCTTCACGCCCTTAATATCACGTGCTTTACGATACAACTTGGTCAAATTACTATGATCGGTAATCAGGTTTTCACAGACATCAGGATAGACACACGATGGCTTACGGCAATTTTTTTCAATGGTTTCGTCTTTACAGTTGAGACGATACATATTGGCAGTTGGGCCACCAAGGTCTGATATGACCCCAGTAAAGTTCGGTGCCGTATCACGAATGGCTTCAACTTCGCGTAGGATAGATTCTTCTGAGCGGTTCTGGATAATGCGTCCTTCGTGCTCGGTGATAGAACAAAAAGTACAACCGCCGAAACAGCCACGCATAATATTCACTGAGAATTTAATCATGTCATAAGCAGGAATGCGCGCATCGCCATAACTTGGATGCGGCAGACGTGCATAAGGCAAGTCAAATACATAATCCATCTCTTCCGTTGATAGCGGAATCGGTGGTGGATTGAGCCACACATCGATAGAGGTAAATGAGTTACCTGCACCGCTACTATGACGCTGGACGAGCGCACGGGCATTACCCGGATTGGTCTCAAGATGCAAGATACGGCTAGCATGCGCATATAATACTGGGTCAGATTTGACCTGCTCATAGTCAGGCAAGCGAATCACGGTTTGCTCGCGTGCTGGCATTTTTAGTTTATATTTGCGAGCGGTCTGCGGTTTATCAAAGCCGCGCATTTGTACGACTTGCGTTTCTTCATCAACTTGATCAGCATTCAGAATTTTATTGGTCACAGGCTCAGAAACGAAACCCGGATATTGCCCTGCCATTCCCGAAAGCGCTTGCCCAACCGGTGAGTCAGACGGCTTTTCTTGCTCGATTGAACATTGATCAACGTCTTCTGTCATCACATATGGATTGATAATCGGATCAACACGACCGACCGTATCAACGTCATTACTAGCGACTTCGGTCATATCTGCTTGCCAGTGACGACGCGTCGGGGTCAATAAATACGCTGTACCGCGCAACTTGCTCATTTGCTCAAAGGTATAGCCTTTTGAGAGACCGTGTACCACATCGACGATAGCGCGCTCGGCATTACCGTATAATAAAACATCGGCACGGGCATCCATCAAGATACTACGACGGACTTTATCCGACCAGTAATCATAATGAGCGATACGGCGTAAACTGCCCTCGATACCGCCTAAGATAATGGGCACATCAGGATAGGCTTCACGGCAGCGCTGGCTATAAACGATAGCAGCGCGGTCAGGGCGTTTGTCTGCAACATTACCCGGAGAGTAAGCGTCATCACTACGAATCTTACGGTCGGCAGTGTAGCGGTTAATCATGCTATCCATATTACCGGCAGTCACACCATAAGCGTAGACTGGCTTGCCAAGCTCCATAAAGGCGTCTTTACTTTTCCAATCTGGCTGAGCAATGATACCAACGCGAAAGCCTTGTGATTCTAGCAAGCGTCCGATAATCGCCATACCAAAGCTTGGGTGATCGACATAGGCGTCGCCCGAGATAATGATAACGTCACAAGCATCCCAGCCAAGCGCGTCCATCTCAGCACGATTCATCGGTAAATAAGGCGCAGGCTCGTAGCAGCTCGCCCAGTGTTTGTCATAGTCGTAAAGCGGTTTGGTGCCTTGTTTAAAGGCGGTGCGGGCGATGGTATCGGCAGACATGAGCGGACCTGTTAATTAGAAAAATGGCACTGAAAATATAGCCCCTATTAATAAACGACAATAATGGCTAAATTAAAGGCGCTCATTTTAACATGAATTGCACTCATTATGTGATAAACGGTGATAAACGATTGGCGATAAGTTATTGATAGCGTAAGGTAATATACAAGTAAGGAAGCTGCCAAAAATGAGCAGCCTCCTTGTTTTCAGCAGTCTTTAGTAGAGTAAATTTATTGCTCTAATAACTGGAAAGGAAAAGTAATCACGTCAAAAGCCAGAGCAAAGGGTAGTAAGACCAGTTTTTGGGCGCTATTTGGTCCATTACGAGAGACTTGGTTTTGCTGTGTTTGGGTATAAAAGCTGACCATATAAGGTTTGCTTAAGGCGCGATAATTGGATTGAATTAAGCTTAAATTACTTACTTGTGGGTAGATAGCGCCTTTGACAGGAACGCTAAAGCAAAAACGCTGAGCATTGATGCGCTGATCACTGGCTGAGGTGCATTCTTTACCATTATTTTGTAAAAAGAACTGATAGTCAGAACGCTTGAACTCATCCTTTAATTTAGCATAAGAAAGCTTCATTTCTCCTTGAAAGTAACCATCGTTATTGGGTACATAAAACTTCATTTCATTATCGACTTGGATATTTTTTGGGGTCAAATTGGTCAATAAACTCACCATTTCTGTGCCACCTTGAGTCAGCACATAGCTATTCTTTTCACCGACGATGACCATCGTAGCGTTGGGCATTTTTGGTAATGCTTGTGCAGGACGACCAAAGGCGACAATTTGATCCTCGGACAAGACGTTACTGCTAATCTTGGTTGTTACCTGATTATTATTTTCTAATAATGAGCTGGTTGCACAGCCTGAGCTGGCGAGTAATGTCGCAAGCGCTGCGCCTGATACGACTGCTCTTGGATTGATACGTTTTAGCAGTGATTGAATAGGTTTTTCTATATTGATATGCGCGGTACTTTTAATCATAAGAGGGCATCCTTGTCCGTATTTTCGAGGTTGAATTTAGGTCGAATTATCGATATTTACTTATTATTAATATTAGCAGTTATTCATTACTAATATCGACCATTTAAAGTAATACAAGCGTTTTAATATAAATACTTATTTTCTATTTAGATCTGACCATACTTAGCAATCGCTGTATTTTCCAGAAAAATTTAATCAAGCAAAATCTTAGTGCCACTCTTAGTAAAATTCATCACAAACTGACTTTTAAAGCTGCGCACATTGTTCTCGTAGGTCAGCAAATTGCGCGTAAAGTTATGGTAATCATTCATATTTTTGGCATTAACCATTAACATAAAATCCGCATCACCCGATACTTCATAGCAGCTCATCACTCGTGGTTGATCATGCATCAAGCGCTCAAATCGATGCTGCATTGAATTATTAGAACGTAACATCTCTATCATTACCACGGCTGTTAGACCGTAACCAACCTTATTTGGCTCAACGATAGCGACCTGCTTGGTAATTACTCCGTTGTCAATTAATGCTTGAATGCGGCGCTGGGCAGTAGCGATAGAGACATGTACTTGTGCTGCTACGGCTTTTAGTGGCAGTGTCGCATCCGTTTGTAGTAAGTTTAAAATCGCTTTATCGATATTATCTAAAGGTTGGCTCAAAGTATTTCTTCCCAAAAAATTACATCATTAATTTTTTATATATCGTTATTATCACTATAAATTAATTTATAAGAAAATATTTAGATTGTAGTGCTTAAAATGATAATTTTATTCATTATCGATTATAAATAGAATTTATATCTCATAGCTTTATCTTAAAATATACCGTATCAATCAAAGCTGACCAGTAGTCACACCCACTAATCATGGATTTGCTTAACGTCTTCTATTTACGGTGCTGTTTATGTCAACCTCAATCCTATCCACTGTATTCACCAATACGCTAGCAACCACTGTTTCGCGCTTGCCATTGCCTGCGATGTGGACAGCGGGTAGCACACAGCAACGCACCTTAATCATGGGCGTACTGCTAGCGGTATTCTCAAATGTCTTGTTTGGCGTACTTTATGCTTACAGTAGCTTTTTAGCACCGTTATCAGGCACACAAGTGTTTATCTGGCGCATGCTGGCGATGTGGGCGGCATTAATAGGCTATTTACTCATCAGTGGGCGCTTGGGTTTGCACATTGATAAGCTCAAAGCACTAGGTACGTTCAAACAATGGGCGTGGTTACTATTGCCAACACCGATATTTCTCAGTCAGTTTTGGTTGTTTATGTGGGCGCCAGTAAATGGACAAGGCATACAGACAGCAATGGGTTATTTCTTATTTCCATTGATGATGGTGGTCTTTGGTTGCGTCTTATTTGGCGAAAAATTAAGTCGTTTACAATGGTTGGCGGTTGGCTTTGCCGCACTAGGCGTGGGTAGTGAGATTGTGCGTACCCAAAGCGTTTCGTGGGCGACGCTTTGGGTTTGTGGAACCTATCCTATTTATTATATTTTACGTCGTCTGCAAGGTATTGGTGCGATTACTGGCTTGTTGGTCGATTTGTCTATCTTCGCCCCGTTTGCCTTAGCGTACTTATTCTTTATTGCACCGACTAGCTTACACTTGGTCAGCAGCTCTGGTTTCTTTATTGCGATGCTCGTCGGACTTGGCATCATGAGTGTATTAGCGATGAAAACCAACGTCGATGCCAGCCAAATGCTACCCGTCAACGTTTATGGCATGATGAGCTATATAGAACCGGCGTTGTTATTTATTTTAGCAATCACTGTGTTAGGTAATCCGTTTGAGTCAGCAATGATTTATAGCTACGGACTAATTTGGCTTGGTATTGTCTTTCTAATTGCTCATGGGGTTCGCCAATTGCGCCGTGTTCATAAACAATCGCAAACGACAAAAATTGAGCAAGTTATCGTTAAATAAATATAAAAAACATACCAAAAATATAACTTCACTAGGATGAGTTTTTCTCGCTTGCTGTGCAACTTCGTCGCTCCAGAGGCTTCGAAAAGCTCATCCTAGCATCGCTGTTTTGTCTTAATTAGAGTATCTATTATATTTAGAGCTTTATAAATAGAGCTGATTTATTAAATAAAAACGGACGATTCAGTATAATGCTGAATCGTCCGTTCCTTTTAGACTAAAACCAATCGGTTTAAATGAGAGGGTTTTAATCTAAATGCTGTTTAAAGCCACGCTGTTTGTCACGTTCCCAATCACGGTCTTTAAGCGTTTTTCGTTTGTCGTGCTGTTTCTTACCTAATGCTAAACCAATTTGGCATTTCACCAGTGAGTTTTTCCAATAGCAAGATAACGGTACACAGGAATAGCCCTTTTGGTTGACCGCACCAAATAGCTTTTCGATTTCGCGGCGATTGAGTAGCAGCTTACGGGTACGAATACCATCAGGGTCGATATGGGTTGAGCTACTTAATAGCGGTTGAATATGCGAGCCGAATAAGAAAGCTTCACCATTACGGAAGATGACATAAGCTTCAGTAATGGTCATTTTACCAGCGCGAATGGCTTTTACTTCCCAACCTTGTAGCACTACTCCGGCCTCAAAGGTTTCTTCAATAAAGTACTCATGACGAGCCTTTTTATTGGCACAAATTTGATTTTCTGGTTTTTTTGATTTTTTTGACATAATGTCTCCATAAGGACTTCTTAAAAATACGCTGTCCCTATTTTTCTAGTCTTACTAATTCCTCATCCTCGCCCTTGACTCTGGGTTATCTTTTTTTGAATGATAAGATGGATGAGTCGAACCGACTATTGTAGCAAAGCAGTCGGTGAAAAGGTAAATCCGCTGTTAGGACAAATGTAGCAGATAAGTATTAAGTTTGGGCAAAATTTGCTAGCATATACCACATTATTGCCACCCACATTATCACCAACCATATTGGTCCTGCTATGAGTCTTCCTACTTCTTCAAAATTGCATACCAAAATATTATACCCTGGCACTTTTGATCCCATCACCAATGGTCATGTGGACTTAGTCACGCGTGCGACCAAATTGTTTGATGAGGTAGTGATAGCCGTCGCTTCAGGGCACCATAAAAAGCCATTATTTGATTTTGAAGAGCGCGTCGCTTTGGTCGAGACGGTGTTTGTTGATTTACCCCAAGTATCTGTCGTTGGTTTTGAGGGCTTGCTGGTCGATTTTATGCGTGAAAAAAACGCTACTGCCGTGTTGCGTGGTCTGCGTGCGATGTCAGATTTTGAGTATGAATTTCAGCTGGCGAATATGAATCGCGAGCTAGATGAAAACTTTGAAGCGGTGTTTTTAACACCATCGCAGAATTACTCCTTTATCTCATCGACGATGATTCGTGAAATCGCTAAATTGGGTGGTGATGTGACCAAGTTTGTGCCGCCCTGTGTGTCTGAAGCTTTTATTCAAAAGCTCGGTAGCAAGTAGGTTGCGTACCTGTTAGATTGCTTATCTTTTAATAAATATAGTTAATTCTGAATCAAAGAATTACAAATATTATAACGCGCTACTGGGGTAAATTTTTCTTGCTTGCTGTGCCTACGCAGGCCTATGCCGACAAAGGCTACAAAAAAATTATCCCAGCAGCACTGTATCTTTTCAAAAATGCCTCAAGTATATAAACGTCTTATAGAAAAACAAGGAGCCGTTCATGGCGTTATTAATTACGGATGAATGCATCAACTGTGATGTATGTGAGCCTGCCTGCCCAAACGACGCTATCTCAGAAGGCGATGATATTTATGTGATTGACCCTGATTTATGCACCGAATGCGTGGGGCACTTTGATGAGCCGCAATGCGTGGTCATTTGCCCTGTTGATTGTATCCCTCATGATCCTAATCATGTCGAAACTGAAAGTGATTTAATGTCAAAATATAAGCGTATCACTGGTAAATAAAACATGACAACATCACTCTCATCTACGAAACCAACAAACGACTTTGATCAGCAACATCTCTGGCATCCTTATGCCAGCTTGCCGCCCAGTTATCCAAATATTGTTATTGACCACGCTGATTGTATTTATATTGTCACTGAAGACGGCACGCGCCTGATTGATGGCATGTCATCGTGGTGGGCAAGCGTTCATGGCTATAATCATCCAAAGTTAAATGCGGCGATGATTGAGCAGTTGGGCAAAATGGCGCACGTCATGTTCGGCGGTTTGACCCATCAACCAGCAATAGATTTAGGTAAAAAACTGCTCTCCATTGTCCCTGCTGGACTCGATGCTATCTTCTATTCTGATAGCGGCAGCATCGCGGTAGAAGTGGCACTTAAAATGGCGTTGCAATATCAAATCGCTGCGAAGCGTCCGACTAAGCAACAGTTTGCCTCGACCCACTCAGGTTATTACGGCGATACCTGGCATGCAATGAGTGTTTGTGATCCAGTTGGTGGTATGCACAGTTTGTATGGTAAGCAATTACCAATGCAACACTTCGTACCAGCGCCACCAATGGGATTTGGGCGTGATATTACCCAAAATGAATGTGATAAATTAACGACATTTTTTGTCAATAACAGCGATAAGCTTGCCGGCTTTATTATCGAGCCAATTATTCAAGGCGCAGGCGGTATGCGCTTTTATAGCCCTCAGTATTTACGACTATTACGCCAATTATGTGATGAACATAATGTGATATTAATAGCGGATGAAATTGCGACTGGCTTTGGGCGTAGTGGTAAGTTATTTGCGTGTGAGCATGCCAATATTAGCCCTGATATTATGACCGTAGGCAAGGCGCTTACTGGCGGCTATATGACTTTTGCCGCCACTTTATGTACGCGTAAGATTGCCGATACCATTAGCCAAAGTGAGTATCCGGCACTGATGCACGGTCCGACCTTTATGGGCAATCCGCTAGCCTGTGCGGTCGCTTGTGCTTCGATTGATTTGATATTGTCTTATGATATTGAGTCACGCACGGCAAATATGCAATTTGTCATGAAACAAGAACTTGCTCCAGTATTAAAGCTAGAAGGTGTTAAGGAATTACGTTGTTTAGGGGCAGTCGCAGTTATCGAATTAAACGACTCGGTTAATATGCCAGTTTTTCAATCTTTACTAATTGAAAACGGTATTTGGGTCAGACCGTTTGGTAAGTTGGTTTATATTATGCCGCCTTATGTGATTACCGATGACGAGCTTATAACCTTGTGCCAAGCGTTATTAAAAGTGGTCAGTAGTTATTTAACCCAAGTTTCTTTGATAGCAAAAAGGTAGTAAGGATAGCTATGAGCGTGCTATTTATCTCAGGCATCGATACCGATATTGGCAAAACCTATGCGACAGGTATGATTGCCAAAGCACTCATGCAGCAAGGCGTCAATGTCATGACCCAAAAGCTGGTACAAACTGGGGTGGCAATAAATCCAAATAACGGCGAGATGGGTATTGCCGATGATATTATTACTCATCGTCAGTTAATGGGTATTCCGCTACAACTGTGTGATATTGATAGTATGACTTGTCCGTATCGTTATGAAAAACCGGCATCACCGCATTTATCTGCAAAAATTGCTAACGATATTCTTAAGCCTGATGTCATCACGAGCGCCACAAAGAGTCTGCAAACCGAGTATGACGTGGTGCTACTAGAAGGGGCTGGCGGATTATTGGTGCCAATCACTGAGGATTTATTAACCTTAGATTATATTGCAGGACAAGGTTATCCGGTCATTCTAGTCACCTCCGGTCGTTTAGGCAGTATCAATCATACTTTGCTGAGTTTAGAGGCGATAACATCGCGTGGTCTAAAAGTTCATAGTGTTATTTATAACCATATTCATGACAATGCTGCTCAGACGGATAAACAGATAGCTACTAGCACGATTGATTTTTTGCAAAATTATTTAGCTGAGCATTATCCAAATACGCATTGGTTATATTTACCTGTGCAAGGGAATGATAGTTGTAACAATGCAGATTTTTTACTCCCTCAAAAATTTATATAAATCACCGTTAAAAATAAGTTAAAAAATTTTCCGAAAGTAATATTAATTTTGCTATACTAGCGCGCTTGGTAGACTAGGCAATCGCCGCTGCACACTGGCAACAGATGAGCAGGGGAGGAAAGTCCGGGCTACATAGGGCAGCGTGCCAGCTAACGGCTGGGCAGGGTAACTTGACGACCAGTGCAGCAGAGAG
>NZ_JBAQQF010000066.1:0-3551 GCF_049295055.1 Psychrobacter sp. | reverse complement strand
CAAACAAGAATTCAAAAGGGCTTGGGCTATAAAACGCCAAGGCAGGTGTGGTTTGACTTCTATCGTCAGGCTGCGTAACTAAACTCTCCCAAGTTTAACTGTACGGATTTGACGGCAGGGGTCAGTTCACTAATAACAGTGTTGACCAGATTATGCTAGGGGGTTATCCAAATGCTGCCGAGGATGCTATGTTTGACGCTAAGGGTACGTTTGAAGATATGACGATGCACTTATTGTCTAACCCCAAGCAGTTTAAGACGTTTATTCGGTTGATGCTTGATACGAAGTTGAGTGCTTAGAGGTTTGTTCTATCAAAGTGTTTGCAGTAGAGCCAGTCTAGTCTTTAATTTAGGAGATAATTTTAATAAGACTTAATATCCTACTGACATAACTGACGAAACCCTATTCTGGACATAAAAAAAGACGCTATTTTTCAATAACGTCGCATAATAGTAGTAACAAAAATAGATAGCAAATATTAGCCGTTATAACTAAGTAAGACTTCTTCAGCAAACTTCTTTAATAAATAGCTATTTTTTATGCACCAATTATTAATCTCATTCCAGTCACTTTGCTTTTCGTAATGTAATCCTTGATTACTAATTCTGACAACTTTACGGTCATTACCAGATTTGTTTTCCCAAACTATCTTATCAGTGATTTTTTCTTGTATTTCATGCGAATTTTTTTCTAAGTAATTAATGATTTTAATATTTTCTTCTTCATCTCTACCTTTTTCATAAACAACCAGAGTAACATCGACACTACTTTTATTCAAATTTATGTGTATAGTAAATTCAGGATTTATTCCCTGAGAGTTGATTTTCCTTTCTATACTAGGCTTAACAGGAAGGTTTTTCCCCTTATAAATATTTTCATAGCCCTCTATTCGTTTTGAGATAAATTGAGTCCAAAATTTCTTTACTAATTCTTTGTTTATATCAGTCATGAACACCTCTTATTTATAGTTACTTTTTATCATATCAGCATTATATGAGCAGGACGTTATTTATTAATAACGCCCATAACTTTACTGACATAACTGACAAAACCTATATAAGCTCGCTCAATCTTGAATTGATAGAATAACGCTCAGTAGGTCTACCTCCTTGTCCTGTACTTGGTATTTCCTGCCAGCTTAACCAGTCATGTTCGACTAATATTTCAAGCGCGTTCAATACATCATCAGCATCATTTAGACCTTTCCATCCTTTACGGACTAGTTGCCTAGCCGTAAAGCCATGACTTATCCAGTCGGTTGTGTCAGTTTTGTCAGCTCCCTTTTTGACCATTTTAATAATTTTATCGGCTAAATAAGACGCTTTGATATTCGCGCTGTCAGTAACGGTGCTATATATCCTCATCATATGACTTTCTAATACGTCACACCATGCAAGTGCTGCCTTGAGTGCGTTCATATTGACTGCACCTAATGAAGTACCATGCTCGATACAATCGACTAAATGAAACACTAGCGCTAATGACGGCACTGTTTTAGCATACTTAATGAGATGCTCAGCTATGATGCTATGCTCAGCATCATTAGCCCTTATTTTGAGCGCATCATACCAATTCATAAATACTTGAAAGGCATCATTAGTAAAGCGGTAATAGGGGCGCTTGTGGTAGTCATCAATCGGGTTTGCACCGTATCGCATGAAGTCACCTAGCTGCATACTCTCAATGGTTTCAAACAAATTATAGATAGCATCACGACTTTGTTTGTCAGGTGGTAAATCGCGCTCTTTACTGTTTGGCAGTGGATCAGGGTAGACCATTAATTGAAAGCGTTGAATAAGTCCGTCATTGCCTAACCCTTTCATCGTCTTAGATAAGTAATATTCAAGCTTGTCAGGCTGTATGCCACCAATGACCGATAGACAATGTGTGTCGATAAACACTGAGCCTCTGCCTATCCTATCGACTTGAAAGCTACCTAAGCCGTTAAAGCCCTCAAGATAGAATGAACGTGCTTGTTGATTGCTCTCACTCTCTAATGAGGCAAGCCAACCTGTCAGCTCATCACGCTTAACCAGCATACCGTTTTTGTGTTTGCTCTCAAGCTCTCCGATACTCTCAATCGTACCATCATCAGTAACGTAGCGTTTAATCTCAGGTATTAGCTCATCACTTTGTTTTGCCTCTGCCAACTCTTGCGCTTTGGCTTTGAGATCATCTTGAGTGACTTCAGCATCATCATCAGTTTGGATTGCCATTTTTTTAGCAAGGTCACTGAGCTGCTTCTCAGCTGCCTTTGTCATATGCTTATTTAGCTCTTTTTGAGTATCATGCTCGAGCTTGTCCTCATTGTACTTATCTTTAGCGAGTGCCACTAGATGTGATAGTGGCTTTAATCCCTCAGATAATGACGGTGATTTCTTGCTCGACGGGTTACCAATGATCGCGCCATAAAAATTAGGTACAACTTCCCAGTTATCATACATCTTCGGGTAGATGCTCAGCTTCGAACCTATCAAGCTACCTAAAGATACCATTAATGGCATTAGCACATACTCAATAGGTACGCTCAAGCGCTCAGCACTGTTTGAAGCATAACCCCATAGTAGTTTTGGCATCATAGCCCTTGTCAGCGTCTTAACTGGTGGCAGTGTTTGGCTAATCGGTTTGGGTTTAGGTTTGCCTAGTGCTTGCAAGTTTATGATCTCAGCATCAGCCATTAAGTCATCATAATCAGCGTCAAACTCAAGCGCGTCATAAATAAGTGTATGTTCACAAACGATAGCTTCAACATTCACGCCTTTAAGTGGTGTGATCACCTTGGCTCTATTTTGTGAGGTGGTCATGATGGTCACTTGCTGCACCTCTGCAAAGTGTTTTACCGTCCGATTAAATAAGCTAGGTACAAGGCAAGTGAGTACGGTCACATCAATGCCTTGCTTGCGATAAGCGTTATAACATCGTACGGCTTTAGCTAAGTCAGCGATCACTATCCATTTGCTATCACGACTCATTGAGCCAATGACAAAGGCGCTCGGTATATCAGTATCAGCTATAAAAATGCATCTGTTGTCATCAAGCGGTATGCTGGCAAGTGTGACAATCTCAGCTTGGTTATTAACTTTTAGTAGTCCTATAGTGCCTTTGGTATCGAGTTGTTTTTCACCTGCTAGTGCGCCTGTAAATATGGTAATATCTCTATCTAGATAGATGACTGAGTTTAATTCTTCATTGCTTAGTAAACCTTCTAATGTGTTATGACCGACTACATCTGTCAATGTAGCGAGTCTAAAATCTGCGATATATTGTGATAAGCCTACGCTAGAAGCGTGGGCTTTGTCGCTTCTATTGTTTGGTGTTTTAGATATTTGCTGAACAATATCTTTATTGGTTCGACTATCGTTGCAGGCTGCTTCATAACAGTCGAATTGTTGCTTACCTATAAATTTATTACTATTCATTCTCTATGAACCGCCCCGACTATATCGGAGAGTGTTTTACTTGAGTCAGGCAGCAATGCCTGACAGGGTTAAATTATCATAATACCGCTTTTCAAATTCAAAAGGTGACACATATCCAATCGTGCTATGCAG
>NZ_JBAQQF010000065.1:0-5263 GCF_049295055.1 Psychrobacter sp. | reverse complement strand
ATTCTCTCCCATTGGTCATCACGCAGGGCATGTCGTCTTGTCATGGTGGCTAATCTCAGATTTCTAGAAACACAATGAGTATAGCTTATTCTAAAATAACGGTTCTAATTGATGACACACCCTAGTAAGGTAGTTAGTAATCACACTATTTTCGTACGCTTTAATAATAAATTTCTTGAAATAACGTCATAATCATTGAATACTATCGTCTGATTCAATTTTTTATAGGCAAAATAATATGAGTAACTTTAGTGATGACTTCGACGATGATGAACTTACTGACCCTGAGAAGCAACGTAAAAATGATATAGCTCAAGCAAAAGCTAAACAGGGTAGATTTGATGGCGATGATCTCGAGGATCTCGAGGATCTACCAGACAGTGCGGTTACTGAAAGCAATCGAACCAGTAGAGATTAATGACAGAATTTTGTTTCATACTTACTTACCATTACAACTATAATTTGTGAGACTTATGATTAGAGCAATCAATTAGTTGTACTATATTTAAAGATGGCTCAGCAGTTCTTTCATATATTGAGGATAAAAATATTTAGTTAGAAAATTTCTGCTACCTATTATCCGATTCTAAAAAAAGAATACATAGCTAACTAAGCTAAGTTGATAAGAATTATTCAAGCATTAAGTCTATTAAAAAATCAGCCGACTCACATTCAAGTGAGTCGGCTGATTTACTTACTAAGCCGACCGTTCGTTAATCTTACTATTAATCCACTCTGCAATCTCACTTGCTACCCAAGCTACCCTCACTTGTGTCAGTTGCAGCTTTTTAGGGAACGTTCGATCATATTGATCAGAATCTACGTCGCCCATTGCATAGATAGTTGAGCGGCTGATACCTGTATATTCTATGACTTTTTTGATGCTAAGTAGCTGCGGTATATGATTGCATTGCTCGATTACTGGTTGTGTATTGGCGTTTAAAGTTTCCATGATTATCTCCTAGTAAGTTAACGAGAGCGTCATCTCTCATACAGTTAGGGAGTCCTATATTTTTTTACGGCATCCTGTACAGTCCGACCTTTAGCCTTGAGAGAAACGATAAAAAAAGGAGCTGAATCATCAGCTCCTTTTTATGTCAATTATCTGCTTTCATGAATTTAACTTACCGCTGTCACGCTTTGCCGTAGTCCTTGCTCAATGCTAGTCACGTTATGAGTCGCTAACCTGTTTTGATAGTTCCCTTGCTGATCACTACTGACGTCATCTGTCTCTACTGGATAAAACTCTTCGACCACATCAAGTAGACCATCGCTATCAATCTCAAAGCACGAGTTCACATAGCCAAGCTTCGCGGCTTCCTCTAATGCCGCTTGATCAAAGCCATGTTCGCTCAGTTCATTATCAATCGCTCTGGCATGTTGTACCGCATCTTTAAGCGTCACACCATCACGCAAGGTTAGATCCACAAAGTAAATCGGTGTGCGATAGCTTTGCGTGGTGCTTTTGCCTCTCAAGGTTAATTGCAGTGGCAGACATGACAACCTATTGCCTGATACTGCTGCAAAGTAGCTAAGCCTTGCTGCAAGTGTACGAATGCTATTAAAGCCTGTGGTGCGAAAGATAAATGTACCCAGCTCATCGTCCTCAGACAGATTAGCGTAAAGTCTTCCATACGGCTTACAGGCACCGCCTTGCGCCAGTGGACATCTATCTGGTGACGGGTAAGGAAGCAACTCAACGCCTTTGTTAGTGCGACGCTGACACTGCTCACCGTCACCAACGCATAACGGGCGTCCGGTCTGCCGATCAAACAAGGTGTACTCAGCTCGTAGGTTTAATTCAGGATCGTTGAACAGCATGCGCACCGGTATTTGTCTGAGCTTGCCTTCATTGTTTTCGCGTAGCTTTTCATCGAGGGGATGATTGATCCAGCCATCCTTATTTTGAACTTGGCTAGTAATCGTGAATTGATCGTCTTTAGCAGGGAGGCGTTTGCCATCCTTTTGAATGACACGTCCAATGCTGATACGACCGAGTACGGGTGGGGTTATGGTTAGACCTTTAATCATGGTGATATTCCTTATATGTTTTGTTTAGCCATAAAAAAGCCCACCTATGACGGGTGGGCGTTTATGCGCTTATTTGAGTAAGTGGTGTAAATTATTAATTATGGTTAATAGCTGAGTATTAGCTTATCCATCATTAAGAATCACAAAGCGTCTACTGCCTTGACGGGTTTTACTAAATGTAGCTAATAGCTCAGGATAGGCTTTGATAACCGCTTTGCTATCAAGACTGATACTGTCTTTAGAGCGCTTCCATGAAATAGCCCCTTTCTCGAATACCGCAATCTCATTCTCGGCAATTAGCGTTTGCAGCTGATGCTTCACTTGGTCATGGCGTTCTTCTAGTTCCTGCATGTATTCGCGGTAGCTCAGCAGTTGCTCAAACAATTTATTAGCTCCATTGTCATCTCGCAGATCAACCTTGCTGGATGGCTCAGGGGTTGGATAAAGCTGCTTTAATGCTCTTGCTGCAGATTCTGAATGATCAGGCGTTGGCGGGGTGTCGGTTTCAATATACTGCCAGAATAACCGCTCATGCTCGATGATGGATGCAATCAAGCGCTCATCACGCTCAACTTTAAATATCTTAGCTTCTTGACCACATAGCAGCACGCAAATATGCGCAGCCGTTTTACCTGTGACCGCCAACTGATGCTGCACTTGGCAAGTGACATACAAAGGCACGCCATGCTTCCAGAGCTTGGCACCATGTTCCCCTGCGGTTTTACATTCGAGTATCTGTGCCTCTGTACACCCTGTAATGGCATAGTCTAGATTAGCCAGCATAAAGTGCTTATCAGGATCAGGATGCTGCAAGATGGCGTTGACGCGGCGCACCTTATTACCTGTATGCTCTTGATAGTACTTAGCGACCATTGGCTCTAAAGTATTGCCCCAGTACAGTGGTGAGTATCCTTCGATGCCATTATTATTACTGGCATCAATGTCTGAGCTCATGCGTCCAGTCTTAATCATCCATAGCTCAAGCATAGACAAGTAAGGATGGATACCACAGGCGGCAGCAGCGTCAGAGCTGCCAATGCCTTGCTTGCGAAATTGTAGCCAGTCTTCATGACTTAACGATTTGGTATTAACCAAACGCTTAGGTATGCTTGATTGATTAGCAGACGATTTAACCGTTTTACCTTCTGCCTTAGGCTTTGGCAACTCTTCGCTATTGTGCCGAGCGTTTAGTGGAATCTTATTCTTAACGGTGGCACGCTTAAGTCTTGGCTGAGTTGTATTATTTAATGCGATTGTGTTCATGATGAACTCCTTCGTTAGATTTTTTTTTGGTTAATACTATTTATTAAAAAGACGGCATAAAAAAACCACGCTCAAAGGCGTGGTTGATTCATTCAGTTAATACAGTATCTATGCGACTAGGCAATTAAGCGTAGCGCTTCATCCAAGCTTTTATCTTTGAGCTTCGCCCCTGCTCCAAACCAAGCTGAGTCTAAGCGATGATCTTGTGACATAGCACGGCGTTCATGATCAACAAATTCTGTCATCGCAGACAGCAGGCCATAAGCGGTATCTTTAGCAGAAGCTAAGTCCGCGCCGCGACCTTGACCATTAAACATAGTCATCACCTGATTCATTGCACGGGCATTAGGTACCGCTTCTTTCTCCTTCTTAGCGGTATTAAACAGAATAAGACCATCGTCTTTGACATCATTGAATACTCGGTTTAAATAATTGGCCGCTTCTGCTTGCGTCACTCGTCTATTGGTGAGCTGCTTCATCTCATAATTAAACGCATCCCACTGGCTGACGGATACACCCAATTGCTGCTTGACCTTGTCCGCATCAAAGGTAGTGCTGTGCGGTACTTTGACCACACTGCCGTTACCATTAGCTAAGCTGATGGCTAAGGTGTTATTACACACCACACGGATATTGGTGAACTGCGCTGTGGTGGCAAGCGTTCCATCACAAGCGGTTGCAAGCAGCAGATAGCCATGACTGACATCACCTCCACGTAATGTTGCTGATTGACCGGTACGAGCGAGTGCCCAGAACTTACGACCGCCTTTTAACACACCTGCCGTTTCCAATTCAAAATCCGCTTGTTCAGTGAGATCACGATAGAACTCTAAGATCTCACTTGGTTGCACTTCTTGATAGCGTTGACTGACTACGGATAACGGCTCTAAATTATCAGAGCGGTACAGTACCTTGTTGTTGTCAAAAGGCATAATGAGGTTTTGGCCTTTATCATTGGTTGCCATGTAGCTAACATCGGATGATTCAATACGCCAATCCATACCCGCTTCACGTGCCCAGACTTCAATAGGCTGCTTGGGTGATAATTCTTGGCCTAAGCCATGCCATGCCATGCCATGCCAAGGGGTATCACCGACGTATGCCATTGATTCGATTAAATGTGCCATGTTACTGCTCCTTGATATATTTAATGGTTTTACTTAGTTGGTTGTAGGGGTGCTTTAGATCGTGAAGGTTAATAAGCAGGTATGACATGAATAACGGGGTGTTGCTGCTAGAGTAATCAAAGGTGGCTGCTGTCGCTTGTCTTTAGCCAAGCTGATTGCAGATGCCATGGCAGACCCTATCACCACACCGATCGCTGAATTGATTTTGTAGTACTTGCAGATACTTATGCCAAGCTCTGAAAGTGTAGATTGTGAGCACAGTTGCTCAAAGAGTGTAAAGCGACTGTCACTAGATACATCGCTTGTGACGTTTGATGAATGACAGTGAGGGCAGATTGGTCTCATAGAGAACTCCTTTTTTATTGTGCATAAAAAAAGGCCTGCAATGAAGCAGACCTTTAACTAGGATAAATGAGTGTTAAACAGACAGGTAAGCGAGGCTACCTGTCTTATCTCATAGGGGTACTATATAACTGAGATTATTTTGATATGGGTGGCAGACCTCGGCGTTTGGCTGTGCGGAATGTGCCGTGTCCAAAGGTGCGCATGTTTGGCACCCATAATTTAAGTTGCTGCTCATGCTTACTTGGTTTTGTTAGGTATAAAGCTGACGCTACCGCATTTTCAACTTCCTTAGGATTATCACGATGGATCATGCCAATACCCAATTTGCCGTTTTGCTCATACTGCTGCTTAGTCTCTGCATCATGATAGCTATAGTCAGTTCAAAATAAAACTGTTATGGCCAGGACAAATATCATAAAATAATTTAGATAAGTCGTTTTCCATCCAGCCTTGGCGTAGAAACTTCACCTGAGCCCATTTTTTCTCGATAGGGTTCA
>NZ_JBAQQF010000064.1:0-21174 GCF_049295055.1 Psychrobacter sp. | reverse complement strand
TAAAAATTATTTAAAGAAGTTGTTTAGAGCGGTCATTTATATTAGTTATAGTCGATACCCAATAAAACAGATACGTTATTTTTCACGCGAGACTAGGATGAGTTTTTCTGGCTTGCTGTGCCTACGCTGACAGAGGCTGCAAAAAATTCATTCTAGTTCCGCTGTATCGTTTTTACATTGAACTGACTATATTACTATTAGAGCACTACTGTCTTTGCGTTAACCCAACTTCTAACTCTTACCTTTATGTTAATTATGCACTTAAGCTATCTAATGCTTCACGTAGCTCATCCATTTTTGCCATAATCTTTTGCTGAGCGCCTGCAACCGCATGAGCATCATTGGCATCTATATTTGCGAAATTCTGTACTAAAGCACTGCCAACAATAATACCATCAGCGTGTTCGCCAATGGCTTTAGCAGATGCGCCATCACGAATACCAAAACCGACACATACCGGTAAATCAGTTTCCGCTTTAATCGCTTTTACGTGCTTAGCTACATCATCGGTATCTAGCGTTGCCGAACCGGTTACCCCTTTAAGCGATACATAATAGATATAGCCACCACAATGAGTCAATACTTGCTGACGACGCTCAGCCAACGTCGTTGGTGATAATAAGAAAATCTCATTCATTGTATGTTCGGTTAAATGCTGAGTGAAGCTACCCGCCTCTGCTGGTGGCAAATCAACCATCAAAATCCCGTCAACACCTGACTGCTCACATAGCGCCACGAAGTTATCATAACCGATAATCTCAACTGGATTCAGATAACCCATTAAGATAATAGGCGTTTGCGTATCTTGCTGACGGAACTCTGCAACCATTTTTAGCGCATCGCGAGTACTAGTCCCTGCGGCTAATGCACGCTCGCCAGCCAATGCAACGGTTGGGCCATCCGCCATTGGATCAGAAAACGGCAAGCCAACTTCTATCATATCGGCGCCATGCTTCACTAAATCATGTAGCAAGCCCACAAAGTTGCTAGGATTAGGATCGCCTGCCATTACATAAGGAATCAGGGCTTTTTTATTTTGTGATTTTAAAGTTTCAAAAGTGCTTTCAATTCGGGTCATAGTGTTCTCTTAATTATTATAAACTGGCTCAGTTGACCCTCTATTTAATAATAAAGGGTCAAATTAGCAATTTTTCTTCCAAAGGATAATTCAGTTGCTACTAAAAAAGCAGTTATTACAACTCAATCCCCTCTGCCTTCATGACAGAATGCAAATCTTTATCGCCGCGACCTGACATATTTACAATAATCGTTTGATCAGGAGTCATGGTCTTAGCTAGCTTTAGTGCATAAGCAACGGCATGAGCAGATTCAAGCGCAGGAATGATACCTTCTTTGCGCGTGACTTCATGGAAACCTTCTAGTGATTCTTTATCGGTACAGCCGACATATTCTACGCGTTTCATATCTTTTAAGAAGCTGTGCTCAGGACCAACGCCAGGATAATCAAGGCCTGCTGAGATAGAATGGGTTTCTTGAATTTGACCTTCATCATCCGCCATCAAATACGTACGGTTACCATGCAAGACGCCAATACGACCAGCAGCGAGTGGCGCTGAATGACGACCCGTTTCAATACCATCGCCTGTCGCTTCAACACCGTACATTTTGACTTCCGTATCATTTAGGAAGTCAAAGAATAGACCGATGGCGTTCGAGCCACCACCAACACAAGCAACTAGCGCATCTGGTAACTTACCTGTCATTTGTAAATGCTGAACACGCGCTTCTTTACCGATAATCGCTTGGAAATCACGCACAAGTAACGGGTAAGGATGTGGGCCTGCAACCGTACCGATAATATAATACGTGCTATCGACATTGGTAACCCAATCACGCATCGCTTCATTCATCGCATCTTTAAGCGTACGTGAGCCAGACGTCACTGGCACTACTGTCGCGCCAAGCAGACGCATGCGATAAACGTTCATTTTTTGGCGCTCTACATCATCAGCTCCCATATAAACGATACATTCAAGTCCCAAACGTGCCGCAATCGTCGCCGTCGCAACGCCATGTTGCCCTGCCCCAGTTTCTGCAATAATACGTTTTTTGCCACTCATTTTGGCAAGCAGCGCCTGACCAATGGTGTTATTGACTTTATGTGCGCCGGTATGATTGAGGTCTTCACGTTTAAAGTAAATTTGCGCGCCGCCAATCTCATCGCTCAATCGCTTGGCATGATAAAGCGGCGTTGGGCGTCCGACGTAGTTGACTAAATCATTGTGATATTCTTCCCAAAACGCTGGATCTACTTTGACTCTGTTATATAACGCTTCTAGCTCTTCTAATGCGGCCATCAAGGTCTCAGACACGAAGCGGCCACCGTGGACGCCAAAATGTCCACGGGCATCTGGGTATTGGTTAAAATCTTGCACACTTTCTGGATTAGTAAAAGTATTGATAGCTTGTGCGGTGGTAGATAAATCTTTGTTAGCGACATGACTCATGGTAATTCCTACTGTAATAAGTGGTATTTTTTAGGATTGGTATTTTTTTAAAATAACTATAGAGAAGACAATTTATATAGTTAGCTTTAGAAGTTTGAAAATTTAAAGTTAGCTACTTATATTCGAAGGTTCGCTAAGCGTCTCGTTTTGCCATCGGTCGCGTTTGACCGCTTTCATAAAGGCGCGCATTTTAGCAGGGTCTTTTTTGCCTTTATCAACTTCAATTCCGCCGCTGACATCAACACCGTAAATAGATAAGTCGCAGGTAGCAGCAGCGTTTTGGGCATCAAGCCCGCCAGCTAGAATAATCGGCAGCGCGCTATTCTGTGGAATGAGATTCCAATCAAAGCGCGCGCCAGTACCGCCATATTTATGTTGATGGTAGGCATCAAGTAATATACTGCTAGCGCCTGCTGAGGCAAAATTGTCAATCTGTGTATTAACACTCTCAAGCGTATCTTGCTCAGTATTGATACGTAAGGCTTTTATCCAACGTTTATTGACTGAGCTAGCCAGTTGTTGACACTGCTCAGGACTTTCATCGCCGTGAAATTGAATAATATCAAAGGGCACGTTATCGGCAAGCTCAGTCAACTGCTCGCGAGGCATATTCACCACTAAGGCAACCACACTCACAAAAGCAGGTACAGCGGCAATTAATACTTGCGCCTGCGCCTGCGTTACGGCACGCGGGCTTGAGGGATAAAACACCAAGCCTACCGCATCAACGCCTAGCTGTGCAGCAGTATGAACATCACTAAGCTGGGTAAAACCGCAGAACTTAACGTGCATCTTATGACCTTAAATACCATCTTAACAATAGACAAGCATTGATTATAAATTATAATCAGCCGTGAATCATAATAAATGGTGATAATTTGTTAATTGAACGGCAAATCAATTGCATACAAAAACTTATCCTAGCATACTTTTATTCATAGTTTTGTTTATGATTGCGATTGATTAAAATAAGGATTCTTGAATGTCTAACAATGCGTCGACAACGGCTCACAACACTGACAGCAACGATAATACTAATGGCAAGGCTACTAATGTCAGCACGCCACATTACTTAATGTGGTTTCGTCGTGACCTACGAGTGCACGATAATACTGCCCTAGCTGCTCTTTGTGATCGGGCAAACGCAGAAAAAGCTCAGGTCAGTGCCGTATTTTTTCTCACTCCAGAACAATGGCAAGTACATGATATGTCGCTAACACAGCTTGACCATATCGCCCGCACCTTGCCTATTCTCGCAAAAGACCTACAAACGCAATTAAATATCAAATTAACCGTACAGGTATGCCCAAGCTTTTCTGATTGTATCGAGGCGCTAAACGCTTTCTGTAGGGACAATAATATTAGCTGCGTGATGGCAAATCATGAGTACGAAGGCAATGAAATTACTCGCGATGAGCAATTAACCAAGCAACTTGCGCAGAGGAATATTGAATTTATTCGCTGGCACGACCAATGTATCTTGCCACCGCAAAGTATCACTACCAATGACGACAGTATGTATCAAGTGTTTACCCCATTTTATAAAAAATGGCGACAAACCTTGGATGTAGGCAACATACAAATTCATAAAGCACCAGCTATAAACAATAATAAAGTAGATTTAAAATCATCAAAAGTTAGTGTGGACAGTAGCGAAGCTATAGAAGCGTTATGCAAACAAACCGTCAGCGACTATCAACAACATTTACAGAGTAATGAAACGTATAAATATATAGATACGGATGCTCAGCTCAGTCAAGCTTGCAGCGCTTACCCTGCTGGCGAAGTTGCTGCTTGTCATCGCTTAGACCAATTTGTCGCTGAAGATATTAATGACTATGATGTGAGCCGTGATGTACCCAGCTTAAACGCCACCAGTCAGTTATCTGCTTACCTGACTATTGGCGCAATCAGTCCGAGACTTTGCTACTTACAGGCTAGTAAAGCATTGGGAGAATTGCATGGGAATGACAGTGACAGCTCTGATAACTCTGATAGCTCTGATAACAATGACATCAACCGCTGGATAAGCGAGCTAGCGTGGCGAGATTTCTATCGCCATGTTTTAGACTATAAGCCCGAACTGATACGCCATCAAGCTTATAAGCATGAGACCGATATCAAGGTTAACTGGTCATATAATCAGAAGGACTTTAATGCATGGTGCGAAGGTAAAACTGGCGTGCCATTAGTCGATGCGGCAATGCGCTGTCTCAATGCAACAGGCTTTATGCACAATCGCTTGCGTATGGTTACGGCGATGTTTTTGACTAAGGATTTATTAATTGATTGGCGTTGGGGCGAGCGCTACTTTATGCAGCAGCTGATAGATGGTGACTTTGCGTCCAATAATGGCGGGTGGCAGTGGAGTGCTTCGACTGGTACGGATTCTGCGCCCTACTTTCGTATTATGAACCCGTTTAGCCAAGCCAAAACTCACGATCCTGATGGGATATTTATTAAAACATGGCTACCTGAATTGAATGAAATTCCTGCCAGCATCTTGCATAGCGAAGATAAAATGCGCAAGATGCTTAGCACCAGTGGGCAGCTAGTCACAATCAACTATCCAAAACCTATGGTCGACCATAAAGCAGCTCGGCAATTAGCGATTGCTGAATTTAAAAAATAGCGATTCATCTCACTTAATGTACTTTATTCACATTAGCCGCATTCGTGCCTGCTTATTAGCTCAGCTGAAGTTTACAATATACGGGTTTGGATAATGTAAAGAGCATAGGCTAATAAAGTGAAGCTTATAATTAACAGCACCCATGTCGCAAAAGAAAGTGATTCTTTTGGTTTAGGACGCTTATTAAGCTGACGTTCAGGCTTAGAAGACGGTCGATTATTAGGAGTTGTCATATACGCCACCTTTTATATAGGGTTATATTACCAACGAAATTCATAAGTTGATTATGAATAATAGATAAGCTCTACTATACAATATAAATGGTGTTACTTTAAGTCTTTCCAACTAATAAGCTACCGTAAGATTATCTAGTCTATGTTTTTGATAGGATTATCTAAGTATTATTTACTGGCATCTGGCACGCGCCAGCACCTTGCGTAGTCACCGTTACTACAGCTCCAGTTAAAGAAAACAGCTGTTGCAACTGCGTTTGTGCATTCTCTAATGCCATAGTCATGACATCACCGCGGCAAGCACGTTCAAGGACTTCTTTTTTGGCCATGCTTTGCGCTTGCTTTAGTATTTTAGGATCGACTTGCATCATGCCAAAAACACCCGTTTGCCAATCATAAATCTCAATATCGTCTAAATATACTGAAAATATCTCTGAAGGTGGTATCGTGATATTAATTTGCGGCATTATTGATACTGGCGTATTAGCATCCGCTTCTTGTATCTCATCGACGTTAATTTCAGGCTGCACGACTTGTACCATCTCAGGGGTAAGTGCACTTAAATCAATCCCCGCCTCCACTCGTCCGCGCGCGATAAACAAACCCTTTTGCTCGTCTTGCCACAGCTTCATCCAACTGCCAGGACGTTGACTGGTAATGACGGTATCGACACTGAACGCCACAGTCTCTAAACGATTCAACTTCTGAATTTGCATAACCACACCCTCTCGGGTGATGGTTTCTATGGGTTCTTCTTTGGTTATATTCTGCACACTATAAATAGCAAAGACGATAGCTGCTAGACCGATGAGTAATACAAGCCACGACATCATAGCGATAGGTTTTTTTGCTTTTGGGTTAGCTGCATGATGATCGTCAGTTGGAAGCCGGTTATCAGGATTGGACATATAAACTACCTCGATATTTTATTATTTATTTTCATTGGCATATCACTGCCATGTAATTGCTATATAACAACTAAACACTAACCTATCAATGCGACGTCTTTGCAATAATTTCAAGTAGTTAGTAGCAATTCTATACATAATTTAGAGTCAATATCTATCTGTGAGATAGTAGCTCATAATGCAATTTAACATCTTTAAAAACCGTTAATTTATCCGATAAACAAGCGGATTGTTATCCGTTATCCCTTCCCGTTTAGAGCATGTTCGCTCTAAAAAAACAAAAAGTCATTGCGTCTTAGGCGAACTTTACCTAACATAGTCAGATTGTATGTCTAAAATGTCAGTTTACATTTATTTTTAAGGCTTATACGCCTTAAAAACGGCGATATAATTACTGATATTTTTATACGAAAATGAAAATTTTCACCCTTTTTTAGGTGCTGTTTGCGAACGCGCTGTCTACTAGAGTACTGTCAATTGAAGTACCTTTTAACTAGACCATGTCCTAGACTATTACCAAGTAATAAAGGGTAATCTTGCGTCGGCCATCAAACCACACGCTCAACATCCTACTATTTCTTATTTATTTTATCGTTGATAAGGTTCCGCTTTATTTATGAAAGCCAGTCAATTTTTATTTGCCACGCTAAAAGAAACGCCTAATGATGCGGATATCGCCTCAAGCCAATTAATGGTCAGAGCAGGTCTAATTCGCAAAATCGCTTCTGGATTATATATCTGGTTGCCAATGGGTTTGCGCGTGTTGCAAAAAGTCGAGCGTATCGTTCGCGAAGAGATGCAAAATGTCGGCGCACAAGAAGTACTCATGCCCATGACTCAACCTGCTGAGCTTTGGCAGAAGACCGGTCGTTTCGACGATTACGGCCCTGAGCTCCTGCGTTTTAAAGACCGCCATGACCGCGAATTTGTGTTGGGGCCAACGCATGAAGAAGTCATTACCAACTTAGCCCAAGGCGAACTACGCAGTTATAAACAGCTACCGATTACTTTCTTTCAAATTCAAAATAAGTTTCGGGATGAAATTCGCCCACGTTTTGGCGTGATGCGCGCGCGCGAATTTACGATGAAAGATGCGTATTCGTTCCATTTTGACCAAGCGTCATTGGCAAAGACTTATCATGAAATGTATGATGCCTATACGCGTATTTTTACTCGTCTAGGTTTGGATTTCCGTGCAGTACAAGCAGATAATGGTTCTATCGGTGGTTTTGCCTCGCATGAGTTCCACGTGCTAGCAGATAGCGGTGAAGATGATATCGCTTTCTCTGATTCTTCCGATTATGCTGCGAACGTAGAGCTTGCTGAATCTATCAGTACTGCCGAACGTCAACCTGCGACTATGCCCCGCGAGAATGTCGATACCATCAACATGCCAACCTGTGAAGCAGTCGCTGAGCATTTAAACGTTGCGCTTGCCACCACCGTAAAAACATTAATTGTGCAAGGTCATACTCCAGAAGGTGAGCCTCAGCTTATCGCTGTGGTACTACGTGGCGACCATACGCTAAATACGATTAAAGCTGAAAAAATCGAAGAAGCTAACGTACCTTTAACGATGGCAACGGAAGAAGAGTTAAAAGCTGCTGGTCACCATAAAGGCTATATCGGCGTTGAGCTTGATATGCCCGTCTTTGTAGACCGTGCAGCAGCAGCGCTGTCAGATTTCGTTTCTGGTGCCAATGAGGTCAATAAACATACTATTGGTATGAACTGGGAGCGTGACGCGCATATCACCCGTATTGTTGATATTCGCAATGTCAATCAAGGCGATCCTTCTCCTGATGGTAAAGGCACACTACAAATTAAGCGCGGTATCGAAGTCGGTCATATCTTCCAATTGGGTGATAAATACTCACAAGCGATGAACTGTACCGTTTCAGGTGAAGACGGTAAACCAGTTACCTTAATGATGGGTTGTTACGGTATCGGCGTTAGCCGTATTATCGCCGCCGCTATTGAGCAAAATAATGATGAAAACGGTATTATGTGGCCATCAACGCCAGATGTTATTGATTCGCTAGCACCGTTTGAAGTGGCTATCGTACCAATGAAGTCTAAAGAAGAAACCGTCATGGCAACAGCAACAGCATTGTATCAAGAGCTAAAAGCCCTTGGTATCAATGTCTTGCTTGATGATCGTAATGAGCGCCCAGGCGTGAAGTTTGCTGATCTTGAGCTGATTGGTATTCCACATCGTATCGTGGTATCTGACCGTAATCTTGCAGAAGATAAGTACGAATACGTCAATCGCCGTGATAGTGAAAAGCAATTACTCAGCCGTGAAGAAGTATTGGCAAAAGTAAGCAGCAAATAGTTAAAAAACTTTGCATAATAAAAAGCGCCTATCTTAGTGAATAAGATAGGCGCTTTTTCCAACCTACTATCAGTTATTGAAACTATCAGTTCGGAGTACAAGTAATGACTTTAGGCGTCCCCATACTGACAATTTTTATTAACGTAGTCTCATCAATTGTTTCTGTCTCTGTCATATCTTCTTTATAGTTTCTAATTTTAATGGTTGCGGGAATAGGCTGATAACATTTATCAGAACGAACCTTCAATCCGAGCACTTGATAGGTTTTATTGGCTTCATTGTAGTGCGCATTATCAAAAGTAAACCAAGGATCGCGGTCATCCCCTTTAGCGCGAGGGATCTTTTTATAGTCTTTTTCATCTACAGAAAAGCATAGACTACACGGTGTGTATTCATCATCAGGCTCAGTCACATTGATTATCCCTTTGAGAGTAGTTTCTCCTTTGTAATAAATGATACTGCCGCCATCTTCGGTTTTAACCTTTTTAAAACCAGTTTTATTCGCAGCATAAGCAGGTTGGAGCATAAGTGCTGACAACCCTACCGCACCGAGCATTGCTACGATATGTTTGACGTCCATGATAAATCCTTTTGATAGAAAAAAATGTTTACTAATTATAAAGTTTAATTATAATTTTTAAAAGAAATCAATCGATATTTATTGACGAATCAAACGGCTAGGTGCTGGTAATAATGCAATATCACTTACGCGACAAGGGTTGATATCGATACCGCCGCGGCGCGTATACCAAGCGCGTACCATCAGCTCACTTGGCTCATAATATTTGCTTAAATCAGCAAATATCTGCTCGACGCATTGCTCATGAAAGCCATTATGCTGACGGAAACTTAAGATATAACGCAGCATACTGGCTTCATCGACTGTTTTATTACTGCTAATAGAAACCGCCAATGTGCCCCAATCTGGCTGATTGGTCACCGGACAATTACTGCGTAATAGATTGGAATAAAAAGTATAAGCCTGACTGTCGCTATCGTTTGCTTTATTATTACTGTTCAGCAACGACGCATCAGGATGCATAGTTATCGCCACTTTATCCATACTATTTGCTAAGGCATCATCAATACAAACACCGTCAGGTTGCGTAATTAGCAATCCTGACCGAGTATCATCTAAACTGATCAACTCAAATTTCACATCTGCTTGTACACAAGCTGATAAATCTTTCGCAACCAGTGTTTGCACTTCTTGCCAGTTGCTAAATTCAGTGAAGTTAATACTGTTTAAATACAACTTCAATGATTTTGACTCAACTATAAACGGCGAGCTTGCCGGAATACCAAAGCGTGCTATGGCAACCTGCGATATACCCTGTTGATTTAACCATGACAGCTCAAATGCCTGCCACCAGTCAATGCCTACTTGTAGCTTATCATCTTGCCAGCCAATGACGTCTCGCCCCATACTACGGGCAATTGGATATAAGGTTTCTGGACTATACTCAGTTGGATAATCAGTGGTTTGTTCACCCAAGATACCGTGGATACTCATTGGTACTTCCTAATATTAAACATTAAAAAATTTGAAATAATGGTTCAATTACTATAATGATTGTAGCTATCAGCACTACAAGCGGATACGCGAGCCATCACTTAATAGTCGATAAGAGATGACATAAAACACCACGCAAAATACGAAAATGGCCGCCATCGAATACCAAACGTTGACATCCGAATAACCAAGGATACCGAAACGGAAGGCGTTGACCATATAAACGATGGGATTTAATAGTGAGATGTTGTACCAAAATGGCGATAAGTTCTCCATCGAGTAAAACACGCCGCCAAGAAAGGTCAGCGGTGTCAGCACAAAGCTTGGAATAATAGTAATGTCATCGAATGAGCGCGCATAGGCCGCATTAATAAAGCCGCCAAGCGAGAACAAAATAGACGTTCCTAATACCGTAAATATAGTGACAAATAAATGCTCGATACCCAGTTTAGTAAAGAACAGCGCGACGATAGAAACAATAATCGCAATAATCAAACCGCGAAAAATACCGCCGCCGATGTAACCCATTAGTATGGCGTGCTTAGAAACCGGAGAGACTAATAGCTCTTCAATACTGGCGGTAAATTTAGCACTAAAGAAGCTTGAAACCACATTAGAGTAACTGTTGGTAATGACCGCCATCATGATAAGACCTGGGACGATAAACTGCATGTACGGTACGCCGCCCATATCCCCTACCCGCGAGCCAATCATCTTACCAAAGATGACAAAGTATAAAGCCATGGTAATGACCGGTGGCAACAGGGTTTGTGGCCAAATACGCAGGATGCGACGAATCTCTTTGACTAAAATCGTTTGAAAAGCGATCCACTTTTTAGCGGCAGACATCGATTTAGTAGGATCTACAATGACTTTATGAGTGACTTCCTGTTTCATAACCCTGCCTCCTTCATACTGTCTTCATTCTGAATATTTTGATCGACTAGCCGCATAAATAGCTCCTCTAAGCGGTTAGACTTGTTGCGCATACTGGCCACTTCGATATCAAGTTTGGTAAGCTGCTCAAAGACACAATTAAGCGTCTCGCCCTCACTTAAAGTCACTTCAACTGTTAGCTCATCAGGCTGGACAATCTCTGTTACTTTATCAATGACTAAAGGCTGGGTGAGCGGCTGGGTCAAATCTAACACAAAAGTCTCAACCGACAACTGCGCTAGCAAGTCTTTCATCTCAGTATTAATACGAATCTCGCCATGATCTAGAATGGCAATGCGCTTACACAGCTGCTCAGCTTCTTCTAAATAATGAGTGGTCAGAATAATAGTGGTATTTTCTTCAATATTGATTTGCTGCATGAACTCCCACATCGAGCGGCGTAGTTCAATATCAACCCCAGCGGTTGGCTCATCGAGAATCAATAGTTTAGGCTTATGAATCAGTGCGCGCGCAATCATTAAACGCCGCTTCATGCCACCTGACAGCTCTCGCGATTTACTGTCTCGTTTATCCCAAAGGCCCAATGCTTTTAGCAAGCGCTCGGCACGTGGTTTTGACTCTTTAGCAGGTATACCAAAATAACCCGCTTGAGTAATTAGAATATCTTCTACTTTTTCAAACTGATTAAAATTAAACTCTTGCGGCACCACACCTAAGTATTGCTTGGCAACGGATGGGTTGGCTAATAAGTCGACACCAAAGATATTTACGCTGCCGCCGGTTGGTTTGAACAGCGAGCTGATAATACCAATCATCGTTGACTTACCAGCACCGTTCGGTCCTAATAATGCAAAAAATCCACCTTGTGGGACGGTGAGACTGACGTCTTTTAAGGCAGAAAACCCATTGGCATAAGTTTTGGATAAATTCTGAATCGATAGCGCTGGTACTTCAGACATGAATACCTCTTTATAATTTTATGAAATAAATAGTATGGGGTATAAAATAGATTATGTAAGCCTTAATGTGAGGCTAGTCATGACATATTTCAACTGCGTCATATTATAAGCATGATATTAGTACAACTCATCATTGAGCATAAGTCATTAGCCAAAAAAGCGCCTATCTCATCAAATGAGATAGGCGCTATACACACTTATAATCTAAAAAACTTTAACCTAAAAGGCATTAGCATACTTAAAACGTATGGCTTATTAAACTAAACAAAAGAACAAGAGCCGACAACCAATTATCGACCCTTAATTTTTAATATGTAGGTATGCTAACGGTTTACCACTATACGTTGGCAATGACGATTAGCTGGCTTCAGCAACCATATAATCGACAGCGTTTTGTACTTCTTCATCAGGGATATCAGCACCACCTTTAGCAGGCATAGCATTATAACCGTTGATAGCGTGGGTATATAAGGTCTCTGCACCTTGCGCTATACGTGGGCCCCAAGCGCCAGCGTCACCTAACATAGGTGAGCCAAGCAGTCCTGACGCATGGCAAGTCTGACATACTGCATTGTATACAGCTTTACCCTCACGTGGGCCATCACCAGCTGATGGACCAGAAGAACGAGCGGTCACATCACAAACTTCATCGTCTTCAAAGCATACTTTACCAACAGGCTGAATACGAGCAATCAAGTTAGGATACAAAGCAATGAGCTTTTGCACTTGTGGCGTATCTTGTGGAATTGGCTCTTCAGCCGCCGCAGGTGCTGCTACCGCTACGGTAATTTCTTCAGCTGGAGCATCTGCTTGCGCAGTGGCGTCAGCAGTTGCATCCATAGGAGCAGCACCATCGGTGGTATCTGCAGCAGCTTGGGTCTCATCGCCTAGTTTCTCAGGGGCATTTGCAACAACCTCTTTACCTTCTGCGACTGCAGATATGGTAACAGGCGTGTCTACAGCGCTTTCAGCTTGGCTCACAGCGATACTAGCGATTCCTAGAATGGCAGCTGCCGATAACATAACTACTTTTCTCATTCGTCACGTTCTCTTATTACGTATACAAGGGTCAACATAGCTTGGACATTCTGTCTGTCCTCCTTCAACAACAACCAGTTGTCAATAGCAAACAGCCATCCCGCATACGAGCGCACTTGTAATCGGTGAATATAAATAGGGATTCTCCCTGACATTATAAGGGAAAAGACGGGTAGATTGCCATGCCTGTTTGCTGACTATCTTGTTTTTTCTTAAAAAACCTCAATAGCCACCTTCATTCATTGGCTTTATGGCTTTTATTTGTTAGACTAAGCCGTCTTTATTTTTCGAGACAGCTTTACAATACTGCACTGCTATCTATTTTTTTAACGGTTACTTTTAATTAGACCGTTAATATTTAGGCAGTTCGTTCAGATTATGCGCTCGTAGCTCAGTTGGATAGAGTATCGGTCTCCGAAGCCGAGGGTCGTGGGTTCGATTCCCGCCGAGCGCACCACTATTTATAGCTTAATTTTTGTTCAAATCTCGCTTCAAGCATTATATTGTTTGAGGTTTTTTTGTGTCTCCAATTCCCCTTAAAGCCTTTATCCATAAGGGTTGGTTATTCTATTTTTATCAACCCCTAAGAAGTAATCTACTCTTTAATAACGTATTCTTTATAAGTCTGCATGCATGTACCTGCCTTTTGAAAATCGGTGACCAAGTGCTCGGTGACCAAACGGTGACCATTTTGTAACCAAAATTGTTAAAGCTTGCTGCTGGTAACTGATCCCTAAAATCTGATCTTATCGACAAGTCCAGTACCTTAAAGTATTAGACTCAAGTTAAGTGTGAGATAGAGGTGGAAACCTTTCTACCCATTTACCCGCAATCACTTTATCAATTTCAATGTAAAATATTACCGCCCATTCTCAAAATATAATTAGATTTAAAAAAGGGTAACAACCTTTAGGTCATTACCCTTTTATTAGACTAGAATCATAAAATATAATTACTACTAGTTAAGCTGCTCATTGACTAAAGTTACCCAGTAATCTATCCCAATTGAAAGAATATCGTCATTAAAATCATAGAGTGGATTATGCAACGCTGTACCGCCACATTCTCCTTCGCCATTACCAATTAAAATATAGCAGCCGTCAACTTCACGTAGCATAAATGAGAAATCTTCACTAATGGTATATCTTTCACAGTTACCGTTTACGTTGTCGATACCAACTACCTTTTGTGCTGCTTTTACTGCATGGATAGTTTCTTCTAGCGTATTTATGGTAGACAAGTAGCTGTTATTGAAGTGATAGCCATAATCTACACCTGCTGATATACACTGACCTTTTACAACGCGTTCAATAGCTTTTTCTATCTTATGCAGTGTTGAATCGGTAAAGCTACGCGTATCTCCTGTAATGGTTACCTTTGAAGGAATGACATTTACGGTACCATTTGTTTCGAAGTTAGTTACTGAAATTACGGCTGTTTCATCTATTGTACTTAAATTACGTGAAACAATGGTTTGTAGCGCAGTGACAACTTGCGCACCTACAATAATTGGATCAGTACCCATATGAGGAAGTGCTGCATGCCCACCCGTAGCTTTAATTATGATTTCAAAACTACTTTCGCTCGCCATCAAAGCGCCTGGACGCGTGACAAACTTACCTTTTGCCACACCTGGTATATTATGCATACCGTAAACGGCATCCATGTGCCAGCGTGTGAATAAACCATCAGCAATCATTGCTTTAGCGCCTGTGCCACGCTCTTCGTCAGGCTGAAAAATAAAGTAGACAGTTCCTTCAAAGCTTTTATTGTCAGCTAAAACATGAGCCGCGCCTAGCAGCATGGCGGTATGACCATCATGCCCACAAGCATGCATAACGCCATCGTTCTTTGATACGTGATTAAAGCTGTTCTGCTCATGAATTTGTAAGGCATCCATATCAGCACGCAGACCGATTGAACGTTCGCTATTACCACTCTTTAAAATGCCAACTACACCCGTTCCACCGATACCGCGATGTACTTCTAATCCGAATTCTTCTAGCTTATTCGCTACGAATTCTGCAGTTTTAAATTCTTTAGTGCTCAGCTCAGGGTATCTATGAATATGGTGACGCCATTCAATAGCTTCTTTTACTATGTCCATAACTTTCTCCTATCTAAATACTATTCTGTGGAATAAATTTACTTCTATGCTCATTTCATTTAAAGACTAATATTCAATTAATTTACAAGTTTGAATTTAACCTTTTTCTACTATTTCTTCATCATTAGCCATTTGATCTTTTCTAGTCTCAGGATTAACTATAATTGAGTCGGTAATTGGAGTCTCTGTGAACTCAGCGCGCAGCATTTTAAAAGTACTAGCGATACAAAGAAAGAGTACGAACATCAATGGTAATGCAAATATCAGGCTGATACTTTGCAGTAGATCAATACCTGTTTTACTGCTCATCATCAATGTAAGTGCCATTGCAGACTGAGCAATCACCCAGATAATTTTCATTTTATTACTAGGATTGTCTGTTCCATTTTCACTCATACTGGCTAGGGTAAAAGTAGAGCTGTTCAGTGAAGTAATAAAGCAGGTGAATAGCGCAATGACCACACCAAATGAGATGATTTTGCCAAGAGGGAAATCTTCTAACACAATAAAGGTTGCCGCTTTTGATGACGCTGCTGCTGCTTTGAGTACTTCTGGTTCAGACTGAATACCGATAGTACCGAAAAATGCGACCCATAAGAAAATGCCTATGCAAGGAAGAATCATAGAACCTAGGATAAACTCACGTATAGTGCGTCCTTTAGATACTCGAGCAATAAATGGACCTACAAAGGGTGCCCATGCAATAGCCCATGCATAGTAATAGATTGGCCAGCCACGGATCCAAGGTGCATCTTCTTCTGCGGCAAATGTCGGTAACATCAATGCATCTTTGAAGAAATCATTAATATAGTTACCTAAAGAGTCAAAATATACATTAATCATAGTGGTCGTTGGACCTACAAATCCTACCAGTATAATGAGGCCAATTAGTAGATAAGCATTATAATCTGAGAGAAGCTTAATGCCTTTTTCTAGTCCAGTTGTGGTACATACAATAGTGATTAAAGCAATAACACCAACAAGTAAAAACACTACCCATGGCGCATCAGGTGTACCAAAAAGGTATGAAAAACTGACTCCTAATGAAAGACCGCTTTGCCCAAGTGAGGTTGATATACCTGCAATGGCGCCAAATACACAAACTAAGTTAATTAATTTTCCAAGATTACCATTTGCTTTGTCACGACCCCAAGGGATAAGAATATTACTAATTAAGCCGCTCTCATTTTTACGGTATATTAAGTACCCAACGGCAAGACCAACTACTGAAAATGCCGACCATGCCTGAATACCCTGATGGATAAAGCTTTGCTTCATCGCAAATTCAGCTGCCGCGGCGGTTTGAGGCATAATACCTGTGGTAGATAATGGCTCCATGTAATGGTATACAGGTTCAGCAACGCCCCAATAAAGCATCACCGTACCCATACCTGCAGAGAACAACATACCTATCCAGGAAAAAGTACTAAATTCAGGTTTAGAATTGTCAGGACCAAGCTTAATATCACCATATTTACTGAATGCTAAATAAAACATAGACATAATAAATAAGAATGAACCTACCATATATATCCAACCGAAAGTATCAGTTAGATAGGTCATGGTTCCAATTCCTACGGTATAAAGCGTATCTGGAAATAGTATTCCCGCTGCCACAACTAGAATGATGAAGGTCATGGTACTGATAAATATTAGTTTGCCTTGCTTAGTATCTGCACGTTTTACTGACATAGTCGTTTCTCCTACGGTCTATTTGATGATAATGAGTTCAGGCTCAGCACGCTCACTTAACCACTCTGCACCATCTTCAGTAATTACAATATTCTCTTCATGCACCATAGACTTACCTGGTGCATATACCATACCTGGCTCAAGAGTCAGCACCATACCTGGCATAAGAATAGTATTGTCAGTTGCGGTATGAGAAGGTCGCTCAGTCAACTCAATACCTAAACCATGGCCAAGACGACCAACATCATTACCTAATGCACCGTTAGCTTCTAACACTCTCCACATAGCATTATAAATATCGGATGTTGTTGCGCCAGGTCGTGCCGCTTCAAAACCTTTCGTTGTGGCATCATAGGTAGCACGATAAGCAGCTTTTGTCTGTTCGCTAGCATGTCCAAAGGCCCAGTTTCGATCGAAGTCAGAGAAGTATCCATCACGTACGGCACCAGTATCAATAATTAGAACATCGCCTTCTTCAATGACACGATCTGTCGGACCCATAATAATACTGTCATAACCATCAGGTCCGGAACCTGCAATAATATATGGACAGGCGTCTGCGCCTTCTTGCAACATGTCAATACGAAGCTGTTTACAGATTTCACGTTCAGTCATACCGATACGAGCATAATAAGGAAGCTTGGCAAAACCATGATTAGTAATGCGACATATTTCACGTGTTTTTTCGATTTCAGCTTGAGATTTAATTTGACGTAGCTCATGTACTGCTAGCGAGATATCTACAAAATCTTTTTTTACCATTTTGGTAAGCTTTAGATAGTTATTGATCGGCATACGCAAATGCGATTCAATGCCTAGCGTAGCTCCCACACGACCATGACGACAGGGCAAAGTATTTAATGCACTAATGACAAGGCTTATTCCATCATCTTCAGGACGTGGTGACGGCCAAGTGATAATGTTCTCAACCCAAGTTTCTGCCATACCACTAGCACCGATCTCAGGCACTATCGCAATAGGTTTTCCTTCAGCGGGTATAATAAGAAACCAAGGACGTGTTGGACTTTGCCAAAACTGGGTAAGAAATCCTGTGAAGTATCGTATGTTTGGCTCGGTAGTAAAGAACATGGCATCGAGCTTCATATCGTGCATGATTTTTTGAGCGCGGGCAGTTCTTTTTTCAAATTCAGAGTGATCGAAACCACGTTGCAGATAATTAATCATAATGACATCTTCCCTGTTATCACTGTAGAGCAAATTATAAAGGTCACATAAGTGAACTATAGGTATTACAAGTTATAATGTTTATCTATATTAAATGTACATAAATAAACACCTTTCTATAGTTAAATATACTAACCGCATTAAATTTATAAAATAATCAATATTATGTTACTTTATGTAATATATATTGTTAAAACTCTTGCTCAGTAAGCATAAATGGCTAAATTCTATTAAGAAAGTATAGATTGACGATAATATGTTAAAGTTACATTTAGTTAACTTATCGGTTGATTTGCGTTTGAAATTATGGTTTTATAGTGGTGCGAGTATAATTTCAAGCTTGCGTTTCTATCTTAGTAAGACCATGATAATCAGCATACTCAGTAAACAATAGTGGTTTAAAAATGGAACAAAAAGTATTTACAGCATTAAATGCAGAATTTACAGATGAAGATGCAAAATTCTTAGAAACTTACTTTCGACTCGCCGACACAATCGCCGACTTGATAGGTCCTCATTGCGAAATAGTGATTCATTCATTTGCAAGCTTTGAGAAATCAGTCGTTAAAATAGTCAATGGTCACCATACTGGCCGTACCGTCTACTCACCTATCACAGATGTAGGGCTAAAAATGCTTAGCCAGTTTAAAAAAACAGGGGAAGTAGCACCAAAAAGTTACTTTACTACTAGTAAAGATGGCGCTTTGCTTAAATCAACTACTTGTGTATTGGCGGGTGAGGCTGGTAAGCCAATTGGATTGTTCTGTATAAATATGAATTTATCCCGCCCTTTTCCAGAAATCATTCAAACATTAATGCCGGACATGGCCAGTTTACATACTGGCGTTAATGAAAACTTTAGTTCTTCCGCTACAGATTTGATTGAGCAAGCTCTCAATAATGCTGTTTTGGAAGTTGACAATGATCCTTCAGTCAATCAGAAAGGTAGAAACAAAGCCGTAACTAAAGTTTTGCTTGAAAATGAAATATTCGAATTTAAAGAGGCTACGGCAATGGTTTCTGAGCATCTAGGAATCACTCGCCATGCTATTTATAAATATATACGCGAATTTAAATCTGAATGAACGCTTAAAGGCTCTATCCTCCTATAAATTTTATTAATCAATTACAAGAGATAATTATGAAGAAAACAGTCCACACCGATACAGCACCAGCCGCTATCGGACCTTACTCTCAAGGTATGGCATTTAAAGAGTTAGTATTTACTTCAGGTCAGTTGCCTTTAGACCCTAAGACTATGGTGTTTGTAGAAGGAGGTATTGAGGAGCAGGCTCGCCAATCATTAGCTAATCTAAAAGCGGTACTTGAAGCAAGTGGTGCGTCTTTAGATTCAGTACTAAAAACCACTTGCTTGCTATCTGATATGAAAGACTTTGCTGCTTTCAACGATGTTTATACTGAAGTATTCGGTACTGAGGCTGCACCAAGTCGCACTTGTTTTGAGGCAGCTCGTTTACCAAAAGATGCTTTGATAGAAATAGAAGCCATCGCTTTTATTAACTAATCTATAAGTTAATTCTATTGATCGTAGCCATGGCCTTATCTTTATACTTTTGAGAGAATCTTATGATTAACATTATTAAAAATAACTTCTACACCGGTAAAAAGTCAGAAATATTCAATGCTAATTTTATTAGCCAAATACGCGATTTTCATCATCAGATCGATGGCTATCAGCCAACTCCATTAATTTCACTACCTCTATTAGCTAAAAGATTGGGCGTAAAATCAATTTTGGTTAAAGATGAGTCTCATCGTTTTGGGCTTAAAGCGTACAAGGGACTCGGTGGCTCTTATGCTCTAGGGCAGTTGTTAGCTGAACATCTTGATGTTGATATAGCACAGATTGATCTAAAGACCGTTTCTGAAAAGTTAGACGAGCCATTAGTATTCACTACTGCTACCGCTGGTAATCATGGTACTGGCGTGGCGTGGGCCGCGCAAAAAATGGGACAGAAGGCAGTCGTTTATATGCCCATGGGCTCACCAGTAGCCAGTGTTGAGCGTATTCGCAAACTCGGTGCAGAATGTATTGTAACGGATGTCAATTACGATGATACCGTACGCCTAGCTAGCAAAACTGCAGAAGGAAACGGTTGGATTTTAGTACAGGATACGGCTTGGGAGGGCTATGAGAAAATCCCAACTTGGATTTCTCAAGGTTATATGACTATGCCTGATGAAGCGATTGAACAAGCTGAAGCTATGAATGAAGGGAAAATTACTCATGTCATGCTGCAAGCTGGTGTGGGTTCAATGGCAGGTGGTGTTTTAGGTTATTTAGTAGATAAGCTTGGTGTGGATAGTTTTAAGACTATTATCGCCGAACCTGACGCTGCGGACTGTCTATATCGCTCGGGCGATAGCGCTGACGGGGATATGGTCAATGTCACCGGTCAACTGAATACTATCATGGCAGGTCTAGCTTGCGGTGAGCCAAATCCGATTACTTGGCCTGTGTTAAAAGATAACAGCAGCTATTTTGCCTCTGTAGATGATAGTGTTTCAGCAATAGGCATGCGCGTATTAGGCAATCCGCTATCAGGTGACACTGCTATTACTAGTGGGGAATCAGGCGCTATCACTTTTGGCTTGCTCTATAAGCTATGTAGCGATACCTCAAATCAAAAGCTTCGTGACGAGTTAGGGTTAAATCAAGATTCAGTTGTGATGATATTTAACACTGAAGGAGACACTAATCCAAGTAGATATAGAGATGTAGTATGGGAGGCTAAATACTAGGTTTTATCAATTATATTTCGTACTTAATCTGACATTCTTTAAAACTTATACGATAGTCAGATTAAGCTTCTTTAATATGTACAAGTGCTATGCACCATCCGCTATGACACATTCAACGACCGTAGTATTCCCATCATTGTATATTCTGAGCTTAGGCTCCATCATTTCGGTTCCATAGTCATAGACTGTAAATTCAGGCTGAAATCTATCTACAGCTTGACCAATATACACACACGCTGCATTCGAAGCACAGACTAGTAAATGCACTTTTTCGATACCATGTATTTGGTTCAAATTGGTAAAAATATCCTTAAGCCTACTAGGGTGTGTCATCAATTAGAACCGTTATTTTAGAATAAGCTATACTCATTGTGTTTCTAGAAATCTGAGATTAGCCACCATGACAAGACGACATGCCCTGCGTGATGACCAATGGGAGAGAAT
>NZ_JBAQQF010000063.1:0-4522 GCF_049295055.1 Psychrobacter sp. | reverse complement strand
TAATTAAGCGACCAGTAGTGGTCTCACCAGTAAAGGACACTTTATCGATACGTGGATTAGAAGCGATTGGCTTACCAGCTTCAACACCAAAGCCATTAATGACGTTCAGTACGCCTTTCGGTAAAATGTCTGCCGCGCCTATTAAGTCAAGCATATACAAAATAGAAGAAGGGGTTTGCTCGGCTGGCTTGAGGACTACACAGTTACCCGCTGCAAGCGCTGGTGCAATTTTCCAGATCGCCATTAAAATAGGGAAGTTCCAAGGAATGATTTGACCGACGACGCCAAGTGGTTCATGGAAATGATAGGCGACCGTGTCTTCATCAATTTGGCTAATACCGCCTTCTTGCGCGCGAATCACCCCAGCGAAGTAACGCAAATGGTCCATTGCTATTGGAATATCAGCGGCGAGTGTTTCACGTACCGGTTTACCGTTTTCATAACTCTCAGCGATAGCGATAGCCTCTAAATTGGCTTCGATACCGTCGGCAAGTTTGAGTAACATATTAGAGCGTTCAGTGACACTGGTTTTGCCCCAAGCGTCTTTGGCAGCATGAGCGGCATCTAGCGCAGCTTCAACATCTGCTTCTTTAGAGCGTGCAACCTGACAGAATACTTTACCGTCGATTGGACTTGAGTTATCAAAATATTCACCATCGATTGGCGCGACCCATTCGCCGTTAATAAAGTTATCGTATTTTTCGCGGAATTGGACGGGACTGTTTTCAGTATTGGGATAGGCGTATAACATGAACGATTCCTTGTTGTGTATTATGGCTACGTAAGAATAAATGACTTAAGCATAGATATTTGGCCATCCTGACCAAGCTATGAGTCTATCGTACTGAGCTTTGGCTTCGAACGATAATGACTTTTTATAATGATATATTTTGTATCACATAACTTAAAGTTATGTGAGTGAGGATAGTTAAATGCTTCGCAAAATGGATGTAGCTGTTATAATTGTTATTATCTATTTTTGCTGACTATGGGTATCAATGTAACTACCGCTGTTCTCTTTTTCTGATAATGTGTTTCTTGTGCTTTTTTCTTATTACTATTAATTAATTGGTTTGGATATATGCGTCAATCTTCTGCTCTAGATATTCTAAAAACAGGTCAAAACGTCTTTTTGACAGGCTCAGCAGGTTCAGGTAAGACTTATACCCTTAACCAATATATCGACTATCTGCGCGCACGTCGTGTGCCGGTTGCCGTCACTGCCAGTACCGGAATTGCTGCGACGCATATGAACGGCACCACCATTCATAGCTGGTCAGGTATCGGTATTAAAGATGAACTTTCTGATCGCGATTTAACCAATTTATCGCGCAAGCAATTCTTAGCAGATCGTTTAAAAGATACGGCAGTGTTGATTATTGATGAGATATCAATGCTGCATGCCAAGCAGATTAATTTGGTCAGCCAAGTACTTAAGCACGTGCGCAAAAATGATAAAGCTTTTGGTGGTATCCAAGTGGTGGTGGCAGGGGACTTTTTTCAGTTACCGCCGATTGGCAGTAAGGGCGAGAGCAATCGTGAGAAGTTTGCCTTCATGTCTGAAGCGTGGCTCGATGCCAAGTTCCATATTTGCTATTTGTCTGAGCAACATCGCCAAGTGAGTGAAGCTGCTAATGGTGGGCTTGATTTGGACGATATTCTGAATCAAATTCGTCGTCAAGAAGTGACCTTTGAGGCGATTGCCGCCTTAGAGGCGACCTTTGATCAAAGTGTCGATATCAAACGTACCCGCCTTTATACCCATAACCTCAACGTTAATAGTATAAATGATAAAGAACTTGCAGCGTTAGATGGCGAAAAGATGCGCTTTGAAGCCACTTCTATTGGCGATAGTAAACTGGTTGAAACGCTAAAAAAGACGGTTCGTACTCAAGATGACTTGGTATTAAAAGTTGGCTCAAAGGTGATGTTTATTAAAAATAATACCGAGCTTGGCGTATCTAATGGCACCATGGGCGAGCTCATTGGTTTTGCTGCTGTTAAAATTGATGATAGCAAGGACAGTAGCGATGATTTAATCGAAGACGATGATATTGATAGCGATAAAGGTAGTGATGCTAGTAACGGTAAACAGACTGCTAAGAGCGCAAAAAATAAAACTAAGAAGGACAAAGATAAGCCAAAAGTTAAAAAACCAACGACGCAGAAAATGCCAGTGGTCAGACTGAACTCAGGGCGTGAAGTCATCGCCGAGCCTGAAGAATGGATCATCGAAGACGAGACGGGTGAAGTGCTCGCGAGCTATGAGCAGGTGCCATTATGTTTGGCTTGGGCAATTACTATTCATAAATCGCAAGGTATGACACTAGAAGCCGCTGAAATAGACTTGTCCCGCACCTTTGAGCTTGGGCAAGGGTATGTGGCATTATCACGTTTAAAGTCGCTGGCAGGTTTACAGCTGCTGGGTATGAATGACATGAGCTTACAGCTTGATCCGCTAGCACGCGGCGCAGATAAACGCTTTCTAGTGCTGTCTGATGAGGCAGATGCTAACTATGCTATGCTTGATGAAGAGAGTATGACGCAGGCGCATGAGAAGTTTATTCTTAAATCAGGCGGTACCTTAAGCAAGTCAATCATTGACGCCTATGCCAACCTACAAAAAAAGCGCCGCGAGCAACAACAAGCGCAAATAGAGAAAAAACAGAAACTGGGTAATCAGGTTTCGGATAAGTCGGACAGTACATTACTGGTAACGCGGTTATTATTAGAGGAAAGCTTGTCTATTGCGGAGATCTCTCAAGCCCGTCAGCTTTCACAATCAACGATTATGCGTCATATTGCTGACCTAAAATCTCAAGATCCAAGCTTGGCTTGTGATCATCTGCGTCCAGAGGATGAGGTGATGACGGCCGTTGGCAATGCTTATGTGGCGATTAAAGTCGCTAACAATCCAAACGATTTTAATGATGATGGCAGTATTAAGCTGCGTCCGATATATGATCATCTAAAGCAGAGCATTGACTATAATACGATTCGCTTAGCACTGATTTTCATTACCCCGTAGCATCTAACAATTCGTCTGTAAAAGAAATATTCAGTCCAGTTAGTATGCTATTGGTTGCATTTCATTTTAGCGTTGAACTTGTAGCGCTCAATTCTCTTTTATGTCTTTTTATTTATAGCGATAATTTGTTATGCCTGATTTTTCTAACGCCACCTATCGTCTAACGTCTGATCCTACTGTAGTAGGGTTTCATGCGACCAGTGAGCAGACTCAACCTCTGAGAGTTGCTATTAATGGTTTCGGTCGTATTGGTCGCAATGTGCTGCGCGCGCTACTAGAACGCTTTGAGGTGCTAGGACGTGCCATTCATGTGGTGGCGATTAATGATTTGGCACCAGCTGAGACGTTATTGCATCTACTCAGGTTCGATAGCACGCATGGACGCTTGAGCCGATTGGGCGTTACTGCTGATATCGTACAAGATGGCATCACCGATCGTCAGCAAAAACCCTGTGCGACAGCAAAAAATGATATTCAGCTTTGCTTGACCAAAAATAATCTTACTTACTGCATTCGTCTATTATCAAGAGAGAATCCAGAAACGCTGCCATGGAAAGACTTGCAGGTTGACGTGGTGCTGGAGTGTACCGGAAATTATCGCTCATACGAACAAGCGAGCTTGCATATAGAAGCAGGTGCTAAGCAAGTCATTATCGGCGCGGCTCCCTTTGATCATGTCGATGCTTCTATCGTGATGGGCGTCAATAGCGAGACATTAACGCGTGATTTGCCTATTATATCTAGCGTCTCTTGTACGACTCAGGCGTTAGTACCGCTCATTGATACCCTCGATAAAGCCTTTGGTGTCAAGTCAGCGATGATGACAGAGATTCATGCTGTGACTGCGGATCAAACCGTACTCGACCAAGCGCATCGTGATTTGAGGCGTGCGCGCGCATCTGGTTATAATATTATTCCAACGACTTCAAGTAGTATTGCCGCGACGGAGCGCGTGCTACCTAACATGATAGGTAAGATTAATGGGCATTCTATTCGCGTGCCAACCATTGATGTGGCTGCCATTGATGTGACTTTTGTGTTTGATACGCCAAGTGTTGGCATTGACGCTATTCGAGACGCACTGAAAACTGCCAGTGAGGGTAGTTTGATAAATATCATGGCTTATACTGATGAACCATTGGTTTCAAGTGACTTTATTCATCAACCTGAATCGCTCATCATCGATGGGCAACAGCTGATGCAAGTAGGTGAGCAACATAAGGTTTTTGCTTGGTATGACAATGAATGGGGCTATGCCAATAGACTGCTAGATATGTGCTTACATCTGGCCTCAAGTAAGCCTTAGAGCAAAAATTAGCAGCTATTAGTAAATTTATTTATTTATTTTGAGATAACTGCTTGCATTCTCATTTCAGATCGCTATAATGATGCACAAATGGAGACGTGGCAGAGCGGTTGAATGCACCGGTCTTGAAAACCGACAAGGGTTCATAGCCCTTCGAGAGTTCGAATCTCTCCGTCTCCGCCAAATTC
>NZ_JBAQQF010000062.1:0-51260 GCF_049295055.1 Psychrobacter sp. | reverse complement strand
CTAAATAATTGGAGGCTGAGGTCGGAATCGAACCGGCGTTAACGGAGTTGCAGTCCGCTGCATGACCACTCTGCCACCCAGCCAATCAAGGATGCCTATATTAGCAAAAATAATTTAAATTACAAGTTCTTTTTTAGCTAAAAGACGCTTATTTACTAAGTTGCCATAATTTGACCATATATTAACGGTTATTTAGACTATTTATAAGCCAGATTGAATCATTGTTGAGATTTTTCAATAATGAGAAGTGTAGATAAACAGTTTAGTTGATCGAATGTCAGGGTGAAAGAGTATGTAAAGGAGAGTATAAAGTTTTATAAGTCTGTATGATCTGAATAATAAGTCACTCTATTATCGCGTAAAAATCCTGCTAACCCTAAACCGTAACGCTGAGCGACACGTACCGCTGTACTGGTCGGTGCGGACATACCAACTAGCCACGATATGTGGCTACGAATAGATTTCTGTACCAGTTCGATAGATAACCGTGAAGTCATCACCACACATACGACATCTGCATTATGACGCAGTTGCCATCCGATAAGCTTATCGAGCGCATTATGGCGTCCCACGTCTTCAAATAGATGCAAATGCTGCCCCTGCATAGTGGCAGCCGCATGGACGGCGCCTGTTAACTGATGGGTATGCTGTGCTGCATTGATTTTTGTGCGTATTGCAAGCAAGCTATCGAGACTAGGTTTCGTTTCTATAATGTGCTGTCTATGCCGTTGCTCATTTTTTATATAGCTACTTAAATCGGGCAGTGCTTGCGTCAGTCCTGTGATACCGCACATACCGCAGCCTGTACGGCCTGCAAGCTGACGTCTCTGTGCCTGAATACGCTGATGACAGCGCTGGTTCAATACCAATTCTACTACATAAACATCATAGTCTTGAAGCAGCTCAAACGTCATCGAGACGTTAGCATCATTAATCCGATCGTCAATTGAATCCTTAGTAAAATTTTGAAAACTGGTAATATCTGTAAGCTGGGTAACTTCCCAATCTAATAATTCATGGCTATGTTCAATCAAACCTTCACTGAATAAGAACCCAATGGCTAAGTAATCAAGCTGACTAGGGCTAGCCATCAGTACCGCATAGTGTATGCCATTGATAACAATCGCAATCGCAGCCTCAACAGCTAAGCTTGCTGGCTGAAGATCAGTATGAACTTTATTAGTAAACCCAATACTATCGCTACTAACATTATTGCCACTATGCTCATCTAAAGGATAATAGTGTTTTTGCGCCAAATGGTTACGTGCAAGTGGTGTCGCAGCTAAATCTACGTCTTCAAACAGATTGTCTGCTAAGATTTGAGTATTGTGTTGATCACTGTATTGAACAATGTCTTCAGCTATCATGACCGCTCATCATATGGTGTTATTGACATGGTTATGGCTGCTATCCTTTTAGGTGTTATATTCATTGCTTACTAGCTAGGCAGCGTTTATGCCAACGTCTGCTGTCACTCGTTCTAAAATAACGGTTAACGATTTATATGCCGGTATTTTGGAATCTGGGGCGTGGGTGTCTAAGTCGATTAAATCATTACATTCAGGATAATAGGTTGCAACCGCATTAGCCGCAATATCCATCTCAGTGAGTATCAATGGTCCTAATGTGCGTTGCTTATCATCACTGTCTTGGCGTGAAACCATCACTTTATCACCCTTTTGCCAACCCAATCTGCTCATCTCATCAGGATGCATAAACAACACATCACGGCGATCCGTCTGCCGGTAGCGATCTTGGAAGCCAAATATCATGGTATTAAATTGATCATGACTACGGACGCTGGTTAATTGCCAGACTGCTTGTTCACTAGCCTGAGTATTGTTTTGTGAGTCAGATTCAGAATTGCTTTGAGCATTTTTAACAGCACTATTAATATTAATTTTCTGTTTTGAGTCTGCCTCAAATTTTGCGTTTCTCTCAGCCATTTGGCTTGCAACATAGGTAATGGGATATTTTGGTACTTCAAACTGGGCTTTGCCACTTTCAGTATCCCATTCACGATGACGCGCAGGATGATACAAGTGAAAGCCACGATCAGCAGCACGAATACGCTGGTTGAAGTCCTCAAACCCTTCAATAGCCTGAGCAATATAGTCGCGAGTCACATCGAAATCCTCAGCCATGGCTTGCCAAGGTATCGACGACTCAGATCCGAACAACTCGGTGGCGATATCGGCCACAATCTGCGCCTCAGATTTTAAGGTGTCAATAATAGGACTAAGGTGACCTTGAGTGGCCACAATCTGACACATAGAGTCTTCAATCGTTGCAAATTGCTCACCTTTAGCTGTAATTAGGCGCTCGGTACGACCTACACACGGTAAAATCAGATTGTCTACACCTGGATATAACATTGTCTCGTTAAGCTTGGTGGCGACAAAAATATTCAGCTGATTCTTGGTTAAAGCTTTTTGGATAGCGCTGCTATCCGGCGCAGCAACTGAGTAGTTACCGCCCATACTTACAAAAGCTTTGATGTTACCAGCTATCATTGCTTTTGCGCCTGCGACCACATCAAGGCCGTCCTTTTGTGGCATTGGACGCTTAAATACCCGCTCAAGGCTGTCAAGCAAGCTTTGCTTGGGACGCTCATGGATACCCATGGTGCGGTCGCCTTGCACGTTGGAGTGCCCACGAACGGGTGACGCACCTGCACCATCGATACCAATCATGCCCATTAGTAGCAGCAAATTAGTAATCATAGCGACATTATCATCGCCTTGAACGTGCTGGGTGATGCCCATACCCCAAGTGCAAATGGTCGCTGGGCTATCAGCAACCAGTTTTGCAAGATTAATAATTTCTGCTTTACTAATGCCGCAGCCGCGTTCAACATCCGTCCAAGACTGCTGACGTAGCCAATTATCTAGTTCTGCAAACCCTGAGGTATGCTGTTCAATAAAATCTGTGTTGATTTTATTGTTTTTGGTGAGCCATTTTGCCATACCAGTCAATAGCGCAGCATCGCCACCGATTTGGATTTGAATCACGTCATCAACGATGTTATCACTTTGTCCTGCTACCATATGGGATGGTTTTTGTGGATTCCTAAACTTGCTTAGACCTTGCTCGCGCATTGGATTGATAGAAATAATGCGGCAGCCTTGCTTATGGGCATGAGCGAGCATCTCGAGCATACGAGGATGATTGGTCGCTGGGTTTTGTCCAAACATCAATATCAGCTTAGCTTGCTCAAAGTCCTCTAATATGACGGTTGCTTTACCGATACCTAACTGTTTACCGAGCATCACTGAGGTGGGCTCGTGACACATATTAGAGCAATCTGGCAAATTATTGGTACCAAAGCAACGCACGAACAACTGAAACATAAAGGCTGGCTCGTTGGTAACGCGCCCTGAGGTATAAAATAATGCTTCATCGGGTGAGTCAAGACTTTGTAATTGTTTAGCGATATGTGCGTAAGCAGCCTGCCAAGAGATAGGTACATAATGATCTTGCGCCGCATCATAATAGAGCGGCTCTGATAAGCGCCCGATGTGCTCAAGCTCATAACCCGACCATCCTTGCAGCTCTTTTACCGTATGCTTAGCAAAAAACTTTGCATCGGCACGGGTAGACATGGCTTCACTGGCGATGACCTTAATACCAGTCTCGCAGACATCAAGGGTTTTGTGGCTCTTATGATCTGGCCAAGCACAGCCCGGACAATCAAAACCGCCTTTGGGTTGATTGCTATGCAGTACACTCAAACTACCTCGCAAAAAAGCCTTGTAATCCATTAGCTTGCGAGTAGAAGCAATCAGCGCAGGCCAACCGGCTGCAGGGTGAGCATAAACAGGAATTTTGCGCATGACAGATCCTAGAGATAGATGAGTAGGTAACTAGATAAATAATTATAAGTAAATGGTACTAAATAATATTAAATGATATCTACAGAATAACCAGTAGAAAATTGCAACTTTATCGTATTTTTACTTCAGCGCAAAAAACCGATATATGGCAAAAAACCTCAAAGCGAGTTAAATCCACCTGAGGTTTTTTGATAGAGGACGTTACTAGAATGCTTTACTGAGCTATAAAACTGAGCTATAAGTAAAACGCTAATAGCGCGCATCTTTTGGTTTTGGTACGGTTGGCCAATCACCGTCTTTTTTAGCAAAGTCAGGGCGTGGTTGATGAGTAAAGAACTCTGCCACATCGATAGCGTCTTGATCGCTCAAGACGTTACCATGACCCCATAAGCCTTTGGTTTGGATACCCATTGGCATGTTGTATTTTACAAAAGCAGCGGCTTTGTAAGTACGAGCCATACCAGCACCGATATTAAAGGATTCATCACCCCACAGTGGTGGGAAGACGATGTCACCGCGGCTGTCTTTGATACCTTCGCCATTATCACCGTGACAAGTCGCACACTGAGCGTCGTAGATCTTCTCACCGTGTACTGGGTCACCAATTAATGATTCATCCACCTTACCGGCATTAATAATATCAACTTTTTGGGCTTTCGGTGTTTTTTGTGATAACCATTCCATGTAGGCTAACATCGCTAGCATCTCTTCTGATTCAGGCTTTAACGGCTTACCATTCATAGAGCGCTGGAAGCAACCGTTAATCCGTTTGGTCAAATCAATCTCTTTACCTGCACGTGGCATCACGCGTGGGTAAAAATTATGACTATTAATGTACGGGTCGCCAAGTGGGATTTTACCCTGCGCGATATGACAGCTATTACAGTTCATGCTCGCGCCGACATTATCAGGTAATAGACGCTTGGTTTCGTTCAATAAGCGTTTACCATAGATGATTTGTTCAGCATTGGGCTCATCGGCAATTGAAGTATCTTGAGGTAGTACATAAGAGCCGATATCTTCGTTGGCATCGTCAGCGGTGACCAGTTTATATTCGATTGGGTTGCGCTCAGTAGGTTCAGGTTGTGTACAGCCACTGATACCGACAGCGAATACAGCAGCAGTAAGCACTGCTATAGAGAATCTGCGAGGGGCAACGCCATTAAAATTTGAAAGGTTTATTGGTAGCTTATTCATTATTTTGCTCCTTTTGCGGCAGCATCTAGACTATTTACATTATCGAGACTCAGGTCTGGGGCAATGTCAGTACCGGTTTTTGGCTTTTTGGCAAGGAATGCACGCATTTTCACCACATCATTGACGGTAATTTCAGGCGCTTGGTTGGTCCAGCTATTACGCACATAGTTGACCACTTCTGCGATATCCGCATCCGCTAGATTGGTAAACTCAGGCATAGTAAAGGCCATACGGTCATGCGGTGTATCAGGCATACGGCCACCACCTAAGGTGATTTGTAGCACAGAGTCCGCATTTTTGGCATAGACAGCACTGTTGCCATCGAGTGCTGGGAAGATACGCGCGACACCTTTACCATCAGCACGGTGACAGACGGTACAGTACTCCACATATAACAGCGCACCACGCGAATCATAATTACCATCTAATAATTTCTGTGTGGTGACGTCTTTTTTCACGGGTAGGGTCACTTCTTTATTAGGCGCAGGAGTGAGCGTTTTTAGATACGACGACATGGCATTCAAGTCAGCGTCAGTCATATACTGCGTACTGTGCTCAACGACTTCAGCCATTGCGCCAAAGGCAGCAGTGGTATCAGTACGACCGGTTTTAAAGAAATCATTAAGCTCAGAGACAGACCATGTCCCTAAGCCACGATGCTCACCGCGGATACTTTTTGCGCGCCAGCCATCAATAACTGCGCCACTTAAGTATTCTTCGGAATCTGCGTTGGTTAAAGCGATTTCTTGGAAGCCAATGCCGCGTTCAGTATGACAAGAGCCGCAATGACCAGGGCCTTCGACGAGATACTGACCACGAGCGATAACCGCATCATCTGTTTCAGGAACAAAGTCGCGTTTACGGTCAAATAAAACTTGCCAATAAGCCAACGGCCAGCGCCAGTTCGCAATCGGTGGTAGCTCGCTTTTTAGATTGGGCTTATTGACGGCTTTGACATCCGACATAAAGAAGGCATACATCGCTGCCATATCATCGTCAGGCATGATTTGATAAGACGGGTATGGCATAGCAGGGTATAAAGCGCTATTGTCACTACGGACGCCGTGCTTGACGGCATTTTTAAATTCATTAAAAGTGTAATTACCGATACCTGATGTTTTGTCAGGGGTAATATTGGTAGAGTAAATCGCACCAAGAGGGGTCAGCATCGGCAAACCACCAGCATAATCTTCACCACCGAGCACAGTATGACAAGCGACACAGTCAGCAGTACGCGCAACGTAGGCACCTTGCTTGATTAAAGCAGGGTCAGTAATATTAACCTCAAGGTCACTGTTAGTAGTGCGCATATTAGGCAACAGCTGCCCAATAACAAAGGCCAATGCCAGTCCGATGATTGCGGTAATAAGTATAATCAATGGCCACTTTTTCACAAGCATGCCCTCCGTAATGAAATAGTTGCTGATCTTATTATTAGTGATGCATATGCCGCTTACTGAAGCTTAGCTAATTAAAAGATACAATCTTGCTATATAGTATAGGTTAGAGCGTAACATAGTGATATTGTGGAAAACCACATTGTTTTTAAGGTTTTTATTATTGATACAATTTTGGTGGTATAAACAGCAAGTACAGCAAGTACAGCAAGTAATGAGGCGCGTCTTATTAGAGGCGCTCATCTTTACCCTAATGATTGCTATGCTGGCATTATTAATGGTTAGTGAGGCAGCCGCGCAAACCTATTATTTAGGAGTGCTGGCACCGCAGGGAGAGCTTGCCGCGCAACAACGTTGGCAGCCTTGGTTGAGTGAGCTTAATAAAAACCTAAAAGACGATACGGTAGTGTTGGTGCCACTCGCGCTTGATAACTGGCAACAACAAATAGAGGCTCAGCAGTTTGCCTTGGTGTTAGGTCCGCAAGTACAGTTTATTAAAATGGAGACTAAGGGTTGGCGCTGGCTTGCCACTTTGCACGCGAATATACAGATCATAAAACCAGATGCATTTAAAATGTCTGATGTTAAACAGTCTGATTTTAAAACTGATGAACAGTACAAGTTATATAAACAGTTAGAAAATGAACTCGCGCTCAGTAAACAAGGTAAAGACGACAAGACGGTAAATCAGCCTAGTGCGATGGAACAGATAGCCAGTGCGTTGTGGGTAAAAAGCGATAGTGATATTAAACAATTGCGAGATTTACAACAGCGCAAAGTAGTGGCAGTTGATCCCGATGCCTTTGCCGGTTATTTACTGGTAGCACATTTATTACAACAGCATGGCGTGACGCCTAATGATTACCAAACCCAGTTTGTCGGTTATCCCATTGAGCTGACTTTGAGCACGCTGGCTAGTGGCGCAGTAGATGCGGCGATAGCGCCGTTATGCTTGATGGAGGAGATGGCAGCACAAGGTAAGATTGATCAAGCACAGTACCGACTTATCAGTCCAGTCGCAACGGATTCCAACTGCCAGTCGTCAACCAAGATTTATCCGAATTGGACGTTAGCGGCAACCAATCAAGCACCAATAGCATTAACCGAGCAGATTAATCAGTACTTATTTACCTTACAAGCTCAAAATGATGATAACAATAAAAACAGCAACAGCAATTTTAACGGTACAGAACTGCGTTGGATGCCGCCTGAATCAAACAGTGATGCTGAGCATATACTCTATGAGATGGGTCGCCATCCTGCCCAAAAGTCGCTGGGCGAACACGTACTTGATTGGGTGAAATCACATCGATGGTGGATGAGTATTATTGTCTTTATTATATTAATATCGACCATTAACTACGCTTGGATGAGTTGGCTGGCATGGCGTCGTCGGCAACAAATACTCACTCAAAACCGTCTCATTCGTGATTATGATCAGCAATTGCGCCAGTCTGAGCGTTTTGCAGTCATTGGTGAAATGAGTGGCGCGATTGCCCATGAAATCAACCAGCCACTTGCCACCATTCAAAACTACGCGCAAGGTTTACTCATTCGCAGTCAAAATAATAGAGTAATTACACAGGCAACAGAGAAAGAGGCAACAGAGAAAAAAACGGTAGAAGACGCTTTACAACACATTGTCAATGAGACAGAGCGTGCTGCTGCTGTCATAAAAAACATCAGGCATTGGGCAGGGCGCTCACAACCGGATAAGGTCAGCGTTGATATTGCAGCGATTTATGAGCAGTGTATATTGTTGTTGGGGGAGAAAGCAGTAGGGATTACTTTTTGGTATGCGAGCGATTATCAAGAATTAAAACTGCCAAGCTTGTTATTGGACCAATTGCTAATTAATAGTATGCTTAATGCTCAGCAGCAGGGGGCAACACATGTTATGCTACGCTGTGAGATGAAGGAATATGAAGGATCGCGCTGGCTGGCGTTGCATGTTACTGATGATGCGGGCGGTTTTGATGATGTGCAACTTATGAGAAAGGAAACAGAAAAGGATGAACCGTGTCCTTATTTGAGTAATGGCTATGCCCTTCGTTCAACAAAAGCAGACGGTTTAGGATTGGGCTTGATGATATGTCAGCGTTTATGTAAATCGCTTGATGGAATGATGGAGATTAGCAATGTCAAAGTGCAACATGAGCTTACTACTATACAAACGATAGATAGCTACTATCAGCACCGTCTAAAACAGTCGGTCTATAGTAAAGCCAATCTAGCTCAAACAGATAATAGCTATCAACTAACTCATGAAATGGGCGCGCAAGTGTCCTTTTATTTACCATTATCTCTAGTCATAAGGTAGCGTATGTCTTCTGTTGAGATGTTAAGTGAGCAGCTAATCATTCATATTATTGATGATAAAGAAAAAGTGCGGCATTCTTGTGAGTTTTTGATAAGTAGTTTTGGTCTCTCTACCCAAAGTTGGGATAGTGCTTTAACGTTCTTGCAGCAAGTCGATATTTATACTCCAGCGGTAGTAGTGAGTGATTTGATGCTACCCGACATGAATGGGCAGGCTTTACAGTCTCACCTTAATAAGCACGATAGCCCGATTGCATTGATTGCCTTAACCGGTAATGGTGAGATTAGTGATGCAGTAGCGATGTTGAAGAAAGGTGCCGTAGATTATTTAGAAAAGCCTATTAGTAGCCGACGTTTGCAAGAAGCTATCAATCGTGCTCAGACACTGACTATCCAACGTGCCAAGCTCTACTATATTCGCGCACTTTACGCACAGCTGACCGACAAAGAAAAGCAAGTCGCCAATGAGCTAATGCAAGGTAATTTGAATAAAATCATCGCTGATCATTTAGATGTATCCGTACGAACGGTTGAAGTTCATCGCTCACAAGTAATGAAAAAAATGGAAGCGCAGCATGTGAGTGAGCTGATCCAAAAGTTAGCGCTGCTTGATTCTTAATTTGTTTGGATAGTGACTAGACTGCTATAAAAAATGCCCACTTAATTTGAGCGGGCATTTTTTAATTTAAATCGATTAACTAAAAATCTTTAACTTAAAATCAAACTATCATCATCAACCTTTTCGCCGCGGGTTTGCTCAAACATATCGAGCAAATCATGAACGGTCATACCTTGACGCTTATCCCCTGCGACATCGAGCACCACTTCACCTTGGTGTAACATCACGGTTCTGGTGCCATGAGCCAAAGCCTGTTGCATAGAGTGCGTGACCATCATCGTTGTCAGCTTATTGTCAGTAACAATCTTATCAGTCAGCTCTAACACAAACGCTGCTGTCTTTGGATCAAGAGCAGCCGTATGCTCGTCTAATAATAAAATCTTAGACGGTTGCAGCGATGCCATCAGTAAGCTTACCGCTTGGCGCTGACCACCCGATAATAGCCCCATACGGTCCGTTAAGCGATTCTCTAATCCTAATTTCAATACAGCAAGCTTTTCACGGAACAGCTCACGATTATTAGAATTTAAAGCATAACTTAAACCACGTTTGCCGCCGCGTTTATAGGCAAGCGCCATATTTTCTTCAATCGTTAGCGCTTCACAAGTTCCTGCCATTGGATCTTGAAATACCCGTGCGACCCAATTGGCGCGCTGATGGGCAGTCTTTTTAGTGACATCAATCCCATTGAGTAATATCGAACCACTATCTACGCGTGTGGTGCCGCTGACCGCATTTAAGAATGTCGATTTTCCCGCACCATTGGTACCGATAACCGTCACAAACTCGCCATCGGCAATGTTTAAATTGATACCGCGTAGGGCAGGGTTTTCAATGGGCGTACCCGGATTAAAGGTCAACCGTAAATCTTTGGCTTGCATCATAACTGTTATTCCTTAATTATCATTCCTTACGTTTATTCAAACTTGGCAAGCCAAATAATTTTTATTGCTACTCTTATCACTGCTTTGCTGCTTCGCTGTTTTGTTGCTTGACCTTAAACTCTTAACTTGCGACTTAAAAACTTGGTTTTGGCTTTTGGTAATACTAAAGCAAATACCACTAACAAGGCCGTAATCAAGTTCAAATCTTGCGGACCAAAGCCAATACTACGCAAGGTATCGCTCGATAAAGCGACTTGGATAAATAGCTTATATAGTATTGCACCGAGGATAACAGCAATGGTGATCAGCCAAATACGTCTGGCTGGAATAATAGTCTCACCGATAATGACTGCGGCTAGACCAATGACAATGGTACCGATACCGATAGAGATATCGGCACCACCTTGGGTTTGGACAAATAACGCCCCTGCCAAGGCAATCAGACCGTTAGAGATTGCCATACCAATGATGGTCATCCATGAGGTATTGATACCTTGTGCTTGCGCCATGCGTAGATTTGAGCCAGTCGCGCGCATAGAGAGACCTGTTTCGGTATTATAAAACCAGTCTAAAAACAATTTGGCGAGTATGACCACCACACCAATAATCAAACAGCGCATCCAATAGCCATTACCATCAGTAACTAATGAGCTAAAGACGGTTTTCTCACCTAATAAGGGCAAGTTTGGTGCACCCATAATCCGTAAGTTAACAGAATACAGCGCTACCATGACCAAAATACTGGCAAGCAGCTGTAAGATACCCAGCTTAACGTGTAGCCAAGCGGTAACGATTCCGGCAATCGAACCTGCCAACATACCAAAGGCACAAGCAAGCCAAGGATTAACACCAGCGACGATAGAGATACCAGCGACTGCGCCACCTAACGGAAAACTACCGTCAGCTGTTAAATCTGGAAAATCAAGGGTGCGAAATGAGATAAGGACGCCAAGTGCTACGAGACCGTAAATCAGACCACTTTCAAGTGCACCAAAAAAAGCAATTAAGGACATAGGAGATCAATAAGTCATAACCAAGCATTTAGCGAGTAGTGTGCGGATATACAGACATACCAGCGCCGTCTACAGCTCAAAGGCTAAGCGGTGAATTTAACAGATTAAACAATCTGCGGTTAGGGTAAGCCAAAAATATTGCAATAAAACCTGATAATGAAGCATCATTATAAGTGGTTTTATTTAAAGCTTGAGTTTAAATTTTCTTAAATACATTTAAAACTGATAGTTCTTTAAGTCTAAATCTTCGATAGAAAAATCATAAGCTTTTAAATTATTCTTATTAACTTAAGTTACAATTACGTAAATTATAGCCAATTAAAATACAAATACTAAAAAAATAAGCCCAGCTAATTGAGTGGTAGCTGGGTTTTTTGTATTGAACAGATAGTAGCTAATAATACTTTAAAACGAACGACCAACATACATTAATTTTTTATTTAAAATAATTTATTAAGTGTTTTCTATGGTCGTTTGTCTTATTTTAACAATGGTTAAAAATACTATTCTACAACTTCTTTTGCTTTATCAAGAACAGCTTGCGGTAAAGTGATACCTTGCTCTTTCGCATGTTTTGGGCTGACATATAAGTCAAGAACCTTTGGCGTATATACTGGAATAGCGCCTGCTTTTTCACCATTTAAGATGCGTACCACAATTTTGCCAGTTTCACGGCCAAGATCATAATAGTTAACGCCTAGTGCTGCAATAGCACCGCGTTCAACTGAGCTGGTATCAGAAGCAATTAATGGAATCTTACTTTCTTTAGCGACTTGATACAGTGACTCGTAGGCTGAGACAACGTTGTTATCGGTTGAGGTATAAATCATATCAACCTTACCTTCAAGGCTACGTGCTGCCATCGCAATATCAGTACTACGCTGGGCAGGGGCTTCATGTACCTTGATACCCAGTGGCGCTAATTTTTCTTTTAGATTCTTTAGGATAATCGTTGAGTTGACTTCACCTGGGCTATAAACGTAACCGACATTTTTTAAGCTAGGGATAATTTGGCGCATCAATTCGATTTGCGGCTCATAAGGAAGCGCATCAGAGCCACCAGTGACGTTAGTGCCAGAGCCATCTAGTTTTGATACCAGTTTAGCTTCGACCGGATCGGTAACGGCTGAGAATACTAAAGGAATACTGCTGGTTGCAGCAGCGACTGACTGCGCTGATGGTGTACCAATAGCGATAATAACGTCTGAGTTGTCGGCGACGAATTGCTTGGCAATCTGACCAGCAGTAGCCGTATTACCTTGCGCACTTTGGAAGTTGACTTTTAAATTTTCGCCATCTTTAAAGCCAGCATCATTCAGCTCATCGATAACACCTTTACGCACCTGATCAAGCGCTGGATGCTCAACGATCGCAGTAATAGCAACCGTTTTCATAGCCGTTGTGGTATCGGCGCCAGCAGTGCCATCAGTCGTGGCATCTTCTTTTGCAGGTTGATTACAACCAGTCAAAATAGCGGTACAAACGCCGCCCAATAATAACGCTTTAGCAAAACGATTTTGATACAACATAGGTCTAACTCCTAAAAGTAATAGTGTGTCCATACAACAAATAAAGGATAGTTATAGCAAATAAAGAGCCGCTAAGATATACAAATGACAATATTAATTACTGCTATTTATTAGCCGTTTTAGTATCAGCCTCGGTATTCGCTTTAGTATCAGCTTTGTTATCAACATTAATGCCATTTTTGAGCATATCAGCAGATAAGGTAACGCCTTGTGCTTTGGCGTGTTTAGGGCTGACGTACAAGGTCAAATCATTCATTACTTCAGGCTTAATGGTACTGACCGCTTCACCATTTAAAATCCGGTAAACTATCTTGCCAGTGACACGTCCGAAGTCATAATCATTGACGCCAAGTGCGGCTGTTGCACCGCGTTGGACACTGAACTCATCAGAGGCAATGATTGGCATCTTTAACTCATTGGCAGCTTGTGCCATCGCTTCAAAAGCAGATGCCACATTATTGTCAAATGAGGTATAAATAATATCGGCACGTCCCTGTAAACTACGTGTCGCCATACCGATATCAGTCGGACGGTTGGCTGGAATGTCCAATAATGATAAGCCTCGTGCAGGTAGCGCTTTTTTAAGCTCATCACGTAGCGATACAGAGTTGGCTTCACCGGGACTATACACATAGCCAATAGTCTTGAGATCAGGTTTGATTTGTTGTAATAGATCTAATTGCGGCTCTAATGGCAGTTGGCTTGATAGCCCCGTCAAATTACTTTGGAATGGTTTGCCATCTGCTGTGATAAGTTTGGCACCCAGTGGATCTGAGACAGCGGTATAGACAATGGGTATTGTCGTAGTGGCGGCAACAATAGATTGGGCAGATGGCGTTGAGATTGCCACGATGGCATCTGGATTATCGCCGACAAATTGTTTAGCAATTTGCCCCGCTGTAGCCGTATTACCTTGAGCGCTTTGAAAGTTAACTTTTAGATTTTGACCTTCGATGTAACCATTATCCGCCAGCTCATCGATGATCCCGCGACGCATGTCGTCCAGTGATGGATGCTCAACGATCTGAGTGATTGCCAACGTTTTGGCTGGTTTTTCAGTCGTCACTGTGGTGTTAGTTGCGGTGTCAGTTGTGATGTCAGTATCTGCAGGTTTAGAGCAGCCTGATAATCCAAGCGCGGCGCTAAGAGCAGCACCAAATAGGCTGAAGCGTAGAGTGGTAAAGGTCATTTTATTCTGGCTCGTAGGTTAGAAAGTGCAGGTTACCCGAGTCAATGTTATGTGCATGCTGAGATAACGGGCTAACATCAAAGAGATCATTCCTTAGATCAATACGTCCATATTATGACAGTAATGTAACTTATGGCAACAAGAAATTAACACGCATTTGTCATTGATTTCATGAATGAGGTATTAATAGAATTATGTTGATAATGAGGTGTTTTTATAATCATTGGTTTTGATGACTACTCTTAATGAATGTAAGGCAATAAAAAAAGACGTCATTAATGGCGTCTTTTTTTATTGTTTGGTCTGTTTTTTATTAATCAAAGATGCGCCATAGATTACTAAATAACCACCAAAGCAAACGCAATGGAATCTCGACGATATCAATAAAGTACAACCAATCCCATATACTAGAAGGATCTGAACGACGGTTACGCCGTGACTGTTTAATATCTGTGGTAATGATAAATAACAGAGCACTTATGACACCGCTAGCAATGGCTATAAATAGGGCAGTTACGTCTTCGGTAAAATACCAATAAACCAGTAAGCCAAAGGTTAAATAGAGGAGAATATCTGCCAACAGTCTTAGCAATACCATTGTTATTCTCCAATATTTAATACATTAGTGATAGCAATGCTGTTTAGTTTAGGCGAGTATATCGCCGATAACACAGTTATCAGGTAGGGTAACTACTGTCAGCTGAGTTTTTGGATTACCTGTCGATAACACCATGCCTTCTGAGAGTCCAAACTTCATCTTACGCGGGGTAAGATTGGTCACGCAAATCACTTTTTTATCGAGCAATTGCTCTGGCTCATAAAACTTACGGATTCCACTAAAGACGTTACGCGGCTGTGCTTCGCCTACATCTAAAGTAAATTGCAGCAACTTATCGGCACCTTCAACATAGTTACAAGCGATGACATGAGCCACCTTCATCTCAACTTTGGCAAAGTCGTCAATACCAATGTAATCGGTTTGCTCTGCATTTATATCGATGTCTTCCGCTGCTAGCTGACTATTTTTAGCTGCTGGTTCTACGTCTGGAGTAGCGGTTGGTGTCGCCGTTACGGCTAATGATGCCTTTGAATCTTCGACCATCGCTGCGATGTCTTTTTCTTCGATACGCTGCATCAGTGGTTTGAACTTATTAATTTTATGTCCAAGTAACCACTCATTACGACTGGCAAAGCTTAAACTATCAATATTTAAGAACTCTTTGGCATTGGCAGTTAGCTCAGGCAAGACAGGAGCGAGATAAACCATCAATTGACGGAAGATGTTAATCGCCACTGAGCAGACCTCTTGAACTTCTTGCTCAGTGCCTTCTTGCTTAGCAAGTGACCATGGTTTTTTCTCGTCGATATATTCGTTAGCTTTGTCAGCACACTGCATGATCAAACGCATGGCGCGTGAAAACTCGCGGTTCTCATAAGCGGCAGCAATCTCTTCACCGGTTTTGGTCATATCTTCTAATAAACGCGGCTCTGCACAAACCTCTGTGAGCATACCGTCATATTTTTTCACTAAGAAACCGGCACTACGACTGGCAATATTAACGACTTTACCCACCAAATCAGAGTTGACCTTTTGCATAAAGTCCTCGAAGTCGAGGTTAATGTCTTCAACTTTATTGGACAGCTTACTGGCAAAGTAGTAACGCAAATATTCAGGGTGCAAATGTTTAGCGTAAGTTTGAGCCTTAATAAAAGTCCCACGTGACTTACTCATTTTTTCGCCATTAACCATTAGGAAGCCGTGAGCAAAGACACCCGTTGGCGTACGGAACTCACTACCGGCAAGCATCGCCGGCCAAAATAGCGCATGGAAATAAACAATATCTTTACCAATAAAGTGGTAAACCTCAGTTTTATGCTCGTTTTCTTGCGCCCAATAACGGTCAAAATCTAACGCATTATCGGTACCAGCACGCTTATCGCATAGGTTTTTGAAGCTGGCCATATAACCGACTGGTGCATCTAGCCAGACATAAAAATATTTATCAGGCTCATCACTTGGGGTGTCTGGAATTTGAAAGCCAAAATAAGGCCCATCACGGGAAATATCCCAGCTAGCAAGTCCAGCGTCAAACCATTCCTGTAGTTTATTGGCGACGGACACTTGCAAGCGATTATCACTACGCGTCCAATCTTTTAAAAATTGCTCAAACCCAGGCAAGTCAAAGAAATAATGCTTAGAAGTTTTAAGCACAGGCGTGGCTGCAGACAGCGTTGAATACGGATTTTTTAGGTCTGTTGCATCATAGGTGGTGCCACATACTTCGCAGTTATCGCCATATTGGTCTGGCGAGTCACATTCAGGGCAAGTGCCTTTGACAAAACGATCGGCTAAAAACAGTTGTTTTTCAGGGTCAAATAGTTGCTCGACGTCGCGGGTAGAGATGTGACCTGAGTCTCTAAGGCGACGATAAATGAGCTCAGAGAAATGCTTGTTTTCTTCTGAATGCGTTGTATAGTAATTATCAAAATCTATCAGAAATTTTGCAAAGTCGGCTTCATGTGAGGCTTTAACGGTCGCAATTTGTTCTTCTGGCGTGATGCCATTGTCTTTGGCTTTGAGCATGATAGCCGTACCATGAGCATCATCAGCGCAGACTAAGGTAACCTGATGACCTTGGGCTTTCATCGCCCGTGTCCAAATATCAGTCTGAATATGTTCTAAAAGATGGCCCAAATGGATGTCACCATTGGCGTAGGGCAGGGCACTGGTTACTAGAATCTCACGCACAAAATCACCTATATTTTTATATAAAAGGGTTGGTTATCAAACGTCTCAAGTGGTTTACAGCCATTGAACGCCATATTATCATTGCTAAAAACTTATAAGAAAGGGGGAAATTCAAAAAGTGTGCCTATGATACCGTAATTCAGTTAAATTTGTGATCTTCCTTACTAATTAATACGGTAATTGACTCTATAGGGCATATAGAGTGTCATTCGTTTATTAGCCGTTTATTAGCCGTTTACTAGCCGTTTATTAGCTGTTGACCATAGATTCTGTTTATAGTTGACCATTATCAAGCCGCCATAAAAAACCCACCAAGCAATGCTTAGTAGGTTTTTTGGCATTAATCAATAATCATGAAACCTAATTATCTGTATTTGCTAACTATTGATTCATTTAAGCAAATTAGAATGACCCAAATAGCGTGCCCAAGGTAATGACTACCGCTACGGCAATCAGTGGAATCACCATGGTGACCATTGCTAGATTCAAATATGATTGTTTATGCGTCAGACCACAAATCGCCAGTAAGGTAATGACCGCGCCACTGTGGGGTAAGGTATCCAAACCACCTGCTGCCATCACAGCAACTCGGTGCATCAGCTCAGGATCAATACCAGCGGCGACCGCCATTCTTAGATAGTCTTCACCCAATGTTGATAGGGCAATACTCAAACCACCAGACGATGAGCCGGTAATACCAGCCAGCGTGGTCATAGCGACGGCTTCTGAAATCAATGGATTGTCAGGGGTTAAGTTTAAGATGCTGTCACGAATGATTAGGAAGCCTGCTAATGAGGCGATAACAGCTCCATAACCTACTTCTGATGCGGTATTAAAAATCGGCAACATAGAGTCGTAAGTACCACGGTTAATGGTTTTTTGTAGGTTATTCCAATGACCAATGCGTAGCACAATTAAGGTGATACAAGCGACAACCAGTGAGATGATAATCGACCAAAGCCCAAGTGAGCCTGCGATATTCAAGTCTGGAAACTGAGTCTGTAAGCTACTAAAGTCCATCGATGGGAAAATAGCATAAGTCAGTAACGCGTTTAAACCGATGACCATGACCAGTGGAATCATAGCAACCGTAAATGAGGTGTGATGCGTACTCAGCGTATCCGCTTCTGTTTTAATCGCACCAACGCCGCCCACATCGCCTTCATCATGTTGACCATAACCTTCACCTGCCGCATTGGCTTTTCTGGCTCGTGACTGCAACCATAACCAACCACAGATAAACATGATAATACCGCCGATGATGCCCAAAATAGGTGCGGCAAAGACGTTGGTATTATAATAAGGAATTGGAATAGCATTCTGAATGGCAGGTGTGCCGGGCAATGCCGTCATGGTAAAGGTAAATGAGCCTAGTGCAATCGCAGCTGGAATCAAGCGCTTAGGAATGTCAGCGGCTTTAAACAAGTCTTTGGCGATTGGGTAAATGGCAAATGCTACAACGAATAACGACACACCGCCATAGGTCAAAATACCACAAACTAAGATAACCGCCAGAATAGCTTTGCTGGCACCAAGCTTTTCGACCACCGTATTGGCAATTGCGGTTGCCGCGCCAGAGTCTGCCATCAAACGCCCAAAGAGTGCGCCTAATAAGAAGATAGGAAAGAATTTGAGTAAAAATCCACTCAATGCGCCCATAAAGACATCGGTATAGGCAGGAATACTACTTAAGAAATCTCCTGATAGGAATACCGCTAATATCGCCATAATGGGTGCCAAAATCAGCACTGAATAGCCACGATAAGCAAAGAACATCAATAATAACAAAGTAATAACAATAGCAAGTGTGCTAAACATAATTGCCCTCCTTGGCAAAATTAAGGCTGCGAATATGCAGGGCACATCCATGTTGGTCAATAAAATTAATCAGAAAGAATAGATCGTTTACTGTGTTTTGTTAAACATAAATCTAGACTGATACATTATTTAGCTGCCGTCGACCTGCCATACCTTTCGCTAGCGCTTACGGTCGTGATGTTACCCTCTAGTCGCTAAGAGAATTGTATGTTAAGTTAGCACAGTTAGTTGAAATATCCTATATCGATATAAAATGTATTGCTAATTTAAATAATGACTGATATTTCCGTTAATATAGGTAGGCGACGCTGTAGATAGAAATGATATTGTAGATAGAAATACAGTATTAACAAACAAGCCATTCAAATGTATAAGAAAAAACATAAGACTGATAAGGAAATTAGTATGAGTCAATCAAAAGTATATAGCAGCGCCGAAGAAGCGCTAAAAGGTATCGTTAGTGATGGACAAACGCTCGCTATCGGCGGTTTTGGTCTTTGCGGTATTCCTGAGGCGTTAATCGAGGCACTGCGCGATAGCGGGGTAAAGGGTTTAACTTGCATCAGCAATAACGCCGGTGTCGATGAATTTGGCTTAGGATTGTTATTACAAACGCGCCAAATTAAAAAAATGATTTCATCGTATGTGGGTGAAAACAAAGAGTTTGAGCGTCAATACTTAGCAGGCGAGTTAGAAGTTGAGCTGACTCCACAAGGTACATTGGCTGAAAAGCTACGTTCAGGTGGCGCGGGTATTCCTGCGTTCTATACGGCAACTGGCGTCGGTACACAAGTCGCTGAAGGAAAAGAAACCCGCGAATTTGATGGTCGCACTTATGTGCTTGAGCACTCACTACGTGCTGATGTGTCACTTATCAAAGCGCAAAAAGCGGACAAAGCTGGGAACTTAATTTTCAATAAAACGGCACGTAACTTCAATCCAGACTGCGCAATGGCTGGTAAAATTACCATTGTTGAAGTAGAAGAAATCGTAGAGACTGGCACGCTCAATCCCGATGAAGTTCATCTGCCGGGTATCTTTGTGCAGCGTATCGTATTAAATAGTAATCCCGAAAAGCGTATCGAAAAAACCACGACGAAAGCGGTCGAAGGCGCTTAAAGATTCAATTGATGGCTTTATTAAAATACTCTTAATTAATTAAATTAATAACAATAGAATATCGTAATACTATTCCTAAAAATTTGAGTAGCAAGGAAAACGAGTGAAAGTGCTACATTTAGTAGACTAAGTGAGTTTGACACCGCTAATCATGTTTTTTGGGGTAGTTATAAAAATAAGGAAGTTACCATGGCATGGACAAGAGAGCAGATGGCACAGCGTGCCGCACAAGAGCTACAAGATGGCTATTATGTCAATCTAGGCATCGGTCTACCTACTTTAGTGGCCAATTATATTCCTGAAGATGTGGATGTGTGGCTACAGTCAGAAAATGGTCTGTTGGGTATTGGCGAGTTTCCAACGGCAGAAAACGTCGATGCCGACTTGATTAATGCTGGCAAGCAAACCGTCACCGCAGAGCCAGGCGCCAGTTATTTTAGTAGTTCAGAGTCGTTTGCGATGATTCGCGGCGGTCATGTAAACCTTGCGATATTGGGGGCGATGGAAGTCTCAGAGCATGGCGATCTGGCTAACTGGATGATTCCTAAAAAGATGGTTAAAGGCATGGGCGGTGCCATGGATTTAGTGGCAGGTGTACAGCGCGTCATTGTGTTGATGGAACAAGTCAACAAACATGGCGAACCGAAAATTCTAGCCAATTGCGAGCTGCCATTGACGGGTAAAGGGGTGGTCGATCGTATCATCACTGAGCTTGCGGTATTAGATATCACTGACAATGGATTGAAACTGGTTGAGCTGGCAGAGGGCGTTAGCTTTGAAGAGCTACAAGAGAAAACACCAGTCAGCATTGCGCAATAGTTTTTATATTATAAAAGCGGCTTAATTCTTTATTCAATAGCCACTATATTCTAGTGGCTTATTTATAGGCTTCATTAATCATTAATCATACCTAAGCATCACTACACATCATTACCCATTATTAAGGACAATATATGGCGACCCAATTACAACAGGATTTGACCGGCAAGGTGGCATTGGTTACTGGTGCTGCAAGTGGTATCGGACGTGATATTGCCGAAACTTATGCAAAAGCAGGCGCCGCGGTCGGTATTGCAGATATCAACCTTGAAGCGGCCCAGCAAACGGTCGATGCCATCGAAGCTATGGGCGGACGTGCACTCGCAATAGCTATGGATGTAACTTCGGAGATTGCCGTTAACGACGGCGTGCAACAGCTAGTCGATAGCTTTGGCGGTATTGATATTCTCGTCTCCAATGCGGGTATTCAGATTATCGATCCGATTAATAAAATGGCGTTTGAGGATTGGAAGAAAATGCTCGCTATCCATTTGGATGGGGCATTCTTAACCACCAAAGCCGCCGTGCAGCATATGTATAAAGACGATAAAGGTGGCACGGTTATCTACATGGGCTCAGTGCACTCGCATGAAGCGTCAATGTTTAAGGCGCCTTATGTCACTGCCAAACATGGTCTGCTAGGTTTATGCCGTGTATTGGCAAAAGAAGGCGCTGAACATAATGTACGCTCGCATGTGATATGTCCGGGTTTTGTCAAAACGCCTTTAGTCGAAAAGCAAATCCCGCAACAAGCAGCGGAAAAAGGCATCAGTGAAGAATCGGTAGTCAATGATATTATGCTGGTCAATACCGTCGATAAGGAATTTACTACCGTTGATGATATTGCCCAATTAGCATTATTCTTAGCGGCTTTTCCAAGTAATGTCTTCACTGGACAATCTATCGTTGCCAGCCATGGATGGTTTATGAATTAATATCTTTGATTGGTTTTTTAGCTTAATAGTCATGAGCTTGCTAAAAAAAGACCAATCCATTAGCATTTAGCTTTATATTAGCTTGAGCCAATTATATTGGCTCTTTTTTGTGAGCGCTTGTTGTATCGTTTTGGGCGCACGGAGTAAAAATAATGATTAATAAAGATTTTGCGTTGAGTTTTGCAGCGAAACTAAGCCGTGCTATCGAGCAACAGTATTTTGAGCAAGCGATTAATGAGGTTAAAGCACTACGTCCTATTGATATCGCTGATATAATAGCAATTATTGAGCCCAAACTTGCTTGGCAATTATTAGAGCAGTTGCCCAATCGCTCTACGATATACGCTTATTTAGACACGGATATTCAGGTTGCACTCGCCTATGTGTTTCCTCGGGCTGTTTTAGCGAAGATAGTAGGCGAGATGCCTTCTGATGAGCGGACGGATTTATATAAGCAACTGAGCCAAGATCAACGTGATGCCTTGTTACCGGCCTTAGCACAAGCAAAGCGCGAAGACATTCGTCGATTATCTGCCTATGAGGAGCGCACTGCTGGTGCTTTGATGAGCTCTGATTATGCGACTTTAGGTGCGGAGATGAATGTCTCTGAAGCATTAGATGCGCTACGATTAGAAGCGCCAGATGCAGAAACTATTTATCATGCTTATGTCATTGATGTTGATCGTAAGTTGCTAGGTGTGGTGTCATTAAGAGTGCTCATTTTAGCGTCACCAGAGCAATTAATTAATGACATTATGGTCAGCTCCGTCATATCTTGTGATGTCAATGACGATCAAGAAGATGTCGCTAAGACTGTCGCCCGTTATGACTTAATCTCCTTACCCATTACCGATGCAAGTGGTGCTTTGGTCGGTATTGTCACCCATGATGATGCGATGGACGTTGCCAGTGATGAGGCGACCGATGACTTTCATAAGTCAGGCGGTGTTTCTACCATGGTCGGTCGTTTAAAAGACGTTAGTATTCGAGTTTTATACCGTAAACGGGTTTTTTGGCTGGTGTTTTTAGTATTTGGTAACTTGCTATCAGGGCTGAGTATTGCAAATTTTGAAGATGTAATTGCGGCAAATTTAGTATTGGTGTTTTTCTTACCATTGCTAGTCGATAGTGGCGGTAACGCAGGCTCGCAGTCTGCGACCTTGATGGTACGTGCGTTGGCAACTGGCGATGTAGTGATGCGTGATTGGTTCTCATTACTGGGCCGTGAAGCCATCGTTGCCTTAATGCTTGGGGCGACGATGGCGGTTGCTATCTCAGTCATCGGTTATGTACGTGGCGATGCTGTTGTCTCTTTAGTGCTCGCAATGAGTATGATGTCTGTGGTTATGATTGGTTGTGTCATTGGTATGAGTCTGCCCTTTATATTGAGTAAGCTGGGCTTTGACCCTGCCACTGCCAGTGCGCCTTTGATTACCTCTGTTTGTGATGCGTCAGGCGTGCTTATTTATCTCTTTATTGCCTCAAAGTTTTTGATGATCGGTTAGGGTGTATCCTCAATCTGAACGAAAGCGATTAAATGGGCTAAAAATAGCTAAATCTTGCCAAGCTGCGTCAAATAGCTGGTCAATATCCTGATATTACCTGCACTATTTTCCTATAATCAGTTCAATGTAAAAACGATACAGCGGAACTAGGATGATTTTTTTGTAGCCTCTGTCGGCGTAGGCACAGCAAGCCAGAAAAACTCATCCTAGTCTCACGTGATAAAATAACGTATCTGTTTTATTGGGTATCGACTATAGTTTGGCTACAATTTATCTCATTTTTATCACCATTTTTAAAATGAGGACACGCCCTAGTTTTTTCAAAAGTTAATATATTGATTTCCAAACTATTTGATAAGATGCTTTAGAAATAAAAGACAAGCTGTTTTAGAAGTAAAAGATAAGTAGACATTTGAACCTCAAGCCTAATGACAGTGTGGTTTTTTTATACCTCTAATTCAGCTACACTGTTTATATAAAACAGTTTGGCTAGAGTATTTAGTGACTATTAACAATTATATTTTGAGACATACAATGGCTGTTTTTTGAGAGGTATTGTTTTAAGATGCATTTTTTGAAATATAGTGTTTTGAAATATAGTGTTTTGAAATATATTGTCTTTAGGTATTTTTTCGCTAAAACATCATTTTATTTTGTCAGGCTTAACCGTCGATAGAGGTAGCTATGTTTAACTTTATAAAAAAAAGAACACCTTCGCAATCTGAAAATCCGCAACAACAGGCCGCACGTGATAGCGCTGTTGATAAGGTCTTGCTAGGTTATCATGTTGGTAATACGAGTATTGCCCAAATGGTAACGGGGCTGAATCGTGATGGCGATCAGCTCACTTTAGACTTGCGCTTACCGCATGACAGTGATCCCGAAACGGTTCAACAAGAACTTGGGCAGCTACTCCAGCCGCATGGTATTCACACTATTCATATGAATGTGCGTCTGCCAGCGCCTGCTAAAGGGGATTCTAAAACTTTGCCTAAACAGATGCCGAAAACTACAGATGCGATGAGTAATAACGGCAAAGCAACATTAGAGCCCAGTCCAAACGCAGAACCACCTATTACTAAGGCGGCGCCAACACAAGCATCACTGCCGCCACATCCTCATATTCGTCACATTATCGTCGTAGCTTCGGGTAAAGGCGGTGTTGGTAAATCAACGACCACGGTTAATATTGCCTTGGCATTACAAAAACTCGGCAACCGTGTTGGGGTATTGGATGCGGATATTTACGGACCTAGTATGCCGACTATGCTGGGTGTGGACAATATAAAGCCTGAACTAGAAAACGAGCAGTTTATTCCTGTTAATGCACATGGCATGGCGATGCTGTCGATTGGTAGCCTGCTTGATGGTGATAACACGCCTGTTGCGTGGCGTGGTCCTAAAGCAACGGGCGCCTTGATGCAACTATACAATCAAACCAACTGGCCGCAGCTAGATTACTTAGTCATTGATATGCCACCAGGTACCGGTGATATTCAATTGACGTTGGCACAGCGTATTCCAGTGACTGGCGCGGTGATTGTCACGACGCCACAGCATATTGCGCTACTTGATGCGCAAAAAGGCATTGAGATGTTCAATAAAACCAATATTCCAGTATTAGGCGTGGTGGAGAACATGGCACTGCACACCTGTAGCAACTGTAATCATACCGAAGCGATATTTGGTGTTGGTGGCGGTGAACGTATCGCTGAACAATATCATGTACCGCTGTTAGGGCAACTGCCACTAGCCAGTGGTATTCGTGCGCAAGTAGATAAAGGTGAGCCAAGCGTCTTAGTTAATGATGAGTTTGCGCCGTATTATTTAAGTATCGCGAAGAATATCGAAGCCAATATTGATAAGTTTGCTAAGCCTGTTGATGATAAGCGTATTTTTTAGGATATATGATATTGATTCGGTGTATCCACTATTAATAAACAAGGACGTTGATTAATATGGCAATTCTACCTACTCAAAATATTTATCAATCTCGTCCTATCATTGATAAGTTAATTCAAAACGGTCAACCTGCTTTCGGTGTCTTTTCTCAAGTTAAAAATATCAACTATCTCGATTATCATAGCCATCTTATCTCCCAAAAGACGCTGCCAAACTGGCGTAAAGCATTGAAAGCCAATCAATTTTGCTTTATTCAAATTATTCAGCCACCTTATCGAGTTTGTTTGGCATTAGCGACGATTAAGTTTGCGACCAGCGCTTTTATTTATCTTTATAATGATGAGACAAATGAGATAGAAGTTTGTGAAGCACTACAACTTTTGACACGTCATACAAGTTTAGAAGGTGATTGTTATCAAGGGCAGATGGCGTTCGCGCATGCCAAACTTACATTGGCATTGGACTTTACTCCCTCGCGAGTTACAGTGGCGCTAGACAGTCAATACATCGATGTTAATGCAACATTAGAGCGGAAATCTCAGCCTCTAGCAGTATGTACACCAACTGGCAGACGTGGTTGGACGTTTACCCAAAAAGAACCTTTTAAGAGCGTATCTGGACATCTACTGATTAAACCTAGTTCAATATTTAATATAGAGTCTCAGGCTACACAAATGCATTTTACAGATAACACTATCGCCAATCTAGACTGGACGCTAGGCTATATGCGCCATGAGACTAATTGGTTTTGGACCTGTATCAACACTTACTTACCTGATGGTCGTCATTTTACTCTCAACCTAGCGATGGGCGTCAATGAGACAGGAGCAAGTGAAAATACTTGTTGGCTTGATGGAGAGATATTTTATTTGCCACCAGTATTGTTTTCTCGTAATGACACAGATTTACGACATCATCAGCAACAGCCTTGGCGTATCTATCATCAAAATTTAGGCTGGAGTAACGTTGATATTGATTTAACCTTTACGCCTATAACCGTTTATAAAAAAACCGATAACTTTGGCGTTATTGCCAGTATTTTTGAGCAATGGCTTGGTTTATATAGTGGTGAGATTCGCATCAAAGATGAGCTGATTAAGCTTGATAAAGTGTTGGGGTTAGCAGAAGATCATTTTGCGAAGTGGTAAAAAGTGGTGAGCAGTCAGTCATATTAGTGATAGATTTACTTTAAACGCAGCCAAGCCTATAAATTGAGCGCTCAATTCCGTATAATCGTCGCTATCGAAAATTACCCATATTATAAATCTGATTTTATATCTGCTAAGGAATAACAATGTCTATCAAATCTGACCGCTGGATTCGTAAAATGGCTCAAGAGCATGGCATGATTGAGCCATTTGAAGCGGGTCAAGTACGCTTTAATGATGCAGGCGAGCGTTTGGTCAGCTACGGCACCTCAAGCTATGGTTATGATGTGCGCTGTGCTCCTGAGTTTAAGGTTTTTACTAACGTGCATTCAGTAGTCGTTGATCCAAAAAACTTCGATGAAAAAAGCTTTATTGATATCGTCGGTGATGAATGCATTATTCCACCAAACTCGTTTGCATTGGCACGTACGATGGAATATTTTCGTATTCCACGTGACGTATTGACGATTTGCTTAGGTAAATCTACCTATGCGCGCTGCGGCATCATTGTCAACGTTACGCCGCTTGAGCCTGAGTGGGAAGGGCACGTCACTTTAGAATTTAGTAATACGACCAATCTACCAGCTCGTATTTATGCTGGCGAAGGGGTTGCACAAATGCTATTTTTCCAAAGTGATGCTGATGATGTCTGTGAGACTAGTTATAAAGATCGCGGCGGTAAATACCAAGGTCAGCGCGGTGTGACATTACCAAGAACTTAGCCAGAACGTTAAACAAGATTTTATCCAATAACTTAATGGTTATTTTAATCATTGAGTTAATTGAGAGAAGTAATAAAAAAAACTAGCCATATTTACTATGACTAGCTTTTTTATATGTCCGATTTAATTATTTTAAAACTTTTAAACCGGCTTTATTATCACGTTTAGGCTTAGGAGCAGCAGTAGTTATTTTAGGACTCATTACCGAATCATCTTCAGGCTGATAATCGTCGTATTCATTCGGATCAAAAAACATCCCTTGCGAGTTTTCTTTAGCATAAATGCCTAGTACCGCAATCAGTGGCACCCAAATCTCTTGTGACACCCCACCAAAGCGCGCACTGAAGTGAATATAATCATTTTCCATACTCATATTACCAGTAGCACGGCTGGCAATATTGAGTACGATACGCCCATCTTGCACATGTTCCCTTGGAATTTGTACGTTATCAACAGTGGCATCTACCATCAGATAGGGTGTGAACTCATTGTCTTCTATCCATTGATATAACGCGCGTACCATATAGGGACGTGTGGGGGTAATAGAGGTGGTCTCGCTCATCTTTTGGCTTCCTATATTGGTAATATTAAATAATGATTTATAAAGAGTTTACTGCCGATTCTTATTGATTTATAAAAAATTAGGCAAGCTTAATAATTTTTTATTCTAAAACAGCTATAAGTGATTGTCTAATTAACGCACACTTTTTTTAAAGCTTTCACGCTCAAAGAGTCGCGTTTGATATTCAAGCAATGGACGGCTAATAGCGCGAGGTAGCTCGATACCCATCTCATCCAATCGCCATAATAGAGGTGCTAGCAGTACATCACACCAGCCAAAATCATCCGCCATAAAATAAGCCTTGTGCGCAAATAGCGGTGATAAAGTAATCAAGGAATCGGTTAGCTGTTTTTTAGCGAGTGCTGCTTGTGCCTTGTTGAAGCTATCTGGATGCATTAATAAGCGCTTACCGAGTACCAGCCAATCACGCTGAATGCGCCAAGCTAATTGCCTGAACTGCGCACGCTCTTGCGGTGTGTCAGGCAGTAATTTATTCGCGTGGTAACGTTCCTCAAGATACTCAAAGATGACGTTAATCTCATAGAGTGCAATCTCACGCTGTTGCAGGACAGGCAATGTGTGATAAGGATTAAGTTCGGTTAAGTCTTCTGGACGCTCGGAGTGTAGACGTGACAAATAATAAGCGAGCTTTTTTTCTTCAAGCAATAGGCGCACCACATGACTGTCGTAGCCGTCATCAGCATATAAGATTAGCTGACTACTTGGAATGTCATTCGCATCAATCATGAAAGCCTAATGTTAATAGTAAAGCCTGTCATCGTAAACAAAGTCGCTCTATTTATCAAGGTAGCATGCGTAAACGTTGCGCATGAGCCTATGGTTTAGCTGATGATTTACTGACGGTCAAAACATAAAAAGGCACTACCGAAGTAATGCTTTTTAAATAATACATGGTTTAACTTGATAAAACGATAGACAATATAATTACCCTCAAACCCCTTTATTTTATTGATGTATAGCGTTTTTAGATATATGATGTACTATAACGTACGATATTATCTTACAACATAAAGCATTATAAATGGCTACCAAGGTGGCTACCAGACTAAGGGATAGGAAAATGGTTAGAAAGGAGGTTAGCACCGATACCCAAGTCAAACGGGCAATCAAAGAAGCCGTGCAAGCTGGCAAAGCAGTTAGTTATCCAATAGCAGGTTATAAAGGCTTAGAGGTGCGTATAAGACCGCATAAAGAAGGTGCAGACGCTACTAGCGATTTTAGACACCGCTATACTCACCCCATTACAGGCAAACGCCCTTATATGACCTTAGGACAATACCCAGCGTTAAGCCTTGCCGATGCCCGTCAATACCACAGCGATAATATGCAACTGCTAGCCAAAGACATAGATCCAATAGAGCATAGAGAAGGTAAAAAGCAAAAAGAACTTACTGAGCGCCAAAACACCTTAAACCACTTCATCAACGAATGGCGCGACATTCAAGCCAGCAAAGATTTAAATAAACGTACTATCAAAAATCTTGAAGAGTTAGTAAGACCGATTGAAAGCCAGTTAGGGCATATGAAGGTAACAGACATAACCCCCAGTCTAGTTATCAAGTTTATTAATAACATTCAAAAAACGAACACTTATAAAGGATTAAGAGTAAGAACGTTATTAAAGAGCATCTTGCAGATTGCTAAGGCTCATATGGTCATTGAATATAACCCAGCAAGTGATCTAGTTGGAACGCTCAAAGCGCATAAGGCTAAGCACCGCCCAGCATTGAGCAATGATGTAACCGCCTTCGCTAAGCTGCTAAACGACATTGACCAGTTAGATGATGCAAGCCAGCTATATAACAAGCGTATCTTACAGCTATTGGCTTTAACCTTTACTCGAGTAGGCGACCTATGCGCTATGCAATGGACTGATATTAATTGGCTCAAAAAACAATGGCAGTTCAAGCCACAAAAGGCAGGTAACAGGGGCGATATGGTAGCTAGTCTAGTAATACCACTAGCACCCCAAGCCATAGCGATATTAGAGCAGCTGCAACCCTTAACAGGTGATAGCGATTATGTATTTCATAACCCTAGACGCAAAAATGCGCCTTATCAACATACGCAAGCGATCAATAAAGTATTGAACAGTGACTTGATGAATGACGGACAAGGCTATAAAGACATTCACAGCCCTCACGGTTTTAGAAGTACAGCAAAAACTATGCTAATGGAGCGACTAGGTTATGACGAACTGATAACCGAACTGGCACTAGGTCACCGCATGCTTAACGCTTATGGTACTGCATACAATCGAATGACAGGATTAGATCAACGCGCTGCAATGATGAATGACTGGGCAAACTACCTAGACAATATCAAGGCTGGCAAGTTTGATAATGTTATTCATGCAGACTTTAAGAAAGCCGATAAACAGAAACACGGCTAAAACAGCACTGCCATAACCCTATATTAGATAATGTTTAACCAGTTTTGATAGCTTACGGGTTATCATTCCACTTGTGAGGCTAGGTAGTCATGAACCGAACGACAGCGATTTACACCCTTAAGCTGTCAGCGCCTCACTCCTATTTTGATTTAAGGGTGTAGGGGTGTGTATTGTGGGGTTAGCTGAAGCGATTAAATTAAAATGCAATGCAGAAAAAGAGAAGTATTTATCAGTTTATGATGTTATAGACATTATAAATAGCGATGATACAGAGTTGATCATCCATATAATGGATAGTTTAGACCTGCTTTCTTTAACAGTATATGAACTAAATAACTTAGACCCTTTTAATCCTCTTTACAAACCGATATGTAATAGTTATGAGTTAAAGCAGAAAATTATAGATTATAGAAAGGCTAGACGACAATTTATTCATGAAGATAATAATTTTGATGAATATATTACGTTACAACGTTGTTTGAAGAAAAATTTATGGTCAAGATTTGACTTGTTAAAAATAGAGAAAATAGTTAAAAATACCAGTCTAATAGTTTGGGGTGATAGTAACGCTCTATATTCCATGTACAGTGACATGATAAATAGAAGTGATAGCGAATACTACGAATTGCCGAAAATCAGTCAGCAAGCCATAAAGGATTATATAAATTTAGGCAGCTATCAAAGAGAACTAATGAACCTTCCAAGCTATAGTCCTGAGCAAATAATATCCTTAATGACCAATGATGACCCAGCTTGTATCAATCGCGATGAAAAGTATCGGGTATATTGGGACATGATAAGCACTGCAATAGAGGCAAAAGCTTTAAACCCCATTAACGATAACGAACAGATACTAGCGGAGCAAGTTAAATTATGGCTTTCACATTACAACTTTATTCTAAGAGGTTTTAATGACAATCTGTTAAGTAGTACTGACAAGATACTAGCGCCCTCAGTAACGCAAACTGAACCTAAAGCGGATGAAAGACGCATAGCAGAACTTGAAACCGAACTTGCACAACTCAACGCGCGAACAGATGACCAGCAACAAGACCCACAGCGAACCAGAGCGCAAACAGATGAAACCAATACCGATAAGAAGTTAATCGCAATGCTGGCAATTCTACTGGCTAAACAGTCTGGTACTTTACGCATAAGTGACCGTCCTAATGCAACCCAGATAAATGAGCAAGTTTATAACTTAACTATGCAGATAGTTAAAGAACTGGGTATGAATGAAGCTGACATGCTAGGACTAAAAGCTAATATTGATAAAATAAGTAAAGCAGTACAAGCGCATGCTGATATGTTCAAGCTATCAAAAGATTAAAAGCCCACGTTTTAATTTTAATTAATTCAAATTAATTTCTTAAAATACCCCACGCCCCACAATAAGCCTTAACAACTTTCATCAACTGAATAGGAGTTAAGGCAATGCCTAACACTACCCATGCAACACCCACCAATAAGCTAAACCTAGCTTATCTATTGGCGAACCCTAAAGAGCTTTATCAAGTTAAACAGATAGCCGATGTATTCCATAAGCACCCTGAGACAATCAGGCGGTGGATTAAAACGGACAAGATCACAAAGCCGTTATCTATCAATGGCGTTTACTACTTCAAAGGTAGCGACATTGTGGATTATCTAAACGCTACTAATGAGGGGGCTTAATTATGAATAAGCAACCACACATCCACCCCAGCGTATCAATCGACACCCCAGCCCACCGCCTAGTGACCGTGGATAGTCTGTACTTGCGCGTTATGAATGACCGCGTTCAGGATATTTACCGCGATACGGAACACTTAGCCACCGCGCTTGATGCTATCAAAACTAAAGACGATGTTAGCCAAGGCGTTTTGGTTGCAGTCAAAGCCGCACTTTATACCAATAGTGAGCTGGCAGGAATCATAAGCGATATGTTTTGTGAACACGCATTGTCGTACCAAACGGAGGTAACAGACTATGAGTAACAACAACCGCAAAACTAACCTTGAACCCCACAACGAGGCAGATAATGGCAATGAGCCACCTAAGTATGGCTTACTGCCTAGTTTTATCATATTCATGGCATGGGTGGCAGGTATAGGCTTGCTACTGTCACTCATTGCTTGCCAGCCAGTGAGTGCAAAACCGATTGCAAGTGATGGCGACAGCCGTAATCATAGCCTCACAACAACACGTTCATGGGCAAAGCCAAGTCATCAATCTTTGGCTATTTTTGCGTCTAAAACTGACCTGATTAACACCCAGCAAGTTACCACGGACATGAATAACAGTGTGACAAGCAGTAATCGTTATACCTATGACACTGGACACAGTGCCGTACGTTATGACGGGTTAAGTGAACCTAATACAATACCCTTTTTGGGGAATAAGTTCCGTCGTCTGAACGCGATTGTTAATGACCTGTCACCCTATTTTTTTACGGGCGACAAAATACTAACTAATTGTTCAGGAGGCTATCATGCCTAATTCCATCCGTACGACTTCAAACACCCAAACCACGACCAACACACACCAGCCACATTTAAGGCAGGTGACAGCGTTTTGTGCCCTTCATTCAGCCCCACCCTTACCCCCGATAGTTTCAGCAAACACGCCAAGCGCAAAAGCTACTATAAAAAATATAGAGCTATGCGCCAGCCGAACCAGTCGCAAGCAAGGAGGACTAGATGACCACCACACCAACAAACACGCATGAAAAAGCCCATGCGGACAACATGGGCGACTTCATTGATGAACGGGAATTACTTAAAGACTATAAACCAGTCACACGGCAAGGACTGGCAGACGACAAGCTATTGCTTAAACTATATGACCTACTACCGCCTAATAGCTTGCTCAACGTCACCGACAATCTTACTACAGATGACGCGGTATTAGTACCGACCGCTGGCACGATAGCCCTAAGATTGACCGATAAACAAGGCGATATTGTAGGCGCAGTATTCTACACACCAAACAGCAAAGCAAAGCCCATTGTCATTGACCCTACAGGGTATGGCGCTATCGTCATTGGTGACTTCAACAAAGCTAATGAGGTGCTAGCGTTCGATGACTTAGAGAACGGCATAGATGCTTATGCGTGCCTGATGGCTAGTGATAAGACTATTATTGTCAGCCCTCAAAAGACTAATCAGCACCTTAAAAAAATGGTTCAACATTGGAGCAGCGCCGCGCCCGTTACCGTACCTATGACACTTGATAATAAGGTCTTAATAAACCTATTGGCAGGTGTGAAAGCTCAGGCATTGGTTACTATGGCTGATATTGTCACGATGCTACAAGATGACAGTTATGAGGCAATACTGGCAGCTGATGACACCCAGCTAATTAGCTTACAAGATACCGCCTACTATCCTGAATGGCGTAAAGACAAAGCCCCACAGCTTAACGCGCCTATGGTTCATGATGATGGACGTTTTGAGCTATACCATGACGGGTTATTTTTTGTGAGATATAACCTTGATGATCCAGCAAATATAACCTTTAAGTTTAAGGCGTTTGTTTGTTCACCGATTGAAGTTATCGCAAAGACACGGGACACAAGCAGCGGTACATGGGGGCGGCTATTGCAATGGCGTGATGATGATGGTGTGCTACATACGTGGTCAATGCCGTTATCACTGCTACAAGGTGATGCCCGTGAGTATCGTAGAGAGTTAGCCAGTCAAGGATTAAACATTACTACCAACAGTAAACAGCGCAATTACTTAGACACTTATATTCAAGACTATCCTATTCATAAACGGGCGTTATGCGTGGATAAGCTAGGCTGGCATGATGAGCAATATATATTGCCTGATGGCGCAATAGGCGGCGATGGTAAGCAGTTAATCGTCTATCAGGCAGCCCATGCAATCAACAGCACCATAGCCCAGCAAGGCACACTAGAACAATGGCGTGATGAGCTATGCAAACCACTAGCAGATCAAAGCCGTTTTGTTTTCTCTATTGCTTGCGCGTTTGCTGGGCAGTTACTAGAACCTTTAGGCAGTGATAGCGGCGGTTTTCATCTTTTGGGTTCAAGTAGTATGGGTAAGTCTTTATCGCTTAAAGTGGCAGCTGGTGTATGGGGTAAGCCTGACAGCTATACTAAGACATGGCGCAGCACTGATAATGCCTTAGAGGGCACAGCAAGCGAGCATAACGACAGCTTTTTACCACTTGATGAAATCAGTGAGGGCAACCCCACTATATTGGGTAATATTATTTATATGCTAGGTAATGGTACAGGCAAAGGTAGGAGCACCACCACGGGGCACAATCGCATAGCCAAAACGTGGCGCATTATCTTTTTATCTAATGGTGAAAAGACAGTAGAGCAAGAAATGGCACAAGCAGGGAAAAAGACCAATGCAGGGGTTGAGGTTCGAGTAGCGCATATAGATGCTGATGCTGGCAAAGGCTTAAAGACTTTTGATAGTTTGGTACTGGCAAAGACAAGCGAAGCCCAAGCCGATAAAATCAAAGAGCTGTCACACGCTTATTATGGCGTTGCTGGCATGGCATGGCTTGAACATATCACTATCGACAAAGCAGCGACCACAGCCACCGCCAAGCAGTTGATAGAGGACTTTATGAGTAATTATAGCGACCTTGCAGCACAAGCGCATAGAGTAGCTAAACGGTTCGCTATTGTTGCCGCCGCTGGTGAAATGGCAACGCTGGCAGGTATTACAGGCTGGCAAGCAGGACAAGCAACCACAGCCGTTAGGGCATGTTTAGATAATTGGCTTGATAACTATGGGCGTGATGGTGAGCATGAGCAGCGCCAAATCATTAGCCATATTCAAGCGTTCATTGAACAGCATGGCAGTAGCCGCTTTCAGCCCTTGCGTGACTCTACCTTTACAGATGATGAGCGGAGAGTGATTAACCGTGTTGGGTATCGTAACTATGATACTGATGACTTTTATTTTCTATCTAGTGCATTTAGTAAAGAGGTATGCCCACCGTATGATATGAAAAAAGTAGTTCAAGTGTTAGATGATGCAGGATTGCTAAGTAAGAATGAGCCAAATAAAAAGACGTTACGGATTACTTTGCCAAAATCAAAAACCCGTTCCCGTGTCTATGCGGTCAAAGGTGACATATTAAGTTATGAAACCGATAAAACCACATGGACAGCGCGGACACAAGGGACAGACCATACACAGCAAGGGCTAAGAGGTGTCCCCAGCCAAAATGACCAAAGCGGACAGCGCGGACACAGTGAGCAGCAAGGGGGTGAAGTGTCCGCCTTGTCCGCCACCCCAAAATCAAGGGGGACAGCTGTAAGCCCAGTAACCACGGGCGATGTCCCTCTGTCCGCCTTGTCCGCCGTTAAAAAACAAAGTACAGAAAATGGCTTTATCGGCAAACCTGATGATGAGATTCCACCATTTGGTTGTAGTGCTGAGTGTTTTTAGTTGATCAATAAATAATAATGTTAAAAGGCAGATGTTTACCATCTGCCTTTTTTTGTGGCTTGCACTTATAAGTGAGAAATCACAGCCAACGACTAAAACCCGACAAAATATAACTGTATTGTTGTATTATGAGAAGATATAAAAATAGAGATCTGATCCATGACTGACTTTACACCACTAGGTAGTTATATGGCATCCTTGCCAGCCGATAGACAGCAAGTTATTAATGACAAATCTAAACTACTAAGCCAATCCATCAAGCTTGCCAAACTACGCAAGATCAAGCGGCTGAAACAGACTGAGCTTGCAGCCATGATGAATGTATCACAAGCTAATATCTCAAAGGTTGAGAGCGGTAAGGATATTCAGCTATCGACCTTACAAAACTATGTCAGAGCGTTAGGCGGTGAGGTGAGTATTATCGCTAAGATGCCTGATCGTATTGTCACTTTAATATAACCTGTGACTGACAGCTAATAAAAACTGATAAATATCAATTCATAACTTACGGCTTAGAAGGCTGAACGTATGCTAAACAAAAAAAGACAAACCGAATCAGACGCAAGACTGCGACATATTGACCCCGCAATATTTAACGCAGGCTGGCAGGTTGAGCAGATCTTTACTGAATATTACTTTATTGATGGTGAAGTAATGGTGCGCGGCAATACTACTAAACGCAAAGATAGAAAGTTTTGTGACTATCTACTGACCACCACCAATCTTGAGACACCGCTTGCGATTGTTGAAGCAAAAGCTGGCTATATATCGGTAGGTGATGGTATGCAGCAAGCCATTGAATACGCGACTATCTTAGATGTGCCTTTTGCTTACTCAACGAATGGCAAAGGGTTTTTAGAACACGATATGCTTACAGGCAGTGAACGTGAGCTTAAAATGAGTGAGTTTCCAACGCATGATGACTTGTTTGAGCGCTACAGCATGGTCAAAGACCTAACACCAACCCAGCAAGAAGTCATCCGCCAGCCGTATTATTTTGATAGCTTTAAACGTATGAAGCCGCGCTACTATCAGCGCATTGCCATTGATCGCACCTTAGAAGCGGTCACGGGTGGTCAAAACCGGATATTACTGGTGATGGCAACAGGAACGGGTAAGACGTACACCGCCTTTCAGATCATCTGGCGTCTTAAGCAGTTGGGGCTAAAAAAGAAGGTGCTTTATTTGGCTGATCGCAATATCTTAATTGATCAAACCATCCAAAACGATTTTAAGCCCTTTGAAAAAGTTATCACTAAGGTGCAAGGACGCGAGCTTGACAGCGCTTATGAGATTTATATGAGCTTGTATCAGCAGATGGCAGGAGAAACCGAAGAAGAACCGTTCAGACAGTTTCAGCCAGATTTTTTTGACTTAATTATTGTTGATGAGTGTCATCGCGGTAGCGCAAGGGAAGAATCCTTATGGCGGCGCGTACTGGATTATTTTAGTAGCGCCACACAAATTGGTTTAACCGCCACACCAAAAGAGAGTAAGGAAGTTAGTAATATTCACTATTTTGGGGAGCCAGTTTATACCTATAGCTTAAAACAAGGTATTCAAGATGGTTTTTTAGCACCGTTTAAAGTAATCCGCGTCCATCTTGATAAAGATGATAAAGGCTGGCGACCTGAAAAAGGCAAGACAGATATAGAAGAAAATATTGTTGAAGATCGAGAATACAATCTAAAAGACTATGACCGTAAGCTAATCATAGATGAGCGTACTCAGACCGTAGCTAAGCGTATTACCGAATGGCTAAAGAGTAATGACCGATTTGCCAAAACCATTGTATTTTGTGTCGATATTGACCACGCTGAGCGTATGCGACAAGCGCTAGTTAATGAAAATACGGACATGGTCAGAGATAATCCCAAGTATGTGATGCGTATCACAGGTGACAATCCGGTAGGTAAAAAGCAGCTTGATAACTTCATTGACGTAAAAGAGACCTATCCCACCATTGTCACCACTTCAAAGCTTATGACCACAGGCGTTGATTGTAAGACCTGTAAGCTTATCGTGTTAGATAGTAATATAGGCTCAATGACAGAGTTCAAACAGATCATTGGGCGCGGTACACGGCTCAAAGAAGATGCTGGCAAGCTGTATTTTACAATTATGGATTTTCGCGGTGTGACTAAGCTGTTTGCTGATAAAGACTTCGATGGCGCACCCGTTCAGATTATGGAAGTGCCAGAAGGCGGCGATATAGAGGACGCCGAAGAAGTCAGCGAGGACACCAAAGACGATCAAGAAGACTGGGAAAACGGCGAGGACACCACACCTACGGACGATAGCGCTACAGGCGGCGGTAAACCCTTTGTACCGCCTACTGGTGGCGGTGAGAAAGTCAAAAAAATACGGGTTAATGGCGTGGATGTGCAGATCGCATCCGAACACGTTAAGTTCTATGACGAAAATGGCAAGCTGGTTACAGAAAGCCTCATCGACTACAGTAAAAAGAATATCCTATCTGAATATGCCACGCTTGATAACTTCTTAAGCGCGTGGCGGTCAGCGGATAAAAAACAAGCCATTATCGACCAGTTAGCAGAACACGGCGTATTGCTCGAAGTGCTAGAAGAAGTAGCAGGGAATAAAGACTTAGACCCGTTTGACCTGATATTACACATCGCCTATGATAAGCCGCCATTAACTCGCGCTGAACGTGTCAAAAATGTCAAAAAGCGCGGCTATTTATATCAATACGATGACACTTGCCAGCAAGTCTTAGACGCGCTATTGCACAAATACATGGATGAGGGCGTATTGTCGCTACAGGACACGACCTTGCTTTCCATTGACCCATTCAAGCAGATTGATAGCCCTATGAACATCGCCAAACTATTTGGCGGTAAGCAAGCCTATCTTGAGGCGGTTAGAGCGCTTCAAGAAGAGATTTACATGTTAGACGCGGCGTAGTGCTGTTTGATAATAATATGAAAGACTAAAAATCATAGATTAGGAATACCCATGAGTTTAGGCAGTTTTGTAAAAAATATTCAAAATATTATGCGCGGTGACAGCGGTATTAATGGTGACGCCCAGCGTATTGAGCAGATGACATGGCTTTTATTTTTAAAAGTTTATGACGTAAAAGAAGGGGAATGGGAGTTTAACGACACCAGCGGTAACTATCAGTCAGTCATTCCAAACGAATACCGCTGGCAAAATTGGGCAACCGATCATAAAGACGGCAATGTTAAAACGGGCGATGAGCTACTAAACTTTGTCAATAATGAGCTGTTCCCAGCGCTACAAGGTATTGTCATTACTCCTGACACGCCTATGAGTAAGGTTGTGGTCAAAAAAGTGTTTGAAGATGCCAATAACTTCATGAAAGATGGCGTACTGCTGCGCCAAGTCATCAATGAGCTTAACGGTATAGAGTTTGATACTTACAAAGACCGTCATGCCTTTGGTGAGATTTACGAGACCATCTTAAAGAGCTTACAAAGCGCGGGTAATGCTGGCGAGTTCTATACCCCTAGAGCGGTGACAGACTTTACCGTTCAGATGCTAGATCCAAAACTGGGGGAGACCGCCGCCGACTTTGCTTGCGGTACGGGCGGATTTTTGACCTCAGTGCTAAAGCATTTAGAGCCTAAGATAAACACACCTGAAGACAATCAAAATTATAAAGACAGTATTTATGGTATTGAAAAAAAGCCCCTGCCATATCTGTTAGCTGTCACCAATATGCTATTGCATGACATTGACCGCCCACAGATTCATCATGACAATGCTTTGCAGCTTAATGTCCGCGAATATAGTAATGAAGACTTGTTCGATATTGTCATTATGAACCCGCCGTATGGGGGAACAGAAGGCAATATGATTAAAAACAACTTTCCATCGGATCTGCAAAGCTCAGAAACTGCCGACTTGTTTATGTCAGTGGCGATGTATCGCCTAAAGCCCATTGCGTTAGGTGGCGGGCGTGCGGCGATGATTATCCCTGATGGTTTTTTATTTGGCACTGACGGCGCAAAAACGGCTATCAAAGCCAAGCTGATCGAAGAGTTTAACTTACATACTATCGTACGCTTACCAAATAGCGTGTTTGCCCCTTATACCAGCATCACCACCAATATCTTATTTTTTGATAACAGCAAAAAGACCGAAAAGGTCTGGTTCTACCGCCTAGATATGCCAGAGAATCAAAAGAACTTTAGCAAAACTCGTCCTATGAAGCTTGAGCATTTCGATGACGCTGTAGCGTGGTGGCATGACCGCAAAGAGATCAAAGACACTGATACCGATACCTACAAAGCCCAAGCCTTTACGCCTGATGAAATAAAATCTGAAGTCATTGACCTAAAGACAGTCACTGATAAAAAAGGGAACGAGACCATCGTCAAAGAAACCAAGGTCAGCTATAACCTTGATTTGTGCGGCTATCCCAGTGTAGAGGAAGAGGTATTAAGCCCAGAAGATACCATCCGCCAGTTTCATGAAAAGCGTGAAGAGCTAAACCGCCGCATTGACAAGCAACTGCTTAATATCGCAAGCCTCATTGGGTTAGATTTACAAAAGGCGGATCTCACATCGTCCTCACAAGCCGATACGGTTACAGAGGGTATTACAGACGCTCAGCAATCAACACAGCAGGACGGCTAATCATGGCACGACCCAAAAAGAACACCAACACCCACGCCTTAGCAGACAAGATGCGTAAAGCGGTGCTACAAGCCGCGATACAAGGCAAATTGACCCAGCAAGACGCTACCAAAGATGGTAATGCCCGTGAGCTACTGGCGCAAATAGAGACCGAAAAGCAGCGTCTGGTCAAAGCTGGCGAGATCAAGCGCCAAAAGTCACTACCTGATATTACTGAAGAAGAAAAGCCGTTTGATATTCCTGATAATTGGGTATGGGTCAGGCTGGGTGAAATAGTCTTAGTGAATCCAAGAAACAAAGCTGAGGATAGTTTAGAAGCGGCTTTTATTCCCATGACTTTTATTCAAGATGGATATAATAATGCTGTAACGTTTGAAGTTAGAGAGTGGGGAAAAATAAAGAAAGGCTACACCCATTTTTCAAAAAATGATGTTGTGCTTGCAAAGATAACACCTTGTTTTCAGAACCTTAAGTCAGCAATCATTCCTGATATACCTAATGAAATAGGAGCAGGAACAACAGAGATTCACGTCTTAAGAAATTTTGGATCTCATGTTGATTTAGATTATCTATTATATTTTGTTAAGAGCCCTGACTTTATCAATAATGGCGTGGCAACGTTTACAGGCACGGCAGGGCAACAGCGTATAGGCACTGATTTTGTTAAAGAATATTTGTTTCCTCTACCACCGTTAGCTGAACAACAACGTATTGCTGATAAAATCAAAGAAGTTTTTCTACAAATAGACGACCTTCAAACAGACGAGAACGCCTTATACGCGTTGCAAACCGCCTTTCCTAGGCAGATGCAAGCCTCACTACTGCAAGCGGCGATAGAAGGTAAACTGACCCAGCAAGACGCTACCAAAGATGGCAATGCCATTGACTTGTTAGCAGAGATAGAAAGCGAGAAGCAGCGGCTGATTCAGGCTGGCGAGCTTAAGCGCCAAAAGACCTTACCGCCCATCATTGAAGAAGAAAAACCCTTTGATATTCCTGATAATTGGGAGTGGGTAAGATTAGACCAGTTATCAATATACATTCAGAGAGGGCGATCACCTAAATATTCTTCTATAGAAGAGATCCCTGTCATATCGCAAAAGTGCGTACAGTGGACTGGTTTTTCACTTGAACTTGCTAAATTCATAGATCCTGAGACTAAAGAAAAGTATCAGCCAGAGAGGTTTTTGCAAGATGGGGATTTACTGTGGAACTCAACTGGTTTAGGAACCGTTGGCAGAGTTGCAAAGTATAGAGAAGAAAGAAATAAGTATGATATAGCAGTTGCTGATAGTCATGTAACGGTGATTCGTTTATTAAAGCAGTATGTACTACCTGAATATGTAGAGCTCTTCATATCAAGTCCGATCATTCAGCAGAACATTGAAGATATTTGTAGTGGTTCTACTAAACAAAAAGAGTTAGCAACCAGTACAGCAAAGAATACGGTTTTGCCTTTACCACCACTAGCTGAGCAACAGCGTATTGTTGATCTACTGGAACAAGCCTTACCTGAGATCCAAACCTTGAAAAATATTTAAAGATCATAGCCTAAGTATTTTTATAGTTTCAATTAAGGCAGGCGTTAAGCGTCTGCCTTTTTTGTGCCTGATAGTTTTAGCACTGCCAAACTGACCGCCCCGATGAAATCCAGCACGTGCAGCTGACGTAATTATGACTTGGCTATATTTTAATAATCACAATGCGCGTTATTTGCGCAGTAAACGCTTAACCAAAATCGGCACTATCTGAGTAAATGCACGATATTTGAACGGTTTTGCGCGACTGGAAACGGCATGTCAATCGCGCAAAACAACAGTAATATTGACACCTTTACACACACCAGCTGCGACCGATGCACGATAACGCATTAAATACGCAATCAATCACAGTCAGAATTGCGCGAAATGTGCGCTTTTGTGCGCGCGAAAACGGGTGTTTTTACGCGCAAAAGCGCACATATTGTGCAGGTTAGAGTTGTATGGGTGTTCATATTCCGCTCGTTCTCGCGCGCCCTTTGAGCCTTATTGAGCGAAAAAAAATAGACCATAACGTAGGTATTACGGGGCTTTACAGGAAACACGCGCAAAAAAACGCGCGATAAACGCTTAATTTTAGCGATATGGTGAGCGAAGTTGAGCGAACCATACGCTGCTAAGTTGAGTACGTGAGTATCAGATAATTTACGACATACTCACTATGATGATGATTATAAAAACAGCCCGCAATCAGCCAAGATAAATAGCGATTGTTTGTTATAGAAATAAACCATGTAATAAAGTAATTAACGGCTACCAATAGCCAAAAACTAAAGCTGATGGCTACCAAAACGGCTACCAAAAGTTAATGAGAAATTACTATTGATAATAAAATCAAATACTTAAGACAATAAAAAAGCACTACCGAAGTAGTGCCTATTATTATGCTGGTCTTGTAGTCTACTTATTTTACGTCTTTCCAAAATTCTTTATTGAGCAAGTAAACTGGAACCAGTAAAACAAGTAAGAATAAAATCACGAAGAAACCGATTACTTGGCGGTCATGACGAACAGGCTCGGCCATCCACGCCATAAAGTTAACCAAATCACCGACTTCAGATTCAAATTCTTCTGCACTCAGCTCTTCTTGCATGTTATGCAAAACGTGAGGCATCGCAGCGTTTGCAAGCACTAAATTATTAGCGCCCCAAGGACGACTTGGATCTTCATAGAACGATAATAGATAAGTATAAACCCAGTCATCACCGCGCAGTCTGGTCTCAAGCGATAGATCTGGCGGTGCTGCACCAAACCATGATGCTTGCACTTCAGGGTCAATCTCAGCATTAATATGGTCACCGATTTGATCAGTAGTGACCATCAGATACTTTTCGACCAGCTCAGGTGGTATCTCTAAATCTTTAGCAATGCGCGAATGACGAACGTACTGTGCTGAGTGACAACCCGCACAGTAGTTCATAAAAGTCTTTGCACCGTTTTGTAGCGAACCCTTATTGGTAAAATCAATAGGCGCTGTGCTACAAGCTAAGTGTTCTTCAACACCATCAGCATTGGTAAACGTACCGCATCCACTACCTGCTGCTAGTGCCGTACCAGCAGTCAAGGTTAATGCCGCGCCTAAGCCTAAACCTGCTAGGAATTTTTTTAGCGTGTTCATTAGTGACCTCCGGTAACGCGTTCTGGTGGCTGTTTACACTTCTCAATAGAGGTGTAAATTGGCATCAGTAAGAAAAACAAGAAATACAAAACAGTAAATACACGAGCCATGATTACTGCTGTTGGCGAGGTTGGCGTCGCACCTAAGTAACCTAATACTAAGAAGCTAATCGCAAATATGGTTAAAGCGATCTTAGATAAAATACCTTTATAACGCATTGAGCGTACAGGCGATCTATCAAGCCATGGTATCAAGAACAGTACGGCAATCGCAGCACCCATTGCAATCACACCACCCAGTTTATCTGGAACCGCACGTAAGATGGCATAGAAAGGTGTGTAATACCATACTGGTGCAATATGCGCTGGTGTTTTCAATGAGTTTGCTGTCTCAAAGTTTGGTGGCTCAAGGAAGAAGCCGCCGCCTTCTGGGAAGAAGAATACCACTGAGAAGAATAGGATAAAGAAGACAACAATACCAACCATGTCATGCACGGTATAGTAAGGATGGAATTCGATACCATCTAATGGTACGCCATTTTTATCTTTTAGCTTCTTAATATCAATACCATCAGGGTTATTCGAACCAACATGATGTAGTGCTACTAAGTGCATAAAGACTAAACCAACAAGCACTAGTGGAATAGCAACCACATGTAGCGCAAAGAAGCGGTTTAAGGTGATACCTGAAATAATGTAATCACCACGTACCCATTCAGCAAGACCGTCACCAATGACAGGTAGAGCAGCAGGTAGATTCAAGATAACCTGTGCACCCCAAAATGACATGTTGCCCCAAGGGAGTAGATAACCGAAGAAGCCTTCTGCCATCAATGCCAAGTAAATACCCATACCGATGAGCCAAATCAGCTCACGTGGTTTTTGGTATGAACCATATAGCAAGGCTCTAAACATATGCAAATAGACAACGACGAAAAATGCTGATGCGCCGGTAGAGTGCATATAACGGATGAGCCAGCCACCTTTGACATCACGCATGATGTATTCAACAGACGCAAATGCCCCTTCAGCACTTGGGTTGTACATCATCGTTAGCCAAATACCAGTGACTAATTGGTTGACCAGTACCACCATTGATAACACGCCAAAGAAGTACCAAAAGTTAAAGTTCTTTGGTGCATAGTACTTTGACATATGATATTCATAGGTTTCGGTCGCTGGAAAGCGCGCGTCCACCCAATGCATTAACTTTTTACCCATGCTCATATTAAGCCTCCCCAATCGTCAAGATGGTACCATCCATGTTGTAATCTGGGACAGGTAAGTTAAGCGGTGCAGGTACACCACTATAAACGCGACCCGCTAAATCATATTTAGAACCATGACAAGGGCAGAAAAATCCACCGTACCAATCATTACCACCCAAGTCAGCTGCGCCAACATCAGGACGGTAGTTCGGTGCACAGCCTAAATGGGTACAAACGCCTTCTACCACTAATATATCTGGTGAAATAGAGCGTCCTGGGTTTTTACAGTATTCAGGTTGCAAAGATGCATCAGAATCAGGATCAGATAATAATGGTTTTACTGACTCCAATGTGGTCAGCATTTCTTCAGTGCGTTTGACCACAAAGATAGGTTTGCCACGATATTTGATGACAACCATTTGTCCTGCTTCGATAGAACCAATATCTTGGGTCACTGCAGCACCGGCAGCCTCAGCTTTAGCGCTTGGGGTCCAAGAGCGGACAAAAGGTGTTGCCACAGCAGCTACCCCAGCTGCACCAATTACGGCAGTCGAGGCAATAAGAACTCTACGACGTTGTACGTTAACGCCTTCGGCATGGCTCATTAATACTTCCTCCAGGTGAATGAAATGGGATTATCCCACACTGGGTTTGTGGCTTAGAATAGAAACAATTATCAAGCCACGTTAGCTGTGCCTAATTTTGCTAATTGTTGCTATTCTAAGCTATTTTGGTCATAAAATAAATTATTGTGTTAAAAATAAAGCAACCTTGATAGGGCACACTAGAGCGTTAAACAGAATAATCACTATAAAATGCCTTGATTATCAATGTTTAACATAAGCTTTGTACCAACAAGGTATCAATAAGAATGTTACGAATAATGACCTTATGATTATTAAGGATATTCAGCAATAGGGAATGATACTTGAAATTAAGACAATGTTCACTAACTTTCAGCACATCACGACTCTGTAAGTAGTCGTAAGCTATTTATTACCGCTCTAAATAGTCGATTAGTAATAAATAGCGCTACCTTTAATAGTTTTTTTAAAATAAGTACTGTTTAAGTTTAATACTACATTCTAAAATTGAATCTCTATTAAAGGTAGTGTTTCAACTATTTATACTAATTTAATAATATTAACCTTCAAGTGTATTCCAGCGCTCAAGCTTATTCATCATTTCATCTTCGATAGCAAGTAAACGCTCACTGGCAGCCGTTGCTGCGTCAAAGTCTTGATTAAACCAAGTGCCATCAGCCAGCTTCTCTTCTAGCTGAGTTTGTTCAGATTCTAAAGTAGCAATCTCTTGTGGCAATGCATCAAGCTCACGCTGGTCATTAAAGTTAAGCTTTTTAGCTGCATTGTTAGGCTTTGTTACTGCCGCTGATTTATTAGCAGATTTGCTGTTAGCAGTAGTATTACTAGCCGATTTAGCTGCCTTAGAAGCTTCTTCACGGTTTTTTTGTACTAGATATTCTTGATAGCCGCCGACATACTCACTGACCGTGCCTTTGCCATCTTCATCCGTATCAAACACCCAGGTTGAAGTGACGACGTTGTCCATAAATGAGCGGTCGTGGCTAATGAGCAAAATCGTACCGCCAAAGCTTGCGACTGATTCTTCTAGTAGCTCAAGTGTTGCCATATCCAAGTCATTGGTTGGCTCATCGAGTACGAGAATATTGGCAGGCTTTAGTAGTTGCTTGGCCAGTAATACACGGTTACGCTCACCACCTGATAATGCCTTGACTGGCGTACGTGCGCGTTCCGGTGCAAATAAGAAGTCTTGCAGATAGCTCATAATATGCGTCTTACGACCACCGACTTCGACGAAGTCTGAGCCTTCTGAAACGTTATGCGCCACACTGGCTTCAAGATCTAGCTGATCACGTAACTGATCAAAGAAAGCGATTTTTAGGTTAGTACCCAATTCAACGCTGCCGGTTTTGATCACATCATCATCTGACATATCGAGTAGGGCTTTAATAAGTGTGGTTTTACCTGCACCATTAGGACCGACGATACCGATTTTATCACCGCGCATGATAGTCGTACTAAAGTTATCGACTAATACATGGTCATCATACTGTAGATGTAGATTCTTAACTTTACAGACCAGCTTGCCACTTTTTTCGCCTTGCCCCATCGTAATATTGACATTACCGACTTGTTCACGGCGGTCGCCACGCTCTTCACGTAACGCTTTTAGGTCACGAACGCGACCTTCGTTACGGGTGCGACGGGCTTTAATACCTTGGCGAATCCACACTTCTTCTTGTGCCAGTTTTTTATCAAAGTTGGCATTGTTCTTTTCTTCGGCTAATAGTTGTAGCTCTTTTAGCTCTTGATAGCGTGCATAGCCACCTTCGCCTTGCGTGACGTCATAGCTGGTCAATTGACCACGATCAAGCTCAATAATACGGGTTGATAGCTTATTAACGAACGCTCTATCATGGGTGACGAATAGCAATGTCAGACCTTGCCAATCGAGTAAGAAACGCTCGAGCCACTCAATACTATCAACGTCTAAATGGTTGGTTGGTTCATCAAGGAGCAGTACATCAGGTTTGGTCACTAAAGAGCGTGCCAATAAAACACGGCGCTTCCGACCACCAGACAGCGATGATAAGTCATCTTCTGGATCGAGACCCATCGTCGTAATCAGGCGCGTTGCTTCTCGCTCTAAATCCCAACCATGCACCGCATCGATATCATGCTGCAAGTCTGCCATACGTTCGCACGCATCCATATCACCATTGGCACATAAATCAGTTTGCGCATTATAGTTGATAAGCAGCTCGGCAGTGTGTTTGCTACCACCCATAACGATATCTAAAATTTTACCGCTAGTCTCGGGTACATCCTGCTCAAGCATGGCGACGCGCACGCTATTATTAATGATCACTTCGCCGCTATCAGGCAACAAGGTGCCATTAATCAGTTTAAATAAGGTGGATTTGCCTTCGCCATTGCGACCAATCAAACAAACGCGCTCGCCTGCATCGATAGCAAAGTCAATGCCATCAAGGATAGGAGCGACGCCAAAAGCAAGGTGGATATCTTTTAAATGTATCAGTGCCATAGAGTATCTTAAGCTTATATAATAGTGAGGTAGGGGTTGTTGCAAAATTTGCAGCAGTATAACATGCTGCCACCTAACTGTAGTGTGCGTAAATGGATTTATCAGCACGATTTTATGTCGGTTATTATATCAAACAACGTATGGCACATGAGCATCACCTCAGCCATCGCATCTAGTATTGAGAAAAATATGAATGAAGCAAATCCACATAATATGAAACCATCTAATCTTCAAACCGGCAACTTAGCCATACAAGCTGATCTACAATCGCAAGTGGTTGAACTACAGATGAATATGTCTCATCTTGAGTTAACCGTAGAAAGGCTTGACGAGGTCATTACCCGTCAAGATAAGCATATCCAAACGCTACAGCGGCAACTACAGTTCATTTATAAGCAAGTTGAAAGCCAAGATGGGGAAGGCGGCGTGGCACCATTTGACGTCATGGCAGACAGACCACCGCATTATTAACCATATTATTTGCTATCTATAAGCAGCAAATAAGCTGCACTACTTTTATTGAATTTATATGTGTATTTTCGAATAAATATACTCTGCAGTGACTATCCAGTCATATTAGAGAAATAATGTTGTTTTAGTGTACTAAAAACATTAGTATCCTTCACCTTAAGTATCGCCTACCTAACAAAGTTCGGTATAGCGGTAAACAACGTGGATGTTTGGAGATACACAATGGGCGCAAATTTTAATCTTAAAACCCTCACGGTAGCTATTGCTGCTCTTTCTATCGCTAGCGTCGCAAGTGCTGCTGGTCTTGACCGTTCAGGTCAGGATATCAGCGCATTTTTGCAAGATGGTGTATATGCTGAAGCGGTTTATACTTATCTAGATGCAGATGTCGCTGGGTATGATAATGCATATGTTGGAGACGATAAAAATGCCTATGTTCAGGGCAATAAAATTGACGATATCGCTGAGTCTTATGACTTCTTTCGTTATGGCGTAAAAGCAGATATCAACGATACTTTTAGTGTTGGTGTTTTATATGATGAGCCTTTTGGTGCTGCTGCTGACTATAGTGGCGACAACAACTTTGTTGCTCAAGGGGATCGAGATGCTACTATCAATGCTATATCGGGTGGTAAGATTAAAGATTTTGCATCTGCGGCTAAAACAGTAGGGGAAATTCAGTATAAAATTAAAAATAATATTGACTTAAGCGCTACAGAGCAAGCACAGTTAAAAGGACTTGGTCCAGCTGTAGCTAGTGCACAAGCAGAGTTTAATACTAAAGGTGAAGGTACCAACGTTGAGGTTCGTACTGAGAATATTACTGCAATTCTTGGGATGAAATTTGGTGAAAATAAAAACTTCCAAGTTTACGGTGGTCCAGTTGCTCAACAAGTGCAGGCGGATGTGAAACTGCGTGGACTAGCTTATAGCGCTGCTACTGGCTATACAGCACACATCAGTTCAGATCAAGACTATGGCTGGTTGGCGGGTGTATCTTATAGTAAGCCTGAAATTGCTCTACAGGCTGCACTGACATATCGTTCAGAAATTGAACATACTTTACCAATATTTGAACGCTATCCTGCCGCCAGTATCGAAAAAAGTGGTGAAATAGATATCACTACTCCAAAATCTGTAAACTTTGATTTTCAAACGGGTATTAACCCAACTATGTTAGCTACAGCAAAAGTACGCTGGGTACCTTGGAGTGATTTTGCAATCGTACCTCCTGTTTATACAGGCGTCAGCAAATCGCAGTATCCTGAAGGTTTGTCTTTAGTTAGCTACGATGAAGATCAATGGTTAGTAGAATTAGGCCTAGCAAAACGTCTAACGCCATTATTAGCGGTAACAGGAACAGTTGGTTGGGATAGTGGTGCTGGCAATCCGGTGACTTCTTTAGGTCCTATCGAAGGTTATTATAGTGCTGGTCTTGGCGCAAAGTATAATTTGACTGACAACTGGGCTATTTCCGCTGGTGGTAAATATCTATGGTTTGGTGATGCGAAAGGTCAAATACCAACGAAGAATATTGTTAGTAACTTTGAAGACAATGATGGCTTTGCGCTTGGTGTAAAGCTATCTTACCAAGCGAAGCAAAATTTCAATTAAGAAATTATGGCTTCAATTTAGATTAGACGATCTTAATAATTTCAAAAACGATCCTTAATGGGTCGTTTTTTTTATGTGTTAAACATACAGGACTATCGATTATTAGATTTAAGTTTGTCAAGGTTTAATTTAATAAGGTATTTAAATCATATTTGATAGACCGTTGTTTGTTAGTTTTATGCTTTAATAACTGTACTGAAGAGTCACTCTTGAGAAATAAAGTGTTTTAAGTGTTGTTTTAGTTTCAAAAAATGATTACTATTCATTTAGGACGTCGTTTACATAATCTTATATTTTAAGTAACAATACTGAATGTTAGTTATGTGGGCGGTTAAACAACGAGGATGTTTGGAGATACTCAATGCGCGCTACTTTTCATTTAAAAACTCTTGCTGTAGCGATAGCTACTCTTTCTGTAGCTAGTATGACTAATGCTGCAGGTCTTGATCGCTCAGGTCAAGATATCACGGCATTCTTACAAGATGGCACATACGCCGAAGCTGTATATACCTACATTGATGCTGATGTTAGCGGTTATGATAGCGCTAACAACGTTCCTAATAGTAATAGTTATGTTAAAGGTAATGCAACTGGAGATATCGCTGAGTCTTATGATTTCTTCCGTTATGGTGTAAAAGCAGATATCAATGATACGTTTAGTGTTGGTGTTTTATATGATGAGCCGTTCGGTGCTGCGGCTGCCTATAGTGGTGATAACAACTTTGTATCAAAAGGAGACCTTAATGCTTCTATCACAGAGCTAAGTGGTGGACAAGTAAATGGAGCAACCATTGGGCCTGCGATCGCTGCAGCAACTGCTATTGCACAGGACACAACTAAGACTGCACAACAAAGAGCTGCAGCTTTGGCACAAGTTAGAGCCCTTAGCACTATAGGTGCAATAGCACAAGCTGAAGCAGGTAATGCGGGTGAAGGTACCAACGTTGAAGTTCGTAGCGAAAGTATCACTGCTATTTTAGGCGCCAAGTTTGGTGCTAATAAAGAATTTCAGGTCTATGGTGGTCCAGTCGCACAGCGTGTTCAAGCGGATGTAAAATTACGCGGTTTAGCTTATGGTCCAGCGACTGGTTATACCTCGCATATTAGCCCAGACCAAGACTACGGATATATAGCAGGTGCATCATATAGCAAACCTGAAATTGCTTTAAAAGCAGCTTTGACTTATCGTTCTGAAATTGATCATAAAATGAAAATTTCTGAAACTTATCCAATAGCTGGAGCATTAGGTATTAATCCGGTTCAAGTTAACAATATGGAATTAACTACCCCACAATCAGTTAACTTTGATTTCCAAACTGGCGTAAATCCTACTACGCTAGCAACGGCTAAAGTACGTTGGGTGCCTTGGAGCGATTTCGTAATTACTCCACCATTATATAATGAAGTGAGTAAAGGTAATTATGGTCCTAAAGGCTTAGATTTAGTAGAGTACGAAGATGACCAATGGCAAGTAGAGCTTGGTCTTGCTAAACGCTTAGCGCCAGCTTTAGCCGTCAGTGGTACGGTTGGTTGGGATAGCGGTGCTGGTGATCCAACGACGTCATTAGGTCCTATCGATGGCTATTATAGCGTTGGTCTAGGTGCTAAATACAACGTTACTCCTGAATGGGCAGTATCAGCCGGTGGCAAATACTTGTGGTTCGGTGATGCTAAAGGTCAATTACCAACTAAGAAACTGGTTGGTGATTTCCAAGACAATGATGGTTTTATCCTTGGGATGAAATTATCTTATCAAGGAAAATAAAAACTTAATTAAGTTTTTTGCAAGTTGGTTTAATATTATACATAGATAAAATATAAATAAAAAAGCGGCCCATAATGGGTCGCTTTTTTATTGTTTGTTTATTCATTCATTACTTATATTCATGTATAGTCAGTCTTTTATAAATAAGATACAATCGTTTTAAAACAAGTGAAATGGTATAAGAATATATGACCTATTCAGCAGACTTTCGAGCGCAAGTGATCAAAAGTGTTAAAAATAAAGACATG
>NZ_JBAQQF010000061.1:0-16074 GCF_049295055.1 Psychrobacter sp. | reverse complement strand
AGCGTAATTTTCGTCGTTTGCGACTATAACAATATATGTTTGATTAACGAGAGGACATATACTCTCGACATGCATCATTGAGTTTCATCACCAGCGTCGAAGCCAGAACATCCCCAATAAGGTCGATGATTATATAGCACTTATACGTTTGCTTGCAACCTATTAAAAGTCCACATTACATTATGTTACAGCTCAATCATCTAAGCCAAGACATTATTTAGCCATTTACCGATATTTTGAATCTGCGGCATGCATACTTGATGCGCCATCGGATAAGTATGATAAGCAACATTATAGCCTTTAGCGGATAATAGCTGCTGCGCCTGCTCACCTAAGATCACAGGGACAACAGGGTCGTGAGTACCGTGCTCAATCAAAATCGGCATATCTTTATTAGCCGTACTGTAGCTAATATTGTCGTTAGTCGCTAAATAGGTAGAGAGTGCCATCAAGCCAGCCAAGCGCTCTGGATATCCTAATGCAACATGATAAGCGACTGCCCCGCCCTGTGAAAACCCAGCAATAACGATATACTCTGGTGACACACCGCGATCTATCTCACGACGAATCAAATCATATATTTGCTGCGACGACTCTTCAATCTGAGCGACATCGATTTTGCGCTCTAAGCTCATCTCTAAGATGTCATACCATGCGGGCATTACCATGCCACCATTTATGGTCACTGGACGATTAGGCGCATGCGGAAAAATAAAACGCACGGCCATATCATCCGCTAATCCTAACTGTGGAACCACTGGCTCAAAGTCATGACCACTTGCTCCCAAGCCATGAAGCCAGATCACTGCTCTATCTATCTGTTTTTGTGATGGGTTATGCTCCACGATGACAGCATCTAAATAGTTACTCATGTTTTAGGTTCCTTTCAATAAAAATTATAGATATAAAAAACTTATTGTTAATAAAACTGCTATTCGCTGTATATTTCACTATTTTTTATAATAACGCTGATTATTCTACAGCCTTTAATCAAAATCGCTAGTCAAAAAGTTATTTACTAACAACCCTAATTTCCATCAACTTTTCACAGCTTTTAGGAGCTGATAGCAAAGGATAGAACTGCTTTTGTGCTACGATGATTTGATGTACTTATATGCAACTCTCTAGATATTGTATGACGCCCTACTATTATTTTTAATACTCACCTATAGATGAGCGTTAATAAATAATTTATCTTAAACCATTTTTTATATAGTGATGTAGAGCTTATGACGCATATTTTATTGGTAGAAGATGATCCTGCTATCGCGATGTCGCTAAAAGTCACCTGTAAACGTGAAGGCTGGAATATTACCTGGCTAGACAATGCAAGTAGTGTGCTACCGATGTTACATAGTGATGAGGCACAAGATCTATCGGCTATTATTTTAGATGTTGGGTTACCGGATGGTGATGGTCTCAGCCTCTGCCAACAAATACGTCATACAACGGATATCGATGCTTTAAAAGATATTCCTATTGTGTTTTTGACTGCCCGTAGTGACGAGGTCGATCGTATCTTAGGTTTAGAGATGGGCGGTGACGACTATTGTGCTAAACCTTTTAGCCCGCGAGAGTTAGTAGCACGTCTGAAAGCCATTTGGCGGCGTGAGCAGCTACTTTCTCAGCAGTCAGCTACTCATACAATAGCAACAGATCATACAGTCAAAAACACCCCTTCGAATAACATGTCAGGGCAAGCCTTAACGTTTGAATGTCAATCTGGTGTTTGGCATTACCAACCGCTCAATTACTCCTTAATGTGGCAAGAGCAAAAGCTTGAGCTGAGCAACACAGAGCGTAAGATTTTATTAACCTTGTTAAAAGCCCCTAATCAAGTATTCAGTCGAGAACAGCTGTTAAACGCAGTGAGTGATTATCCAGATCACCGCTTAGCGCGAACCATAGACAGCCATATCAAGTCGATTCGTAAACAGCTGGCGACTGTCGACTCTAGCATTGATGTCATCCATACACATCGTGGTTTAGGGTATGCTTTATGCCCCGCTTAGCTGTATTGCACTTAGCCATACTTTGCTATGAATTGGCATTCTATAACATCAAATAGCACTTATAAAAATATGAATCATAAAGCTCATGATAATGTTAGTAGCGCTAGTAACACTACTAATCACACTAATAACAGCGCTCATACTAACCAAAGCAACTGGTATGCAAAACTGCATCCCATTGGTATCACGCAGCAAACGACCGAGCCGAAACGACTACTAAACTTGAGTATATTTTTTAGGATTTGGTTAGCCGTTGTGTTAGTACTGATCTTTTGCGGTGTGATTGTGTTTACTCAGCTGTTTGGCTATATCAAACCCACAGCCCAGCAAGTCATCGAAGATACGTTATTAGATACCAGTAAGTTACTCGCAGCAAGTTTGCAATTACCGTTATCTTCAGGCCAGTTATACGATAAAGATTATCAGGCAAAACTTGATGCGGCATTTATTGGTACGTCTATTGGTACGTCAGTGATGAGTAACCCAATAGAGCCAGAATATAAAAACAAAAGCTACAGCAGCTTTCGGATATACGTGACAGATAATACAGGTATGATCATATACGACTCCCTACCCGAGCCTGACAATGATGAAGGGCAAGACTATAGTCACTGGAACGATGTATATTTGACCTTAAAAGGTCAGTATGGCGCGAGAAGTAGCGCAGATAATAATAGCAAGCGCGATAGCTCAATAATGTATGTAGCACAGCCAATAAAAGATGATGCTGGCAATCTGATTGGTGTCGTCAGCGTCGGTAAGCCTGTCGCTAGCGTGCTACCTTATTTAGATAATACGCGCAATCGCATGCTTATTACAGCGATGATCATGAGCATCGCTGCCCTTATTCTAGCAGGACTGGTGGCATGGTGGCTTAAGCAAAGTATCACTTTAGTGACCCAATATACCAGTGTGCTGGCAGAAGATACCAAAAAGCCTTACTTTTACTTAGGTCATGAGCTCAATAGCCTAACAGATACAATCGAGACCATGAAACATCGCTTGGAAAATAGAGCTTATGTCACCGACTATGTCCATACCCTCACCCATGAGCTCAAAAGTCCGTTAACTGCGATTCGCGCCAGCAGTGAACTATTAGAAGACGACGGGTTTAATAATAGCGGATTCGATAGTAATGGGCTTAATAGCAGTAGCCCTGATAGTAACGGGCTTGATAGCAGTACACTTGATAGTGCAGATCGGCAAATGCTTATCCAAACTATTGGTGAACAAAGCATCAAAATGCAGCAATTAATTGATCGGCTGCTATTACTTGCCAAGATTGAACAACCGACTTTTAAGCTAAATCGACAGCTGACACCTCTATTGCCACTATTACAGACCCTTGCAAAAGACAATATCGCTAAGTTGCAACAGCAGCATTTGTTACCTATTGAAATCTATATTGATCATATATGTTTTACTAAAAAAACAACTTTATCACCAAACATGTTAGCAAATACTAGTGTTTTTGCTGACCAATTTTGGTTGGTACAAGTACTACAGAATGTGTTAGATAATGCCATTCATTTTGCCGAAAGCGCAGTCATTATTTATATGCATAGCACCGCGCAAACCGTGACCATTGATATCTTTAATAATGGTAAATTACTACCTGACTATGCCGTTGATAAAGCGTTTGACCGTTACTTTAGCTTATCGCATCAAAGCCAGCCTACTTATCATTCGTCTCATTCATCAAATATGAACTCAATACCAAACACTAAGCAAGATCAGCCTAGCATCTCTAGTAGTACACTCAAAAAAGGCACTGGACTTGGTTTAACTTTAGTCAAGCAAGTGATCGAACATCATGGAGGTCATGTGGCTATTAGCAATGTTGGCGCTAATAGTGATGACAGTAGTGATGAAATTGCCTCTACTACAAATCAGCGCTCCGGCGTGATGGTCAGTATCACTCTACCTTTGGCTAAAGAATAAAAAATCAGGGTAAAATAACTCCTCGCCTAATGCAATGAAAGTCTTTTTAACCATTAAAAACTAGATTATTAATGACAATTCATTAAATCTCCATCATTCCTACACATATTTTCTATCTCTTTATTTTACGATAGCGTTATTCACATTCGTAATCAAAATTAAGGATAGAGAAATATGCAACAAACACTCACTGACACTGATTTAATTAAGAGCTTGCTAGGTCATAACCGTCATCATTGCGCACAAATCTTATCGAATCAAGGCATCGATAATATTAAGTTTGGTCATTGGCTAGCCATTCCCAGTCAGCAATTGCTATTGGTATTTCGCCATCAGCAATGTATTGCTTTTGACTACTATGAAATAGCTGCTTAAGCATTTATTCAATTTACTGATTAAATCTTATAAATTAGGCTACTAGGCTTTTAATTATCCATAAAAACTAGCCATAAAAAAGTCCTTTATCGCTTCTAATAATATTTAATTAGAAGCGATAAAGGGCTTAGATTTTTACGGTAAGCAATCTAGGTAATCGATGCTACTGGCTGCTTAACATCAGCATTTTGACCACGATGGCGCAGATAGTGATCCAGTAATACAATCGCTAGCATGGCTTCTGCTATAGGCGTGGCACGTACACCCACACAAGGGTCATGGCGACCTTTGGTCAACATATCGACTGCTTCGCCTTGATTATTAATACTCTTGCCAGCAGTCGTTATACTAGACGTCGGCTTAAGTGCAATACTGACACGGATATCTTGCCCTGACGAGATGCCGCCCAATATACCGCCGGCATGATTGGCAGTAAAACCGTCTGGTGTCAGCTCATCACGAGAGCTATGACCGAACTGCCCAGCCACCGCCATACCATCACCAACCTCAACGCCTTTGACGGCATTGATGCTCATCATTGCATGAGCAATATCTGCGTCTAAGCGATCAAATACCGGCTCACCAAGTCCAACTGGCACACCGCTTGCAATAATCTCAAGACGCGCCCCGCAACTCGTACCTTCACGGCGCAGATTGTCTATCAAAGTCTCAAAGCGACCAATTGCCTCTTTATCCGCACAAAAGAACGGATTGCTATTCACAAAGTCCCAATCAATCTGATTAGGCTCTAATACCTTGCTGTATTCATTGCCAATTTGGGTGACGTGACCATTGATTTGCACACCCAAGCGATCTTGCAAAAACTTCTTGGCAATAGCACCAGCGGCGACCCGCATAGCCGTCTCACGTGCTGATGAGCGACCACCACCACGATAGTCGCGAAAGCCATACTTCATGCTATAGGTATAGTCAGCATGACCAGGGCGAAAGGTATCTTTGATTTCGCCATAGTCTTTCGATTTTTGATTGGTATTGCGAATCAGCAGACCAATAGACGTACCCGTTGTTTTACCTTCAAAGACGCCAGAGATAATCTCAACTTCATCAGATTCGCGGCGCTGGGTCGAGTATTTAGAAGTACCTGGTTTACGGCGATCTAAATCTATTTGCAAGTCAGCTTCAGTTAAGGCTAAACCTGGTGGCACGCCATCGACGATTGCCAACAAACCTGCACCATGCGACTCACCACATGTAGTGACAGTAAATACCTGTCCAATACTATTGCCTGCCATATTTATCCTTAAACAAGTAAAGCCTAGTTTTAGTAATATTACTTATTGTTATAGCACTAGTGATTACTATCTAACAGCTGCACATAAGCGGCGAACATCTGACGATATGCCATGAGCTCATCGTAGGTAATTGCAAAAACACCGTGACCGCCATGAGCGAACTTTAACCAATCAAACTGAATGTCAGGATAGGCCTGATTTAACGCCCACTCGCTGTCACCCACTTCGCAAACAAGTAAACCTTCAGGGCTCAGATAGTCTGGCGCTTCAAAAAGAATGCGATGTACCAAGTCCAGACCATCTTGACCAGCGGCTAGTGCATGCTCAGGCTCGTACAAGAACTCAGGTGGCAAGTCTGCCATGATAGCGGCATCGACATACGGAGGATTGGTCACAATCAGCTCGTATTGATGTTCAGCAGGAATCTTAGCAAACAAGTCGGACTCAATCACATTTACTTGATGACCAAGGTCATGATGATCGACGTTGACCATCGCCACTTCAAGCGCCCCTTTATCAATATCAACCGCATCGACCAAAGCATCCACGAAACGGGTTGCAAGTGCAATGGCAATACATCCTGAACCCGTGCATAAATCTAGAATACGCTCAGGCTGTGACAATTGCTTAATTTCTAAACCGTGATCATAAAAAGTAGCTGCTTGATTATTGACACTAACCCCAAGCGGCTTTGCCAATTCAGTCACATCAAAATACGGATGAAACTGCTGACGAATCAGCTCAGCGATGGGCGAGCGTGGAATCAAGACGCGCTCATCGACATAAAGAGGCAAGTCGCAGAAATAAGATAAATTAATTAAATAGCTTAAAGGTTTACGCTCAGCAATACGCTCTTCTAATAAGCTCAATACCAGCTGCTTCTCTGAGTTAGTCAGGCGACAGTCAAGAATCTGATCATTGGCTGACCAATCTAAAGACAGCGAATGCAGTACAATAGCCGCCGCTTCAGCGAATTCATCGGTGGTTCCTTGAGCGACAACTACATCATAGTTGCGTAACTGAGTCACTGAAAAACGAATAAAGTCGCGGATAGTGAACAGTTGCTCACGTGCCTCTTCAAGCTCAGCACGCAAGGTAGAAAACTCATCGTCCTCACCTAGCAGTCCGGTCTCTAAATCGTACTCCATATCACTGTCTATACCTTGTGATTCATTATCACCAAAGTATTGATTTTGAAACTCTTCTGCGCTCATTGTTTGGTCTTCTGACATATCGCACCTTGCTGATTACATGCTTACTGACTACATGCGGATGGGTTAAATGGCTTTCAATTAACAGCTGATTTATTAAATAAGCATCTTGCCCCACATTATAGACGCAAACAGGATGATGCGCCAATGACTGTCTTTTTTACTTCAAAAAAAGCAGCGTCGCTATCGAGCAAGCAAATAATAATCAATATGAATAAAACCGCTTATAAAAATGCTGCAAAGATTGCTTTAGCATGACTAAATTATTTCCCAACTGTAGTGAATACGTCAACCGTTGACGTTTAGCAAGTCTTAAACGAAAAAATATGTGTCAAAAGTTTGCGAAGCGTCTGAATTATGCGCATAATAGCTCCATTAGCAGCCACCACAAGTGTTCAAAATTATGAAAATAAAGCCTCTTATTACCGCTATATCTATCGCTGTTGTTAGTGCCAGTGTTAGCACGTTTGCCGCTCCCACTGATAATACACGTACCTTGCCTGTACGGTCGGCTGACTCACTTCCTAGTATCGCTAAGAAAGTCAGCCTTAATGTACAAGAAAACCGCAGTAGCTCAATTGATTCTCGTACTAGCGTTAAGCCAAATGCTGATAAAGCCAAACCAGCTGACCGTATGACTCAGCTGATTGACGAAAAGCAGGAAGCCGAAGCAAATACGGTGCTACCAGCGGTCAGCGCTGACAACATGAGCGTAGAAGAGCTGTCTCGTAAAGATGAGCAATCTGATAGTACTGACGATATTAGTGAAGGCCAAGCACTCGCTGCACCTAGCGCATCAACGTCTGATAGCTCAAACGATACGGCTATTAAGAGTATCGAAGATGTAGATGGTAAAAAACATACTACGCTGAACTTATCTAATTATGCCAAGCAAGTAAACGGTGCAAAATGGTCACCGAATATGAAAGTTAACTCGGCAATGACCATTAAAATGCAGGCATTATTGGATTGGAACCACGCCTCTCCGGGTGCTATTGATGGCGGCTGGGGTATGAATAGTAAAAAAGCGCTCATCAACTTCCAGACCATGAAAGGCTTGCCAGCGAACGGTAAAATGGATCAAAAAACATGGGATGCTTTAAATAAAAATATCCCAGCCAATAAGCCGGTATTAGTGACTTATACGATCACTGAAGATGACGTCAATACTAATTTTGCCATCACGCCTGCAGGCTCAGAAGCCAAATCGAAAATGAAAGGCTTGTATTATCAGGATATCAAAGAGCTGTTTGGTGAGCGCTTCCATATGGATGTGCGTTACTTAGATAAGCTCAATAAAAATAAGCAATATAAAGTAGGTGAAACTATCACCGTCTTGAATACGCGCGCACCACTCAAGCAGCGTATCAACCGTGTGGTCGCTAATAAGGCCGATAAAACCCTATATGCTTATAATGATGACAAGCTGGTTGCCACCTATCCAACGACCATTGGTAGTGACAGCACGCCATCACCACAAGGCACGTTTAAAATCATTAATAAAGTAAAAATGCCGTGGTACAAAGCCACAGTTGGTGAAGGCGCGGATAAAAAAGTACATATGCTACCACCAGGACCAAATAGTCCAGTAGGTGTCGTATGGATGGGCTTATCTAAACCCTCTTATGGACTGCATGGCTCACCTAAGCCTGAAGGTATCAGCCGCCAAGCATCTGCAGGCTGTGTACGTTTGACCAATTGGGACGTTTTAGAGGTTTATGCCAATATCGAAAATGGTGCAACCGTTGAACTAAAATAGTTTATGATAATGAGTAAAAAAAGACCTTGATTATCAATCAAGGTCTTTTTTTGCCAAATTTAAATCACTTTCTTGCTTAAACAATCCTTATTAAGACCCAATTCTTCTTAAGATACAATAAAAAAACAGTGCTTTTTGGGCACTGTTTTTTTCTGACAGATTCTCATAACGTACAAAGTTCTTAAGTTAAGCAATATTTATTATTATCATTGTAACTATCGTCTTATCCCGAAATTATACTTTATAGCCTTCCTCATTACCTGTGATACTACCAACTTTTTTGGTGAAAAATAATCCGGCTGGTATAGAGAGTAAGATGCCTGCTACCACTGCCATTTGGATATGCGGAATTTGATTAAAGCCTGTGACCAATGCGGTAATCATGAATACACCGATGATGACAGTTGCGGCTATTGAATAGATGACAGAGAATAATGGCCAGTTCATAATATATTCCTTATTTATTGTGTGGGTATAACTACTTTATACACTAAATCCACACAAATAGTAAGTGTTTTCTTATAGGCGCTCAGCCCATTTATAGCAAGTGATTCGCATTCATAACCATGTTATAACTATTGAGTTATATTAAGTACTTTTTTCTCCAAAAATATCCCTAAAACCTATCCCTAAAAACCATCTCTAAAATATATTATCATCTTCTCTGTCTGTCGTCCTTCTAACGCTCTTTTGTTTAGTCGCAAAAAACACATACCTATTAATCTATATATCATTACAATAGTAATTTTCTTTTACCCTCCAACTTTAACTATTTGAGAAAGCCATTTTCTATGACCTCATTTACTAATAATGCATCTCGTGATTTACCGCCGCTAAATAAATTACCAAGTAATGGTGATAATGAGGCCGATAGCGCGTTGAATACACAAGAAGCGCAGGATGCATTATCAGATAATACTGAGCTGGATACGGCTGTACAGAATAATGCTGAAACTTTAGATACGGATGCAGATACAGACGCCAATGCTGCATCGCATAAAAATGAGGTGAATAAAGAACAGCTTGCTGCAAAAAATCCTGAAGCTAAGATAAAAATGCAAGCACTTGGCCCTGATGTGGTCGTTGCAACCTTAGAAACAGATGAGCCAGACTCTCAACCCACGATCGAAAATGTAGAATCCGAATTTTTTAATAAAAAAGAACCGTTTTTTCAAGAAGCTACTGACACTGAAGTCGTTATAGAAGCAAGCTCACAAGAAAGTACCGATATAGACGATGTCAACGAACTAAAAACAATAAATCCTAACGAACAGGAAAATATTAATAAGAGTGATCAACAGATTGATACAGCACAAGACAGTGATAAAGAAAGCGGTGCAGCTTTAACGCATACAGAACAACAGGACGATCAAGAAGACCCAGAGGAAGAGGTTAAAGAGAAAAAAGAAGCCAAGCTTGAGTCTTATAAGCAATTTGTGGCCGAACAGTTTAGTAATAAGAAAGTGGACTACCCCGAAGTGCGCGTTAGGATTGAGGCAAATGCACTACCCAGTAAAATGTATTTCATTATGAACATACTGTCGGCCATCATCGCAAGCTATGGATTGGTGACCAATTCGGCAGCGGTGGTGATTGGAGCGATGCTAGTTGCGATGATGTTGGGCCCTATCACTGGAATAGCACTAGCGATTATTGACCATCGCATGCCGCTGCTACGCAAATCGCTTTTTACCGTTATTGCCGGTGTGTCTTTGGTGGTTTTGGTTGGTTTTATAGTTGGCTGGTTACATAAAGAACAACCACTAACCTTAGAAATATTGTCACGTACTCAGCCAACTTCTATGGACTTAATGATTGCCCTAGCCGGTGGTACTGCTGGTGCTTATGCGATGGTTTCACCGCATTTGTCTGTGGCAGTGGTAGGCGTTGCCGTTGCTACAGCGCTAGTGCCACCTCTTGCCGCCAGTGGGATTTTATTTGCTAATGGCGAGATGCAGCTTGGACTTGGTGCATTACTACTAGCATTCACCAACATTATTGCCATTCAATTTACCAACGCTCTAGTACTTTGGCTATTAGGTTTTCGCCGTTTGGTCGATGACGATTATAAATCGAAAACGTATCTGACTTTTTTGCGGCGCAATGCGGTGACGTTGTTGCTATTGGGTGGATTGGGAGCGTATTTAACCATCAATTTACAGACCAACGCCAAGCAGCAAGTATTTGAAAGCAGCGTGAAAGAGACAATTAATAGTTACTTTAGCGATAAAGGTAATGTGTTGACCAACACTCAGTTTGATAGGACAGATGGCAATCAAGTCGTTCGTGCGGTTATTCGCGGCGAGACGACGCCCAGCTCATATGACGTGCGCCAAATTGAAACAATCATCACTCAAGATATGGTGGACAATTTTCCCGATTACTTACCTATTAAGCTACAGCTGCGTTATATACCAGTACAAGTGATAGAATCGCATCCACTTATTCAAGATAAGCTTGATAAGACTGATGTGACGATTTTAACCAATTGATACTATCAATTGAAAACGCACTCATTACCAGATGATAACTTTTACAAAAACCTCAAAGTGCCTATTTGATAACTGTTTGACAACAGTTTGACAGCAGCTTAATCGCAACGCCTATTTAATAAAATTGCATAGTCAATACAGATATTTGAACAGCATTTAACGTGGGTTTACTTATGAATCTTCAACACGCTTAGTGCGTTTGTGCTAAAATCGCTTGCAAAATTATTTTACTTATTCTACTAAATACTATCCGTCAGTAAGGAGCCGCTGTGAGCCAGCCATTTCGCTCAGCCGATATTCGTCAAGCTTTTATCGATTTTTTCATAAGCAAGCAGCATACCCCCGTCGCCTCATCTAGTCTGATTCCACACAATGACCCGACATTGCTATTTACCAATGCCGGTATGAATCAATTTAAAGAAACTTTTTTGGGCATGGAGCCACGTGATTATACTCGTGCGGTGACCTCGCAAAAGTGCGTGCGTGCTGGCGGCAAACATAATGATTTGGATAATGTCGGTTATACGGCGCGCCATCATACGTTTTTTGAGATGCTCGGTAACTTCTCTTTCGGTGACTACTTTAAGCAAGCAGGTATTGGCTATATTTGGGAGTTTTTGACATCGAATGAGTGGTTGGCGATTGATAAAAGCCGCTTATATGTGACCATTTATGAGACTGATGACGAAGCGTTTGATATTTGGCATAAAGACATCGGCATTCCTAGCGAGCGCATCATTCGTATTGGCGATAATAAAGGCGCGCCTTACGCCTCAGATAACTTTTGGACCATGGGCGATACCGGTCCTTGTGGTCCTTGTACCGAAGTCTTTTATGACCACGGTGCAGATATCGAAGGCGGTTTGCCGGGTACCCCTGAAGAAGATGGCGATCGTTATATCGAGATTTGGAACTGCGTGTTTATGCAGTTTAACCGTCAAAAAGACGGCACTATGTTACCGCTACCAGCACCCAGTGTTGATACCGGCATGGGGCTTGAGCGTATCAGTGCCATCATGCAAGGCGTTCATGGTAACTACGAGATAGATTTATTTGTTCATCTCATGGATGCAGCAGCTGAAGTCTTAGGGATTGAGAATCAGCAACAATCGTCATTAAAAGTCATCGCTGATCATATCCGCGCGGTTTCGTTTTTAATTGCTGACGGCGTCACGCCAAGTAACGAAGGTCGTGGTTATGTACTACGTCGTGTTATCCGCCGTGCCGTCCGTCATGGTAACAAGATTGGCGCAGACAGTGATTTCTTTTACAAAATGGTCGCGCCTTTAGTTAATGAGATGGGCGTTGCCTATCCTGAGCTAAAAGACAGACAAAGTGTCATCGAAAACGCCATTCAAAAAGAAGAAACGCAATTTGCCAAAACCTTAGCACAAGGTTTACGCTTACTTGCCAGCGAGCTTGAAGGCTTACAAGAAGGCGATGTGCTCTCTGGTGAGGCGGCGTTTAAGCTTTATGATACATATGGCTTCCCGCTTGATTTGACCGCTGATATTACTCGTGAGCGCGGTATTGTGATTAATGAAGCAGAGTTTGATGAGCATATGCAAGCGCAACGTGAGCGTGCGCGTGATGCTGGTAAATTTGACGTCGATTATAGTAGTGTCATCCAAGTAGAAAGCCCAACGACGTTTATCGGTTATGAGCAGCTTGCAGAAGAAGGCGTGACGATTGATGCGCTGTATCAAGATGGCAATCCAGCCGACAGCTTAGCTGAGGGTATGGAAGGCGTGGTTGTGCTTGACCGTACCCCGTTTTATGCTGAAGGCGGTGGTCAGGTTGGTGAGCTGGGCGAAATCCGTACCGCGACAGGCGTCTTTGAAGTTCAAGATACCAAAAAATCTGGGCAAGCCATCATTCATTATGGCGTTGTGACTATGGGTGAAATTAACGCTCAGCAACCCGCTGATGCACAAGTACTCTCTAGCATCCGTGCAGCCAGTGCCAAAAACCACTCTGCTACTCATCTATTACATGCCGCGCTAAGGGAAGTATTAGGAAGCGAAGTCACGCAAAAAGGCTCATTGGTTTCAAGCGAAGTCTTGCGTTTTGATTTCTCGTACGACAAACCAGTCAGTGCCGCTGAAATTATACGTATTGAACGCTTGGTCAATGAGCAGATCCAAGCCAATACCCCTGCCCGTATCCAAAACATTTCTATCGATGAAGCGATGAAACAAGGCGCGATGGCACTGTTCGGTGAAAAATACGGTAGTGACGTTCGCGTCCTCACTATGGGCACAGACAGCATTGTAGATGGGCAGCGCATACCATTCTCTATCGAGCTATGCGGCGGCCTACATGTACAGCGTACTGGTGATATTGGCGTTTTAAAAATCACTAGCGAATCAGGTATCGCCGCTGGCATACGCCGTATTGAAGCCGTTACTGGCATGAATGCGGTTAAAAATATCCAGCAAAGTGAGCAACAGCTTAGTGAGCTTGCCAGTCAGCTGAAAGTTAAACGTCCTGAAGTGGCGCAACGTGTGCGCACTATGGCAGATAAACAGCGTGATTTAGAGAAACAGCTCGAGCGTTTACAGCAGAAAATTGCCAGTGCCCAAGCAGCCAATTTGCTTGATGAGGTACAGACCATCGCCGGTACACCAGTGCTTATTAGTACCTTGAACGGCGTTGATGGTAAATCAATCCGTACGCTGATGGATGATATCAAGTCAAAACTGCCTGATAGCGTGATTGTATTGATTGGCGATAAAGATGAGCAGTTGGCACTAGCAGCAAACGTCGCCAAATCAGTGACTGATCGTATCAAAGCCGGTGATATTATTCGTCATTTGGCAGGTGAACTTGGCGGTAAAGGGGGCGGTAAGCCTGACTATGCACAGGGCGGTGCGCCCAAGTCTGCTAACAGTGCATCTATTATAGCCGCCTTACCTGCTTGGATTACAGCCCAACTTGGCTAAGCATTAAGCTGGGTGAAATGCTGCTTTGTCTTATGTAAAATACGTGATTGGTTATACTGGCTATAACCAATCGCCATGTATATAACGTCTACTGACACTTAAAGTTATGACGCTAATATGCTATAAAGGTCAACGCTTAAACTTATTTCAGCATATTAAGCCTATGAGCATAATTAGACAGTAAACCATCAGAAAGTAGAAGAAAGGGCGCAGTTCTTATAATTTGGCTTTATCGTTATTAAAATTAATCTAGCACTGAATTTACATACTGAATTTATAAATAGTGGCATGACAGATTGATGTCTTTAATTAACAGATAACCATTGATGAATAATAGGTAGATTTTTATGGCGTTAATAGTACAGAAATACGGCGGCACCTCGATGGGCAGTATCGACCGCATCAAAAACGTCGCCAAACGAGTCAAACGCTGGCACGACAATGGTCACCAAGTGGTCGTTGTCGTCTCTGCCATGAGCGGCGAAACCAACCGTTTGATTGATTTAGCACGCCAAATCAGCAGCCAGCCCGATCCTCGCGAATATGACCAAATGGTCTCAACCGGTGAGCAGGTATCTATTTCATTGCTCGCCATGGCGATTAAAGAGCTAGGCATTGGTGCCCTCTCAATGACCGGTCGTCAAGTAGCCATCAAAACCGATAGCGCCCATAATAAAGCGCGTATCGAAAGCATCGATGATAAGAATATCCGCGCGCAGCTAGATGCTGGCAATGTCGTTATCGTCGCAGGTTTTCAAGGTATCGATGAGGATGGCAACGCAACCACATTAGGTCGCGGCGGTTCTGATACCACAGGTGTAGCGATTGCTGCGGCTTTAGGCGCTGATGAATGCCAAATCTATACCGATGTCGATGGCGTCTATACCACTGACCCACGCGTCACCTCAAAAGCCAAAAAACTTGAAAAGATTACCTTTGAAGAAATGCTTGAGATGGCAAGTCTTGGCTCTAAGATCTTACAGATTCGCTCAGTAGAATTCGCTGGCAAATACGGCGTCCCGCTGCGCGTACTATCTAGCTTTGATGAAAACAACGATGGTAGCTTCGACCAAGACTTTCAAGACAATGTCGGCACCCTAATTACAATAGACGAAGGAGACAATATGGAACAGGCAATCATCTCAGGTATCGCTTTTAATCGAGACGAAGCAAAAATCGTCGTACGCGATGTACCTGACCATCCTGGTATCGCCTCTGCCATCCTCAGCCCTATTGGCCGCGCGAATATCGAAATTGACATGATAGTGCAAAACCTATCGACCAACGGCATGACCGACTTTACTTTTACCGTCAATCGTACTGACATGGAAAAAACCATGAAAGTGCTAGAAAATGAAGTCAAAGATGAGATTGGTGCCAAAGAGATATTGGCCAATGACGAAGTCGTTAAAGTCTCATTAGTCGGCGTTGGTATGCGCTCCCACGCTGGTGTTGCTAGTCTGATGTTTCAAACGCTAGCAGAAAACAATATCAATATTCAAATGATATCAACCAGCGAAATCAAGGTGTCTGTTCTTATCCAAGAGCAGTATCTAGAAAAAGCCGTAAGATCTCTACATACCGCTTTTGGACTTGATCGTACAGACGGTGATAGCAAAATTGCTGGGTTATAATTTTAACTTAATATTTTTAACTTAGCCTTTTCAAATTATAAATATTAATCGTGCTAACGAGTAATAAAAAACGCCAAACGAATTTTGGCACTTATTAAGCAAATAGCGATTTATTATTTTTGGTAGTAATTGGTTAGCTATTAAAAACTTAGTGGTACTCAATTAAATAGGGTCTTATTAGACCCTATTTTCTTTTTTTATTATTGCTCAGATTGCTATATACCTGATAGTTTTGTGAAAACTCGTGACAGTATCTATTATGCCCCCTATAATGAGGCTTTCATTTGGGCTAAATGAATTTAACTATCATTATCGCTATTAGCATCCTATTTTGTGCAGCGGTAATGTCCTGTAATTGAGACGCAATCTGATGAGTAATAATCTGTTGATGCGACATAAGGAGTGTGACGCATGTTAATTTTGACACGCCGCGTGGGCGAAACGCTAATGATTGG
>NZ_JBAQQF010000060.1:0-14561 GCF_049295055.1 Psychrobacter sp. | reverse complement strand
CTATCTTCTTGACGGCTGCGGCTTTGAATTCTGCACTGTAGCTTCTGATTTTCTTGATCATGGTAAACTCCTAGGAATATGCTTAGTTTACCAAGTTTACTTGTACGGTTTCTTCAGCATAGCTCACTTAGCTAGTCTTGACGTTTTATCAAATGTAGATTACACATATGATGCTATGACTAAAAACTTAGATATGAATGACCCTACGATCGATTTTGATTCGATACCAGTAATATCATATAGAGCTAAAATCATAGAGAACATGAAAGACGCATGGAATAAGTTTTCAGCGAGCAACAAAAACGAAGATTTAAATGAAGTTAAGATATATAAGAAAAATCAAGATCAACTGGAATCTATCATGAAAGTCAAAAACACGACTGCTACCAAAGTTGTCAATCAGCTCGTTGAAGATGAGTTTAGAAGAAACTTTAATAAGGATTAGACAATTCAGGCAGATAAAATTAATCGCTTAAGTATAACTGTTGGGTGTTATAATGTTGAATCCTTCACTTTATGTACACCCAAATGTACACCATTAAAATTAAAAAATAAATTATGTATTTATATCAACAACTTAATACCATATGATGGCACCGACCACCGGTACCATATACGAAGCCCTTATGATTTAACGATTATAAGGGTTTTTTATTGCCTCTTATTTATCATCCTTATATATATTTAAACTCAATCCTCCATCATGTAAAACCGCTCAGTTGCAGCCAGCATAAACATCACTAAATTTTAAGCGCAAAAAAGCCTCAACGATTAGGCGAGGCTTTTCTAATAGAAAAACTATGTATTAAACACTACTGAATCAAGCTAACTTAATATTAAACCAAATCGATCCTATTCAGCAGAATCTAATAGCTTATTAAGCGTGTCAACCATGTCATCATCTATGATGCTGTCTTCTACATAGTCAACTAGCTCATGTATAGTTGTCAGATCCATTTTTCGAATACCTAAGCTTGCCAGCTGCTCATTAATAGACGCTAAGCTCTCTGTAGCTTCAGAGCTTCTTAAAGAGTTGTCCAATAAAGGCTCATCGAAACTATCACTGACCAACCAGTAAATCTTTTCTAACAAGCTATCTCTCTTGGTTAACGTCGAATAACTATCCCCGTGGATAAATAAATTAAAATGATAAGGCATCTCTACATCATTGATAAAAAAAGTACGCTTACATTCTAGTGTATAGGCTTGTACCTCTTCATGTTCGGCGCCTTCATCCGCTTTATAGTCTTCGTCTTGCTCAATCTCTTCTTTTACCAAGCCTTCTAATATATGATAACGCCCTACTTTTACCTTGTGATTATAAATGATACAAAAATCAGCTATTGCCTCAAAAATAACGGCGCTGATATCTAACGTATGGTCATCAATGTCATAAAAGCCTTTTAAAAAGGGCAAAAACTCTGTGAGCTTCTCTTCTGGCACTTCGGTCAGAAATTGTTGCTCGTATATCTTAACCATGTCTTCGGGCGAATAAGTATTGGCAGTATCAGTCTCATTTCTGCCAGTTGGCTTCAAAGGTATCAGGTTATAGGGGTTATTATTAGTCATGTGGGACTGCCTTTTTATTCAAATTTAAGTAAAATTTATCAGATTTCTGCTACTACTAAACTCTAGTAGTTTCTACATCCACATTTTTTACGCGACTTTCGTGGTTGGACATCTGTATAGTCTATTATCTCTTATTCAGTCACTTTTAGATATATCGTTTGATGATTCCAACTGCCACAAAAAAATCACTCTAATACGGTTAGAGTGGTTTTTTAGACAAATAAAGCTATCCCAACTTATTTTAAAAATAGCCTGTTGTTAATTAGCTAGTTGTGCTTTTTGGTGCTTACGGACGTTAGAGCCATCTTTACGGCTAATCGTTATACCTGTAAAGCCAAACAATATTGTAAGTAGCAATGATAAATAGCAGAAGAATGCGTAAGGTAGATACTCAAGCACTGGCACGCCTAAAGCTTGACTGATAAACACCCCACACACACTCCATGGCACGAGCGGGTTAATGACTGTACCGGCATCTTCAATGGTACGTGATAAGTTTTTAGGATGTAAGTTTAAACGTTCAAACGTCGGACGAAAAGCGGTACCAGATAATAGGATACTTAAATACTGCTCACCGATTAGGACGTTGACACTTAAGGCTGCCATAGCAGCGGCAAAGATAGCGCGGCCTGAACTGGTCAGCATATCTCTGATACCTAATAACAGCGCAGGCAAGATACCCAATGCACGTAACAGACCACCTAGACTTAATGCCAATATCACAATAGTCTGCGTAAAGAACATGCTCTGCATACCACCGCGTGAGATCATGCCACCTACTTCGCCTAGCTCTAAGTTTTCGGCAGGCGCATAGCCACCAAACATGTAGCCGCCTAACTGTCCAATACTGGGAGTACTGTGGAAATAAGTAATGATTAAGGCGCTAGCAATTGTGTAAATGATGGTATAAATGGCATTCACTCGGCATAGCGCTAACACGACCAACACGATAAATGGTAGTACTGAATAACCATGTACTAAGCCGCTATCGACCAGTTGTGACTGCAACAGAATAACTTGATCTAAATTGCCAGTACCCGCCTGCCCAGAGAAGAACCAAAACAGTCCTGCAGTGATAAGCCAAGCGGGCACAGTGGTATACATCATATTACGAATATGCTCAAACAAATCAATGCCCACGACAGAAGAAGCAAGCGTACAAGTATCTGATAGTGGCGACATTTTGTCAGCAAAGAATGCGCCTGAGACGATGGCACCTGCAGCGATAGCGACGTTGGCATCGAAGGCATTACTCATCCCAATGAAGGCCACGCCTATCGTCGCTGCTGTGGTCAAACTACTGCCCAGCGCTACCCCGATAATTGAGGTCAAAACAAAGGCAGAGATATAATAATACTGCGGTGAAATAAGATCAAAACCATAATACATAATGGTGGGAATAGCCCCTGACATCATGAGAGCGGCGACTAGCAATCCAATAAAGAATAATAAATAGATAGCACCGATACCACTGACGACGCCTGAGGACATCTGTTCCTGCATTTTTTCAAAGCTTAAACCCTTAAACATACCTAGGGCCAGCAAAACAGCAATCGCAAGCATTAATGATAGATGCGGAACCCAGCCAAAGCCGATCATGGTGACACCCATAATCGCGATGACAACGCTAGCAATGATAAAAGCTACTTTAGGAGATAGCTCGGTAAGTACTTGTGGAGGCATAACACATCCTTATGTTGCCAATTTGATTTGAATTTTTGACAGTTTTATTTAGTTGTTTTTATTATTTATCAAGCAATTTATCGGTCTTGGCTGCCATAACAAAGTCATTGCGATGCAAACCTTTGATACTGTGCGACCACCAAGTAACGGTAATCTTGCCCCATTCAACCAGCATCCCAGGATGATGCCCTTCTGCTTCGGCAATATCACCAAGCTGATTGGCAAATGCCATAGCTTTCACGAAGTTCTTGAATTTATATTGACGTTGTAATTGCTTAATACCATCAATCTCGATCAATGACCAATCTGGAATTTTTTGTAATAGCTCTTGTGCTTCAGTATCGCTGACTTTTGGTGCGCCAATACGGCATACTTCGCAGCTACCTTGTGATAACTCGGACATGATAATCTCCTTTTTTTATTTTTGCGCTATTGATAATTTCTTTGAGGGATAATTGTTTTCAAGCGTACTTTCTTTAATACCTATTGACGTTTATAGCTGAGACCTATACTGGCCAAGATAGTTTGTATATTAACCACGACAGTTTGTAAGCTATTTCTTAGCATAAGTTGGCGCAAATAAGCCCAAACCCATCGCCTTTTTTACAGCGCCCATAATGTCGCTATTTACGATATCGAATAACGTATCCAAATCATCAATCGCATAATAGATAGGCTGGATTTGGTCAATACGGTAAGGGGTGCGCAATACATCGATTAAATCAAACGCGCGACAATCCGGTTCATCGCTAAGCGCATAGACCGTTTCAGACGGTGAGCTTAAAATACCGCCACCATAAATCTTGCGATTTTCTTCGGTTGCGCCCACTAGACCGAATTCGATGGTGAACCAATACAGGCGCGCTAAATAAAGACGCTCTTGCTTAGTTGCGTTTAATCCAAGCTTACCGTAGGTCTCATTAAAAGTTGCAAAGGCTGGATGGGTCAATAATGGACAGTGTCCGACTATTTCATGAAAAATATCCGGCTCTTCAATATAGTCCATATCATCAAAACGACGGATAAAGGTCGCGACTGGAAAACGTTTATCAGCTAAGAGTTTGAAGAATTTACCGAAGCTAATTAACGCTGGTACTGCGGCAGTCTGCCAGCCAGTCGTCGCTTGTAATACGTCATCGATATCTTGTAGTTGCGGAATATGTGTAGGCGATAGCTTGAGTTTATCTAAACCCTCAAGATAGGCTGAGCAGGCACGATTGGGTATTTGCTTCGCTTGACGTTCAAGCAGCGCTTGCCACATCGCGTTTTCATCGTCACTATAATGAATATGACCATGATTGTCTGGCTGACGCGACAGGTAAGGTTGCTTCTTCTGAGTTACATGTTGAGTAGACGCTTCAGTGTTCGTTGATTCAGCATTGAGCGCTTCATCGTTAAGTGCTTCATTGTTAAGTGAATTAACACTGACAGGCTTTATATGAGCAGTTATCTGTTGACGGCTTTCCATGCCTAGTTTCCTTATATGGCAATCCATTCAATACCTTGGTATCAGTCATCTGCTTTATTTACTTTGTCTGGCAAGTTTCTGGCGTTTTATTATTAAGTAGCAGAGTAACAAAGGTAATAAGGACAAGATAAAACCCTTTCATCTTGCCCTTCTAATACTTATTTTAAGAGTACTTTTTTAAAAGTACTCTTTTAAGCTTACTTGCTGTTATGGCGCTTCAGTCTCTGTCTGACCAACTGTACCGCGACGAACTTGGTCACGCTCGATTGATTCAAACAATGCTTTGAAGTTACCTTCGCCAAAACCATCTTCGTAATCGCCTTTACGTTGGATAAATTCGAAGAATACCGGACTACCCAAAATAGTTTCAGAGAAAATCTGTAACAGTAGACGTGGTTTTCCGCCTTCAGTGGTCCCATCTAGCAAGATACCGCGCATTTGTAACTCAGAAATATTCTCGCCATGACCTGGTAGACGCTCATCAAGCATCTTGTAATACGTCTCGTTTGGCGCGGTCATGAGCGGAATACCAGCGGCTCTTAGCTTATCAATGCTGGCAAATAAGTCATCACTGGCTAAAGCAATGTGCTGAATACCTTCGCCATTGAAGTGCATCAAGTACTCTTCGATTTGTCCGCCGCCCTGCTTTGATTCTTCATTGAGCGGGATGCGAATTTTGCCATCAGGCGCAGTCATCGCCTTACTGGTCAGACCGGTATACTCGCCTTTGATATCGAAAAAGCGGATTTCGCGGAAGTTAAAAACGCGCTCGTAAAAGTTTGCCCAATAGGCCATACGACCGCGATAAACGTTATGCGTTAAGTGATCGATAACTTTAAAGCCATGGCCGACTGGATGCTTATCAACTTCTGGTAGATATTCAAAGTCGATATCATAGATTGAGTTGCCATCGGTAAAACGGTCAATCAAATAGATGAGTGAGCCGCCGATACCTTTGATAGCGGGCAGTCTAAGTTCCATAACGCCGGTTGGTACATCGACTGGCTGCGCACCATTTTCAATCGCTAACTCGTAAGCCTTTTTGGCATCTTTGACGCGGAAACCCATGCTACAAGCGCCTGCGCCATGCTCTTCAACGAAGTAGCTGGCTGGACTTTTTGGCTCACGGTTTAATATGAGGTTGATGTCACCTTGACGAAATAACGCAACGTCTTTAGATCTGTGGTTGGCAACGTGTGCAAAGCCAAGCTGCTTAAACAGTGCTTCAACGGCATCAGGTTGAGGTGAGGCGAATTCAACAAAATCAAACCCGTTTAAGCCCATTGGGTTTTCAAATAAATCTGCCATTGTAATCATCCTTAATTTCAATTGGTGGTATAAAGCGCTAAAAATTAGCAAAAAATAAGTTTCATCAATCATTCCTATTGACGATTCATTTATATTAGATTAGCTTGATTTATAAGACTAATCGTATTTTTTGATTTATTTATCAGGTTTACTTATGAATATCAGCATTCGCCAATTGACCGCCTTTATCAAAGTCGCTGACAACGGCAGTTTTACCCGTGCCAGCGACCAGATGCATTTAACCCAATCTGCCGTTAGTGGCTTGATTAAGGAGTTAGAATCTAACTTGGGCATTGTGTTATTTGATCGCACCACACGCCAGCTGTCTTTATCGGTGGTAGGACATCACTTATTACCGCAAGCTCGGCGTATTTTAAACGAGATGCAATTATTTGAAAATGAAGCAAGCAGTTTGACAAACTTAGCGCAAGGTCAAGTACGATTGGCAGTATCGCAGTTTGCGGCCTCATCGATGCCGGCGGTCATTGCACAGTTTGCTAAAGAATATCCGGATATCAGCGTGTCGCTATTAGATTGCTCTGCTGAAAACTTACTTGAACATATTCAAAATATCGAAGTGGATTTGGGTGTCGGTACCGAACTTGGCTTTATGGAAACCGAAGATGAGATCAGTGCCGATTTACTCTATGAGCTGCCATTTTGCGTGGTGATGCCTGATAGCCATGCGCTGGCAAAAAAACGTGAAATTATCTGGAAGGATTTGATAGATATTCCACTCATTACTTTGCAAGGTCCTTTTTTGGAGCAAGTCACCGCTGAGCTCGATGAGCGTATCGCAAACCATGTTCAGCAGGCTATTTACAAAGTGAACTTTATGTCGACGGCACTTGAGATGACGCGCCAAGGCTTTGGTATTACTTTGTGTCTGCCCTACATGCCAGAAGTGATAGACTGGGTGAGCGCCAATGGGCTACAGATGCGACCTCTGGCACAACCTGTCAAAATGCGGCGGTTTTTTATTTACCAACGCTCCTCTCGAGCACTTTCACCAGCCAGCATTGCTTTTAAGGGTTTTTTACAGCGCTATTTTGCCAGCCATTTTGATGATTTACAGAGCTTTTAAAGTTTATTAGCTCTCATCTTGATATTCACTTGATACTGATGAGCATAGTCACTATTAAATCGTAGTCACTATCAAGCTAAGAGACATTTAAAAGTTTGTAACTAAGAAAAAAATGCGTTAATTAATTAGCATAACGGAATCTAACGTTGAGTTAATCATAAAACTGGTTTATGCTTTTTAGCGCCTCAACTCATATCTCTTGTAAGGAAAACAAATGTTTGAACGTATCGATTATTATGCCGGTGACCCAATCTTAGGATTGGTAGAAAAATTTGCAGCAGATAACAATCCTGATAAAGTCAATCTAGGCATTGGCATTTATTATGATGAAAATGGCGTCATGCCTGTACTCGACTGTGTAAAAATAGCTGAGCAGCGTATTGCTGATCCTATTTCTCCGCGTCCATATTTACCAATGGCAGGTCTGCCAGGACATCGTAAAGGCTGCCAAAACTTGCTTTTTGGTAAAGACGCACAGATTTTAAAGGACGGCTTGGTTGCGACCATCGCCACTATTGGTGGTTCTGGCGCGCTAAAAGTTGGTGCAGAATTTATCCATGAATGGTTCCCGCAGTCTAAGTGCTATGTGAGCGACCCGACGTGGGGCAATCATATTGCCATCTTTGAAGGCTCTGATGTCGGAGTGGGTAAATACCCTTACTATAATAAAGCAGATAGCAGCATCAGATTTGATGAGATGATTCAGTTTTTTGAAACTTTAAACAAGAATGATGTGATCTTGCTGCATCCTTGCTGCCACAATCCAACTGGTCTAGATTTGACCCGCGAACAGTGGGATCAAGTGCTTAACGTCATTCAAGCACGTGAGCTGATTCCATTTATGGATATTGCTTACCAAGGCTTTGGCGAAGATATGGACAGCGATGCTTACGCGATTCGTAAAGCGGTCGATATGGGTCTGCCATTATTTGTTAGCAACTCATTCTCTAAGAACTTATCACTATACGGTGAGCGTGTCGGTGGTCTATCGGTGGTTTGCCCGACAGTTGATGAGACTGAGCGCGTCTTCGGTCAGTTGAACTCGATCGTGCGCCGTATCTACTCAAGCCCGCCATCACATGGTGGCCGTGTGGTCGATATCGTCATGAACGATGAAGTATTACATACGCAATGGGTTGGCGAAGTTTATGCGATGCGTGACCGTATCAAATCCATGCGTACCAAGCTCAAGTCTGTGTTAGAGGCCAAAATCCCTAACCGTAACTTTGACTATATTACCCGTCAAAACGGCATGTTTAGCTTCACTGGTCTGACGCCTGAGCAAGTTGCACGCTTACAAAGTGATTTTGGTATTTACATGATCTCTGACTCGCGCATGTGTGTGGCTGGATTGAACAACAGTAATATCGATTATGTTGCCAATGCCATGGCAGACGTCTTAAAAGACTAAGCTAGCTTATTTTACTAAAACTATCTTAACGAGAAAGGCTGAGCAGCTGCTTAGCCTTTTTTTGTGCTCTGATTTTGTGTAATAAACGAAAATAACAGCAGTATCAATAGCAATAAATCAGTCAGCTTGAATATCAGTAAGACACCAAAACACTTTATAAAAACCCTTGCAATATGTGTAGCTATAAATTACATTATACGTAAGTAGTTAATCATAACGTAATCTATTAAACTTGTTTAGCAAGGAGCAACCTATGTCAACGATTGACAAAAACCTCTCATCTTTCCTCGATATCGCCAGTGATTCTGATTTTTCAATTCATAATCTGCCTTATGGCATTTTTAGTGAAACCAAAGACGCTGCTGGTGATAACAAACGCCGCGCTGGTGTTGCTATTGGCGAGCACGTCTTGGATTTGGCGGCTCTTGAATCAGAAGGTTTATTAAGCTTAGACGGTGGCAGCTATTTTGATCAACCGACTCTAAACGCCTTTATTGATTCTGGTCGAGACAACTGGACTCAGGCACGTAAAACCATTCAAACGCTACTCTCTAGTGATAGCGATGGCTTACGTGATAACACAGATTTGCAGAAAAAATTATTGTTTAAGCAAGCAGATGTCACTATGCACTTGCCGGTTCAAGTACCAGGTTTTACAGATTTTTATTCTTCAAAAGAGCACGCAACCAACGTCGGTACGATGTTCCGTGACCCAAGCAATGCTCTACTACCTAACTGGACTGAAATGCCAGTTGGTTATAATGGACGTGCCAGCACAGTCATCGTTAGTGGTAGTGATGTGATACGCCCATCGGGTCAGCTAAAACCAAATGCTGACGACCGTCCTATTTTCTCAGCTTGTAAGCGTTTAGATTTTGAGCTTGAAACGGCTTTTGTCGTCGGTAAAGGTAATAACATTGGTCAACCAATTGCAGTAGATAGTGCTATTGATCATATCTTTGGTATGGTGCTGCTTAATGATTGGTCAGCCCGTGACATCCAAAAATGGGAATATGTACCTTTAGGTCCATTTAATGCCAAAACGTTTGCTTCTGAGGTGTCACCTTGGATTGTGACCATGGATGCATTGGCACCGTTTAAGATGCCATGCCCGACTCAAGAGCCAAAGCCACTGGCTTATCTGAATGAAAAAGACAGCAACAATAGCTACGATATCAATCTGTCAGTAGAGCTACTTCCTGAAAACGCTGAGAGCGCCACCGTTATTTGTGAAACCAACTTCAAACACATGTACTGGTCAATGGCACAGCAATTGACCCATCACACTATCACGGGTTGTAAAGTAGAAGTCGGCGATATGATGGGTTCAGGTACTATCTCAGGTCCGACGCCAGACTCTTATGGCTCGATGTTAGAGATTGCTTGGAATGCGACCAAACCAGTGACTCTAAAAGGTGGCGAGACTCGCAGCTTTATCGAAGATGGCGATACGGTCATTATGAAAGGCTACAGCGAAAAAGATGGCATCCGTGTCGGCTTCGGTGAAGTACGCGGTAAAGTACTGCCTGCTTTAGAGTTTAATTTCTCTGATTAATCATTGCACTGATATAAATTCAAAGCACTGCTCTACTTTATAAATAAGATTTTATAAATTGCAGTCTAGTTCAAGCAAGCAAAACAGCAGCTGTATTTTTATTGCTATAAATCTACTGTTGCTGTGACTGCCCTCTTTTAATTATTTGTCAAAAGGATATTGATAATGACTTTTAAAATAGAACAAATCCATCATGTGGCTTACCGTTGTAAAGACGCGAAAGAAACCGTTGAATGGTATCAAAAACACCTAAACATGGACTTCATCTTAGCATTTGCTGAAGATCATGTGCCGTCGACCAAAGCCTTTGATCCCTACATGCATGTGTTTTTAGATGCTGGTAATGGTAATGTATTGGCGTTTTTTGAAGTGCCCAATCAACCTGAGATGGGCTTTGACCCTAACACCCCAGATTGGGTGCAGCATCTGGCGATGAAAGTTAAAGACCGCGATACTTTAATAGCTGCTAAAAAGCATTTAGAAGACGGCGGTATTGATGTTATAGGAGTTACCAATCATGGTATTTTCCACTCTATTTATTTCTTCGACCCTAATGGTCATCGTATGGAACTGACCTACGATGATATTACCTCAGAAGAAAAAGTATCGATGATTACGGATGAAATCAAGAAAGACATGCTTGATGAATGGTCGCGTACTAAGCGTGCCCCAGCCCATACTCAGTTTTTGCACGCTGAAGAGCTGGCTGAAGCAAGAGAAGTTGCGCCTGCAGGCGAGTGAAGAAATTGCCATTATATTTAGATCACTTGATAATCAATTAATTAAGAATAGAAACTTGATAATCAAGTGATCTAAAGTCTTAAAGCAGAGAGTCAATTTTTAACACTTAATAATATAATATCCAACCATCAAGAAAGGATTCTATGATGAAGATTAAAACATCTTTAGGGATAGCATTAGCTTCGTTACTCACATTATCAGGCTGTTCCAATAACGATCAATCTGTCAGTGATTCTGTCGATTTAGATAAAGTAACCACGTTAAGATTTTCACATTTCATGACAGCTAACGACAATATAAATACTGAGGGTTTTGAGCCTTGGGCTCGCAAGATTGAAGAAGAGTCTAAAGGGCGCTTAAAAATTGAAATCTACCCTTCTGCCACTTTGAGCAAACCAGGTGCCACTTATGATGCTGCAGCTAAAGGCACTGTAGATATTGGTATGCAAGTGCAAGGCTACACTGCTGGTCGCTTCCCTTTAACTCAAGTGGTTGAGCTACCAGGTATATCCAATACGGCAGAGCAGCAAACTTGTATTTTGTATGAGCTGTACAACAATGGCGCAATTGATAGCGAATACGAAGACACCCATCTACTCTCACTAATGGGCTCAGGACAAGGTGCGCTACATACCGCTGACAATCCGATTCGTACCCCAGCAGATATGAAGGGTTTGCGTATCCGTCAGCCCTCTGTAGTTGCAAGCCACGTTATCGAAACGATTGGTGCAGCGCCTGTTGGCATTCCTGCCAGTGATGCTTATACCTCCTTGCAGCGCGGCGTGATTGATGGACTAGCCTTTACTTGGCAGCCCATACAAGCATTCCGTCTCGATGAATTACTTAATCATCATACAAATATCCCTTTTTACAACTCGACCTTTGTAGTGACCATGAATAAGGACAAATATAATAGCCTACCTCAAGACCTGAAAAAAATTATTGATGATAATTCAGGAATAGTCATGTCAGAGCGTATTGCTAAGATATTTGATGATAGTAATGAAGCAGCGATGGCTGCTGCTCGTGCCAAAGGCGATACTATGATAGACATTCCAGATCCTTTAAACGATCCTGACTGGAAAGAGCCGCTGTTAGAGGGCACTCAACGATATCTGGATGAGTTAGCAGCGCTCGGTTTGGATGGTGAAACAGTTTATGAGCAGGCAAAAGCCGCCAGCGCCGCCTGCAAGGTCTAACTTAAAGGAATTAGAGTCGCATTAAACTAATTGTTAGTAATCTGATAACGCTGTGCTATCGCCAATATTTGCTCAACCACATTATGCTGCTCACTCATCGGTAACTGCTCTGTGGTTCCGATAACAGTAATAGCATATTCTAAGGACAGTTTTTCAAGCGATGAGTCGTTATCGATAGAAGCTTGACTAGCACCGTTGTTACTAGCAACGGTAAACTGCGGCAAGATAACAGGAATCGTAATCGCATTAATACCCACCAACATATCACCGGTTACTGTTGCATAGCCTTGAGTGCGAATCGTGGCTCGTAGTTGATTAAATTGCTGCCATTTTTCTGCTATTGCAGCCTCTTTTTTTGTATGCCACTCAGCGATCACTAACGGCTGAATAACAGCATCAGGCTGATAACTGGCAAACAGATGCCCCGTGGCAGAGGTTGTCAGCGGCATACGTGAACCGATGCGAGTAATGATACTAATCGGACTATTTGGCTCAACCGACTGGATAATGATAGGTCCCTCACTAAACCATTTGGCAATCTGTACCCCGCAGTTTAAGGCGTTTTTAATTTCATTAGCAATGTGTGTTAGCCGCTCTAAGATATTGTTTTGGTTGAAGCCATTATGCCGCATTGCTCCCAGCGCCCCCAACGTATTGATTCTATCACCGAGTCCATAACGTCCATCGCTAAGCTTGCGAGCGTAATTCTTACGAATAAGACTGACCAAATACCGATGACACTTTGCTGGATGCATCTTCATCGCCTGAGCAATGTCTTTTAGCATCATAGGCTCATTGTGATTGATGAGGACATCTAATATCGATAGCCCAATTTCAAGTGATTGAACACCACTTTGATTTTTATTGGTTGCGGTGAGATTCTCTACAAGGTTTTCAGCTGCTGGCATGATTTGCTCAATTAATAGTTTGCTCGATTAATGGTTTGCTTGATTAAATATCAGTTAAAAAAGAAAATGATTTAATAATATTTCTCTTTGATTCTATAAAATAATATATGTGCAATAAAGTTAGTATCGCAATTATAACCACTTATCCCACTAACAACATACCATAATAAAAGGAATGCATAATGATGACACTTTATGGCTATTTCCGTAGTAGCACCTCTTACCGTACGCGCATCGCAATGAATTTAAAAGGTTTGGATTATGACAATGTAACAGTCAATCTAGCACAAGATGAACAGTTAGAGAGCGAATTTAAAGCCCTCAATCCACAAGGATTGGTGCCTGTCTTACAAGCCGACGACTTATTGTTATACCAAAGTCCAGCCATTTTGGAATGGTTAGAAGAAGTCTATCCTGAGAGCCCTCTATTACCAAAAGACGCGGCTGGACGTATGCAAGTACGGGCTCTGAGTGCCATGATTGGATGTGATATCCACCCACTGAACAACCGTCGTATTTTACAGTATTTACGCAATGAGTTATCTGTGGGCGAAGAATACGTCATGGCATGGTGTAATCGCTGGATGAGTGAGGGCTTTGCTGCTCTAGAAAAGCGCTTGGCTCAAGAGGAAAATCGAGGAAAATTCTGCTATAGCGATAGACCTACTTTTGCAGATTGTTATCTAATTCCGCAAGTCTCTTCTGCTCGACGCTTCAAAGTAGACTTAACCCCTTATCCTAATATCGTCGAGATTGATACGCACTGCCGCACTTTAAAGGCATTCGCCGATGCTGATCCTATAATGCAACCCGATGCACCAAGCGCTTAATCTACAAAAAATATAGCCTCCAAATTAGGAGGCTATATTATATCGGTAATATTATATCGATAATCTCATATTACTATTGCCACACCCAATGCTCAAAGCTGCATCTCATGTTGGGTAACAGCGACTACCTTTATCGGTACCGCAAACAGCCATGTTGAACCACCACTACAATAAAAGCAACCCTCTTTAAACGAGACAATACAAGCGGTAAAATCATTACCACAGTGGTCCATCATCGCTTGCTCATCACCATCATCATCGACTGCACACCATACTTGTTTATCACCTCGTACTAGCAGCGCACGTGTCAAATCGCTCCCTCTTAACTTAACACTCATACCAAGCTCCTTATCTTTTCTTACAATATCGTCAACACACATAATTTTTTGATAATGATTTTTATCATCACTGAATCTATGAGTATTACATGAGCTATAAAATCCCTTTTTTGGTAGTCAATAAGCGTATAAGGCATTGCCTATATATTTAAAAACCACTTCCTTTTATAGAGGCTCTATTTTAAAACGATATCAGCAAAACTGTAACATCTAGAGATACTATTCCGGACAGATGGTAAAAATATGAAGATAAATGGTAATAAAATTAAAACAACCTTACTATAAATAAGGTCGTAATTTAGGGTTATAAACTTTAAATTCTTTATTTAATAACGCTGGTTATAGTCAATCCCACTTAAAAGTGTTATAAACTAATTATCAAATCTAATTGTTATTATAAAGACCATGACTTACTCACTAGATTTTCGTAGACAAGTTCTCAAAAGTATAGATGACGGCATGACCTA
>NZ_JBAQQF010000059.1:0-10333 GCF_049295055.1 Psychrobacter sp. | reverse complement strand
CTAGTGACCGGTAACGCTTGCAAATAGCTACTGAACGATAAATATTAAAACGAAGGATTATAACTAATACTACGAGGTAATGATTTGGTGCAGAACTGCTCTTAAGCTTGGGCGTATTATAAGGGGGATATCCTAGTATCGCAAGTCTTATCTCATGTTTCGTGTAACTGAAGCTGTTTTTTCACTATTTATTACTCTAATTGCAAGGCTTTTTACGCATTTGGCAAACGGAACAAATAGACCGCTACCCCACTACATACCGTGGCTACCAGCCATGCCATCCACATCGTATCGGCAGGCAGACGATAAAATAACATGGTGGTCGAAATTGTCATCATTATTGTTGCCAGCCACTTAGCATAGAAGGGTACGGCATGACGATCTTCCCAATCGCGGATGAATTTACCAAAATACTTATGATTGATCAGCCAAAAATGAAAGCGCCGTGAGCTACGTGCCCAGCAGCCCGCTGCCAACAGTATAAAAGGCGCGGTCGGCATTACTGGGAGTAATACGCCAATAATCCCTAATACAAAAAACAGCCAGCCAATAATCAAAAACAGCCAACGCACCGTTGGGTTTTTATGTTGATTAGTCTTAGGTCGATAATAAAAAGCTTTTTTTGTTTGAGTCATGGGAGTTTTATCAGTCAGTGTTAGGCATTGGGTCATTAGGTATGGACTACCTATATAGGCTATCAAAGATAAAGAAATTGATAAGCCAGTTCAAGACTGATTTTGCAGGGTTTTACTACGGGTACGTAGCTTACTTAGCAGTTAGGTAAATGTAGGTCGTTATTCACTGTCATTTGGCAGGATAACTTTCCCAGTAATCAGCGATCACCTTTGGAAAGCAATAGTCTTTTGGCATCACGGTAATGGCGATGGGCACTAATATGGATTTGGTCACGCCGCCGATACTCTCACAAGTGGCATCACTAGGCAGGTCATAATAAATCACCCGCAAGGTATTCTGCGGACACAGGTCTGAGCACTGGAAGGACTTAACCACTGCGATACCATGATGATAGCCAATCACCCATTGCTGCGCGCCTTCCGTTGGCGCTGACTCTTTTTGCTCAGCAGCTTGGATAAGATCGGCATCTGTTAAGGTGTCTTCATTGGTCGGCGGTGAAACGAGGACGCAAGCGCTTAGACTTAAAAACAAGGCGCTTAAAGTGAGGGCTTTGGCGGTTGATGTTTTTTTCATAGTAAGCATGGTGTTGATTCTCCATTCACTTCGTTACTAGACCTATCTCGCGCGCTTCTTTTAGCCAACTCGGAAATTCTTCTAGCATATTTTCATATAATGCTTCTTCGCTGATATCGTCTAAATCATCCAGCTCAAAAAAGCTGCAATTATCAATCACGCGCCCTGTCATGTCGTCTAGTTTTTTTAGAATGCCATAACCACGACCACCCAAGCCCACAAACTGCCAAAATATCGGTAGTTTCGCGGCTTCCGTCATGACTTTCGTGATACCGCGATTGTCACTCACCCCGCCATCACTGATAAATAAAACATAGACAGGTACATCCAACCCATCCTTTTGGTAAAAATCCGTCACGGCTTTCATGACCTCTGCTTCGTTATTAACGCGCGGGCCAAGTGCCCATTTACGCCAACCGCCATGAGCGTTGTCTATAAAACCGTCATAGTTGCTCAGCCCAATCTCCCCCAAATATTGCGGGTCTCGGGCAAACGCCCAGCAGTCTAATGCTTGGTCATCATCAAAGCTGACGGCTAATGGCAATAAGCGGTTGACCACCTCTTGCACGCGGCCTTTTTTGTATTGTCTGTTCATTGAGCCTGAGGCATCTAGCACCAATGCCACCTTTGCCGTTAACTGCTGCAATTGGCGTTTCTCAAGCGATATCGTGGCTTTTTTGGCCAAATTGACCAGTTTTGGCGCTTTGTCTAGCATGACTTTTTCTAACGATGGTTTTGCTTGAACTGGCGTTGCAACTACAGCTACTGCTTGCGGGCTACCCTCTTCTACATCGCCACCGAAATGCTGCACGATGGCGGCAAGCCCACCATTAAAGCCTTGCGCGACGTTAGATACTCGCCAAACACCACTTTTACGGTAAAGCTGCATCAGCATACTGGCTTGCTGTTGGGCAAAGTCTGCCGCTTGATATTCTGCCTGTACCTTTTGTGATTGCTGCCAAATGCCAATTTCTAACAATTGAATTTGATTCAGCGGCGTGTCGGCTGATAATACAAAAAACAAGCTGTCTATATTCGCAGCCAGTTTAGACAAGTTAACTTCAAACTCTGCTTGGATGCCTTTACTCGCTGTTGGCTGCGACTCATAATGGGTGAGCTTGATTTGCCCACAAGGTGAGGTCGGCTGATTATAAAACACCATGTAATCATCATTGATCAGTTTGCCTGCTGCATCTAACGCAAAGCAGCTGATATCCATCTCTATTTGACTTTGGCGAGTGAACTTGAGCGTGATGGGTGCAGTATCGCCAATAGCCAGATTACTTAAAGGTGCGCGTTGTCCGACGGTGAGATGGTTCATGGTGTTCCTTACGTTAGAGTAGAATCCTTTAAAGATAATAGACTAATTACTGATGTAAAAAAACCGCTCACAGCACGAGCTAGAGCAGTTCTCAGAATTTAAAATCATTTAATCAAACAGACTTCGATATTTCATACTTATCTATGTTCTGCCTTATTTCTAAAGCAGCTTCAATCCAACCACTATAGTTACTTGTAAAATCTTTCCATGTAGGTTGTAATATATAGGAGCTAGAGCACCCATTGCTAAGTCTTGTTGCGGGATAACGATAATTTAAATTATTTCTATTTTTATTGATAATTTCAAATCCAAAATTTGAATTCCTTGCATACTCATAGCTTCCATATCTATCAGGTAGAATAATAGCTAATATTGCATTAGGGGTACTACTAATAGTATTACGTGTTTTTCTTTTCAAAGAATACGATATTTCCCACGGTATCCACTGGTCTTTTTCTAAACTCACCCACTCTTTCATATTTGGAGAGATAAGTACTATAGTAATAGAACTATCATATATCTTTTCTGCCAGCTTACTTCTTATGGCATCATCCTTAAACGCTTCAAGACTTTCACTATTATTCTCTCCCTTAAATATATGAACACCTGTATCTTCAAAGTGGTTCTGAATTATATCTACATATGATCGCGCTGTAGTCAGTGGGGCATTCCACGAGTTATCTAAGGATTGAACATTTTCATCAGAATACTTATAGGATATAAAAATCTTTTTAGCCATTATAGAATTTCCTTAAATAATTTATAGAACAAAGCTATGTAAGCATAATCATCCTTCAAAGAAACGTCGAAATCACCCTCTTCGTAAATTCCTAACGCGGCAGCTCCAGTACTTGCCATTGGAAGTACCATAGCTTCAGGGTGAGATTGAGTAAATAGTTCAAATTCATCTTCCACCCCTTCCATGCCACCTACAAAAATACCGGCAATAAAGTCATTATTAACAATCATCTTTTCGCGCATCAAAGCCAAGCTTTCATCACGACTTCCAATATCATCTGTAACAATAAGAGATTCCGAAAACTTCTCATTTTCTACGGGAAATATTTTGCGGAAATGTTCTGACTGGTAAAGATATACATGTTCTTCAATATCTACTTCCAAACTTTCTAAGACTGAGCTGATTAAAGGTGTAATAGATGGGTGCCCACCCCAGACTAGTCGAAACTTAGGTAAAATAATTTTGGCTAAGCTACTAACACAGTCTCGGATAGCAATTACATCAGCTGTTTCATAGTATGAAGGATGACGTTCCACTAATGGAATACTTGCAGATAAAAAAACCTGCTTTAACTGTTTAGCCATGCTGGTACCTCTAAAATATTTAATGATTTTATTACTAGGCTACTGTCTAACCACTTTAGATGTCTTAACCAAAAATCTCGAACGCAAGTTGCGTCATAAAGTATAAATATATTCTCAAACTTCTTTTTCTTAATCTCTTCAACAAAGCTTGATGATAGTTCATAATTTAGTGACTTAGGAATACCTACTGCAGGTACTACTATGATATCTTTGCCATTTTTAACCATAGAAATTATCTTGTAACTATCAAGATATGCTTGATAACCCTCTTCTTCAGCCATTTTTATGAAATTACTTATTAAGTTATCCCTTCTTGAAGCTAAAGTTCTAGCTCTAATACTCTCAACATTTTCTATGATTTTGGAGAGAGGTCTCTCCTTCAAAGTACTATATATATAGCTGTTTTCAAAGTCACTATTTTGTAATAGTAAAGGATAAGATATCTGTGCATGGTTAGGAATAAAATTAGTATGTTCGGGCCATGATATTATTACGATACCCAATAGTAACTGGCTGGCTATAGCCAACTCTTGCTTTGTCCAATAACTACCTAAGAAGTCTGAAGTATTTAAAATTATTACTATTTCACTGTCAGCCATTTGATGCCATAGTTCATCCTGAAAAGGCTCTGATTTTCTAATACTATGTGTGTCAAGAAATACATCGAAACCATGTTTTTCTAAAGTCTCATATAGTTGTATAGCTACGTTGGTAGATTCATCTCGTTTATAACTTATAAAAACTTTTCGGTTTCTTCTAAGCAGAGAAAAACCTTCGAGAATATTATTTACAATCTGTTCAATCTTTTGACTTCTATCTTCTTCGTCAAGATTGATACCATTGTAGTTATTTAAGAGTTCAGGAATACAATCTCCAAAGTTATCAAGTGTTCCCTGTACTACAGGTAATAATAACGAAGCATCTTTAGTTACTTGAGTCAGAAAATCTAAGTCGGTAAAGTTCTTGTCGTTTTTTTTAGATCCTAAATAAATACAAAAAGCTGGACTAGAGTCTGTATACTCTTCAAAATTTTCACTATCAATGATAATGAAACTTTTCCAAACTATACCTAAATCCTCTACTCTTTTTCGAAAAATCTCAATAATTTCATCTTTTATACCAAAGTCTTGACCAAGTAATATTAACTGATAACAATAACTTTTCACTAATTATACTCCTTCATCGTTTAATCCATAATTCAAGAAGTTCAAAAGGATCATCAAGCACAAAAATAGAACCATAACGTTGTACATATGGGTATAACTCTAAAAACTCTTGACCTCTAAAACTTTCACCACTATTTTCTATAAGTCCTAATACTGCGACCTTATCCTTGAGACCATCGAAATACCCAAGTTCCCACAACATCCATTTGGAATCTTCAGAATTTTGGGTAATAGCAAATATCAGTGTTTTGCAGCTTTGCATACGTTTTCTGATAACTACCGCCGTTTCTTTAGTCACCTCCCCCCTTTCAAGATGGGAATCTTCGTACCAGTCAACATAAACTGTGAATCCTGCTTCTTCTAAAGTAATTTTCAAACCATAAATTACTTCAGCATCTAAAAAAGCATGTGATAAAAAAATATCATAGGTTTTATTTATATTAAAACTATCAAACTGTTCCTCTAGGATATCTCTTGACTCCAAACCATAAGCTTTATTGCTACGAGCTTTATTACGTACTTCCTCTAAAGTTAAAAATGCCATAAAAATCCTTTTGAGTCTTATGTTAGTAATAATCATTATATCTTAGCACACAAATATTGGGTTATTTGAGAACTAACAGATTAAGTAGAGAGTAATATGGGTGGTAGAGAATAGAAAAGGCCACCATTTTTATGGTGGCCTTTTCTATTCTGCTTGCTTTTACGCGAGGGACGAGCGCCGAGCTGAGTGATTAAAGAACATCGCCTCATGCATCGCATATTTGTCCCTATTAAAGAACTCCGATGCTGAGGCTATGCTTTTTAAGCTTTTGCTTTTATTACAACGCTTTCAGCTGCTCCATCTGCGCTGTCATCGCCGTCAGTTGCCCTTCTAACTCAGCCAACTTTGCTTTTTCAGCATCGACCACTTCCACTGGCGCTTTACTGACAAAGCCTTCATTACCGAGCTTACGCGAAATACCTTCCGCTTGACCTTTCAACTTATCATACGACTTACCCAAACGAGCCAGCTCAGCCGTTGGGTCAATCAGCCCTTTCATCGGTACAAGGACGCGCAGCTGACCAACCATACTTGATGATGATAAAGGCACTTCATCACCTTCTTTTAGAATGGTTAAGCTCTCGACTTTCGCAAGCGCCTTAAACTGATTGGCGATACGCGATAGACGCGTGTCTTCCGCTGCTGAGATATTTTGTAGCAGTACAGGGAGACGTACCGCGTTGCCGAGTTTCATCTCGCCACGGATATTACGTACGCTAGCGATCAGCTGTTGTAGCCATGCCATATCGGCTTCGGTTTGCTCACTGATTTGCGCAGTATCGGTTTGTGGATAGGCGGCAATCACGATGCTATCGGTGTCTTTACGATTTAATAGCGGCGCGATGGTCTGCCAGATTTGCTCGGTCAGATATGGCATGATCGGATGGCTAAAGCGTAGTGCAGTCTCAAGCACATGCAGCAGCACATAGCGGATTTGCGCTTTACGCTCGCTTGATACCGAGTCATCATTGAGGCTAGCTTTGGCAAGCTCAACATACCAATCACAGTATTCATTCCAGATAAATTCATAGATATCATGGCTGACCATATCAAGGCGATACTGGGCAAAATGCTGATGAATATTAGTAATGGTCGAGTTTAGGCGACTCATAATCCATTTTTCTGGTAATTCCCAAACGTCAGGATTGGCAGCTTGGTCAATCGGTAGAGCCTTCCCTTTCCCTTCATCAGAGCTGTCGATACAGTTCATCAGTACAAAGCGACTGGCGTTCCAGATTTTATTACAGAAATTCCGATAGCCTTCGACCCGTTTTAGATCAAAGTTGATATCGCGACCAGTACTGGCAAGCGAGGTAAAGGTAAAGCGTAGCGCATCCGTACCGAACGCTGGGATGCCTTCCGGAAACTCTTTACGGGTTTGCTTTTCGATTTTCGCAGCGTCTTTGGGATTCATCATATTACTGGTGCGTTTTTCTACCAATGCTTCGAGATCAATACCATCGATAAGGTCAATAGGATCTAAGACATTACCTTTCGATTTGGACATTTTCTGACCATTACCATCACGTACTAAGCCATGGACATAGACGGTCTTAAAGGGGACTTGTGGGGTGCCATCTTCGTTTTTCACGAAGTGCATGGTCATCATGATCATGCGCGCGACCCAAAAGAAGATAATGTCAAAACCAGTGACCAACACGCTGGTCGGGTGAAAGGTTTTGAGCACGCGCGGATCAGCATTGACGTCAGCCCAATCGAGGGTACTAAACGTCCATAGACCAGAGCTAAACCACGTATCGAGCACGTCATCATCTTGGCGCAGTTTCACGTCAGCAGCGAGATTATATTTGCTGCGCACCTCTGCTTCATCACGCGCCACATAGATGCTACCTTCCTCGTCATACCACGCTGGGATACGATGTCCCCACCACAGCTGACGGCTGATACACCAGTCTTGAATGCCATTCATCCATGCCATATACATATTTTTATATTGGGCAGGGACAAACTCAATCTGCCCTTCTTCTACTGCTGCAATCGCAGGCTTAGCCAACTCTTTAACCGCAACATACCATTGATCAGTTAACCACGGCTCAACGATCGCACCGCCACGCTCAGCACGCGGCGCTTTGAGTGCGTAGTCTTCGATGTCCTCTAACCAGCCTTGCTCGCCAGCTTGTTCAACGAGGAATTTACGCGCAGCAAAACGCTCAAGTCCGGCATACTCGCTTGGTGTAGTCTCTAGCGTTGGCTCACGGGTTTGCAGGTCAGGATAGACTTCCATCGCCGGTAAAATATGCGCATGGGCATCAAGGATATTAATCAGCGGCAACTCATGACGACGACCCAATTCATAGTCATTAAAGTCATGCGCTGGGGTGATTTTCACACAACCGGTACCAAAGTCTTTTTCGACGTAATCATCAGCAACAATAGGCACAACACGACCAGTAATTGGCAAGGTAATGGTTTTGCCGACTAAGTGTGCGTAACGCTCATCACTAGGATTGACTGCAACGGCAGTATCGCCTAATAAGGTTTCAGGACGCGTGGTCGCGACAACCAGATAATTTTTGCCATCTTGAGTTTGCAATTCTTTATCAGTGAAATGATAGCGGAAATGCCACAAACTGCCTTTTTCGTCATGGTTTTCGACTTCTAAATCTGATAGTGCGGTTTGGAATTTTGGATCCCAGTTCACTAAACGCTTACCACGATAAATCAAACCATCGTCAAACAGACGGACGAACACTTCTTTTACCGCATTAGACAAGCCATCATCCATGGTAAAGCGTTCACGCGACCAATCAACCGAGCTACCCAAACGGCGAATTTGACGAGTAATATTATCACCCGACTCTTCTTTCCATTCCCATACTTTACCAATGAAGTCTTCGCGGCTCATATCACGGCGTTTAATACCTTGTGCTTCTAGACGACGTTCAACCACCATTTGCGTGGCAATACCGGCATGATCCGTACCTGGTTGCCAAAGCGTATTGTCACCATCCATACGATGATAACGGGTCAACGCATCCATGATGGCATTATTAAAGCCATGACCCATATGTAATGAGCCAGTAACGTTTGGTGGCGGCAAGGCGATAGAGAACGACTCGTCTTTATCAAAGCTTGGCTTAAAATAACCGCTGTCTTCCCAGCCTTGGTACATGCCTGCTTCAACTTCTGCAGGATTGTAGGCATTTTCTAATTGGCTAAGTGCCGCTTGGATAGAAGTGGTTAGATTGGTTTTAGTATTTGTCGTAGTATTGGTATTAGGATTGCTCATAATAGAATGGTCTTTTATTAATAATGAATGTAGTCAAATAAATACGTTAAAAATAGATGAAATAATTAATAGAGTGATTTTAACGCAGATAGCAAGATTTTGTTAGATGCTAAGGTCATTTATCAGGTTTGAAAAACGGTATGAGATAATTAATACCCTCGATGCGCTGAACTCTCAACATAATAAGTCCTAGTGATGTTATAAAATATAGGTCATGCTATAAAAAGAGACAGGATATTATAATCATTATCTGATAAACAGCGAGTTGACCGTGTCCCAAGATACCGAGCATACCTATAATAGTAGCAGCAACTCTCAGGCTGACAATGCAGACGATAAACGTTTCATTGATGATAACGCTACTCATGATTATAAAGCTGAGAATAAACAAGACAGTGCCATCGATGCTACTGATGCCGCTAATACTACCGAAAATTTAGAAGACCACGAATTTTCAGAAACCATTAGTGATGATGATCAGGCCTCGATCAAAGAAGTGGCAAATGATGACAATCTTAGCGCGCCTAAAAGCTATGCCAGCATCTTAGTTGAACAAGTCATCGATGCCAAAGAAACTTTTAACCGCTCACTTGGCTCATTATTTACCAGTGCCTTTACCGCTGGGCTTGAAATTGGCATCAGTTTATTTGTCATCCTAGCCGCTTTTGCGTTACTAAGCGAGGTGTTACCCAGCCATTATGCAATGGTGCTGGCGTCGCTATTATATCCCATCGGTTTTATCATTGTAGTTATCGGTCAGTCATTATTATTCACTGAGCAGACCTCTCTTTTAAGCTTGCCTGTACTCAATAAAATAGAACCGCTATGGAAGCTATTACGTTTATGGGGCATTGTCATTGCTGGTAATATCGTCGGCGGTTGTCTATTTGCGGCATTGATGATTGGTTTAGGTATTAATATGAAGCTGTTTACCGTCGCCAATATTGATGCTTACGCGCAGCATGTTTTAGACTTTGAATGGTGGGTGATATTTGGTAGCTCAGTATTAGCGGGTTGGATGATGGGTGTCGCCGCGTGGCTTGTGACCTCGGCACGCGATACGCTTAGCCGTATCGTACTAGTCACCCTGATTACCGGTAGTATTGGCTTCTTAGGTTTGCATCATAGTATCGTTGGCAACATCGAAGTATTTTCTGCCTTGTTGTATGGCAATACCGTCAGCTTAATGAGCTATTTATGGTTTTTAGTGGTGGTACTGGTGGGCAATACGGTAGGCGGCGTAGTGTTTGTTGCGGTACTTAAGAACCGTACTTTCTTATTCGATATCGCTAAAGTCAAAGAACAAACAGCTAGTGATAAAGCGCAGGCAAAAGCGGATTTAAAAGCCCATCGACCTCGTTAATCACTCGACCTTAATTTTCGTTTGGTATTATTTAAGGCTAAAGGCTAAAGGCTAAAGGCTAAAGGCTAAAGGCTAAAGGCTAAAGGCTAAAGGCTAAAGGCTAAAGGCTAAAGGCTAAAGGCTAAAGGCTAAAGGCTAAAGGCTAAAGGCTAAAGGC
>NZ_JBAQQF010000058.1:0-37166 GCF_049295055.1 Psychrobacter sp. | reverse complement strand
GTTCGCCAGGCTCAAGCATTCCCGTAGTATAGCCACTCGTTATGAGAAGTTGGCTCGTAATTTCAAGTCCATGCTTTACCTAGCGTGCACTATCATTCATTGCAAGATGAATTGAGGACACGCCCTAGAGTAAGGGTATTTTCTTTTTACAGATTTCAACATCAAGCTCGTACTTACTATCTGCTTTCATATGTTCGAGAATATCAATTCGTTCGGTCAACATCTCTATCATCAAACTGATGGTAGCTTGTTGTTTTCTGATTTGCGTCAGTTTTTGTTGGGTGAGTGTCAGCTGCAGATCAATATCGAGCTGCCCATCGTAATAATCGTTGAGGCTATCCTTGATTTCAGTCAGCGTAAAACCAATAGCTTGCGCGCTTTTGATTAATTCGATACGCTCAACACATTCTGGATGAAACTCAGTATATAGACGCGAGCCTGCTTGACGTTTACGAGATTTCAGCAGCCCTAATTGGTCATAATGACGAATCGTATCTTTGGTCGTATTGGCTTTTGATGCTAGCCTTCCTATCAATAAGAATGATGTATCAGGTGCCATAGTAAACTCATGATTATAATAGGTAAGTGGTCGATTATAGAGATAATGACGGCAGACTGTACTTAATATAGTCAGTCCTAAATAAAAAAATACAAATATTGTAACGTGCTACTGGCATCAATTTTTCTTGCTTGCTGTGTCTACGCAGACAGAGGCTGCGAATAATTAATCCCGGTAGCACTGTATTCTTTTAAAAGTGGATCCACTATAGTAATCAGGATTCGTGTTCAGCCAAGACTTGTTGTTTTAGCCTATCATATCAGCTTTAACTGTCAGATTAGACGGTCAATTGCTAAGGCTTTAATGTGTCGAGAAGCGATACTGGCAAAGGTTTATGAGAATCTTTAAGCCATCTGCTTGAACCAGTAGCTATCAAAGTATCTAATTGGGTTAAAAAATCCGTGCGCGGTAAGGTGGTTGCGCCTAAACTCATAAGATGTTCATTCGGTAATTGGCAGTCGACGAGCGCCACCTGACTTTGCTCACACAAGCGCATCAAGCCCCAAAATGCCAGTTTTGATGCATTGGAGGCACGATGAAACATCGACTCGCCAAAGTAAATACTGCCTATTTTTAAGCCGTATAAACCACCAACGAGCGCGCCTTTATCATCCCAAACCTCGACGCTATGGGCAAAGCCTTGAGCGTGCAGCTCGGTGTAAGCTTCAATCATCTCTTGATGAATCCACGTATGTTCGCCTTCAGGCTGACTTTCATTAACGCCATTACTACGCGGTAAACTACAAGCGTGTATCACCTCATCGAAAGCGTGATTAAGAGTTAATTGCCATCGCTCACGCTTTGCTTGCTTGCGTAGCGATTTACTCGGTAGATATTGAGCTGGCACCATCACACATCGAGGTTCAGGGCACCACCAAGCAATAGGTTCGTCTTCGTTGAACCAAGGGAATAGCCCTTGCGCGTAAGCAGAGATTAGCGTTTCAGCGGCTAAGTCTCCTCCGATAGCTACAATACCTATGCCATCAGGATCTACCATAGCGGGATCTGGAAATTCATAACGCCCAAGACTTCTGATATGGCTAATACAAGCCTCAGGCGTTATGTGAGCCGCACTGATATCAATATCAATGCGGTCGTCATCTTTGGACGTATTGCTCACTTAAGCTTCTTTATCTGCAGTCAATGTAGAAGCATAAGTATGATCACGAGCGACTGTTTCGCCCATTGCATCCAGATACTTTTCAGAATCAAGTGCTGCCATACAGCCAGTACCTGCAGATGTAATGGCTTGACGATAAACATGATCTGCCACGTCACCAGCTGCAAAGACACCTTCGATACTGGTCTGGGTTGCATTGCCATTGAGACCACTATTGACGGTAAGATAGCCATCTTTCATCTCTAACTGACCTTTAAATAAATCAGTATTAGGCTTGTGACCAATGGCGACGAATATACCAAAAACATCTAACTGCTTGGTGCTACCATCGATCATAGATTTAATGACGACGCCATTAACGCCCATTTCATCACCGACCACTTCTTCGACACTGTGATTCCATTCGATTTTGATATTACCATTTTTGGCTTTTTCAAATAATTTATCTTGTAAGATTTTTTCAGAGCGTAAGCTATCGCGGCGATGCACTAAAGTGACTTCAGAGGCGATGTTTGATAGGTATAGCGCTTCTTCAACGGCAGTGTTACCACCGCCAATAACGGCGACTTTTTGGTCTTTATAAAAGAAGCCATCACAAGTTGCACAAGCTGAGACGCCGAGACCTCTGAATTTGGTTTCTGACTCTAGGCCTAAATACTGCGCAGAAGCACCTGTTGAGATAATTAACGCATCACAAGTGTAGCTGCCATTATTACCTGTCAACTGAAAAGGGCGTTCATTTAAATTCACTTCATTAACATGGTCATAAACCAGCTCTGTACCAAAACGCTCGGCATGCGCTTTCATACGATCCATCAGTGCAGGACCGGTCAAGTCATGGGCATCACCGGGCCAGTTATCGACCTCCGTGGTGGTCGTTAGCTGTCCACCGACCTCTAGGCCTGTGACCATAACAGGCTTTAGATTAGCACGCGCAGCATAGACAGCAGCGGCATATCCGGCAGGACCTGAACCCAAAATAATAAGTTTTTCGTGGCGTGGAGCGGTGTTATCAGTTGCCATAAGATTTCCTTGCTAGCGATAAAAGTGAGAATGATAAAAATAAAAAATAAGAATGATACAGGTAAATTATAAATATTATAAAAGATAAGCGTTAAGAGTGATGACTTATAGTGTTGCTCTAGTCGCTATGTGATAATAACATAAGGGCAGACGGCAAAAAGTGCAAGTTTGCTAAAATGAATATGGATATCATTAGAATTAAAGTATCAGTCTCTTGAAACACCGTATGAAAGTATTTTCTTGAGTTATTGCCTTATAATTTTATCGATAAAAGCGAGCGAATATTTTAGGTTTATTACGCAAAAGTATGAGCTGTGTTCTATTAATGACAGCGTTTTTTGCTAAATTGCTTATTGATTGATTTTCTTATGCTCTTTCTTTATAACATGGTCGCCACTGTACCTATGTATTTGTTATTATAAGAAGTTGTAGGCTCCGTCTAAAATAAAAGTGCGGCGTTCATGCTCGTACTTTGTTCATACCCGTACTTTATAGTAGTATTTTAGATTGGCATTTAATTTGAGCAACCTAGTTTAGAAGTCTATGTCATAAATCTATGCCAGCATGGTTAGGCTTAATCATGCGTTGGCGACCATTTAGTATTAATAACTAGTATTAACAACTAGTGTTAACAACAAGGCAGATCTTACGTGATATCAGCACCACTTATTGATTATTTAAAAAAGGGCATATTTACCTTACTTGGGTTAATACTAGCGGTTTACTTATTCGTCATTCTAGTGACTTATACAGGTAATGATCCTAGCTGGTCGCATATTAGTAGTGATATGACTACCATTAATAATATGGGTGGTGCGACGGGCGCATGGCTATCGGACATACTTTATAGCTTCTTTGGTTTTGGCGCGTGGTGGTTATTGGCATTTTTGGTTTATGAGTCGATTCTGATTTGGTGGGATAATAAACCGACGTTTTGGCTATTACGCTTGGTTGCTTATGTGTTTTTAATATTGAGTAGCAGTGCGTTATTTGCCCAGTTGATAGCGTTGGTACAACAGGTAGCAGATCCGATATCTTCAGGTCTCAAAGGGGTTGCGGGCGGTATTATCGGTCTTGAGCTACAAGCACGGTTGGCACAATTGTTGTCGCAGTGGGGCAGTGTGACGTTTTTGGCAGTATTTGTCGCTATTACTGCTACCTTTGCTTTTAACATACACTGGCTGAGCATCTATGAAAAATTCAAAACTTTGTCGTGGCTCGGTTCTGGTATCAAAAACCAAGACAGTGCGTTTGAGCATAGTCAAACAGCACAAGAAAGCAGCGATATCAAAGAGTATGTCGACAAGACTTTGATAAGTGAAAAAGCTCAGCATGAGCAGTTACCGCTTGATTTACAAGCAGCTGACCACACTATTAATAGGAAAAATGAAAGTAGAAGTGGTCGTTTCAGTAACGTTTTGAACGATTTCTTATCGACTTCAGGACTGGGTGCTAGCGTAAAAGCTTCTATGGCAGCAGCGGCACAAGTAGCAAGTGATAGCGCCAGACGGGAAGAGCAACTACAAACGACTGCCACCATACCTAATAACGCTAGCATCTCTAATATCAATCAAGCATCGTCAGCATCGACGCCTGTTGCAAACGCTCCTATAACACCGATAAGAAAAGTTGAACCGAGTTTTGCATGGAATGATGCCAATACGGTCGATGATTTATTAGCAAGTCATATAGCGACAGAGCAAGATACGATACCTTATGATGCTGCTATAAACGCGCTACGTTCAGATGAGTCAGCAGCAGTCTTTTTTGACAGCTTAGATACAGACGCTTCTGATGCAGAGACGGATAATAAACAACCTTTAGCGACAAATTTATCTTCTACTCAACCTGTTTTTGATACTAATCAAGAGGGTATTCAGCCGGCAACTAACGAATCACCAATCAACCCATTGGTAAGTGCTGAACATCATACGGACACTGATATTTCTGATTCAGCTGCTACAGCGCCTACTGTTGATACTTTGGTCGATGCGTGGTTAGCAGAACATGCTGCGGTGCCGTCAGCGACTGAATTAAATAAAGAAGAAGGAGCACCAATAGTAGAGACGGCAGTTGCGCCTACCATAGAGGTATCTGATCGTTTAATAAATGATTCAGTTGATAAACCAGCTGATGGTTTTTCTAATGAATGGTCTGTTGAAAAATCTGAGTTCTCAAATGATTTGGATTCTTCTTCTATATCTGACATGACTAGTGCGTCAAAAACGGTAGATGTGATTGCGCCAGTTTTTGAAACCATGGATATGACGCCAACCAATACACCGCCTGCTAATCCTAAGCTACCGCCTACCGCAGAAACTAGCGCTTTAATGTCAGATGCCAAGCTCAACATCGAGCCATATAGTCAGCGGACAACAGCTACTAAGCCAACGGTAAGCTTTGCAGTGCAAGAAGGCGATAGCAGCAACCATATTACCGATATGATGCCAGAGGATGACAGTCGTGCTGAGGATGCTCATGCACCTGTTATGCCTCACATTAGTGATGATGCCGCATTTAGTCAAAAATCACGCTCGATGCAAACGGCTGCTTATCGTAGTAGTCTATCGCCGATTCCAGAGCTGTCTATTTTAGATAAGCCAGATCCCAATCGTCAGCCAAGCTATACTATAGCTGAGCTTGAGCAGTTATCAGAGCTGTTGGAGATTAAACTACAAGAGTTCAATGTTAAAGCAAGCGTTGTGAATGCTATTCCAGGACCTGTGGTGACCCGCTTTGAAGTAGACCTTGCTGCTGGGATAAAAGCTAGCAAGGTCACAGGCATTTCACGTGATTTGGCACGCTCATTATCCATGGCATCTTTACGTGTGGTCGAGGTGATTCCTGGTAAACCATACATTGGCATTGAAGTGCCAAACAAACAGCGCGAAATGGTGCGCTTGATTGAGCTATTAGATACCGAAAAATTTAAAGATCCTAAAGCGCAAATCAGCATGGCGATGGGTAAAGATATTGGCGGCAAAGCTATTATCACTGACCTTGCACGAGCGCCACATATGTTGGTTGCTGGTACGACAGGCTCTGGTAAATCGGTCTTGGTCAACGCGATGTTACTATCGATGCTGCTTAAATATACGCCGAACGAGCTGCGGATGATTCTGATTGATCCTAAGCAGCTTGAACTTGCCAACTATAATGATATTCCGCATCTGCTAACCCCAGTCGTTACCGATATGACTGAAGCGGCAAGTGCCTTGTCATGGTGCGTTGCTGAGATGGAACGTCGTTATCAACTCATGAGCTTATTAAAAGTTCGTAAGCTGAATGAGTTTAACAAAAAAGTTATCGCTGCTGAACAATCGGGTAATCCAATGCTTGACCCATTATGGCGACCCAATGACAGCGTGAGTATCAGCCAAGCACCGAAGCTAAAAACCTTACCGATGATTGTCATCGTCGCCGATGAGTTTGCCGATATGATTATGCAGGTTGGTAAGCAGGCGGAAGAATTAATTACACGCTTGGCGCAAAAATCGCGTGCAGCAGGGATTCACTTAATTCTTGCAACTCAGCGCCCATCGGTTGATGTCATTACCGGTTTGATTAAAGCCAATATTCCAGTACGAGCGGCGCTACGAGTGAATTCAAAAGTCGATTCGCGCACTATTTTGGACAGTGGCGGTGCTGAAGATATGCTTGGTAATGGGGATATGTTGTTCTTAGGACCAGGGCAAATTGAACCGGATCGTGTGCATGGTGCCTATGTCAGCGATGAAGAGGTCAATAGCGTCTGTGATGCTTGGCGTGAGCGCGGTGCGCCTGATTATATTGATAATATGGCTGGCAATTTTGAATTATCTAGCCCCGGTGGCGGCAGTAGCGCCAGCGCTTCTGGTGAAGACGATGATCTTTATAATGAGGCCGTTGGTTTTATTATGGAGACACGCAAAGTGTCAGCTTCTAGTATTCAGCGTAAATTCAGTATCGGCTATAACCGTGCTGCACGTATTGTCGATTCGATGGAAGAGGCTGGATTGGTCAGCTCAATGGGGAAAAGTGGTAAACGTGAGCTATTAATGTAAAAAGATAAAGCTTAATTCAATACTAAAAAAGCGAGTTACTCAATAAAGTAGCTCGCTTTTTTGTTATTAGAATATAGGTGGTTACTCACGATTACATCCTTTAATTAACAATAGTCATTCGGATTTTCAAATGACCACTGAGTTTGTTTATCCATTATAAGCAGTGCGTTTTTATACTAAACTGGTTATAACTTATCACTCTCAAAATCTTAATTCAATTACTCTCCAAGGAAGGTTAGTTATGTTTAAAGAATATACTCAGTACGACGCGATAGCATTGGCGGCATTGGTTAATGCAGGGGAAGTTAGCGCTAAAGAATTGCTAGATGCGGCGGTCAATCAGGCCAATCAGCTCAATCCCAAATTAAACGCTATTATTCATCGTTTTGATGAGCGTGCTTACCATGCAGCGCAGGCAGGACTGCCTGCTGGTGTATTTAACGGCGTCCCTTATTTATTAAAAGACTTATCGTTTCATTTCGCTGATGAGCCGATCACGATGGGCAGTCGTAGCGTAAATATTATGTCAGAAAGCGATAGTGAAATCGTTAAGCGCATGAAAGCGACAGGCGTAAATACTTTTGGTAAAACCAATACGCCTGAGTTTGGTTTAATTATCACCACTGAACCAAAAGCGCATGGCGTAGCTCACAATCCATTTAAAAAAGGCTATAGCTCAGGTGGCTCATCGGGTGGTAGCGCGGCGGCAGTGGCGAGCGGTATCGTACCAATGGCAGGCGCTGGCGATGGTGGTGGCTCTATTCGTTTTCCTGCCGCGTGGTGTGGTGTGTTTGGACTTAAACCCAGTCGTGGTCGCAATCCAATGGGACCGTTATTCGGTGAAGGCTGGGATGGCGCAGTGGCGGATCATGTGATTACCCGTAGTGTCCGTGATAGCGCGGCGATGCTTGATGCGACCAGTGGAGCTGAAATTGGTGCGCCTTACGTTATTGCCCCACCTGATGGGACATTTTTGCAAGCAGCAATGCGTGCGCCGCGCCAACTAACCATAGCCTTGCATCAACAGCCGTTGGTTGCTAATACTGTGGTAGATAAAGAAGTCTTAGCCGTACTTGAGCAGACTGCTAAGCAGTTAGAAGCTATGGGACATCGCGTTATTCCTGCTGAACCCAATATTAATATTGAACAGTTTTGGCATGATTTTTTAGTAGTAGTCTGCGCGCATACTGCCTTTACTATCGATAATATCGAGCGCTGTCATGGCGCACAGCACATACAAAACCTTGAGCCGCAAACGTATAATATGGCCATGCTTGGACGCTCATTGTCTGCTGTTGATTTGGCTCACGCTAAACATGGCTGGCATGACAGTCAATATCAAACTGGTTTGCTGTTAGAGACCTATGATATGATTTTGTGCCCAACCGTCCCGACGCCGGCAGTGAAACATGGCGTGTTACCACCAAGCCGAATGGACGAGATGCTCATGCGTAGCGCTGGTCTGCTAAACAAGGGCATTGATATGGGCAAGTATGCCTTTAGCTCGGGCATGATTGAAAAGCTAAGCTCACCAGTGCTAGGTAAAATGGGCTTTACTTTATTGGGTAATATTACTGGGCTACCGGCTATGTCATTGCCCGTCGGCATGAGCAAAAAAGGCCTACCGATTGGTATGCAGCTGATTGGGCGTATGAATGATGAAGCGACATTATTGAGTGTGGCTGGAGAGATGGAGCGCGCTGGTTTATTTAGCAAACCTGCTTTTAAAAATTAGATGTATCTGTCTGACTATATTTTAATTGTTGAATTAATCATCTAAGCATCGCTTTAATTGAATCTATTCTTTAATCAAAGCGATAAATATCCATGCCCAAACTATGGTGCGCCATACTTTGATGCACTACTGAGACGCGCTGACCAGCACCTAAGGCAAAAAATAATGGCAGTAGATGCTCATCGCTTGGATGGATATCTTTATAATCAGGATATTGCTGCCAATCCAAAGCGCTTGGGATGTCGGTTTTGAGCTGTTGTAGTAGCCAGACTTTAAAGTCTTTTGCCGTTTGGTCGATACTTTCAGCTTGCCAACGCAATGCTTGTAAATTATGGGTGATATTTCCTGAACCGATAATTAAAATCCCCTCATCACGCAGCTTTGCCAGTTGTGCGCCCAATTGATAGCAGGCGATACTGTCATAATAGTGCGGCAACGATATCTGGACGACAGGAATATCAGCCTGTGGATACAGGTGTAGAAGCGGCGCCCATACACCATGATCGCTGACGCGTAAGGGATTAACCCTACAAACGATACCACGGGCGCTTAGTTGCTGCGCCAGTGTCTCTGCAAGTGCTGGATAACCTGCAGCAGGGTATTGAAGCTCATGCAGCTCAGGTGTAAAACCTGAAAAATCATGCCAAGTCTTTGGTTGCGGATTACTGCTGATTTCAAGTTTGGCTGACTGCCAATGGGCAGACATAATGACGATTGCACGGGGTTTGGGCAAGTTCTGCCCTATACGTGCTAGCGCACTGGTTGTAGCTGATTGCTCGATAGCCAGCGTCGGTGCACCATGCGAGATAAATAGCGCAGGTAGTTTCGGTCGTTTCGCTGCACTCGATATAATCGGCGCGTCCGCCCATGCCGCCGCTGCTGTAATTGGCGTTATCGATGTTGGCGATATTGGCGTAGACAAATGGTCAAGTATGTCATCGACTTGCGGATTGGCATTTTGGGCGTGAGGTATAGCAGGTTTAGGATATCTCATGTTGCATTTATTAGGGCACGCGCCCATTTTTCAATCTATTTATCATTGTGATTAATTGCGATGGTTTTATATTAGCCAATTGTTTTGACATTATTTTCATACTGGTTTTAATCACCACGGTGATAAGGATGATTATGATTGATACTCATTGCTCGATATAGCTGTTCCATTAGCACAACACGAACCAATGGATGCGGTAACGTCAGCGCTGATAATGACCATTTTACATCTGCTTTTGCCAATACTTCTGGTGATACCCCATCCGCACCACCAATGACCAAGGCAATATCATCGCCTTGCTGCATGCCATCAGCCAATTTATCTGCCAAATCTTCAGTAGAAAGCATCTTACCTTTCACATCTAATACCCATAATTGCTCACGTCCTGCGGCAGCATGAGCAGCTAATATCGCCTGACCTTCTTGCTCACGGTATTGGGCTAAATTGGCATCTGAAGGATTCTTAGCGCGTTTTGCCGCAGCAATTTCAACAATTTCTGTAGTCAGCATTGGTTGAATACGTTTGTAGTATTCATCAAAGCCAGTCTGTACCCATTTTGGCATTTTATTACCGACGGTCAATATTCTTACTTTCATAGTACATACCACTTCAATAGTTAATTAAACGTAACAAAAGAATTCTGCGCTTAAGATAATGTAACAAACAGACCTTTTACAAAGCAGACCTTTGTGCTTTACTAGCATTTGACAAACAGTTGTTCTTTAGTTTAATGTTTTCTTCTCAAATACTCCTCGCTCAACAGGATTTTAAGCAAGTGAGGTATCTTTAGAAGAAATGGAGAACAACCGTGTGATGTCTTTATAATAAACCAAAAGCTAGCTTGAAACATTTTTTAAGCGAAAGGAGTCGTTCATGAATCGTACTATATCAAGTCTACTTACCCTGAGTGCTGGTGCACTGCTATCTACCTCTGTTTTCGCCGCCTCTTTAAATGGCACACAGTGGCAAACCATTGATGATAAAACCGGTGAAAAAAAGGCTGTTATTCAGCTCACTGAAAACGGTGGTAAAGTTTCGGGAAAAATCATCAAAGTCCTTAATAAAGAAAAGGCTGATGCAGTTTGTACCAAGTGTCCCGGTAGCCTAAAGAATAAGCCTATCGAAGGCTTACAAATATTATCGGGCTTAAAAGCTGATGGCAATAATCAATGGAGTGATGGCAAACTGGTCGATCCTGAATCAAGAAAAACCTATTCTGGAAAGCTCACGTTAAGTGATAATGGTCAAAGCATGAAGTTACGTGGTTATGTCGGTTCACCACTCTTTGGTCGCTCACAAACGTGGCAGCGTATTAAGTAAGTTTAACACTAGCTTCGTCATTTATTGATGGCAGTTCTGATTATTTTTATTCGAAATAAATATAATGAAGCAAGAGTAACTAGAGAAAAACCATTTATAAAAGAATGTAGCAGGTAAAAGGATAGCTAATATATATTGGCTATCCTTTTTCGATGACACCAACCTTTGTTTATAAATATCAGGATTTTTATTAGTCAGTTTTTAATTAGCAGAGCTCTTTAGTAATAAAGTTTAGTAGTAAAAAAATTGCTAGTAGCGACATTACATGAGTGGCGCAATCGTCTCTGATACCGCACCTTCTTCTCGCTGAGGATGATCGCTATTATCAGCCGCAGTGGGTTTTGGAATGATGGTGAGTTTGGCATCCGACTCGAAAACAACGGCCTCGACATCATCGAAACTGTGAATACCTTCAGAACGCATGGCGCACTCAATTTCTTGCCGAGTCAAACGCTCATCACGCATCGCATCGGGCAAAAACTGCCCTTGATAAAAAACAATTCGCGGCTCAGATAAAATAAAACTGCTAAATTGCGGTGAAATAGAGGCGTATTTGGTGACCAAAAATTGCAATAAATATAGCACCACAATAGAAGTCATACCTTCAATGAAAGGAATGTCTTTGAGTAAAATAGTGCTGGCGCTCAATGAGCCAATCATGACGGTGACAATCCAATCAAAATTATTGAGCTGTGAGGTAGAGCGTTTGCCGGATATTTTGGTGGCGACCACAATCAAAATATAAACCATGATCGTAGTCAGAACGATACGCCCAAGCTTATCAATATTGTCAAAAAAAAGCATGTCCACGGTCTTAGCTCCTATTAAACAAAGTTAATTATCTTAGAAACAGCGTAACGGAATTTAGGCTTGAGTAGGGCAAAAACTTTGTAGTTGCTTGTCGATAAGGTTAGAGCGTTTAATTATTCTTTAATAACAATAAGCGTTTAATCATTCTTTAATAACAATAAGCATTTACATGGCTTTGCGATTGGGATCGAGCAGGCGATTAATAGCCCAAATGCTGATGCGTGCGCTCACTAAACTAAGCACCAATATCATGACTAATGCAGAAAGCAGCGGTAAGGGTTGTTGCATGCTCATATCAAGTAGTACCTCACGGCTCACTGCATCAAATAAGAAGAACCAGATACCTAAGAAATAAATAATAGTAAGCAGCCAAATCACAATAACTCCGCCAAACATTAAACGATTGATTTCACTTTTATCTAGTGCGCGCTGTTGATGTTTAATAAATTTGTGCACCGCAATATAAGCGCCCACAATGATAGATAGCACAGTTATCACTTGTGCATTTAAGGCAAGCTTGGTTTGAACGACCATAAATATCGCACTGGTAAGAATATAACCAACGGCAAAAAATCCGATATATAGATTTAGTTTAGGTTGAGTAAGTTTTGCACTTGACGGCAACCTATTACGTCCTGATCGAGTAGTAGACTTGCTAAGTTGCGGCGATTTGCGTGACATAAGATAACCTTTATAAAGGGGAGAGCGTTGTATTGATAAAAGTGCGATAAAAGCGCGATAGAGGCTGTAAAATATTTATCCCACCAGCATTGTCTTGCTTATAAAGTATATTGACGGTCATAAAAAACTATCAATGCTGCGCTGTCCAATCAAGCATCGCATCCAACACCGGTCTAGCTGTGTAAGGGTTTAGCGCCTGCTCGCTATTGATCAGTCCCACCACCACATAATCTTGTCCAGATAGCCCTTTAACATAGCCTGCCATCGAAGTGACATTATTCAAAGTACCGGTTTTTATCCAAGAGCGACCAATGGCTTGCGACTCAGGTAAGCGTTCGCTATGAGCGCTAATAGTACCACTGACCCCAGCGATACCTAATGAGCTGACGTAGGCGTCAAAGCTTGGATGGTTATAGGCGTAAGTCAGTAGCTCGCTTAAATTAGCAGCACTGATCGTGCAGTCGCGGCAGAGTCCAGAACCATTGGTCAGATATGGCGGCGGTGTGGTCAGATGGGTTTGCCACCATTGGTTGATGGTCTGCAAGGCAGCAGGGTAGCTCGTGGTAGTCGGTTTACCAAATTGATATAAGCTGGTTTGTTTATTATTACTGATTTTATCACCGGTTTTGTTCAAGGCTTCATTATTACTGGATTTATTATAAGCCGCTATAGATAGCGCTACTTGTTCAGTCATCACATTGTTAGAGAAGTGATTAATATCATAAATTTGCTGCGTCAAGTTTAACGATGGATAGCTAACAATCGGCAATGGTGACATACCTATAGCCGCTAGTCTACGTGATGATTTGGTGTTTTTATTCACATCATAAGGCGTTTCTTGGGTGATAACTTTTCCACTTAGCGTATTGCCAAGAGCTTGCCATTTGGCAGCGATGACGCGCGCTGCAAAGTCTTTGGCATCAGGGTAAGCCACATAAAAGGCATGCTCGCCGCAGCTGTCCGGTAAATTGGCATTTAACGTCAATTGTGTCGGTTGCCACTGCGGCGCGAGACTATAGCGGGCTTGACCACAGGCAGTTGCGCGTATATTTATCAGATTAGGCAATTGATAGTTTGCTAACTGCGGCGTATAGGTCAGCTGCGCTTGTGCGTTATTTAGCGGATAGCTTTGGATGCCTATGCTACTAAAGTTTACCAAAAAACCATCAGGACTGGCGTTATAAGGACGTAGGGGCGAATTATCAAATGCCGCAGGGTCTTTAGTCACATTTTTAAAAATGGTGCTATCAACAATAATATCGCCATTGATATGACGAATACCTGACGTTTGCACTTTATAGAGCAGTTGTTGCAAATGCTCATGAGTCATTTTTGGATCGCCACTACCTTGAATCACCAAATCGCCAAGTAGCTGATCACCGATAATGATGCCCGTGTGATAAACACGTGTATGCCAGACAAAGTCAGCACCCAAGGTATCTAACGCAATAAAGCTGGGAACGAGTTTCATCGTGCTGGCAGGTGTACGCGCGATATCAGGCTGATGGTTTATTAGCGGTGAAAATGATATTTTTATTGAAGTGTTGGTTGTCGCCTTCTGACTTTTATTGCTACTGTCGTTATTGCTTTCATTACTATTGTCAGTACGATGTTTAGCAGGCATTGATACCGCATCTGGCAATAGCGATGGGCTACTCTCTAAGCTTTGATAGGTATAAGGATCATCGGTATAAGCATGTAGCTGTTTTTCGTATTCTGTAATTGTTCGTTTTTCAATGGTCACCAATGGGCTTTGGTAATTTACTACTTGCTTATTACTACTATTATTTTGCACTAGTTTTTGCTTGCTGCTATTGGTGTCAGTATTGACGCTATCATCTGAGCTTGTAGGCTGCACCTGATTGACAGTCTTTGTACTGTCAATCACCTGAATAGGAGAGGGCAGTCGACTGGCATTTTTATCACCTACTGGTGTGATAACGATACTAATATCCGCTGCGCTTAAATCAGCTCGCACGAGCGCTGTTTCGATCGCTTCTGGTAATGCGGCTTGCACATGTATTGGCGTTACAATAGAAGTAGCAAATAAGACGAGCATTGATAAGCGTTTAGTGATGTGATTCGACGGTTTTAAATGTTGGCTATTGGCTGTCAGTTTGGCGTGGCTTGTAGTGTAGTTACGGAGTTTAAGTGTGGGTCGCATGAGCAGTCTATCATCAGGTGGCAAAAACAGCATATGGTAACATGAGTTGCTATTTTCGCGTAGATACAGATACAGATACAGATGTAGGGTATGGTTGAAAGCAGGATTTTATCGTACTATTTTATCAAAATAGTCAAAATTAGCGCACATGCATAAAAGCCATCGCCGTCATGATAGCGTCATTATAAGCATCATGAGTGCCAAGCTCAGGAATATCGTAATGCGCTAAAATATTGGTCAAATGCTGCGACTGACCGGGGATGCTTTGGGTGCTACCAACCATACGTCTGCTATATAGCTGACGCACATCAATCACTTTATTGGGCAAATGAGTACCCATATAGCGTTTCACCAAAGGATTTAAGAATCCCGTATCTATCTGTGGGCAAAACCCTACTAGCGGTCGATTATCAATAAAAGACAATAGTAACGCCAGCATCTCATCGTAGCTCATCCCATGCTCAACATCAGCGGTACGCAATCCATGAATGATAATGGTATCACGGTCAGGCATCATAGGCGGCTTGCAAACCAAATGCAGACCATTACCAGTGTCGATAGTATCGCCATTGATATGAATGGCTGCAACAGACAATAGATGATGCTTTTTTGGATTGAGTCCGGTCATTTCACAATCAATCGCTACCCATTGATCAGCCATAGGTTGAGTAAACATTGATGCCAACTCAGGGCGTCGCAACTGATTTTTTTGCCAAGAAGACGATAGTTTTTTTAACCAACTCATATTATTTTATCTCCAACGCTAGCTGATCTGCCCTAACCAAATTCAAGCTGATAATGCCGACTCAATTGGCCTTTGAAGCTTTTTACCACCGCTAGACACTCTTTTAATAAATCACGCTCAAGTGCTGTTAATGTCGTTGGATCAACTTCATGAGCATGCTTATCATCTGTCGACAGCGCGACCGATAAACGCTGTGCCATAAAGAACTCTAATGCCTCAAGCAAAGTATCCGCTCGTTCTTGATTTAAGGCTCGAGCTTGCACTAACGCTTTAAGGCGACCTTTGCTACTTGGGGCGTCAAAAATATCATTTTCTAATGCTAAGGTACGAATGCCATGTACCAGTGGAAAAATACCGGCTTTTTTAAGGTCAATATCATAAGAGCTGGATTTACCGCCCAGTAGCGGCACGAACTTTTGCCACCATTGACTGACATCGCCAAATTGTAACGCTGCACGGGCGAACTGGCGTACAAACATCGGATCCGATTGACGATGGGCTATTTTTAAGTGTTCACGCACATGAGTAAGTAATGACTCGTCGCCGCAGACGTATTCACCATCAAATATAGCCGATAAATTGATACTGTACATTGGATCGGTGTTTCTAAACCATAAGCTAATCTGGGCTTCAAACTGCTTTAGCGGCTGTCGCCACATTGGGTTGGTCATCATGATATTGCCATCGCACAGCGGATAACCAAGATTTGCTAACTGCTGGTTAAACGTATCGGCAAACTGCGCCAACTCAGGATGGCTAAAGCCGTCACGAATGATGAGGGCATTATCTTGGTCGGTACGCATGATTTGCTCACCACGGCCCTCTGAGCCCATGACGATAACGCAGGTATTCGCCATCACTTCATCAGGGACGATAAGCTGCCAAAGTTTGGTAAAAACCTGCGCATTGAGCGTTTGTACCATGCGGCTGATATTACCCATTTTTATACCGTTTTGATGCTGTGCACGAATGTAGCGCCCGATGAGCTCGACGGCTTTATCTAAGCTTGGTAAATCTTTGGCTTGCTCAATCTGAATACTAATCAGCTGTGAATGATGACCAATATGAGCGAGCATATCGCTTTGCCCGAGCACGCCTACGACTTGACCATTGGCGTCAATCACTGGCAGTCGATGAATACGGTAGCGAGTCATGGTCAATAGCGCATCGCCAATCTCATCATCGGCATCAATAGTCCGAAGGTTAAAGCTCGCATAACGTTGACAAAGAGTAGTAGCAGGATTTTGCTGGTCACTAACGGCGCGGCAGATATCGGTATCGGTTAGAATGCCCAAAGTACGATCAGAGCTGTTTTTATCCTCTAAATGCCCTGAGGGCCGTACCAAAACATGTTTAAGTCCAGCTTCAGTCATGATGCGTGCTGCCTGAAATAAGCTGTTATCGGCGTCAACGATATGTACCGGCAGTAAAGTGACATCGATCACCGGTTGTAGCATGATTTGCTGCACTTCTTGCTGGTCGTTATAGTTCTCAGTATCTAGATTCTGCCCGCTACGTCGTTGCTGCAGCGCCTTTAATCGTTCAGGTAGGTTTTCTGATAGCAATTGGCGAACCAGATGATTTTGCGCACTGATTTTGTCAATGGTCGATCCATTAATTTGTAGCAATAGAGTGTCTTCGGTAGCACAAAATTGATAGGGGGTTATCGCTGAATTTTTGTCTTTCTGAATAGCGCCTTTCTGAATAGTGCCTTCCTGAACAGTATTTTTTTGCATACTATTTTCTGCCAGCGATTCTGGCAGACGACGACTGTCAAACCAATCATTGCTATTGAGATGATCGGTATGATTGCTCCCTAAATAAGCGGCGAAAAACTCATCATTAAGCAGCTGCTCGATCTGTCCTTTAATTACCACATAAAAGTATTGCAAATCGTCCGCTGACAAGGCTTCATTCTTGGCAAGATAGCGAACTTGAGTATTTTTTTTAATACTTTGGCGTTCAGCAGCACTTAACACATCAAATGGCGGCTGGGTAAAATCAAGATGGGGCATGGCATCATCCTTGATGGCACGTTAAGTGAAAGGTATATTACGAATGATAAGTTAGTATAAAGAATAGTGGCGATATATTTTTACTATAGCATTGTTTACTAGAAAGCCGTTAATAACCATAAAAATATTGTGGTTATTAACGGCTTTTTGAGATGATAGTAGATTTTTAAGACTGTAGAAGCTATTAGCTGTTATTTTAATATTTACCGCTCAAATAACTTCATTGATTTTAAAGTGAGAGTTATTGTTTTCCAAAGTCAGAGCTTACGCACCCAGCATTTTACGAATGCGACTAATTGCTTCGCGGCTTTCATCAACGCTGGCCACTAAAGCAATACGCACATAACCTTGTCCTGGATTTTTTCCATTGATCTCACGTGACAAGTAACGCCCAGCGAGTGCATGAATATTGGCTTGCTCATATAATGCTTTGACAAATATCTCATCATCACCATCGAACTGTTCAGGGACTTTGACCCAAAAATAAAAGCCTGCTTCTGGCATGCGCAAATCTAATAACTCACCAAGCTCTGACATCCATAAAGCAAATTTTTCTTTATACAGTGCTCGATTGTGTGCCACATGCTTTTCATCTTCCCAAGCAGCGATAGACGCGAGCTGATGTGGAATCGGCATCGCGCAGCCTTGATAGGTACGATACTGTAAATAAGCCTGCAAAATTTTGGCGTCACCTGCGACAAAGCCTGAGCGTAGACCGGGCAAGTTTGAGCGTTTGGATAAAGAATGAAACACCACACAGTTTTTAAAATCATGACGACCGAGAGCAGCACAGGCTTGTAATAAACCTATTGGTGCTTTATCAAAATAGAGCTCGCTATAACATTCGTCACTGGCAATGATAAAGCCGTATTGGTCTGATAAACGAAAGATTTGCTCCCAGTCGTCCATCGTCATCACCGAGCCCGTCGGATTGTTTGGGCTACAGACAAATAATAACTGGGTACGGGTCCAGACGTCTTTTGGTACGGCGCGATAATCTCCTTTAAAGTCATTATCTGCTGTGCATGGCATAAAATACGGCGTTGCTTGCGCCAATATCGCTGCCCCTTCATATATTTGATAAAAAGGATTGGGCATGACGACCGTTGGTGGTTCGCTAACGGTCGACGATTTGCTAGTTGACGGTTGGCTAATAGTTCCAGTCGTTGCTGTTTTGTGGTCAATCACCGCCTGCACAATACTAAAGATTGCCTCGCGCGACCCCATGACGGGCAATATTTGGGTGTGAGGATCGACGTGATTTAAAAAAAAGCGCTTCTCAAGCCAGTGAGCAATAGTCTGGCGTAGCTCAAATATGCCGTTTGTGGTTGGATAAAGGCTTATTTTGTCCAAGTTTTCACGTAGCACGTCCAATACAAATGCTGGTGGCTCATGTTTTGGCTCGCCAATACCCAGCTTAATTTCCTTGTAGCTAGAGGCTGGAGTGCTATCAGCAAGCAAGGTTGCCATTTTAGCAAATGGGTAAGGGTGCAGATATGTCAAGTTGTGATTCATAATTAGGCTAACTATAATAGACAATTAATAATAAAGTTATAAAGAAAAATTACATTCAAGCAGTGTAGCACTTCTCTTATTTTTTGTCTTTTTCTTCTCATGATTATCAATAACAATGTATGGCGACCTAGATAATAGGGCGGTGAGCTATCGCCAGTTTTGATTGTGCTGCTAAGTCTTATTATAAAAATGACATGGTATAACTTATAACTTATAACTTATAACTTATAACTTATAACTTATAACTTATAACTTATAACTTATAACTTATAACTTATAACTTATAACTTATAACTTGTAACTTGTAACTTGTAACTTGTAACTAAGCAAAAATAATGGTTGGCTTTTATAGCAGCGTACTTTAGGAATGAATTGATATGGCTAGTGGTTCTAAAACTGACGGTCTTAACGCTAAGGATATCAATAATAAATACTTTGATAATGATCAGCGTATTGAAACATATGAACAATTAAAACAGCGTGAACAGGCTTGGTGGCAGGCACGTCAGCAGCTGACTCTTTTAAAAGAGCGTCAAATGTTTTGGTTTGGGGAAAACAGCTTTATGATGTGGTTGCTGTGGCAATTCGTCGCCTATGTGGTGGTTGCCATGGTATTAATGTTGTTCAGCAAGCTATTAGATGTGTCGTTACCTTTATGGCAATATATTACTATTTTTGTCATACATACGCTGATTTTTGTTTTTATGCTTGGTTTCAAAGGTCGGTTCGCTACTCATCTGGAACGTAAAATTAACCAAGTAGACTTATCAAGTGAAGAGATGATAAATGAGATGACAATTTTATCAGTCGATAGCCTTTATCCTCATGTTCATGCCAAGGCGCCTATCTCTTTAAAGGAGATTTATAGATATTATGATGCAGAATTTCGTCTGGCAAGCTTGCACCGCTTGCTACAAAAGGAAGTCGATGCTGGACGCTTGATGTATGGCGAGCATAAAGTAAACGCAGGAATTTTGCCTCTAGAGCTTGCCGATGACGCGCTTAAAGAATATGCTCGTGAAGTCATATACAAAAGCCTAATATAAAATGCATGTTGTCTAGGCATGACATTTTATAGCTAGTTATTTAAGATTAGGCATTTAAGTTTAGATATTTAAGTTTATAGATAAAGCTTCTAAGTACGCATATCTTAAATATTAATATGCTAAATAAAAGCCCTTCAATAACGACATTTTAATAATGGCTATTCAAATAAAAGCCTTGAGAGGTACGTTAAAGAGTGTCGTTACGTATACTCAGACTCGTTATCAATGCCGCCTTTAAGGTATCAAGTTTATCAGCGGATAATGCTTTATCGTTCTGATCACTAATATAAAACATATCTTCTGCGCGCTCTCCTAAAGTGGTGATGCGCGCTGCATGTACCTCAATCTGCTGTTGTAAAAACACTTGTCCAACGCGGGCAAGTAAACCTGGCTGATCAAGCGTTTCTAAGCTCATAATATGCTGATTTGAAGCATCGTTGAATTCAAAATTAATGGTTGTAGCGACGTCGAAATGTCTCAGCTGGCGTGGAATCCTTCTATGGGTTAGCTTGGGAGCGGTAGGGTTTTTAAAGGCATCAATCAGTCGCTGTTTAAGTTCTTGTTGGCTGTCCACATCGACCAGTAACGTGCCACTACGATCCAATAGCACGTAAGAGTCCAAAGCAAAATCACGGGTGGCGGTAATGATGCGTGCATCCAAAACGTCTAGATTCATCTGATCAAATACTGCCATGGTCACCGCAAATAAATTGACCTGATCTTGGGTATAAATAAAGACCTGCACCGCATCAAGCGCCAGCTCACGGTGTTCACGTAAGACGACCAGCGGCGTACTGTCTGCATCCGAGGCTCGACCTATAGGCGGATGATTCAAAATAGCTTCGGTATGCCATAAGATATCTTCTGCAATTTCCCGCAGAAAATATTCATCGCCTAGATCATCCCATAACCTAAGCACTTCATCGCGATTCATATGCTGATTGTCAACATTATCCAGCATTACCAGCGCTTGTTTACGAGTGGCACTAATCATATCTTGACGGTTGGTTGGTGCGTCAATATCCGCCCGTAAGATACGCCGCGTTTGCGAATACAACTGCTTCATGAGGGTCGCACGCCAGCTGTTCCAAAGTTGAGGATTGGTGGCATTCATATCAGCGACCGTCAGTACGTATAAATGGTTTAGATGGGTGACATTACCGACTAAGTCTGCAAATAGCGTCACTACTTCTGGGTCTGATATGTCTTTTTTCTGTGCAGTCATTGACATCAATAAATGATAGCGGGTCAGCCAGCCGACTAAGTTGGCATCCGCCACACTCATACCATGTGCTAGACAAAACTCAATCGATTCTGTTTCGCCAAGTTGGCTATGATTGCCGCCACGACCTTTAGCGATATCATGAAACATCGCTGCCAACACCAAAATCTCTTTACGCTCAATACGCTGAAAGATAGCGCTGATGAGGGGGAAGTCATCATAAAAACGCGGATCAGTGAAACGGTGCAAAATACGAATCAAGAATAAAGTATGCGCATCGACGGTATAACGGTGAAATAAATCATACTGCATTAGACCCGTGACTTGTGCAAAGGCTGGGATATAGTTACCCAAAATACCGTAACGATTCATAGTACGCAGGCGATGAAAAAGATAGTTTTGCTCTTTTAAATTGGCTAGAAATAGCGTCTGGTTCGTCGGGTTATCTCGGTAAGCTTGATCAATACCGCGTGCTGCAATTTTTAGTGCCCGTAAAGTATGCGTGCGCACATTTTTGATACCGTACTGACCCATGAGTAAAAACATCTCTAAAATCGCTTCAGGATGCTGGGCAAATACTCGATGATGCGCCATTGCAATTTGCTCACCAACTTGATTGAAGCGAGCATTAATAGGTTGCTTCTTTGGCCGCTCCTCATCGGGTAATTGCGGCTCTATAATGGTTTCATAATAGTGATTGGTCAGCATCTCAGACAGCGTCGATATCTGCATGGCACAGCGATAATAGTCACGCATAAAGCGTTCTACAGCGGCATTCGGTTGATCGTCTGATTGCGTCTCATAGCCCATCAATTGGGCAATATCACGCTGATAATCGAATAACAGCTTGTTTTCATTACGACCCGTTAGCTCGTGCAAGTAATGACGTATTTGCCATAAATAGCCTTCTGCAAAGCTCAGCTCATCAAACTCTTTTTCAGTCAAAAAGTTTTGCTGTACCAAGTCATAAAGCTTACTGACTCGAAAGTAGCGTTTGGTCACCCAGCCGATGATATGGATGTCACGTAAACCACCGGGAGCGGTTTTGATATTGGGTTCAAGATTGTACTCTGTTGCATTGTGCTGTAGGTAACGTGCTTTTGCCTCATTGATTTTTACCTCAAAAAACGCAAGCGGTGACCACTGTTTATTGACGATTTGAATAGGCACCTCTTGCAGTGCCTCATTACCTATTAATAATCGCGCCTCCAACAAAGCACTGGCAACCGTATGGTCTAGTGCTGCTTCTAAGCAGTCACTGACACTGCGTACTGACAAGGCTGGTTCAAGTCCGATATCCCATAGTAACGCTACTAAGTTATCAATTTTACTACTCGTATCGCTATCAAGCTCATTAGGCATCAGTAGCAAAATATCCACATCTGAATAGAGTGACAACTCACCGCGACCATAGCCACCTGTCGCAAATAAGGCTAAGTCGGTCTTATCAAGCTCAAACCATTGAAATAAAGCAATCAATAACTCATCGATGACACAAGCCCGTGACGCAACCAGCTGCCGAATATTGACGCCGCGTTCGAGTGCACGGCTGATATCGTCATTGATTTGAATAAGCCATTCAGGAAGACCGAATAACGATTTTTCCATCGTACTGTTATCTGTTAACGAACTACCTGTTAACAAGTTATCTGCTAACAAGCGATTTGCTAATAAATTATCAGCTGCTAGATTTTCCGCTGTTATCGAGGCGGTCGTCGCAGTAATGTTTGATGAGCACGTTAGAGTGGGCATCGGCGTCAAATCAATAGAAGCGACATCACAATTAAACATGAGGTTTATCCAATTAAAAGTTTGAAATATGAGTCATTAAAACTAAAAAGCTATTGGTAGTATATCGACAATACATTGAAAGTATAAAGGTAAAAAATCAACAAGCATAGTCGGTAATAGGCGTGAATAATAGGCCAAAAAAAAGACCGCCTAAGCGATCTTATATTCTATTATTGAGTTAAAAAACTCAAGTCTTCTTCGGGGCGAGTGGTAAACACTTCACAGCCGTTGTCAGTCACCACCATGGTATGTTCCCACTGGGCCGACAGTTTGCGATCTTTAGTAATAGCCGTCCATTCATCCGGTAAAATCTTAGTTTGCCATTTACCTTCGTTAATCATTGGCTCGATGGTAAAGGTCATGCCAGTCTTCAGCTCAAAGCCCGTACCTTTTTTGCCATAATGCATGACTTGCGGCTCATGGTGGAATTCATTACTGATACCGTGACCACAGAACTCGCGGACGATACTAAAACGTTCAGGCTCGACCACTGCTTGGATAGCGGCACCGACGTCACCCAAACGTGCGCCATTCTTGACCACACTCATACCAGCATATAGCGCCTCTTGTGCCACTTTGCAAATACGCTGCGCCATGATTGAGCCATTACCAACGACCCACATCTTTGAGGTATCGCCATAATAGCCGTCTTTGATGACAGTCACATCGATATTGATAATATCACCGTCTTTAAGGATTTTGTTTTCGCTTGGAATACCATGGCATACCACGTGATTAACTGAGGTACAGATAGATTTCGGAAAGCCATTATAATTAAGTGGCGCTGGAATCGCGTCTTGCACATTAACGATATAATCATGAGCGATTTGGTTCAGTGCTTCAGTGCTGATGCCCACTCTAACGTGCTCATCAAGCATCACAAGCAAATCACTAGCAAGTTTACCGGCGATACGCATTTTTTCTATGGCTTCAGGTGATTGAATAAGAGATTTTTTAGTCATCATGATCGGTCTTATAGTTATAGAATTTAGGTAATGAATTATATCATAAACGCACAAGTTGCTGCTTGAATGCAAGTCATTGAATATTTCAATCATGTTGATATTAACTGACTTTATATATACAAAAATGACTATAGAGTCATGGTAATAGAAGTATGAATGTCAAAAACCAGTTGAATGTTGGTAATTATATAAGTATTGTCATTTTGGTTGCTAAATGATTTAGCAATAGTGTCTTTATAACTTTTGCAGTAAGTGCAATATAAGTTTATATAAAGGAACTGCCAAACTCTAACGATAACAAGGACGTTGTTATGACTATAGAATTCCCTCTTCGCAGGGTGCTGATGCCGAGCGCTTTTTTACCCTCACTTGGTGCTATCAGTGCCGGTTTACTCCTAATGGCGTTACAAACCACATCAGCCCAAGCGGCGGGTCAGTACTATAACTGTGCCAATCCCACTGGTTGCAAGTTGGTTGATAGCCAGTACGTCACTTCTAATTACACTAAAACTCAGTATCCGGTCGTCTTGGCTCATGGACTTGGTGGTTTTACCACGCTATTTGGAGTTATTGATTACTTCAATGGCATTCCTGAAGATTTGATGAAAGGCGGCTCAGAGGTGTATACCACCAAAACATCAGCCGCCAATAACAGTGAGATTCGTGGGGAGCAGCTGTTACAACAAGTCAAAACCATCACGGCCATTTCAGGTAAATCTAAAGTCAATTTATTTGGGCATAGTCAAGGCGGTATAGACATTCGTTATATCGCTGGCGTTGCGCCAAAATATGTAGCCTCAGTAACGGCTATTTCAAGCCCAGAGCAAGGTTCAAAAACGGCAGATTTTGTCAGAAATACCCTTGATCCAAACAACGACACGGGCACTCCGTCAAACGTCACAACACAGTTAGTATCAGGACTGTTCAATTTAATCGGTGGTTTTACAGATATCGGTTCGGGTATCAGCTTTGAAGAGATACAACAGCAAGATGGCTGGCAAGCAGTTGTGGCTCTATCGACCGATGGTGCCGCTCTTTTCAATGCCAAATTTCCTGCGGCAATGCCAACCAGTTATTGTGGCCAGCCAACCAGTACTGCTGTCAATGGCATCAAATATTATTCATTTAGTGGTGTTGGACAAATAACTAGCGCACTCGATCCTACTGACTATCTATTAGCAGCAACGGGCATACCGTTTGCAGGAGACTCTAATGATGGCTTGGTCTCTGCCTGCTCAAGTCGGCTTGGTTATGTGATTCGTGATAATTATCGAATGAATCATCTGGATTCAGCCAATCAATTGCTGGGCTTGACTGCATGGGGAGAGTCTGAGCCGAAATCTATTTATCGTACGCAGGTAAGTCGTTTGAAAAAAGCCAATCTATAATTGGTTAATGAGTAGACTATAGCCTTGAGTCTGCAAGCGTTGTATAAAGAAGCAGGGTCAACAGTGTTGACCCTGCTTCTTTATATTAGATTCGTATATCAATTGATTTATTAAATAAGATGTTTTTGCTATGTCAAATAATCGCCGTTCACCTTTTTTGATCGTTGCTGCTATTGCTGTGATTATCGCCATCACAGTAGCAGTAATCGTATGGTTTAAACCTAGTAATAACAGCGTTAACGCTTCTGAATCGCTGTCTACAACGGATAATAATGACACTGGGAATAGTTCAATAGATATGACTCAGCCCAGTAACGGTGCTGGCATGTCATCCAATCAAAACAATACTGAATTTGCCACGGGGCTGGAGAATTTACCGCGCTCCTTGCAAGGTACCGATGTCGATGGTGAAATTATTATTGATGAAAATAAACAATTGGTCGTCACCGAAGGTTTACGTCGTTTGTTTGATTATTTTTTATCAGCACTTGGTGAAGAAGAGGAAGCGGTCATTTATGCCCGTGTGGAAAGTTATATACGCAGTCACACGCCAGAGCCTGCTGCCAGTCAAGCAGTCACTATATTTGATCAGTATATTGCTTATCTAAAGGCAATCGCTGATATTGAGAAGAAATACGGCAATCTACAACTACAAGCGACAAAAAGTGGCTCACTGGATTTAAATGTCGTTGCGCAGCAAAAGCAGGAGGTAGCCAAGCTACGTCAGCAGCATTTTGCTAAAGAAACCATCACAGCCTTCTTTGGTACAGAAGATGACTATGATGACTATAGTATCGAGATGGTCAGAATCAACCAAGATAACCAGCTGTCTGACAGCCAAAAAGAGGCGGCAAGGCAAGACTACATCAGTCGTATGCCAGACAATTCGACCAAGGCCAATCTTGCCCAGCAAGCCAATCTAAATGAGTTGATAAGTCGTACAGAGCAGATGCAAGCAAAAGGTGCAACGGCTGAGGAATTATATAATATGCGCCGTGAGCTTGTCGGCGCGCCTGCAGCAGCACGGCTTCAGCAAGTCGATCAAGAAGATGCTAACTTTGATCAACGCTTCAATCAGTACCAAGTACAAAAGCAGCGCCTTTTGAGCCAAAGTGCGGATAAAGCCCAAACAAATAAACAAGCGCAAACTCAAATCAATCAGCTTGAGCAGCAACTGTTTAACGATACTGAACGTAAACGTCTCTCAGGTTACGCTGCTCTACAACAACAGAAAACTGCTAACGCAAACTAATAGGTCAGCGGCGCGTTGTAAGAATGATTTTAAAAATAAGTAGGTGGCGCTAAAAGTAAAATGAAGGTTTTAAATATACCCTAAAAACGCTACGGTACTGCTAGTATAAATTTTTTGCAGCCTCTGTCTGCGTGTAGGCACAGCAAGCAAGAAAAATTAATACCAGCAGTACCTAACGTATCGATATTACTTTTCACTGACTATACGGCAGAAATTTTAAATATATAACGAATAGTGAGAGAAGAATTATTTGATATCAGTTAATGGCTCGACTAGCAAGGAGCATTAGCAAAAACCCTATACAGTCAAACAAATATGGTTGCAAACATACACCTAATTTATCATGACAGCCTTACGAAGAGCATGCATAATGGCGCCATCGTTTAGATTAATGATTAAAATAATAAATTAATCATAACAAACGCTCACATATAAAATGATAGTTAATAAACCCTTTATATGTGTACATCACTATTTGATCTCTATAGGAGTTTATATGAAAAACATGACTAAAATGATGATGGCTGCCACTCTTGCTGTAGGTACACTTGCTGCTGCCGGTTGCCAAACTACTCCTAGCGTCACTGCCCCAGTGACCCAGCCAATTACTACTACTGCTCTACAATCGTATGATTGGCAGCTTGTTGATGCCAAACGCACTAATGGCGCCAAAGTGACCCAATTATTCTTTGACCCAGCTAAGCCGTTAACGTTGAAATTTTTTAAAGCGAATGGTAGCGACCGTGTGACCTTTGTGAATACTTGTAATAACATTGGCGCTGATTACAGCGTTGTAAATGGCAACGTCGTATTAGGTAATGTGTTATCTACTATGATGGCATGCCCTGAGCCACAAGCAAGCTTTGATACGGCAACAATGGCGACTGTACAAGGTAAATACAGCATTAGTAACAATGCTAATAACATGCCTATCTTGACCATCACCAATAGCAATCAAGTTGCTCATTTTAAAGCTATCTCTAAATAATTTAGCGATTTGATATAAATGTTGGTGTAATGGACAAAATTCATGCTAAAAAGTAGACGGTAGTCGCTAATGGACATAATTCATGCTATTTGAGTGACTTTGACGCAAGAAAGTCCTTAATAAACTGTAACTTACGGTGTTCATTCAAGCCATGATGACTGTGTAATTGCCGCTTTAATTCACTGAACAAACCTTCAAGAGAATTTGTGGTATTCGGTATGTCTAAATACTCATATTCTCGATAAGTGAATAGCCAATCACTATTGGTTCTGAGGCTACGATAAGCACTTCTAAGACGCTTGTATGTGTACCATGTTTCACCTGTATTCTCATTAACGCTACGTTCACTGAGATAGGCTTCATGGGTAAGGTACCAGTGATCTAAGCGCTTTATGAACGCGGCTTTATCAAGCTGAGTTAAGTCTAAAGTCAGCTGCCTAAGCTCAATACTGGCGATGTTCTTAGGACGACGGGTTAAGTAGCGGGTCACTATTTGTATTTGATGGAACTGACACATTTGACAAGGAATGCTGGTAAACAGCATCCTCAGTCCTCGTCTACCATCGCAGGTAATGCTTTGTATATCAACGCCTAGCGATGTTAAGTGATTTATCCCTTGCTTGTAGGCGCTATTGGTTTCATGGCTGACTATCGCATAATATAGAACAGTTCTTGTGGTTTCGTCCATAAAAACCATCAGACCAAACTTACGGCCAAAGTAAGTGGTGTCCATGATGATATTAGCGGTCTTAGGACGTTTAAATTGGTACTCAATACTGACTTTGTCTAAGCGTCTTTGAATGGTTTTAAGACTACAGTGGTATTTGTCAGCCAGTTGCTTGTAGGTCTGTTTCCCTTGGGTGTATTCAGTCCAAAGGGTTTGGTTATTGAGTCTTGCACCGCCTAAAAACTGCCGTCTGCAAGCTAAGCATTGGTACTGTTGTTTGCCGAGCTTGCGTCCATTTTTCTTGATGTGTTTGTCACGACAAAAAGGGCAGTTTTTTGATTCATGGCGTTGATTCCTTGCAAATAGAGACAGTATATAGCTTTAGGCACTATGACAGCATGAAAAATGTCCATTACACCAACCTTTAGCAATTTCCATCATTATTTTTTATAAAATTACAAAGTCCAGTAGAGTCTCGCAAGCTAATCATTAGATAACACGGCCTATTCTTAAAAGCGTTACTATTATTAATAAGATCGCGCATACCGTTATTAAGACCCAGGTCGTCTTAGCCCAGTTTTGCATAATCCCATTACCTCGTTAGCTATTATATTCGTTATTATGAATATAATAGCTAACAAAATAAATATGTCAAACTCTTTAGCATATAATTGAGATTTAAATATACTGCAGCCAGTCTTAGGAATGATAAATCATTACTTTAAATTTCAGCGAAGTTAGGATGATATAAATACTTATATATCAAAAATTATATAAACTAAAAGACCGCTATCATGGCGGTCTTTTTTGGGATGCTTAAAGCATGATTATTTAAGATGAAAGCCTAACAAGCCTTGTATCTCTTCGATGCTCATATGCCTGACGAGCGCCTGCTCCTCTACTGACAAGCGATTGGTGTGCTCTTTTATCATAGCATGGATACTACGAGCAATCTCTGAGGTCGGAGCATAATACATTTGTGGTTCTTCTTTGGTGAGTTTGATCAAAAATCTATCGACAATTTTATGCTTTTGAGTCGATGCGTGTTCTTCAGTCATGGCATTCTCCTAGGGGTAAACCATTTAAGCAGCCAGCTTAACGATAGTCAATGCTCATGAGTACAATAACCACGTTAAATGTCACGTTCTAATATTTAACATGGCCTATACGGTATTTGATATTTTAAAATATTATAGTTTACGCTGAGCATGTAATGAAGTGCGTTTAACTATTCGGGAATGACAAACATGTTAAATCAGTCAGTAGATAACCAAGTAAGCCAGCCATCTAATCAACCGTCAAACAAAAAAATAGCACTGGTATTGTTTCATAATGACTTGCGGGTAAACGACAACGGCACATTATTAAAAGCGGCTGAACTCACTCGTGATAATAACGGACGACTGCTGTGTGTTTATGCGCCAGATCTGGCAGATGAACTTGCCGAGCAGACCAGCAAACAACTCTATCACTTTGACGAAATGGGGCAAGCACGCGCGCAGTTTTTACATGAGAGTTTGGTTGATTTGGATAAATCGCTACAGCGCCTTGGCAATAGATTGCTGTGCCTAACATCAAAAACGTTATCAAATGGCAGTTTTCAACCAACACTAGAGACCTTTGCACAGCTATGCCAACTTATCGAGCAGCAGCAGGTTACCGATATCTGCGTCAGCCAAACGGCAGATTATAATCAAAATCAAGCTTATGACGCTTTGCAAAATAAGTATCCGCAGATAGGTTGGCATGCTCAGTCGATAAGCACCTTATTTGCTACTTTACCAACAGACGACTTACCCAAAAGCTTTACTCAATTTCGCAAAAAGGTAGAGTCAGATTATAATTTATTAACTGCAGAAAACGATCTTAAGATTGAGCAGATGCCAGAAACGCTATCGCCAATGCCTGATAATATGATAAATAATCACCAATATTTCCTAAAGCAAGACGCTGATAATCCATCACAGCAACATCCGCAAAAGAATTCTGAATTTAAAGGTGGTGAAACCAGTGCTATCAATCATCTAGATCACTATTTTGAGTCCGAAGCGCCCAGTACTTATAAGACCACGCGTAATGCGCTTGATGACTGGACGCATTCCACTAAATTCTCAGCGTGGCTAGCAAATGGGACGTTATCAGTTAAAGTGCTGCTGAATCGTTTACGTCATTATGAACGTAACGTCATCGCGAATGAGTCAACTTACTGGATATGGTTTGAGCTACTGTGGCGCGAGTATTTTTATTGGTATGCGGTTACTCATCAGCAAAAGCTGTTTTGGTTTAAAGGGATTGCTCAACATGCCCCATCAACTCAGTTCGATAAAACACGTTTAGAGCAATGGCAAATGGGTACAACGACATATCCTATCGTTAATGCTTGTATGCATCAGCTAAAAACGACAGGTTATATGTCTAATCGAGGCAGACAAATTGTTGCCAGCTGCTTTATTCATGAGCTGGGTTTGGACTGGCGTCATGGTGCAAGCTACTTTGAGCAGCATCTTATCGATTACGATGTAGCCAGTAACTGGGGTAATTGGCAGTATCTCGCTGGGGTCGGCGCTGACCCAAGAGGCTGTAGACAGTTTAACCTGATCAAGCAAACCCAACAACACGACCCTAATAGGATTTTTATTGATAAATGGCAGGGTAATGAGGCCATTAATAACGCCAGTAAATTCTAAACCGATTTCAGTATAAGATGAGTTTAACATGATGAAAAAACCCAGTCCTTATTTAACTTTTGCAGGTGCTATTCCATTCGTAGTCTGTGCCATTTTTATCACTATGGGTGTTGACGCTATCCCGGTTTTGGGGAAAACCACGCATATACTATCTATTTATGGCTTAGTGATAGCCTCATTTATGGCAGGTGCGCACTGGGGTAATCATCTAAGTTTAGCCGATGGGAATGCATGGGCAGTCAAGCTGCCTATATTTAGCAACATTATCGCGCTTGCATTGTGGCTAGGGTTTTTGACTTTATCGCCAGTCGGTTTTATTTGGCTGCTAGTCGTTGGTTTCGCTAGTATGCTAGTGATTGATTATGGTCTTTATCATGCTCAGATTATCAGTGCTGATTATTTTAAAGTAAGACAGTACGTCACAGCAATGGTGGTTATTTCACTTATGATTGCAGTAGTTCAGTTATAAGTAGTTAAAATCAGGCAAACCTACATTAGGTAAAATGAACGATGAATACTAAACTTATTGTTGCTATAGCCATTCTAGTATTGCTAGGTATTATTAGTTTCAATTATTACGATAGCAGCCAGTCTCAGCAAAGTTTAGCGATGTCTATAGAAGATAAAGTTAAGCTTGATACTATTGTAAATCAGTGGGAGCGTAACAGCGAATTGGCAAGCAAAGCGTCCACAACAGAAAGGCCTGTAATCATAGAAGAGATGCAGACGTTAAGAGGTGAGACAGCCAAACTAAAAGTCACGCCATGCTTAATAAGTTCGAAAAAAAGCTTATTGGCGGCTATGGACGCAGAAATAACAGTGTATTCAAGTCTGATAGCAGACGCTGAAGCAACTATCGAAATAGATGCGAATAACGTATATAAGTCGATTAAAAAATATCATGAGACGGTTGAAGAGTGTACAAACTAGTCTTATTAAAGTGAAAACAACTTTACCGTATGGGTCGCTTTTATTATGTAACCGACTTATCTCTACAAACAGCTTTAAAAGTTAAACACATTGAATAATTTATAAAATTTATTTAAAATGAATCTTTAAGGTAACTATTCTAACCTTTACTATAAGAAGCCTGCTATGCAATCTATCAACTTACCCAGCAAGCCACCAAGCGCTCCGCATCCTATACTCAATTTGAGCTTTCGAATATTTTTTAGTGCAGCAGCAATTTTTGCCATTATCACGATGGTATTGTGGGCGTTTGTATTTACCGGACATACGGCGATAGAGGCACAAACGTTAAATCCATTATACTGGCATGGTCACGAAATGATTTATGGCTATGCTTTAGCCGTCGTGGCGGGCTTTTTATTAACGGCGGTGAAGACGTGGACAGGCGTCATGATGCCTCATGGTTATAAGCTGTTAGCTATTTTTGTTTGTTGGTTGCTGGCGCGTTTGGGCTGGATAGCGTTTGGTTTGGGCGTAACGATAGCTGGCAGTAGCGCATGGCTATTATATGCCGCTGCGGTGTTTGATTTGTTGTTTGTCGGCTCCATGGCTTTTGTGATTTTTCGGGCAGTGTTACAAGTTAAACAATATAAGCAAATGGGCATCTTAGCGAAGCTTGCGCTACTGACATTGGGTAATGGCTTGTGCTATTGGGGTATTATTAGCGCCAATATGAATATGACTAAGCTAGGCGTCTATTTAGGGTTTTATCTTATCATTGGCTTGGTATTGACCATTGGTCGCCGCGTCGTGCCTTTCTTTATCGAGCGCGGTCTTAGTATACCTAACGCTAAAGGCGTGGCAGAAACTGTGACGGTACGCAATAATAAAGCGCAAGACATCGCAAGTTTACTGTTCTTCTTTACTTTTTTCATCGCCGATCTGTTTTATCCAAATAAGTATCTGTTGACCATCAGTGCGCTTGGCGTCGCAGTGGTCAATATCGTACGCTTGATGGGTTGGTATCATCGCGGTATATGGCAGAAACCGCTATTATGGTCGCTATTTGTCGCGTTCTTAGGGATGTGTGTGAGCTTTATATTGTACGCACTGCAGCCATGGTTGGGCTATAATCATAGTATCGCAGTACATGGATTGTCGATTGCTGGTGTGGGCATGATGACTGTTGCTATGATGGCGCGCGTCTCGCTTGGTCATACTGGACGTAGTATCCATACACCTCCTAAAACCGTCAATATCATGTTTGGTCTGATGGTATTAGCCTTTGTCAGTCGTGTGTTTTTACCTTTATTTGACATGAGTCATTATCTGTTATGGATAATGATAGCGCAAAGCGCTTGGATAGCCTGCTTCGTCGTATTCTGTATTAGTTATTTACCGATGCTGGCACGTCAGAGACCAGACGGTTTATTCGGTTAATAAGACGATAAAAAATAAAAGCAATCGCTAAAAAGATAACTAACATTGTAAAAGCTAACCTTGCTTGAAAATGAGAGTTATAGTGGATCCATTTTTAAAAGAATACAGGGCTACTGGGATTAATTATTCGCGGACTCTGTCTGCGTAAGCACAGCAAGCAAGAAAAATTGATACCAGTAGCACGTTATAATATTTGTATTTTTTTTATTTAGGACTGACTAGAGTAGAAAAATAAAGCTAATCGAAAAAAATATTTAGACAGTAAGGCTGCTTAGAAAACACCACCACTTAAAACTACTTAACATCCATATCAAAAATAGGAGCGCTTAAAAATGCGACTGACCAACTATAGCGATTATGCGCTGCGCTCATTAATATATTTAGCGATTAAGCCGGAGCCGCATCTACTGGCTAATATTAGTGATATTGCGACCAGCTATAATATCTCTCGAAGTCATCTAACTAAAATTATTCATCAGCTGGGGCAACTTGGCTACATTGATAGTGTCCGCGGTAAAAATGGCGGGATTCGGCTGGCCTGTGCACCCAAAGATATTAATTTGGGTGTATTGATTAAAAAAATTGAGCCGGATTTTAATTTGGTTGAATGTTTTTCTACGGATTTACTGATTAGTCCGAAACCTGATAGTAATAATAGTGTGGTAAATGTTGGCAGCAGCGACGAGAAAGCTATTAACAAAGATTTATCGTTGATACTGATTGATGAGGCAGTAAATAATGCCACATCAGGCTGTGTCATTAGCCCTGTTTGTCAGCTCAAACAGGTGTTTTTTGAAGCGTTGACCGCTTTTATCAGCGTACTTGAGCGTTATACATTGGCAGATATTATTAGCAATGAGTCGGAGTTAGCTGAGTTGTTGTTTTATAGAAATCCTGTTGCTCAGGTTTTAAAGTAATATATTAAGCTTGGAGTAGGATAGTAATCAAAAAGGCTCGCTATATTAGCAGGCTTTTTTTATAACTTTTTTATGCCTCTTATTACTGCTGTTCAAGTACTTTAAGGATTATCAAGCTTAACGAGTGGAGGATTTGGCTTAAGTGGTTAGGCTTAAATGCTTAGTATTAAAAAGCCCCTACGTAAAACTAGGTAGAATATAATAGAAGCAAAACTAAACCTCTCGTTTAATATTTTCAATTTGCCTGCTTATTACTGTTAAGTTATTATCAACTTCTTACTATACCCGTGTATCTTATTTAAATTATCTCTAGGATTAAGTTATGAAATTCGTTTGCAAAATGAGAGCGTCAGCTGTCATGGCGGTCATGTTATTAACAGGGTGTTCAAGCTTAAATACCGATAGCAATACCACTAAAGATAGTGTCGTACAAGCAACCCAAGTTGCGCCCACGCTGCAGACAGGCTTTCGTTTTAGTGATGCTGAGAACTTTGATATTGCTAATAAGGACAAGCTTTCTTATCGTAATTTTTACGAGAAACCATCTACCGGCGCAGATGCTAAATGGTTTGATGCGGTAAAGCATGGCGACTTAGCAACCGTTAAGTATATGGTCAATAATGGCCAAGATTTAGAAGTGAAAGATACGGGTAATCTTGATCAAACAGCGTTAGGTTGGGCTGCATTTATTGGTTATGAAGATATCGTCGATTATCTCATTGCTCAAGGTGCAAGCTTACAAGCGACTGACAAAGGTGATGTCTATAACGTCCTAAAATCTGCCGCTCTAGGTAAAAATACCAAGGTAGTTAAAAAGGTATACGGACTATTAAATGCTCAAGAGCCAGTCAATTTAAATGATCAAACGCGAGAGAGTGATGGTGAGACCTTGATTATGGTTGCTGCGAGTAACAACCGTATTGAAACCGTCAAATACTTACTGTCGAAAGGTGCCAATCCAAATTTGGTGGCGACGACTAAAGACAAGAAGTTGGGTTCTTACAATCAAGGCGCATACTCCTATGCTTGTACGCGTGGTCATGTAGAGATGCAGCAATTGCTCAAGGCGAATGGTGCTATTAATCATCGAACGGGTAAGGCAAGTTGTGAATAACGATATTGGTTAAACATAGAAAAAGGCTACCGTTTTGGTAGCCTTTTTCTATGATTCATTTTTATAGTTTTTATTTTAAGCTTAAGCGCTTTCAAGTTTTGGTCGTGCTTTATCGATGGCTTTTAATAAGGCTCTTTCAAACTCACCGTCTTTAAACTTAACTATATATGAATGGGCCGCGCAAAAATTACGCACATCTCGCCACTCATGTGCCAAATTACTGGCCCAGTCGCAGTATTGCTTGCCAGCATTTGGCTCATTTTTTAGTGCTTTTTTGGTTGTGGGATGCAGCATGAGATCTGGCAGTACTGCCTCAAGCAATTTCATTGGTGGACTCATAAAAGTATCGTCAACGTGCAAGCTTTGACTGGCAGGGTGATAGGCCAATAGTGAGCCTGCATGAAGCATCTCATTGGGTGAGATGTAATGAACGCCTTCTGACAGGGAAAATTTAAGCTCAGGATAGCGTTTGGCTACGGGGTTACTTTCGACCAAGTCAGTCGCCCATTGTACTTCCGGTATTTTTTTATGATGACGGCTGCTGCCATAAAATATCGCTTGCGGAAAGTCCTTCGCCATCTGTGCACAGTATACGGTGTGGAATGGATGGACATTTAGCACGGCTTCGACATCTTGACCGTTATTGGTTAATGCCATGACCTCGTCACGCACTTCACCCGTTAAAGCGTAACTGTCCAAAAAAACAAAACGTCCTGAGGCTAGTTTTACAAGTGAGCATTGAGTGCCAATATTTATGACACCGCCAATGCGAAATGAGCCGCGTATATTCCAAAACCCTGAACCTAAATTATGAATTTTATCTGACATTATTATTTTCCTTATTTTTTTAAAAGTGGATTGAGAGTGGAGAATGGAGAGCGCGAATGCTGTTTAACAATATAATAAGTGCTTTTAAACAATTGTTTAAATAGTTATGAAATTTTAAGCTCAGCACGAGCGCCATCAATGACAGACAATAGCGCGGACTCAAATTCACCTTCGCCAAACTCAACCACACCAGAGTGCGCACCACAAAAGTATCGCACATCAAGCCACTTATTTGCCAGTGCCGTCGCCCAGTCGCAATATTGCTGACCTGCATTTGGCTCATCTTTCAGCGCCTGCTTAGTAGTTGGATGCAAGCCCAGAGTAGGCTGTACCGTATTTAATAGTTTAGACGGGGGAATCTCAAAAGTGTCATCAACATAAATGCTTTGACTGGCAGGATGATAAACTAATAACGAGCCTGCATGAACAGCGTCATCGGGCGCGATGTAGTAAATTCCTTTGGGAAGAGAAAATTCAAGCTCAGGATAGCGTGTCGCAACGGCATCGCTCTCGACCAAATCCTCTGCCCAATTAATTTCTGGTACTTGCTCAAGGTGGCGGCGGCTGCCATAAAATGTGGCTTGCGGAAAGTCTTTTGCCATTTGCGCACAGTGTACGGTATGAAAGGGATGGACATTTAGCACAGCTTCGACATCCTGACCGTTATTAGTCAAGCTCATTACTTGCTGACGAACCTCACCTGTTAGCGTATAGCTGTCTAAAAATATAAATCGTTCCGATGCGAGCTTTATGAGTGCAGATTGCCCACCGATATCGATTATACTATTTTTAATAAATGAGCCCCGTATACTCCAAAACCCCGCTCCTAAATCATAAATTTTATCGACCATTGAGATCATCCCTTAATAGTTTTTACTTATATGTTTTAACGTCTTAGATTGTTTGATGGTGAATACTGTTTATCAACGAAAGACATCCTACATCAATAAATAACACCTTAAGATTATGGTTTTTTGAGCGCACAAAGTCTGTACTAAAACAGATAGAAATCATGTAGATGTGTAAAAATGAAAAACCAGATAGAGGAATGTTTGATATTGCAATGTAATGCTGTATAGCAGCAGCTAAGCTAAACAACGCTATAATCGATACTAAATAAAAAAGATACGTATTGTAGTGCCGCGTAACTGATATGAATTTTTATTGCTTGCTGTGTCTACGCTGACAGAGGCTGCAAAAAATAAATACCAGTCACGCTGTATCACTT
>NZ_JBAQQF010000057.1:0-22110 GCF_049295055.1 Psychrobacter sp. | reverse complement strand
TTTCTTTAACCTTAACTGCAGGCATGAAGACTCCTCGATTAGGATGAGATATAAGGGCATTAGTTTGGCTGTATATTAGTGTTTAGCCGTAATATCTCAAGATTACTGGCATCAGCTCAAACTAGGAAAGTCTTGCGCAATAGCACAAGGGCGCTTATTTTAATAAAAAATAGCAGTAAAGTCAAAGACTTTAGCGTATCTATTTTTGAATATCAGCAAATAATAGCCATTTATAAGTAACTTAACCGTTTACGTTTAAATAGATAACTTCCTAAGCAGAAGTGTTAATATTTTTAATAATCTTTTAACGAATAATAAATAAATTTTGAATAAAACAGCTGTTTGGTAATAACGGCTTGTATAAAGTCTATGATATGATGAGTTTAATATACTGTTTGACAAGACAGCAAGAAGCTACAACGCTATTATACTGAGGAAGTTCTAATGAAAAGTGGCATGAAAAAAACAGCGGTAAATACAGCACTATGGACAACATTGGCGCTTACGATGGGTCTGAGTCTGAGTGCTTGTAGCAGCGAAAAAGAAGAAGCTGGCGCAGAGTCAGGTGAAGTTTTGGCAGTAGATCGAGTCGATGATGCAGCAGAGCTTGCTCGCAAAAACGGGCCTAAAGCAGAAGATATGAATTTTCCAGAAACAGCGCCAATGCCTGCTGCTGATGCCACAGCAGATGTTGCGATGAGCACTGAAGGAGGCGCAGTTGCTGCAGATGGTTCAGCAACCGATGCTACTGCAAGCCCAGAGTCAGGCGTTGCTAGCGCCGCTGACAATGTTAATACTGATGCTAATACTGCAGAGATGCCAGCTGCTGATACGGCTACTACTGAAGCTGAACCAATGACGAATTAATAGCAATCCATTAATCGGCATTGAGGTTTCTGGCTGATTGATATTTGTGACTAGTAATTTATTTATCATTAATAATTTATAGATGAGGGAATAACTATGACTATGAAACAACAGCCTATGAAGAAAAAATCAGCTGCTAAATTAGCGCTGTCTACCCTAAGTCTTAGTGCGTTGTTAGCACTTAGTGCGTGTAGTGGCGGTGATAATAAAGCGACGGATGAGCCTGCTGCTGTCACTGAAACTGAGACTGTGGTAGTAGAGCCTGAAACACCTGTTGCAGAACCTGAAGTGGTTACTCCTGAGCCTATGGTTGAGCCTGAGCCTGCTGAAGTGCCGGTAGTTGAAACCGAAGCTGCTGCTGAGCCTGTAGTATTAGCAGCTGACACTGGTGCTAAACTGTATGAAAAACAGTGCAAGGTCTGCCATGAAAATGGTTTATTGGCAGCACCGAAATTTGGCAATAAAACAGATTGGGCGCCACACCTTGTCAAAGACATAGAAACGCTACGTATGCATTCTGCGAAAGGCTTTAACAAAATGCCAGCGCAAGCTAACGCTGAAGTGAGCGAAGCTGAAGTTTATGCGGCCGTTGATTATATGGTAGCCGCTGTTAGCTAATAACAGGTAGCTAATATTAATTGTTGAAATTTGATAGAATAACCGCCATTGTACGCGAGCAGTGGCGGTTTTTTTATGACTGCTAAACTATCATTGTTTTTAAGCTCTAACATAAGCAAAAAATGAGTTGAGCAAATCAAAGTAATTGAGAAAATTACCGTAATTGAGTAAAGCAACGTAATAAAGGCACATACATGAAAGTATTGGGTTTAGAGACTTCTTGCGATGAGACCGGTCTGGCGATTTTCGATAGTGAGCAGATAAATAGCGAGAATAAAGGTCTGCTCGGGCAAGTACTGTATTCACAAATAGAGCTACACGCACTCTATGGTGGCGTGGTACCTGAGCTTGCAAGCCGCGACCATATTCGTAAGCTGGTGCCTTTATTCCATGAGCTATTGGAGCAGTGCGACATTACTAAAGATGACATTGATGCCATCGCTTATACTAAGGGTCCTGGGCTTATCGGCGCCTTGATGACGGGTGCATTATTTGGTCGTAGTTTGGCGTATGGTTTGGATATTCCGGCTATCGGTGTTCATCATATGGAAGGGCATTTATTGGCACCATTGATGGGAGCAAATCCACCCGCGTTTCCGTTTGTGTCGCTACTGGTTTCAGGTGGTCATACGTTGTTGATTGCCGCGCAGGGTATTGGTCAATATGAAATACTGGGCGAATCAATCGATGATGCAGCAGGCGAGTGCTTTGATAAAGCGGCAAAGATGCTGGGTTTAGAATATCCGGGTGGCCCTAATATCGCTAAATTGGCTGAAACGGGCAATCCGAACGCTTATAGCTTACCGCGTCCGATGTTGCATCGTGGTTTAGACTTTTCTTTTAGCGGTATGAAAACGGCTGTGCATAATTTGATTAAAGATACTGCTGGTTCAGGAGGCTCAGGGGGTTCAGGAAATAGCTCTGATAGCGACCCACAAGTCCGCGCTGATATAGCGGCAAGCTTTCAGCATGCGATGGTTGATACCTTAGTGAAGAAATGCGTCAAAGCGCTTAAACAAGTCAATATGAGCCGACTGGTGATTGCTGGCGGTGTCAGTGCTAACAGTCATTTACGTGAGACGTTAGAGACTGAGCTAGCGAAGATAAATGCGACTGTGCATTATGCGCCGCCAGCTTTATGTACTGATAATGGGGCGATGATTGCTTATGCTGGTTATGAGCGCTTGCAAGCGGGGCAGTCTGATGATTTGGCTGTCACTTGCGTGCCACGTTGGCCAATGACCGAATTGCCTGCGGTATAATTGCAAGAGGTATGGTTTTTTTGCTTATTAGAATAGTATTCATGAAGAGAACAAGGATTACATCATGCAATGGCTCGCTATCGGTTTAGGAGCAGCAATTGGCGCATGCTTGCGGGCATGGCTTGGGCGTTTTAATCCGCAGCACAGCTGGATTCCTCTAGGCACGCTAGGTGCTAACATCTTAGGTGGGCTACTGATAGGCGTTGCGCTGGTATGGTTTGAACGTATGGGTAGCAGTTTGTCCCCAAATGTCAGGATGTTTGTAGTGACTGGCTTTTTAGGTGGACTAACGACTTTTAGCACCTTTAGCGCTGAGACTTTTGCTTTAATTAATGATGGTCGCCTGTTATCAGGTTTGATTCTAATTGGTCTACATGTTGGGCTGACATTGTTAGCAACTGCTGTTGGCTTTTATTTGCTTAAGCTGGTTTTGTAGAAATAAAATTGTATATAGTTAGGGCGTGTTAATTGCTTAACACGCCTTAATGGTAAAAATTTTTAGTTACAGAGGTTTTACTATCCCTTCTAACAAACTGGCAAACCCCTGCATATAAGCCGTATCCTGACTAGATGTGCGCGTTGCGGCATATAGCTGACAATAAACGCCGTTACCCAATGGGCGTGACACCACCCAACCTTTTCTCTCGTATTCGGCAACCACCCAATCGGGTAGTGCTGCCACTCCGCGTTCGCTGGCCACTAACTGTATGAGCATAGCGGTCAGTTCAGTGGTTCTAATATTCTTAAAACTAACCTGCTCTGGGGTCATAAAATTCGCAATAATATCGAGGCGCTTAGCTTCTACTGGATAGGCAATCAAGGTTTGCTCAATCAAATCATTTGGGCGTATAAAATGCTGCTCCGCCAAATCATGAGTAGGCGACAGCACTAAACGGCTCTCATACTCAAATAAGGGCTGATAGCTAATGCCTTCTATCGGCAAATTGCTGGTCGTAATCAGCAAGTCTATATCACCTTCCATCAATAAATGATGCGGCTCAGGTTCAAAACCAGTAGCAAAATCCAGCTCAACATCAGACCATTCACGGCGATAATGATTAAGAATCGGCATCAACCAATCAAAGCAGCTGTGACATTCAGAAGCCAAACGCAATCTGCCTGCTTGACCGTGTGCTAAACGCTTTAAGTTGGCTTTGGTACGAGTGACTTGCGGCATAATACTGTCGGCAAGCGCCAATACTGTTTTGCCAGCTGGCGTAAAGGTCAGTGGGCGCGTTCGGCGATTAACCAAGCTGATATCGTAGTAATTCTCTAGCTCTTTTAACTGATGCGAGACCGCAGAAGCAGTGACATGCAGCTCATCGGCAGCAGCGGCCAATGAACCATGTGCCCGTAGCGCAGTTAGCGTATTAAGATGACGAAGCTCTAACATAAAATAATCTAACCACCGAAGTTAAAGGAATAAGAAATACTGAGTTTGATAAATGACTAAAAAACGCTCATTATTGTTTTGCCTAATTGTACGTTAAGAATATTTTTAAGGTAAAGGTAAAGGTTAACGTCGACGTAGCAATAACTGTGAGATTACCACCAAAATTAGTGAAGCGACTAGCAATATCGTACCAATCGCATTGACCTCAGGTTTTAGACCGACACGCACCATTGAATATATACGTAGCGGCAAAATCTCATAGCTAGGACCAGTGACAAAGGTAGACACTACCACATCATCTAGAGATAAGGTGAAAGCGAGCAACCAACCTGCCATCACTGCTGGGAAAATAACAGGAATCAATACCGTACGCACCATCATTGATTCACTAGCACCCAAGTCCCGTGCCGCTTCCATCAGGCGTTCATCCAAACTGCTTAATCTTGCAAAGACGGTAATGACCATAAATGGTAGGCAAAAAGTAATGTGTGCTAATAACAGCGATACAAAACCAAGCTGTAGCCCAATCAATAAAAATAGCGCCAGTAGCGATATTGCCAAGACAATCTCAGGCGACATCATCAGTACAAATAACAAGCCATTTAACAGACCTTTACCGCGAAAGTTATAGCGATGTAAGGCAAGCGCGGTCAGTGTACCAATAATCGTTGATACCGTGGCTGCAACCAAACCTAGGACGATAGAATGCCAAAAGGCATCTAGCATCGCCTGATTGTTAAGTAATGACTCATACCACTTTAAACTAAAGCCGCCCCAGTTATAACCGATTTTGGATTTATTAAACGACATGACCACCAAAACAAGAATGGGCAGATATAGCATGGTGTAAATCAGACCAAGGTAGCCTTTGGCAGCAATATTGCCAAACTTTATGGGAGTTTTGTTTTTTGACAGTTTATTATTTGGTGAACTATTCAGTGAACTATTCAGTGAACTATCAGACATTAGGCCACCTCATTAAAGTCAGTTTTACCGATACGGCGGCTACTGGCGCGGTAGGCAAGTAGTAATACTGCCATCGCCAGTGTCAATAAAACACTGGCTGCGGCACCAAACGGCCAATCACGTGCATCTAAAAACTGGTTTTTGATAATATTACCAACCAATAAGTTGCGTGAACCGCCTAAAATATCTGCCACATAAAACATACCCATTGCTGGTAATAAAACTAACAGCACCCCTGAAATAATCCCAGGCGTGGTCAATGGCAGCACTACATGCCAAAACGTTTGTTTTTTTGAGGCACCCAAATCCTGTGAGGCAAGCAACATATCATCGCGTAAGTCGCTAAAGACGGCATACAACGGCAGTACCATAAACGGAAAGAGTAAATAGGTTAAACCGGCAATTACTGCCCCTTGAGTGTATAAAATATCAATCGGGGTATCAATAATGCCTAACGCGAGTAAGAATTTATTGATCAAACCATTATTAGCAAATAATAATTTAAGCGCGTAAGTTCGTACCAAAGAGTTGGTCCAAAATGGCAATATGAGCATCATCATCAATAAGGGCTGCCAACGTTTACTCACTCGAGAGACAAACCAAGCAAAGGGGTAGCCGAATAATAAGCAAATGATCGTGGTGATTCCTGCCATCCATAATGAATGTACAAAAACGTCAAAGTAGAGCGGATCAATCATGCGTACGTAGCTGTCGATGCTGACAGGGAGGCTAATAAAAGCGGTGCTGTCGCGTGTTAAAAAGCTGACGGCAATCACCAGTATATTTGGTAATAGCGCGAAAATGAGTAACCAACCCCAAATCAGCCACAGCGTTGCGGTACGAAAAGGACTTTTATTGCTGACGCCAGTACGTGCCATTAGCTGACGTCCTTTTTACCAGATACATCGCCAGATAAATGGCCAGCTAAATTGGCAGATTGATGCTTCACCTCATTATCAAGTGTATTGTCTTCTGGCAAAACCCATTCCCAGCCATCAACCCATGACACTTTTACGCCCTCATTGAGCTTATAGTCGAAGCTTGGATCGTCCTCATCAAAGAATTCAGACGCTTTAATGATATGACCGTTATCTAGCTCAATAATTGAGTCTAAAGTGCTGCCTTTATAGTTGCTTTCTATCACATGGCCTAACAATCCGCTGTGCTCTTTATCATTCGGATCATAAATCCGTAAATCTTCAGGACGTAGCAATAAATTCACTATATCGCCGACTTGCACATCATTGGCAAAATCTGGTCGACGCAAATTGCGTACAGGGGTTGGACCATCTTGCGCTTGTGCCTCGCAGACCTCGACTTCGATACGTCCATTGGTCACGTGACCGTCACGATCGGGCTGCTCAGGATACACACCTTTGACCTCGGCCTTAAATAAATTGGTCTCACCGATAAATTTGGCCGTAAATAAATTGGCAGGGGTTTCATAAATCTCAATCGGGGTGCCGATTTGTTGAAACTTGCCGTCTTTCATCACCGCAATACGGTCTGACATTGAAAGGGCTTCTTCTTGATCGTGAGTGACAAAGACAAATGTAATACCCAACTCGCGTTGTAAGCGTTTAAGCTCCGATTGCATCTGCAAACGCAGCTTATGATCGAGCGCCGATAAAGGCTCATCGAGCAATAGTAATTTAGGACGATTGATCACTGCCCGTGCAATCGCAACACGCTGCTGCTGACCACCGGACAAATCCTGTGGTCTACGATTGGCTAAATGTTCTAGCTGCACCATCGCTAGCATCTCACGTACCCGCGTTTGAATCTCATCTTTAGGGACTTTTTTAAGCTTAAGACCGTAAGCCACATTTTGCGCCACCGTCATATGCGGGAATAAAGCATATTGCTGAAATACGGTATTGACCGGACGCTTATCCGCTGGTAGCCCTGCCATCTGTATACCGTCTAGGTAGATCGCCCCTGCATTTGGCTGCTCAAAACCGGCAATCAATCGCAGCAAGGTGGTTTTACCGCAGCCTGATGGACCAAGTAAGGTGATAAATTCACCGTGCTTAATATCAAGATTGATATCTTTTAGAACGTCAGTTTGATCATAGGTTTTTTTTAGACCAGTCAGTTGCAGCAACACCTTATCTGCATGAGTTGATGCAGGAATGTTAGGCGTGGGTAGATTTGATTCGGTCATAAGATTGGTTCCTAAAATACCAAAAGGCCATTATTAATATGAGCATTAGATACGCTAAGCAACATGATTCGGTATGGTATAAGCGATGAGTTTAGACGAGGTCTGGTCGTTAGGTATTATAACAAACCTTTAATATAAGTCAGTGCAAGTTCGTTATTAGTTGATTGGTTTATATCGCCATCCTAGTACAATTTCGCGTGCAACGCTTTTTTTACTTTTTACTGCGCTTATGCATACATTTTTCTTAATATATGTATATCTTTATAAGTCGTTTTTCTATGCTGATTTTACAATACTAAGCACGTTTGTTTATTATCGCCACAATGCAATCATTAACATTGGAAATATTGGCATTAAAATAAAATTTTTTACCATTTTAGTGCTTTTATTCCTATACAATAATTTTGTGTATGCTAAATAAAATGTTATTTGCACTCGTAAAAAACTTAGTTGAACCCTCGGCTAAATCGACTTAGAAAGCTCAGTGATATAGAACAAATTAGACTCTATTGGAAGGATGATTGTAGAGTCATTTATATTTTTAACTAAATAATAATCAAGGATTTCTTATGCCTAACGATACACGCCCAAAAACAGGTCAAGAAGCATTGGCGCTTCTCAAAGAAGGCAATGTACGCTACATAGATAGTTTGACCAATACCGATCCATGCATGCAAAAGCGCCCAGAATTGATTAGGGATCAAGACCCTTTAGCGATTATTTTGGGTTGTTCAGACGCACGAGTACCGGTTGAGATTGTGTTTGATCAGGGATTGGGCGACTTGTTTGTGATACGAGTGGCGGGCAACGTGGTTGCTCCTTCACAAATTGGTTCGGTTGAGTTTGCCGCCGAAAAGTTCGGTACTAAGCTGGTCGTGGTGCTTGGGCATTCACATTGTGGCGCTGTCACCGCTTGCGTAGAAGCGCTGATTAATCCTGAGCAAAACTATTCTCCTAACTTACAATCAATCGTTGATCGTATTCGCCCAAGCGTTTATAACTTGCATGAGCTTGCGACCGCTAACGGGCAGGATGTGGATGCTGATGAGCTGGTTGATCGCTCTATACGAGCCAATGTGCGCATGTCGGTCAGCCAATTAAAACATGGCTCGCGTGCCTTAGAAGACTTGACTAGCAGCGGTCAGCTGCTTGTCGTTGGTGCAGAGTATAATTTAGAGACAGGAAAGGTGCGGTTTTTAGATGCCTAGTAAATGTGAATAATTATGTATTTATTATAATTAATTGATGCGCGTCAAAAGCAAGACCGTAGCAACTGTTAAATATGAGAACAGCTTAAATATTGGAATAACTATGACTAATTCTGCTAATTTTAATAATGACCAATCATCATTAGCCCAACCTGAGAGCAGCGTAAAAGCTGAGGGTGTGCAACCTATCTCAGCTCAGACGACAGGCTATACTTTTAATCACACTATGTTGCGCGTAAAAGACCCTGCTAAATCACTGGCGTTTTATACGGGTGTTTTAGGAATGACCTTGCTGGCGCTAAAAAAATTCCCTGCGATGGGTTTTGATTTGTACTTTTTAGCCAAGCTTACTGAGAGCGAGCGTGAAAATTTGCCAGCAGGTGATGATTTAGAGATTTTTGCGTTTAGACAGCGTGGTATTTTAGAATTAACGCATAATTATGGCACTGAGACACAAGCGGACTTTAGCTATCATGATGGCAACCAAGAGCCACAAGGCTTTGGTCATATCTGCTTTAGCGTACCTAATCTTGATGAGGCAGTAGCTTGGTTTGATAAAAATAACGTCGAATTCAAAAAACGTCCAGAAGAGGGTAGTATGAAAAATATTGCTTTTATCAAAGACATCGACGGCTACTGGATTGAAATCGTACAAGCAGACTTGATGGCTTAATTGATTCATGAGTTAACGGCTTCATAAATTAAACATATAAAAAAGCCACCTTATCTTTTGATAAGGTGGCTTTTTTATATGTTTAGATAAATATTGCTTAGTCTTTTTCGACTTGAAAATCCGTATGGCAAGATTTACAGCTGTCACCAACAGGTTTAAAAGCTGGCATCACATCATCAATGCTGGTCGCTGTTTGTGCGGCAGCATCTAACTCAGCAGTGACTTTTTGAAAGTTCTCTGCTTCAGCGCGGAAACCATCAGCATTTGACCAGACCGCTTCTTTGGCATTACCAACCGCTTCGGCATCTTCAAAATGGCTCCAAGGATTAGCCGCTTCTTTAGCCAAAAATGCCGCTTGCTCTTTAAAAACTTCGGCATCAAAAGTATCAGGTGCTTTAGCCATGCCACCCATAACTTTCATGGAATCACCGAAGTTTTTCATGATGTCTTGACGTGCTTTGACGTCAGGGTTAGCGGGACTGCTACAAGCCGTTAGACCTAGAGCGGCTGCCATCAATGTGATACCGAAGATTGATTTCAATGATTTGCTCATTTGAACCTGTGCCATGTAAGTTACTCCTGTAAACTTGGCTAATAAAAAGGCGGCGTAGCATACGTATGCTCGTCACCTGATTGAATTGCTATTATTAAAATAAATTGCATTTAATATTTTTAATTTATCAACATTCTAAATGACAGTTTCGTACGGCTCTTAAAATACCGATCATCCTATATTAAACAGCAACAGGCTTAAGTAACATAGGTTGATAGCGTGAGTTTTTGTAAAGTAGATTAAATTAATTTATAAACTATTTCTAATCAATTATCTTCGTTAAGTTATAAATTACTATTTTTGGTGGTGTGTCAAAAAGTATGCTGATTAAAATTTGAACAATTTTTGAAGCCTTGAAAGCCCTATAGAATCAGAGAACTTAGCATAGATTTCTTATTGACTTTTATCGCCAGCATACTTTTTAGAACACCACCCTATTTTTTAACTATTTGATGCTTATTTTAAATAGTAATTTACTTAAAATAATAAAGGTCAGCATGGCTAGCTGACCTTCATAACAGCAATAATGACAATTTTATAGCGTTAAAATGCTTTAAACCATAAAAGCTTTTATATTAGAAATGATAAATATCTGTCAGTTATTATGCCAATTTTGACTATAAAGTCAACCAATCGCGCGGTTTTAGATAAAAGTCAATCAACTCAAACTCAGGCGATCCTTCGACAGGTTCAAAGCGATAATGCCAGCTGGCAAGTGGTGGCATACTGACTAAGATGGATTCGATACGTCCGTTGCTTTGTAAGCCAAACAATGTACCGCGGTCATAAACGAGATTATATTCGACATAGCGCCCACGGCGATATAGCTGAAATTCACGTTGTGCTTCGGTATAAGGCGCATTTTTACGCTGCTCAAAAATTGGCAGGATACCTTCAAGATAGCCATTACCGACGGCTTGCATGAATTTAAAACAGGTTTCAAAATCCCAGCCACGACTCTCAACGTTGACATCATCATAAAACAAGCCGCCAATACCGCGCTGCTCATCGCGATGACGTAGATGAAAATACTCATCACACCATTGCTTGAAGTCAGGATAGACGTTATCACCGAAAGGTGCGCAGAGATCATGACAAACTTGATGCCAATGAACGCAGTCAGCAAGTATTGGATAAAATGGGGTTAAATCAAAACCACCGCCAAACCACCAAATTGGATCTTCGCCTTCTGCTTCGGCAATAAACAAACGCACATTAGCATGGCTAGTAGGAACATTGGGATTTCTTGGGTGGACGACCAGCGATACGCCCATCGCTTGCGCTTTACGACCTGCAATATCAGGATGGCGGGCAGTTGCTGAAGCGGGCAAGTTACTGACATGGATATGGCTAAACATGACACCAGCTTTTTCAATTACCTGACCATCTGCTAATACACACGAGCGACCACCGCCGCCTTCAGGACGTTCCCAATCGTCGGGAACAAAGATGGCTGGTTTATTGTTATCAGTACTGCCGTCACGCTCTTGTGCCTCTAACGCTTGACAAATACGCGCTTGCAAATCTACCAGAAACTCACGCACGCGCATGATGTCGTTATTGCTCGGCGTCACTGCTGAAGCTGTTACTGAGGTATTTATATTATCTATATTTGCAGTATTCATAAAGTATCTAATTATTTACTATTTATTGAGGTGTAAGGCGGTATTGAATTCTTTATCAAACAGATGTCCCATGCGATCGCGCTTGGTCGCCAGATATTCAGCATTCATATCGTTAACCCCAACGACTATCGGCACTCTCTCAACGACATCTATTCCATGCTCAGTTAAGTAAGTAACTTTATCAGGATTATTGGTGATAAGGCGCACGGTATCGATGCCGACATGAGCAAGCATTGGTCCGCACATGTCATAAATGCGCGCGTCAGCCGGTAAGCCTAACATGAGGTTGGCATCTAAGGTATCGTGCCCCTGATCTTGCAGGGCATAAGCGCGAATCTTATTGGTCAGACCAATACCGCGCCCTTCTTGACGCAGATATAAAATAGCGCCACAGCCCGTTTTTTGTATCGCATCCATCGCCGTATTTAGCTGTGGACCACAATCACATTTTAAAGAGCTAAAAGCATCACCGGTCAAACACTCAGAATGAATACGTATCAGTGGGACAGGTCGCTCTGATAAGGTCGCATCTTTTTGATTTAATACAGCATCATGCGGCTGCGAAGTCTCAATAATACTCGTTTCATTGACCACAGACAAACCAACGGTGAGCATTACATGCTCTTGACCGTCATCGTTTTCAAAGATATGAATATCAAACTCGCCGTGACGAGTAGGCAGTTTGGCGCTAGTGATAAATTGATATGACATTAATGTCCTGCATAAGCCGATAATCGTGGCGGTATTTTAGTATGAGGTTTTTATAGAAACAGCATGCTGATGGTGTTGCTGAGGGTGTTTATAATAAAAACACACAAAGTTCACAGACGACGCACGATGATTAAAGCGACAATTAAAAATAAATGCTATTATGCCATACTATTTTGACGGATACAGTGACAAGTCTTAGCCCTTACATTACTATGTCGTCACTAACGTCCGATATGGCTGCAAAATAATAAGGCATAATAGCCCTTAAAACAGCTCTTAGCACGACAGCGTTAGCACTATTACTTTATATTAAATAGTGTATTTTTCGTTATCCGCAGCGATAAAAGCGGTATCAATAATTATATAGCCGATGACATCAATGACATTAGTGAGATTAATGATGCCATTGCTATTATTAACGCCACTTAGAATATAGTCATGGTTATAACCACAGGTATAACTATAGTTATATTCCAAGATCGCATCTTGTCAGCAGATTGGTAGGTATCGTAAGTTTTATGCAGCAGTCACCTCATTCCCCACAGCCTCAGTCATTATCTGCGTCAGCCATTGATTCCGCTGTACCGCTATCAAACCTGCAACAGACTTATGCAGTGATTCCACGTGAGCGTCCTCATACGCCACTGCTCGATACTGTGGATTCACCCGCTGATCTTAAAGGTTTTAGCACAGCTCAGCTGATTACCTTAGTAGATGAGTTACGGCTTTTTCTATTGTATTCAGCAGGTCAAAGCGGTGGTCATTTCGGGGCCAACTTAGGTGTGATTGAGTTGACTGTAGCGCTGCATTATTTATTGGATACCCCGCAAGATCAGATTGTTTGGGATGTGGGTCATCAAGCTTATGCTCATAAAGTACTGACCGGTCGCCGTGATCAGCTAGGAACTATACGTTCTAAATCAGGTTTGACCGCTTTTCCTGAACGTGCAGAATCTGTTTACGATACTTTTGGAGTTGGGCATTCATCGACTTCTATCTCAGCAGGTCTAGGCATGAGCCTAGCGCTACGCTATCAAGGCCGTGCGCAAACGGTTGCTTGTATTATTGGTGATGGGGCAATGACCGGCGGCATGGCTTTTGAAGCCATGAATGATGCCGTGCAACAAGATGCTGATTTGATAGTGATTTTAAACGACAATGATATGTCGATATCGTGTTCTATTGGTGGGTTTTCACGTCATTTAGCGGTGTTGTGGGAGTCAGGATATCAGGTTGATATCTCTGATACAGGCGAGCCGATATTATGTCAGCGCCCTGACATGCAAGCCTTTGACCGACGTAAGCGTCATAACGAGCTGCGCGATGTACCGCAACTAGAAGATAATCTATTTAAAGCCATTGGCTTTGCTTACTTTGGTCCTTTTGATGGCCATAATATTCCTGAGCTGCTGCGCGTATTATCGATTGCAAAGCAAGTAAAGGGTCCGGTTTTAGTGCATATTTATACCACGAAAGGTAAAGGCTTTGCGCCAGCTGAATTAGACCCAGTAGGCTATCATGCCATCAGCAGATTGCCTAGTGAGGATGATACTAAAGCGGTAGAAGAAAGTGTAATACCAAGTACACCTCTTTTAAAATACTCGCAGGTGTTTGGACAGTTCTTATGTGATAAAGCGGCAGATGACGATAAGCTACTCGCCATTACGCCAGCTATGGAAGAAGGGTCGGGCATGCTTGAGTTTGCTCGTCAATTCCCGCAGCGTTTTTTCGATGTGGCTATTGCTGAGCAACACGCAGTAACGCTGGCTGGCGGGATGGCAACCCAAGGCGTCAAACCAATCGTCGCGATTTATTCGACTTTCTTGCAGCGCGGTTATGACCAGCTTATTCACGATATCGCTTTACAAAACCTCGATGTGATGTTTGCGATTGATCGCGCAGGTTTAGTCGGTGAAGATGGCGCAACTCATGCTGGCGTCTTCGATTTTGCCTTTTTACGCTGCGTCCCTAATATGCTGATTGCGGCGCCAAAAGATGAAAACGAATGCTATCATTTGCTAAATACTTGTTATGAATATCAAGGATGTACAGCAGTGCGCTATCCACGCGGTGTGGGCACTGGAGCAGTAATTAGCCAACCCGCTCAAATTTATAATATCGGTGAGGCAGTTATAGAGTCGGTCCTTGGTAAAGATGATGCGCCAAATAAATTGGCTTTATTGGCGTTCGGTACTATGGTGGCAACGGCTGAGCAAGCAGCAGAGGTTATCACTTCTAGCCCCTCATTGGCGTCAAGTTGTCAGGTGCATGTCGTGAATATGCGCTGGGTCAAGCCTTTGGATACTCAGCTTTTAGAAAAGCTATTGGCACAAGGTATTACTCATATAGTGACTTTAGAAGAGCACATGATTATGGGTGGTGCTGGCAGTGCAGTAAATGAGTATTTACTGAACGAATCTATTGCCTTTAAAGTCAATCGTCCAGCCATCTATAATATCGGTATCCCTGATCGCTTTGTTGCACATGGTTCTCAAGCGCAACAAATGGCGGATTGCGGTTTAGATGTCGAGGGCGTAGTCCAGCAGCTTCATAAACTGTTGCCATAAATAATTGATACAGTTTTTATTTTAAAGAAATAACTTAAGCCAATTAACCCTAAGTTATAAAAATAATAAGTCACTTAAACAACTATAGCTCGTAAAAAATTGATAAAATAGCGTAGTAAAAAATAAAGTATGCATTTTTATGCCAAAACATCGCCTGCTTGCCGTAGGTGTAAATTATTTGACAACTTGAGCGGTGCGACTGATAGCAACCATAAATGATGGTTTGCTAAGCGGCTGTGTTTCTAAGTAGCAATGACATATTTTGAATACAGGTTTTGTAGGCCAAAAATGCAGGCTGGCTTTATTTTTCGTTGATTTTATAAGCAGTATTTATCTAATACGTAGTATGTATTTTAGAAGTGTTGTCTACTAATTAGTACATATTAAGCAATATTCATTCATCAAACAAGTAGGTTATTTATGGAACCCATGGTCGTCATCGCAGCGCGTACTGCTGAAAAAGTCGGTAAAGAGATTTTATACGCGCATCAAAATCGTCACAAAATCGAGCTAGATATCGAGTCAAAAGGACTTGATGGACTGGTTACCCGTATTGATCGTTTTAGTGAAGAGCTGACGATTGAGACATTAAAAACGAGCTATCCAAACCACTCGTATTTGGGTGAAGAGTTTGGTATGCAAGAAGGCCGCGGTGAAGATGCTGACTGGTGCTGGATTATTGATCCGCTAGATGGTACCAAAAACTTCGTTCATGGCGTGCCACAGTTTTGTGTTTCTATCGCAGTGCAGTATAAAGGCGTAACTGAACATGGCGTTATCTATGATCCAGTACGTGATGAGATGTTCTCTGCCAGCCGTGGTAAGGGCGCGCGTTTAAACCAGCGCCGTATCAACGTCAGCGAACGCAAAACGCTTGAAGGTGGTTTATTCACCACCGGTCATCCTCTTGAGCGTAAGCGTAATGGTGAAGTTATCTCTTATGCAAAAGAGCATTTCGAAAGCTTACAAAAAGTCTGTGAAGCCGGTGGTCAGATTCGCCGTTTAGGTTCAGCCGCGCTTGATTTGTGCTATGTAGCCGCTGGTCGTTTTGATGGCTATTTTGAGATGTCGATCAAGCCTTGGGATATTGCTGCTGGTGAGCTTATCGTCACCGAGGCACGCGGTGTGGTGGTTGATCATACAGGCGCGCATAACTCGATGACATCAGGCTCTATCTTTGCTTGTAATATCAAATTATTAAAACCTTTGATGCAAGTGGTTGTACCAGCGTGGGGCGACGCCGTATAGTCGCTCACGTTCAGATGTTTTAAAATACAGTAGAAAAAGCTGGTTCCGGTATGGAGCCAGCTTTTTTATTTTAACCTTACTTTTATGGCCACTTTTATCTTCAACCGTTATACCCTTAAACTCAAGCTCTTTACTGACACTTTCCAATAGCTGCAATTCTTCTTCTATCAAGATCAGCATATCTTGCACATGAGGTAAGGCTTTACTACAAGCGGTAATACCAAATTCAATCTTATCCAAATAGCTGGCAAGCGTGATATTCATTGCTTGACCGTTGAATACGATAGAGGCGGGGTATAAAGATTGCAGACGCGCGCCATTCCAATACAGCGGCTTTTCAGAGCCAGGGACATTGGAGATGATCAGGTTAAAGGCTTGTTTTTTAGGGAATAGACCGGTCGCCAAATTAATCCCCTCCCAAGCATAAGAAACCACACTGTAGTTGATGACTTGCGCTTGATTCATCCGCCGAAAGCGGCGCTTGCCATTGTTCATACTGCGATGAATGAGCTCAATTCTACTTAATGGGTTGTCTAGGTGCGTGCCTAAATTGGTCAGTACAAATGACAGCTGATTGCCCGCCACACTATTATCTGTACGTAAAGACATCGGTACAAAGGCGATAAGTGGTTTGCTAGGTAAAGCATCGATAGAGAGTAAGTAACGACGAATCGCGCCAGAGCATACGGCGAGAACCACATCATTTTTACTAATATTTAGTCGCTCGGCAATATCATTGAAGCGCTGGATATCATAAGATTGCGCGGCGATGCGCCGTGATGCTGAGATGCGTTTATTGAGTACACTCATTGGCGCGGCAAAGGTACTAACATAACTGTCATCGGCATAATTTTTTAGATTATCCAGCAGCTCTGTAAATACAGGTTTGATCGTAGACACTTGCTCTTTGAGGGTCCGTAACGCAGAGCGTTCTTTGGGTAAAATAGCATCGATTTGATTGCGATGGCGTGCCATTAAAGACCAAATTGGCAACGTGACTGGCTCGGTGGGCGATTGTGATAAGGATTTTTTGACCAGACGCATGGCAGCAATGCCATCAACCAAAGAATGATGAATCTTAAAATATAACGCAAAGCGTTCAGGGCTGCCTTCGCTTTCTGGTTGAATACCTTCAATAACATGACATTCCCACAAAGGCATCGCGCGGTCTAGCAGACGACCATGCTCTCTTGAGACATACATCAGCAGTTCACGTACGCGCGCAGGCTTGGGGAGAGCGATATGATGCAGGTGATGTTCTACATCAAAATGTTTGTCTTTTTTCCAAAATATCAGATGCTCAAGCACTTGGTTAAAAGGAAAGGTGGGCGGTACATCAGATTCTTGCATCTGTTTTACCAGCTGACAAACAAAATTGCTACCAGCATTTTCTGGTAATTCAAATAGAAATAGACCTCCAACATGCATGGGTTGTTTGCGCGACTCAAGAAGTAAGAACAACTGGTCGACTGCTGTGAGAAGTCGCATAATAAATCCTTTTATGACGATAGGTTAAATAAGAGCTAACAAATATGAAAACAGTATGTCAAAGCAAACAAGAACTACAGTTTCGCTATCTAAATCTTATTATTTTATAGTTGGTTGTTTATTAAATATATCGTAATTTCAAAATAAAGTACGTACGATTTTCACAGTATTTTGCTGGTATAGATTTTTCTCGCTTGCTGTGCACTTCGCCAGACAAAGGCTTTTAATAAAGGCTGCGAATAAAAGCTTCGGATAGAAGCTGCGAAAACCCCAACCCAGCAGTACTGTATTCTTCTTAATAAGCGCTATAAGCTAGAAAACTATTGAAAAAAGTATCCTGTCTGTGGTGAGCTGGCAATGGCCATTTTGCGCATCGGCATACGACCGGCTAAGAAGGCCTGACGTCCTGCCCAAACAGCATGCTTCATCGCTTGTGCCATCAGCACTGGATTTTGCGCATTGGCAATGGCTGAATTCATCAACACGCCATCACAGCCAAGTTCCATAGCAATCGCTGCATCAGAGGCCGTACCGACACCGGCATCAACCAATACTGGTACGTTAGCATTTTCAATAATCAGACTGAGCGTGTGGCGATTGAGCAGACCAAGACCAGAGCCAATCAAGCTACCCAATGGCATAATTGCCACGCAGCCCATGCTTTCAAGCTCTTGGGCGACGATAGGGTCGTCTGAGGTATAGACCATGACTTCAAAACCATCTTCAATCAATACTTTTGCTGCTTTCAAGGTTTCCATCACATTTGGGTACAAGGTTTTTTCGTCACCTAATACTTCAAGCTTAACCAGATTATGCCCACATAATAGCTCACGAGCAAGCTTGCAAGTACGAATCGCTGTTTCTGCGTCAAAACAGCCTGCTGTATTAGGTAAAATAGTGTATTTATCAGGTGAAATAACATCAAGTAGATTGGGCTCATCCCTATTCTGACCAATATTGGTGCGACGGATAGCGACCGTTACGATTTCTGCTGCTGAAGCGCTGATGGCGGCTCCAGTCTCAGTCATATCTTTATACTTACCCGTACCAACCAGCAATCGAGAAGAAAAAGTACGACTGCCCACAGTAAATGTATCTTGCGAAAGTGGCATCGTATTGGTAGTAGAAGTTGCAGCTTGTGACATAACGATAATCCTAATAGCGGGCGAGCAAAGATGACAAATCATCACTGGTATCAGTAATATAAATGGTCAAATTCAGGAAGTAGTTTCTGATAGAAGCCTATGATAACAGCGTTTAATCAGCAAAATAACAAATCAGATGAAAGCCTTGCTACTTGTGTAAAACAAAATGTTATTATAACAAACTCATACACGCTTACTGACAATCTTTACTCAGTTTAACGATTTAAGCAATCGACATTTTTTATCTTTTATGATGTTAATGCTTTGCTACGTTTTTTTAAATTTGTCATTCACTAGGTCGTCTTTATGATGCAACTGCCGTACAGTTTTGCAAAACGCCATCAGATCTTGGTGATTCTTGCTATTGACCCTGAGCTACCACCGACGTTGGTGCTGACCAAAGCCACACCATTGCCAGCAATTAATGAAGCGGTGCGGTTTTTACAGCAGCAGGGCATACGCGGCGTGCCAACTTATGAAAGTGTCAGCTCGGATGATTTTGAAAAACGTATGAATGCCGCTTATGCGGGCAACACAGGCGAATCACAGCATATCGCCGCTGGTCTCGAAGACCATCCTGACCTTGATAGCTTGGCAGATAGTGTCCCTGAAACTGAAGATTTAATGGATCAACAAGACGATGCGCCCATTATTCGTCTGATTAATGCCTTATTGTCCGAAGCAATCCGTCTAAACGCCTCAGATATTCATATTGAAACCTTTGAGAAGCGTTTGGTCGTACGCTTTCGCGTCGATGGTGAGCTCAAAGAAATTATCACGCCAAAACGTCAACTAGCACCGTTATTAGTATCGCGTATCAAGGTCATGGCTAAATTGGATATCGCTGAAAAGCGGGTACCGCAAGACGGTCGCATTAGTTTACGACTAGCAGGACGTGAGGTTGATGTGCGGGTATCGACATTACCATCAAGCTTTGGTGAGCGTGTGGTAATGCGCTTACTGGATAAGCAAGCGGGTCGCTTAAATATGACTTATTTAGGGCTATCTGATAATGATTATAGCGAGCTAAAACGCTTGATTCATCGCCCGCATGGCATTATTTTGGTGACAGGACCGACAGGCTCGGGTAAGACCACGACGCTTTATTCGGCATTGACTGATTTAAACGATCAAACCCGTAATATCTTGACTGCTGAAGATCCGATTGAGTTTCAGCTTGATGGTATTGGGCAGACGCAGGTCAATAATAAAGTCGATATGACCTTTGCCAAAAGTTTACGGGCGATGTTACGTCAAGATCCAGACGTGGTCATGGTTGGTGAAATTCGTGATTTAGAGACGGCGGAAATCGCTGTGCAAGCGTCCTTAACGGGACATTTGGTATTATCAACCCTGCATACCAATACTGCTATTGGTGCGGTTACGCGCTTGCAAGACATGGGCGTTGAGCCATTTTTATTATCATCGTCATTGATTGGCGTAGTCGCGCAGCGGTTAGTACGTACTTTGTGCACACACTGTCATAGTTGGCAGAAGGCTGATCCTGAACAAGCCAAATTGTTTACTGAAATTGGCATTGGTCCATTTTTAGAGAATGGTGCTGAAAGTAGTAATGAAAGTAGTGCGGAAAATAGTGATGAAAGAAATGCTGAAAATCTGGTAAATCAATCCATCAACCTACCCAGACCAGTCGGTTGCGATAAGTGTAATCAGTCAGGGTTCAAAGGGCGGACGGCAATATATGAAGTGGTGCCCGTTGATGATACCTTGCGTCGTATGATTCATAGTAATACAGCTGAGTACGAGCTAGAAGAGTATGCACGCCAGAAAACACCATCGATTCGTGCTGACGGTCTACGCAAGGTAATAGCGGGACGTACAACGTTAGAAGAAGTGCTACGAGTCACTAAAGAAAGCGCCCTATTGGAGGACGCTTTAATCGTTTAAATAAAAGTTTTAAAGTAAGATTGTTAGAGAGATTGTTATTTTGCAGCGATACATTCAACTTCAACGCTCGCACCTGCCGCTAGTTCTGCGACACCAAACGCTGAGCGCACTGGGTAGGGCTTTGCCAATTCAGCTTTATAGACTTTATTAAAGTCATCAAAATCGTCCATGTCGGTGAGCATCACCATACATTTGACGATATCTGATTTTTGATAACCGTATTTTAATAAGGTGGTATTGATATTAGCCAGTGCCTGTTTGGCTTCGGCTTTGACACCACCTTTGACCAGTTTGCCATCTTTAAAACCAATCTGACCAGACATGTATAACGTATCGCCGACACGTACGGCTTCTGAGAAAGGATAATTGCCGCCGTCACCCAAGAATACAGGGCTAGACTTGATGATAGTTGCTGGCGCCGCAGTCGCGCTAACAGTAAATCCTAATGCACAAGCGCCAACGAGGAGTGCTTGAGATAAAAAAGTAGGCACTATTTTGGCAGTCGTTTTGGACATCATTGTCTCCTTATTATAAATTTATAAATAACTACTATACGAAGTACGCGATAGAAATGCTTGTACATAGATAGCGCGCTTTTTTTACGTATTTTCTATACGTATTCTTAATTATTTGCTTGCAGCAGTCTCATCATCATTAGCCGCTGATTGACTGTCTTTTCCAGTTGCTTCTTCTGCTTTGCTATTAGCCTCAGTAACAGTATCAGACTCTACTGAACTTTCGCTAACTTTACCTAGACGGCGTGCTTCTAATTCAGATTTAGGTATCCAAGCCCACGTCATCTCGACTACGATTGGGTCGCGATCACTATCAGATTCACGGTCATGAATAACGCACGGAATAACCATCTCGCCTTTTGGTGTATTTAAGATATCTAAGCGCTGTTCATCAGATAAGCTCGCTACGGCAGCCATTTGTCCTTTTTTAATCGGACGATAAAAGTTCACCGAGTAAGACTTAATCAATAGCACACGATCAGACGGTAGATTTAAGCCTAAGATAAAGCCTGTCGCTGTCTCAGCAAGCAAGGTAATAGCAACCGCATGGATGGAGCCGATATGGTTTTGCACGGCTTTGCTATTGTTTAAGCTGACCACCACTTGGTTCGGCTCAACGGTCTCATAATAAATGCCCGTCGTGCCCACATAAGGCACTACTTTACCAAACGCTTTCGATAAAATACTCGAGCGCGCACCAGCAGGCAAGTATTTGGTGACTGATAACAGTTTGGTGAATTGATTGCTGATTGGTTTAAGCGTGCTATTTATTTTTTTGACTGGCGCTTTTGTGCTGTCAGATACTTTGACCGGCATTTTATTGCTCAGTTTGATAGGGAGTTTTTTTAATAATCCTGACATACAAAATTCCTCAATTGGATGGGTTGCACAACGCTAGTGACACGATCGTTAAAAAATATCATTTAATAGGTGAATAACCTAATGAGCTTTATCCTAGCAGTTATTTTAACTATGGTACATTAACTGATGGATCGCTACTATTATTAGCATGAACTACCACGCTTACAAAATAACAGTGACGTAACCGTATATTAGTCGATAGTAATAGCAGTGCTATAGTCAAAATATCCTAAAATCGCTACGGTATTGCTGATATCAATTTTTTGTCGCCTCTGTCTGCGCAGGCACAGCAAGCAAGGAAAATTGATATCAGCAGTGTGTGATGTATCGATATTACT
>NZ_JBAQQF010000056.1:0-44376 GCF_049295055.1 Psychrobacter sp. | reverse complement strand
AGCAACAGTTGCGATTGCAGCGGTAAGGGTTGTTTTACCATGGTCAACGTGTCCGATGGTGCCGACGTTAACGTGTGGTTTTAAGCGTTCAAACTTGGCCTTTGCCATGGGGATATTCCTCTTTATTTGGGGTCAATGCTTAAATAATATTGAGACAGTATTTAAAACAATTTTAACCACATTAAGATAATTGTTAAAAGGGTGCACATACTAATGTGCAGATATTATAAGAAATTTGCCACCAATAACAAGTCTTTTAACCAATTATTGGTGTATTCTTCCATGACAATATAAAGACCTGCTCTATATTGTCATTATTAAATCAAGATTATTTACTCGTCGCCATCTTTAGAGTTGAACTTAGCGATGATGTCAGCGGCAACTGATTTTGGAATCTCAGCGTATTTTTGGAATTCCATCGAATACGTTGCACGGCCCTGTGACATTGAGCGCATTTGCGTCGCATAACCAAACATTTCTGCTAATGGTACTTCTGCACGAATCTGCTTGGTGCCACCAGGTAAATCTTCCATGCCTTGAACCATACCACGACGACGGTTAAGATCGCCCATGATGTCGCCCATATAATCTTCAGGTGTTTCAACTTCTACTTTCATGACTGGCTCAAGTAGTGTTGGGTTAGCAGCCATGAAGCCTTTTCTGAAAGCGATAGAACCAGCCATTTTAAATGATAACTCATCCGAGTCAACATCATGATAAGAACCGTCATACAAAGTCGCTTTTACGCCAACGATTGGATAACCAGCAAGTACGCCATTTTTCATGCGCTCTTGAATACCTTTATCAACCGCACCGTGGAATTCTTTTGGTACTGTACCACCAACCACTTCTTCTTTAAACTCGTACAACACGTCGCCAGCTGGATCCATAGGCTCAAGACGTAACCAAACGTGACCAAACTTACCACGACCACCAGTTTGACGTACGAATTTACCTTCTTGTTCAACTGTTTCACGAATTGTTTCGCGATAAGCAACCTGCGGCGCACCGATGTTCGCTTCAACGTTGAATTCACGCTTCATACGGTCAACAAGAATTTCTAAATGCAACTCACCCATACCACTGATGATAGTCTGGCCAGATTCTTCGTCAGTATGGACACGGAACGATGGATCTTCTTTCGCCAAGCGACCTAGAGCAATTGACATTCTTTCTTGGTCAGCTTTGGTCTTAGGCTCAACCGCTAAGCTGATAACTGGATCTGGGAATTCCATACGCTCAAGCGTAATCACGTTTTGCTCATCACATAGCGTATCACCAGTCGTCACATCTTTCATGCCGACTAAAGCGGCGATGTCACCAGTACGAATCTCTGCAAGCTCTTCTTGCGAGTTCGCCATCATCTGTACGATACGGCCAACGCGCTCACGTTTCATTTTAACTGGGTTATAAACGCTGCTACCTTGCGTTAGAACTCCTGAATAAACACGGACGAAGGTTAAGTTACCAACGAATTTGTCATTCATGATCTTAAATGCTAAAGCTGAAAAAGGTGCTTCATCTGATGCTTCACGGAAGCCTTCAGACTCATCTTTATCATCAAGAATACCTTTAATAGCAGGTACATCCATTGGGGCTGGCAGATAACGAATAACCGCATCTAGCATTTTTTGTACGCCTTTGTTCTTAAAGGCAGTACCACAAAGCAATGGAACAATTTCGTTATCAATAGTACGTTGACGAATAGCGTCATGGATTTGATCTTCAGACAATTCACCATTGTCTAAATATAAATTCATTAACTCTTCTGAAGCTTCAGCTGCAGTCTCGACTAATATTTCACGAAACTCTTCTGCTTTTTCTTGCAATTCAGCTGGAATCTCACGCTCTTCGTATTCCATACCTTGAGACGCTTCATCCCAATAGATGGCTTTCATTGAAACAAGATCAATGACGCCTTCAAAATCATCTTCTTTACCAATTGGAATAACAACAGCTACTGGATTAGCGCCTAAACGAGTTTTAACTTGTTCGATGACACGGTAAAAGTCAGCACCAACGCGATCCATTTTGTTAATGAATGCAAGACGTGGAACTTTATATTTATTTGCCTGACGCCATACGGTTTCAGACTGTGGCTGCACGCCGCCTACTGCACAGTAAACCATGCAAGCGCCATCAAGTACACGCATAGAACGTTCAACTTCAATCGTGAAGTCAACGTGACCTGGGGTGTCAATGATATTGATACGATGTTCATCAAACTGTTTAGCCATACCTGACCAGAAACAAGTCGTTGCCGCTGAGGTAATAGTAATACCGCGCTCTTGTTCTTGCTCCATCCAGTCCATAGTGGCTGCGCCATCATGTACTTCGCCAAGCTTGTGGCTAACACCGGTATAGAACAAAACACGTTCAGTAGTAGTCGTCTTACCAGCATCAATGTGCGCTGAGATACCAATATTACGATAGCGCTTTAGGGGAGTCTTACGAGCCATAGTGTTTTCCTAGGGAAAGTCGTGTATAGATTAATGTGTTGTGTCTCTACCTCATACTCTATGACAAAGCCGTTTGGCTTCGTAATATTACTTACTAATTATTGGGCCTAATACGGACAAAAAAGAGTAAATACTAAGAATATTGCGGCATCAAACTTAGGAAACTTACTTTGCAGGCTTTGCAGAGTAGTATCCCTTTCAGAACAGCATCTTGACAGATGTCCGCCATCTAAAGTGATTAACTGTTTAAGTATCTTGCGATCAAAACAATAAAACCACCTATTAATAATGGCGACAATCAATAGAATTGATAAATAATACGAGGATTGCTTGGCCTAAGCCAGCAATCCAAAGCTACTGTTAAAAAGCTACTATCAAAAAAGCTGCTATTAAAAATATTTATTAATAAAAAACAGCTTGATTAAAAATAGCTTAGAAACGGTAATGAGAGAATGCTTTGTTGGCATCTGCCATGCGGTGAACTTCGTCACGCTTTTTCATAGCATTACCTTTGCCGTCAGCAGCATCATTCAATTCGCCTGCTAAACGCAAAGCCATTGATTTTTCAGAACGCTTTGCAGCAGCTTCAGCTAACCAACGCATAGCCAAGGCAGTACGACGGGAGGGACGTACTTCCATTGGTACTTGGTAAGTTGCACCACCAACACGGCGAGCTTTTACTTCTACCATTGGGCGTACATTTTCAAGCACGTCTTCAAAGAAAGATACTGGATCTTCGATGTTACGTTTTTGAGCGACTGTTTCAAGTGCACCGTAAACGATACGCTCAGCAGTAGATTTTTTACCATGACTCATGACATGGTTGATGAATTTTGCAACAGTTTGGCTACCAAACTTAGGATCCGGTAGGATCTCACGGGTAGCAACGACGCGACGTCTTGGCATAATAATAGTCCTTTTCTTCAGGAATGTCTGACATTCACAATCTCGCACCAGTTAAAATTAGGTGGCGTTATATCGAGTTGTCAGTCAGCCTTACTGCATGGCGGTATGTTATGACAGTTAATGACTAATTTAGTAAAAACATTGTCAACATCAGACCCATGCACAGTTAATGGGTGATACAAAAAAGCTTATTTAATAACGTTAGTTATTAAACTTTAGGCTTCTTAGCACCATATTTAGAGCGACCTTGCTTACGGTCTTTTACGCCTGCGCAATCTAGTGCACCACGAACAGTGTGATAACGTACACCTGGTAGATCTTTTACACGACCACCACGGATTAGAACAACACTGTGCTCTTGTAAGTTATGACCTTCGCCGCCGATATAGCTTGATACTTCATAGCCTGAAGTCAAACGTACACGACATACTTTACGCATGGCTGAGTTAGGTTTTTTAGGGGTGGTAGTATATACGCGAGTACATACACCGCGACGCTGTGGGCACGCTTCCAACGCAGGAACTTTTGACTTTTCCTTGATGGTTTTGCGACCCTTACGAATCAATTGGTTAGTTGTTGCCATAAGGCATGCTTCTCCCGTTTGGTATAAAACAAAAAAATGGAGCATTGCGCCAGCCATCTGACACTAATGACAGATTTTGGCACACCCATTTTTAGGACAGTGTATTATAAAGAGTTGTTGCTGCTATTTCAACCACTTATGAGTAGTTTCACTTTACAACATTGGATAGATATGCATTGAGCCTACCACAATAGCATTTTATCGGTTTTTAACTAAAATTAGCTAAAGAACCATTTGCTAAATAGGCTATCAAAAGTAGAGTCACGCATAGTGTAGATAAGACATCTATAAATAAACAACCATTTACGATAGCTATATGGCGATACCCTCTTATTTTTCAAGAGAAATAAGAGGATATCGCCAATATTGAGGATATATAACGAGCCGCTAAAAATTTAACGGTAGCAGTTTACTAAAACAAAACAGAGAATAAATAAGCATTCATACTTTACTTGCTCTCTTTATTTACTCTACTTGCTAACCGCTTTATCTGTTTTACTCGATTGGCTGTCAGATGACTCATCTGCACTACCCTTCTTATTGTCACTCTTGATATCATCAGCCTTTTTATCATCCTTGCTATCAGTCTTTTTCTCTGTGCTTTTTTGCGTATCATCTTGTTTATCGTTAGTTTTTTTCTTAACTTCTTTAGCGCTATCTTTAGAATCTACTGCTTTAGAATCCGATTCTTTAGAATTTGCATCTTTTGACTCTGTGTTTTTACGTTCAGTATCTTTTTCAGCATTTTTAGTAGCATCTTTTGATGCCGACTCTTTATTCTTAACATCTTGTTGCTCATTTTTACTAGCAGGCTTACTCACCTTTTCTTCGCTACTACTGTCATCAGTGATAGCACGGTTAGCAAGCTTTGCTTCTGGAGCAAAGGTCGCCTGAGCAACACCTATCACCTCATCAATCAGCTGGCTATTATAGCGCATACCAATAATCACTGCTGTAGCAGGTAGGAAGCGGCGTATCCATGATAAATTAATTTTATCTAAATCGATACCGACCTGACTGGCAATATTATCAACTTGTTCGGCATAAAAATTCACATTTTTATTCTTTAGACCTAGGTTTTTAAGCTCGTTGTGCAAGCCACTGCTTTGCGCATTATCCAGTAAACCTTTACCGACACCAATACCTGCAAGTAGTGCCTGTTTTTCTTGCATCTTGCTCAGGTCAGCATTCGCTAGCAATTCATAAGCCATCTTGATGCCTTGTTTGCCGGTTAGCGGCTTATTATAGACAGCACCCAACTGATAAACCGTACGCAGTGATACTAATAATAGCCACAACGTATCGGCAAGCAAACCTGGAAGGCCTGCTAGACCCGTCAAACCGCCTATCGTTGCTAAGGCACGGTTTTGATTGGCGATATCAGTAGCTAGCGCATAACGTTCTTCATCATCTAAGCTGGCGATATTGGCAAAACGGTGCTCATTAGGCAAATCAAGTTGGCTCCAATTGGCAGCAAGCTTTGCGATTTGGGCGAAAGCACCATCAACGGTCGATTCAAATAAACTGTTCGGCACTACTTTTTTGGCATATTTACCATAAGTTGCGAAACGTGTCCCTAATAATTGCTGGGTTGCCTTTAATGTCTGTTCACGGAATAAATCTTGTTGATAATCTTCATCGCCTAAATTTACGGCCTTAAATTGACGCGGCTTGCCCGTTTTGGCATTGGCGCTATCAATCATGGCGCCCATACGCTCTAGGTTACTGCGAGTAAAAGTTCCAACAGTGCTTATGCCTTTAGATAAAGTGCTACGCTTTCCCATCGTGATATCCTTAATATGATGATTGGTTGCTTGTTATAAACTGCTTTTTATAAATTGATTGTTTTTTATAGTCATAATCTGTGTGCCATTTTAGCGAACAATTATTATGAATGTCAGTGCGAACAATGTTATTGCTAGAGCCCCTTTTGTATCTAAAAGTATCCTTTACTTATAACTCAACAGCATTATTATTATATCTATTAATTGTGTTTACGTTCAATAAGTTTACTCTATTTGCATGGCTATGATAACAACGCTTCCTCTGCTAAAAATATCGAAAAAGCACCAGATATCTATTTCTGACAATAAATACCGTTTTGTCACTATTTTGCATTTACACAAGGATTTTGCTCCTTTGATACGTTATCATATGCCATAATTCAAAGTACAGTTGTACTAGCATTTATAAAAAGTTATTTATATTATTTATGATTTTATTACTACCGTAACCATAGTTTTAGAAGCACTATTTAACGCTCAAACACTGTCTTTTTTGTAATATATTTAGTATGAAAAATTGATAAGTTCGACGCTAAGTTAAACAATAGAAATGAATATTTAAAAAAGATAATTAAAGGTAATTACCAAAAATCGTTACTCATAAGGAATAGAATATGCGCCGTGTTGTTATCACTGGAGCAGGGATTGTCTCTTGTATCGGACATGATTTGGCTACGGTCACAGATGCTCTTAAACAAGGGCGCTCTGGCATTACATTTAATGAGTCTTATGCTGAGCACGAATTCAAATCACACGTTAGCGGCAGTATTGATCACTCAGAGCTTGACACTTCAGGCATTGACCGTAAACTAAAACGTTTTTTTAGTGACGCGAGTCTTTATGCCTATGTCAGTGCCTTAAACGCCATTGAACACGCTGGATTGTCACTTGAGACCATCAACAGCAATCCGCGCGTGGGTGTGGTAGCTAGCTCAGGTGGTGCTTCAACAGAAAACATCGTCAATGCTGTCGATGCCATGCGAGAAAAAGGTCTGCGCGGTGTCGGTGCCATGGCAGTACCAAAAACGATGGGCAGCTCGGTATCCGCAGCGCTAGCCACTGGCTTAAAAATCCAAGGTGTCTCCTACTCTATCTCTTCTGCTTGCGCAACTTCGACGCATTGTATCGGTCATGCTGCTGAGCTGATTCAGCTGGGTAAGGCCGATGTGGTACTCGCCGGTGGTAGTGAAGCTGAGCATTGGACGCAGTCATGTATGTTTGATGCGATGGGCGCCGTCAGCACCCAATATAATGACACGCCAACACTCGCCTCAAGAGCTTATGACAAAGACCGTGATGGCTTTGTCATTGCAGCTGGTGGTGCGATAGTTGTTGTAGAAAGTCTTGAGCATGCTCAAGCACGCGGTGCGAATATCTTAGCCGAAATAGTCGGCTACGGTGCCAGCTCTGACGGTGCAGAAATGGTTGCGCCAAGTGGTGAAGGCGCGGTACGCTGTATGCAGCAAGCATTAGCCGAAGCAGGTCTAGAAACTGTTGATTACATTAACAGTCATGGTACGAGCACGCCGTTAGGTGACATCACTGAGCTTAAAGCCATTGCGAAAGTATTTGATAATGATATCAGTAAAGTACCTGCTATTAGCTCCACCAAATCTATGACGGGTCATAGCTTGGGTGCGGTCGGTGCGCAAGAACTAATTTATTGCTTACTGATGCTGCAAGAAGGATTTATTGCGCCAAGTATCAATGTTGGGCAACTAGATCCCAACGCTGAAGGCTTTGATATCGTCACTGAAAAGCGTGACGTTAAGCTTGAAACCTTAATGAGCAACAGCTTTGGCTTTGGCGGTACTAATGCTACTTTAATCATTAAAAAGTTTGACGCGTAGACTATGGTCGCATCACATCATAAGACTACTGTACAGACAGTTTCTGCCCTATCGCCAGCTACTAAATCTAGCTGGCGTTTTGGTGACTTAACTGCTGCAGAATTGATGCCGCAGCTACGGCGTTACTTGCTAGCACAAGATGCCAAGGCAAACTGGCAACTGGTTTGGCTCAATAATGATGGGCGACCCGTGATTGGGTTATTGCCAAAGGTAAGTTGGTCCGTTTTTTATTGTGCGGACGAGACCTCATATTCTGATAAAAAAGTAAGCATTCCTCAAGCAAATCTCTATAAAATCCAAAAAAATTGCCGCGCTATTTATCATAATAATGATAATGCAATTACTACAGCGTATATGAGTTATAGCGACTGGCAGGATGAATTAATTGCTTATAGTCAGGCTTATGAGAGCGACAACGAGATCTCGACTTCGATCAATAACAATAACGAGAAGTCCAATTATCATCATGGATTGATAGGTTTTATTGGCTATGATATTGCTGCTCATGAGTTAAGTCCAGCGGCTCAAATCGAGCTGGCATGTGCGCTACTGGGGCATTATGATATTTATTTATCACCTAGCAAAGACGATGAAAAAGGTTGGCAGCTAACAGTTAAGACTCTCAGTAATGATTCCGATAAGAGTATTGATAATAAGAAAAAAGATAAGCTTGTAGCAGCACTCATGACCTATTTGGATAAACTGAATAGCAAACTATCCCGTATAGATATAGCTAATAACGCTAAATATCCATTGTTACCTTTAAAGCTAGATGCTAAATGGCATAAAAATGATTATCAGCAGGCATTTAACCAAACTCAAAACTACTTACAGCAAGGCGATTGCTATCAAATCAATCTGACCCAAGTATGGAGTGCCGATTTTAGTACTATAAGTGATATAAACAATGTAAGTGACTTAAATGACGGTAATAAATCAGCTACTGCGCTTATCGATTATTTACCTGCTTTACATGGTAATACTCAAGCGCCATTTGCAGGTTATTTAGCGGTAAATTATTCTAATAGTGAAATCAATACTAATACGCCAGAGCGTCAGTTTGAATTATTAAGTTGCTCGCCTGAGTTATTTTTTACTTTTACAAAAGACAATAACACAGGCAAACATCATATTCGCACCAAACCGATCAAAGGAACGATGCCGCGTGGTGCAACTGCTGAACAGGACGATGCCTATAAGCAGCAATTAATCAATAGTGAAAAAGACCGTGCCGAAAACGTGATGATTGTCGATTTACTGCGTAATGATCTGGGTAAATATGCCAAAATCGGTAGCGTGAAAGTGCCACAGTTATTTGCGATTGAGAGCTTTAGTAATGTGCATCATATGGTCAGCACCATTACCGCTGAGTTAAAGGCAGATACGCATCCGTTGGCCGTCTTGTTTGGCAGTTTGCCTGCAGGCTCAATTACTGGGACGCCAAAAAAACGGGCGGTAGAGATTATTGCAGAATTAGAAATAGCGCCGCGCGGTGCCTATTGCGGCACCATGGGCTATATGAACTTTGATGGGAGTGGTCAATGGAATGTATTGATTCGTACGCTGCAAGCTAACCATGCATCAGGTGATATAGCAGACCATACAAGCCAAATCAGTTTGTGGGCAGGTGGCGGTATTACCATTGCTTCTGACTGTGATGCTGAATACCAAGAATGCCTCGATAAAGTCGGTAACTTACTATCTGTCCTTGCTACAGCAGATAACGACTGAGCTTATATTTAAAGACAGCTTAAAGCAATAAAAAGAGCCTACTAACATAATATTAGCAGGCTCTTTTTATTGCTTATAAATATCGTTTCATTTCAATATTAAAGTCAAGCTCAGTATCAGTTAGCTTCGACATCCGTAACTGCTTGCAGCGCTTTTAATGCGTGAATCAAGCGCTCATGCTGTGCTGCCGTACCAATAGTAATACGCAAATACTCCTGCACACGGGGTTTATCAAAATGACGCACAATAATACCCTGCTCACGTAACGCATTCGCCACTGTCATGGCATCACCGTCATTTGGACGAGCAAATACAAAGTTGGCATGCGATGGTAGAACGTCATAGCCCAGTGCCGTCAGCTCTGCCGTCAACGATGTACGTAAATCAATCACTTGCTGGCAGGTTTGCTCAAAATACTCGTGATCCAACACGCTAGCGGTAGCGCCAGCTTGAGCCAACTTATCTAATGGATAGCTATTAAAGCTATTTTTCATACGGGTCAGTGCCTCGATTAGTGAAGCATTACCGAATGCCATGCCGACTCGTAATCCAGCAAGCGAGCGCGACTTTGAAAAGGTTTGCGTAACCAGTAAATTATCAAAGTCATTAATAAGACTGACGGCTGAAACCTGTGAGTTTGAGCTGCCTTCTTCTATTTCAGCAAAATCAATATACGCTTCATCAATCACAATCACTGAGTTAGAGTGCTCATCGGCAAGCTTACGAATATCAGCAAGCGATAATAATAAACCGGTTGGGGCATTAGGATTGGCAATGATGATACCGCTACAAGGCTGGCGATAATCATCAGGGTCGATATTAAAATCATCACCAAGCGCAATTTGTACCAGCTCTATACCAAAGGTAGTAGCATAAACTGGATAGAAGCTATAGCTGATATCAGGCGCTAAAACAGGGCGCTCTTTTAAGAAAAAGCTGGCAAACACGAGCGCCAATACTTCATCTGAGCCATTCCCAACGAATACTTGATTTATATCAAGGTTATAAAGCGTTGCCAATGCGCCACGTAAATCATCAGATTCAGGTGCTGGATATAAACGCAGGTCGTCCGCTTGCCGCGCTAACACTTTTGTAATTGCTTCAGCGACTTTTGGTGATGGCGGAAATGGGTTTTCATTGGTATTTAATTTGCATAAATTGTCATGCTGGGGCTGCTCGCCAGGGACATAAGGCGATAAATTACGCGCTTTAGATGACCAAAGTCTGGTGTCTACCTTTAACTCACTCATAAGTTATCCTACTATTAGCCACAGAGACTATTAAAAATAAATTTCAACCGTAAATTTTAAAACACCTACTGTTGAAGCAATCAAAAAATATCACTGATAACGATAACGGGCTGAACGCGCATGGGCTTCTAAGTCCTCACGTTGCGCTAAAATATCTGCCGTCTCAGCGAGTGGCTTACTACCAGCCTCACTACAATAAATAATCGATGATTTCTTTTGAAAGTCATAGACACCGAGCGGTGAAGAAAAACGTGCGGTACCAGATGTTGGCAGTACATGATTGGGTCCTGCACAGTAGTCACCAATCGCCTCTGGCGTATGACGACCCATAAAGATAGCGCCCGCGTGACGAATACTATCAAGCAGTGCATCAGGGTCATCGACAGATAACTCTAAATGCTCAGGCGCCACTCGATTAATGACAGCCATACCTTCTGCACGGTCTTTAACCAAGATAAGGGCACCGCGGTTTTTTAAAGAATCACGGGCGATATCGGCTTTTGGTAACTCTGCCAATGCTTTTTCAATCTCAGCCGCGACTTCTTCAAGCTGCTTTTGACTAGTAGTAACAAAAATCGCTTGAGCAATGCGGTCATGCTCTGCTTGTGATAATAAATCCATCGCGAGCCAATCAGCACGGTCTTGCGCCTCGCCTTCTGCATAAACCAACACTTCAGAAGGACCCGCAATCATATCAATGCCAACTTGTCCAAATACGGCACGTTTGGCTGCTGCGACATACTTATTACCCGGACCAGTGATTTTGTCTACTGCTGGAATCGTTTCGGTACCGTATGCCAAGGCAGCCACCGCTTGCGCACCGCCAATAGTAAAGACACGATCGACTTTTGCCAAATGTGCCGCTGCCAATACCAAAGTATTCAGTATGCCTTTTGGCGCTGGCACGACCATAATAACTTCAGCCACGCCAGCCACTTTAGCAGGAATCGCATTCATCAATACAGAAGACGGATAAGACGCCAGACCACCAGGTACATAAATACCGACGCGGTCGAGTGGCGTGACTTTCTGACCTAAGCGATTGCCCAGCTCATCATCATAATGCCATGTCTCTTGTACTTGGCGTTCATGAAACGTCTGTACCCGAGTCGCCGCTGTGATCAACGCTGTTTTTACTTTATCATCAAGATTTATAAAGGCTTCAGCAAGTGCCTCTTTAGATAGCTCTAATGCTTGCATCGTCGTCGCTGGATGCTGATCAAATTGCTGCGTCAACGCTATCAAGACGCTATCGCCACCATTGCGCACTTTAGCAATGATATCATCCACAGTTTTTAGTAAATCAGCATCATTGACCGTTTCAAAAGCAAGCAGTTGTGTCAATTGACTGTCAAAATCGGCATCTTGAGTACTTAATTGGCGCATGACTTTATCCTATATTTAAACATGGAATACTGCTGTGAAAAACAAAAGTTTTAGCATAGATAAAAAATAAATGAGAAATTATAAGAGCTTATATATCAGGGTGTTTATAGTTATCTGACTAAGATTATACTAAGCTTTTATTATCTGGCAAGCGAATACAATAAAACCAGTTTAGCACGCTATATCTACTCTAGAGCGCTAAACTGGTTTAAAATTTTGTATAACAATGCTTTATATTACCAATGATTGATAGCATTTTATAAGAGGATAATTTATGAATTGCTGGCAATGCTGTCTTTAAAGCTATTTAAAATAGGCTCAAGGAGTACAAATTTACGCTTATAGCTGACTTGATTGACGATAAGACGAGAGGATACATCACAGATATGGTCGCGTGCTTCAAGCCCATTGGCGCGTAATGTATTACCAGTATCGACTACGTCAACAATCAAATCACCTAAACCAACCAATGGCGCAAGCTCCATTGAGCCATACAGCTTAATCACGTCTACTTGCTGACCTTGACTGGCAAAATAAGCGCGGGCAACGTTGACGTATTTAGTAGCAATACGCAGACGACGGTTCGGCAATGGCGCATCTTTCACGCCAGCAGTCATTAGCTTACATTGGGCAATTTTTAGATCCAATAACTCATAAACATGATTGGCACCATGCTCGAGCAATACGTCTTTACCAGCCACACCAAAATCAGCTGCGCCATGTTCTACATAAGTAGGCACGTCACTAGCACGTAAGATTAATACGCGGACATTAGGATTTGAGGTTGGAAAAATAAGCTTGCGCGATGCTTCAGGGTCTTCTAGTAATTCAACGCCAGCGGCGCGTAGCAACGGCATCGTTTCTTCTAAAATGCGCCCTTTAGATAAAGCCAATGTTAAACCTGTAAATTCATCATTCACTTCATTTAATAAGCTATCAGTTGCTTGATCGTTTTGCTCAGTCATAATGGCGTCGTGTCCATGTACGGTTGATGTCCCTCTATTTATAAGAGGGATTATTCATTTAGAATAAGAAACTTAAAATTAAGAAACTTAAAATTGAGAAACTTAGCATTTAGCTATTAATACGCTAATCGTTGGTATTGATACGTTCAATATTCACACCCAAGGCACGTAATTTTTCTTCAACATGCTCATAGCCACGATCGATATGATAAATACGGTCAATTAAGCTTTCGCCTTCAGCAGCAGCAGCTGCCATCACCAATGACATCGAAGCGCGCAAATCGGTCGCCATCACCGGCGCAGCAGTAAAGCACTCAACACCTTTAACCACGGCAGTATGACCATCTACTTGGATAGATGCGCCTAAGCGGTTAAGCTCAGGAACGTGCATATAACGATTTTCAAAGATATTTTCGATGAAAGTACTCGTACCATCAGCCAAGCAAGAAATGGCCATGACTTGAGCTTGCATATCCGTTGGGAAGCCTGGATGGGGCTGAGTACGAATATCAACTGACTTTGGACGACCTTTCATCTGCGCACGAATCCAATCATCACCACTAGTAATAATCGCACCCATATCTTCAAACTTTTCTAATACAGGTGTTAATAATAGCGCAGAGGTGTTTTTGGTCAATACATCACCGCGCGTCATCAACGCGCCTGCTAAATATGAGCCGGTTTCAATACGATCTGGCACGACTGAATACTCGCAACCATGCAAACGCTCAACGCCTTCGATAGTCATGGTTGCTGTACCAATACCACTGATTTTAGCGCCCATTGCTACTAGCATATTGGCCAAGTCAACCACTTCTGGCTCAAGCGCACAGTTACCTAAAACAGTCGTGCCTTTAGCTAGGGCTGCTGCCATGATAACGTTTTCAGTACCGCCAACAGTCACCATATCAAAAGAGAAATTACAGCCAAGTAGCTTGCCGCCTTTCGGCGCTTGCGCGATCACATAGCCATTTTCTACCGTAATAGTAGCACCCATCGCCTCAAAAGCTTTTAGATGCTGATCAACAGGACGCGAACCAATCGCACAGCCGCCCGGCAAAGACACTTCTGCCTCGCCAAAACGTGCCAGCAATGGCCCTAGTACTAAAATTGATGCGCGCATGGTTTTGACCAAATCGTACGGCGCATAAAAATTGTCGATATTTTTGGTGTCGCACGTGACCGTATCGTCCTGCTTTTGGATATTGATACCCATGCCACCGATCAACTCAATCAAGGTACGCACATCTTGCAACGATGGTACATTATGCAATGTCGTTGGCGTCTCGGCCAATATCATGGCTGCAAGTAACGGCAACGCGGCATTTTTGGCGCCTGAGATATTAACTTCCCCTGCGATACGACTACTACCAGTGATTAAAAATTGATCCATAAAGGTGACAACCTAACGATAAGTATAAAAAATGGTGAAAAACCAGATAGTATAAAACTGGCAACAATAATTGCCAGCGGTATAAAATCTAGTTCAAAGAAAATATCTTAGCCTTGTGATTGAACTTCCCACTCAGCAGGCGTTAAAGCTTGAATATTGAGCGCGTGAATATCGCCACTGGCAATCTTGTCATTTACTAGAGCATAAACGGCTTGCTGACGCTGAACGGCGCGTTTGCCCTCAAAGCTGGCATCAACCACGCGTACATCAAACTTAGTCCCTTGATTAGCAGCTTGAATAAAAGCATCCGGAAAGTGAGTTTGTAAAAATGCAATCAAATCGTCAGCGTTCATGCTCATAGAATATTCTGCCTTAAGGTTTAAAATAGGGTATACAGTTAAAGTGACGACATTATAACAAGAGTTTGCCTATCTTACAGTACTGTCTTACGCAACTGCGCCTAAGCATTAATGACAGCATGAGCGGCTGAACAATGAGTTGATGCTTGTACGCATAACAGCTCATTGATATATGGAGCCCACGCTAATTATTTAAGCGTTTTGTCTAAGTAGCTCACGACTTGCGCACGTACGTCATTGACCCAACGTAATGGCGGCGCCATCGCCCCAATGCTAGTAGCATGACTGGCACCTGCAATTTCACCCGTTTGCACGGTAACACCAGCTTCTTGCAATGCTTTGGTCATCTTAATAGTATTAGTAGGGTACACCACTTTATCTTTTTCGGCAGTCAGTAATAAATACGGTGGTTGCTCGCCTTTGATTTGTCGGTCTGGCATCACTTCATCTGGTGTGGCATCGGCCGCAAAAGCCGTCACGCTATCAAATTTGCGGAAATCATAGCTATAAGGGCCAGCAATACCAACCACCGTCTTGATATCTTTTGGCTTAATTCCGTAAGGTGCTAAAAAATCCTCGTTAGCGACGGCAGCAACCGCATTAAATGCGCCAGAAGAATGCCCAACGACTGCTAGGCGTTTTGGGTCAGCATGAAAGCGCTCCGCATTCTTATAGCTCCACGCAATCGCTTGTGCTGTATCCTCAACGTAATCAGGGTATACATGCGCAGGGGCTTTACGATAATTAATCACTGCGGTGACATAGCCTGCTTGAGCCAAACTTTGGCCGACAAACGCATATTCTTCTTTATTACCGTTTTCCCAAGAGCCGCCATGCACGAACACCACCATCGGGTAATTTTGTTGGATAGTGGTTTGCGCCTTCATCGCTTGCGCTAAGGGTTTAGGATAGTAAATATCCAAATCTTGTGACGGCTCGTCGCCATATAAGATATCTTTACTGACCCCAACACCGCCACTCGAAGTGATACCATTGACGACAGCAAGCGCTGAGAAAGCTTGTGCTTGCTGTGTTGCTAGGGCAATGCCACCGACTGCCAATACCGCAGTAACCCCTGCGCTGATGATTTTTGGCGTAATTGCTTTGGTTCGCTGTGCATCCTTACTTAAAATCTTCATAGCAGTATCCCTATTATATGTCAGTCAGTCATTATCGTTCCGCTAATATCATTCAATCAACGATAGTGCCATGACTGTTTGTTATTTTATATATAGCATCTTATCTGGTCTTTACTGCTCATATATTTTTACTGTTCATATCTTACGGGCTAACTGCGGATTTATCGTGCTTTTACTGTTATGAATATTTAGGCTTATTGTGAGTATCGTTTTGACGGTTTGAGACGTCTAAAAAACAAGATCAGCTATCACAATTTTAAAATAAAAAGGTGCGATTATAATGATGTTCTGCTGGTAAAAAGTACAGCTAATGCAAAATTTTCTCCCCTGCTATGTACTTTACAAAACAGAAGTTTCGAAAGTTTCATACCAGCAATACTGTATTTTTAAAGTAAATCGACTATAACTTAGTAGACTATAATTGATAGGTATTAGGCAGTCTACTTACTGGTCTTTATAAAGGTCAATATAGGGGCTCGATGAAGGTTCGTTAACAGGCGTTCCCTCTTCTGTAATAACAATCGGAGTGGCATTAATAACAGTATCAGGCGCTACCGAACTATTGACCTCAACGGCTACTCTATTATTAGCAATTGGCCCTTTGGTAGGATTGGCTAAATTATCCTCATACATAATGTCATCGCTACCAAGCTTTATACCTCTATCATCGACAACGGTGGTCAGTAGCACCAATTCTGTGATACCAACAGTGCTGTTAGCGATATCAATCAAATAGCTTTGTTGCGTCGGTGTCATACGACCCATGATGTAAACTACGCCATTATTAGTCACTGCTTTTATCTGTGAGGCTTTAACACCATTAGCGGTGGCTGTTTTTGCCATTAGCTTCGATGTGATATAGCCGTCATGAACGGTTTGGCTATAGCCTTTTGAAGCACCAACCGTCAGCTCATTGTATACTTGGCGCACGTCTGGCATAGAGCCAACGACTTTTCCGATTTCGGTTTTGACTGCCTCAGTCGGTACTTCGCCAGTGAGCAATACGGTACTATTAAAGCTATCAATACTCATGCGGCTGGTTTGCTGCAAATTTTCCTGCAAACCATACACGTTAATCTTGACAGTATGCTCAATGCTGCGATCGAGCAGACGCTGCGGAATGGTGCGCTCGGTCATCGGCACGCCATAATTGCCTTCGGTACTATTGGTCAAATAGTTGGTGGTACAGCCAGTCGCCATAACGCTGGACATTAGTATCATACCAATCGCGGTACGGCGTGATGAGCCAAAAATAGCAGTGCGCAAATACATCCGTGTCATGATTTACCTCTTAGAACAGGGTTGATAATAATTGAACAATTGATAGTAACGATGTAAAAGTAGTGATATAAATTTGATTCAATGAATCACTTTGAATGCAGCTACTTTACTTAATTTTTATAGTAGACGGTTAGGTTTTTAGTAAATATAGTTTGATACAGCCATTAATCTGTTATCAAATTAGAATGACTTTAAAACAAGTATCTTTCAAGTAAGTAGTTTTAAAGTAAGTATCTTTCAGGTCAGTAGCTTTAAATCAAGCAATCTGAAAATAAACAAACACAAACCTTTACTACCAAGCTGCCGTTATAAAAGCACCTTGTAGCCATTCAGGTTGCTCATTTTTTAAGTGAGTCTTTGATGGGTTAGCTATCTCATTTTTATGGTTATTATTGTCGATAGTATTGTAGGCTATCACATCAAATCGGCATTCATAATCATTATATTTAGGATATTGCTGTAAAAAATAGCGCGCTGCTTTGATAATTTTACGTTGTTTACTCGCAGTCACGCTGAGCGCCGCATCCCCAAATTCTGAACGTTTCCTTTGACGCACTTCAACAAATACCAGTGTCGACCACGCCTGCCCTTTTTCTAACATGACTAAATCCAGCTCGCCTACTTTTGGCTGCTGCCAATTTTGCGCAATTAATATTAACCCTTGCGCTTGTAAAAACTCGCAGGCCTGTTGCTCAAAACGGCTGCCTTGGCGCTGCTTTGGCGAGGTTAGCGTCAAAGGTTTATCATTCACCATTACGTCTATTAGCCTACTTAACATTTCAGAATTATCATAGCACAACATGCTAAACTAACCACCTTTGCTTGCTTCTGTGCGTGCTTATGTTGATTTAATCATTCACTCTTTGTATGAGCGATACTTTTTTTATAAGCGATATATGAGAGATATTTTATCAATTATTGTGCTGTATGCAATTATCTACCTATTTCCATCCCCTTTTTATCTATCAAATTAATGACCCGAGGTTTTCATGTCTAGCCCTACCGCGATGCCAGCTTGTCTATATATCGTTGCCACGCCGATTGGCAATATGAGCGACATGACGCCGCATGCGATTGATGTCTTAAAGCAGGTCGCCATCATTGCCTGTGAGGATACGCGCACCTCAGGTAAGCTATTGTCACATTTTGGCATCAACACCAAAGGTAATAAGGATGATGATAGCGAAGAGGTAACGGTACACAATAATAAAAATGATATCGAAAATGACTCTGATAGCACAGCTAAACAAAAAGGACATAATAAGCTTTGGGCTTATCATGAACATAATAGCGCCATTCAAACGCCCAAAATTATTGAGATGATTGAGCAAGGTCATTCGGTTGCTTTAATTAGTGATGCTGGTACGCCACTCATCAGTGACCCTGGTTACCAATTGGTACAGGCAGCCCATGCTGCAGGCGTTCGAGTGTCCCCTATCATTGGCGCCTCCGCTGCCATCGCTGCGCTGTCAGTTGCAGGTCTGCCCTCAGATCGCTTTAGCTTTATTGGTTTTTTACCAGCAAAAACCCATGGTCGCCAAAAACAACTCTCTGCTCTAAATACGCGTACTGAAACTTTGATATTTTATGAAGCGCCGCATCGTATCATTACCAGCTTAGAAGATATGGCAGAGATATTTGGCCCAGAGCGCGAAGTGACGTTTTGTCGTGAATTGACCAAGACTTTTGAGACGGTACATAAGAGTACGCTTGGCGCTTTGGTTGAGTTTGTCAAAGCAGATGACAATCAGCAGCGCGGTGAGATCGTTGTGGTCGTCGCTGGGGTCAAGGTGGCACAAGATGATGACGATATCAGCATCCATGATAAATTATTACAACGCTTGCTAGAAGATTTATCCGTTAAAAAAGCTGCTGCCTTAGGCGCCGATATCACTGGGGTGAAAAAGAACGCCTTATATCAGCGCTTACTTGAGCTACAAGCTGAATAGCTTTTAGATAAAAACAACAGACACATTTATAAATTTATTGAGGAGACATACGCAATGTACAATGTAATGGCGATAGGCAATGCCTTGGTTGACCACGAATATCTGTTGTCAGATGCTGCATTAGAAGAAACTGACTTAACTAAAGGCAATATGACGCTGGCAGGTATTGAAGAGCAACAACAGTTATTAGCTTATTTTAAGCTTGCCGATATTGAACCATCAAAACAAGCCGGTGGTGGCTCAGCGGCCAATGCGATGTATGCTTTTGCAAGTTTAGGCGGTAAACCTTTTTATGCGTGCCGCGTTGGTGATGATAAGCAAGGTGAGTTTTACCTAAAAGACTTGCATGAAGCTGGTGTTGCGACATCGCCACAGTCCATCCATGCAGGTGGTGTGACCGGCTCATGTGTGGTTGCAGTCACCGAAGATGGCGAGCGCACCATGCAAACATTCCTTGGTACTTCAAGCGACATTACCGCTGATAACGTCGACTTTGAAGCGCTAACACAGGCTGATTGGCTATATTTAGAAGGCTATTTAGCCATGTCTGAGGGTATCCAGCCAGCAATGACTCAGTTACGTCAGCAAGCGGGTATTCATAATGCAAAGATTGCGGTGAGCTTTGCCGATCCAGCCGTGGTTAAGTTTGCCAAAGACGGTTTACTTAATATGCTCGGCAACAAAGTCGCGGTGATATTTTGTAATAGCGAAGAAGCAAAATTATTCACCGATAAAAAGCAAGTAAAAGCAGCCGCACGTGCGCTACTTGATTATTGCCAGATTGCCGTCGTGACTGATGGCGCAAAGGGGGCCGTTATCGCTCACAAACCTGATGCAGATTCAGAGGTTGTAGTCCATGATGTTGCTACGCCAGCAGTCACCAACGTTATCGATACCAATGGGGCCGGCGATAACTATTCTGGTGTGTTTTTATACGCATTATCGCAACAATATAGCTTGCCAGAATGTGGTCGTCTTGCCAGCGAAGTAGCCGCACAAGTGATTCAGCAGTTCGGTCCACGTTTAGCGTCGCAAAACTACCAAGAAATTGCAAAACGTGTGTTGTCTGTTTAAGTAGTAAAGCCTAATATTTAGCAGTATTTAGTCTATTAATTTTAAAAAGAATACAGGTTTACTGGTATAAGTTTTTCGCAGTTTCTGTCTAGCGAAGCGCACAGCAAGCGAGAAAAATTGATACCAGCAGAATATTGTGACAATCGTATTTATTTTGAACCGACTATATCTATCTACAGCTTAATGAATAAAAAAAGCCCATATCAAATCGATATGGGCTTTTTATTTTATCAACTAATCTGCTTTTAAAGCAAAGAACTGCAAACTAAGCAGAAGCCAATGCTTGCTCTAAATCTGCTTTGATGTCTTCGATATGTTCAATACCAATCGACAAACGAACCATATCAGTACTCACGCCTGCGTTTTCAAGCTCTTGCTCATTGAGCTGACGATGTGTCGTCGTCGCTGGATGACAAGCCAATGATTTAGCATCACCGATATTGACCAAGCGCGTAATCAGTTGCAGCGCATCAATGAAGCGTGCACCTGCTTCAAGCCCACCTTTTACCCCAAAGGTCAAAATAGCAGATGGCGTACCTTTCATGTATTTTTTGGCAAGCTCATGATCCGGATGATCTGGCAAGCCAGCATATTTTACCCACGCTACTTTATCGTGATCACGCAGATATTCAGCAACGGCTTGCGCATTTTGTACATGACGCTCCATACGTAAGCTTAACGTCTCCATACCTTGCATAATACCAAAAGCATTGAGTGGGCTGAGTGCCGCGCCAGTATTACGAAGAGGCGCAACGCGAGCACGAGCAATAAAGGCAGCAGTGCCAACGTCTTTAACGAAATTTACGCCATGATAGCTAGCATCAGGGGTGTTTAATAACGGGAAGCGCTCAGGGTAATCGCCCCAAGGGAAGGTACCGCTATCGACAATAGCACCACCAATCGAAGTGCCTGTACCGCTCATATATTTGGTCAATGAATGGATAACGATATCAGCACCAAACTCAAACGGACGACATAGCGCAGGCGTCGCAACCGTACTATCAATCACTACTGGTACGCCATACTCGTGAGCGATATCACTAAGCATTTGAATATCTATAATATTACCCAATGGGTTGCCAATACTCTCAGCAAATACCATCTTAGTTTTATCATCGATTAAATCACGAATCGCTTCAGGGTTCTTATAGTCAAAAAAGCGGACTTCGATACCTTGACGCGGCAGCGCATGGGCAAATAAATTATAAGTACCACCATACAAAGTCGAAACTGCGACGATATTATCACCAGCCTCACAGATCGTTTGAATGGCATAAGTGATAGCAGCCATCCCTGATGCAACCGCAAGCGCACCAATACCACCCTCAAGTGCGGCAACGCGTTCTTCTAATACCGCATTGGTCGGGTTCATGATACGGGTATAAATATTACCTGCAACCTTGAGATCAAACAAATCGGCACCGTGCTGGGTATTATCAAAGGCATACGAGCTGGTATGATAAATGGGTACTGCAACTGCTTTAGTGGTCGGTTCAACGCTATAACCAGCGTGAATAGCCAGCGTTTCAAGGCGCTGCTTTTGCTGTGGTTGGTTAGCTGATTGTTCATTACTCATAACGTGCTCCTAAATATAAAGTAAAAAGTTAGTTATCAAAAGTATTAATTATCTAAAATGTCACTAGCAAAACATTGCTATAAGCTACTATAAAAAATGTGCTTTTAGCATCGCTACAAAAACTAAAGACATAAAAAAAGCTGAGTTAATCATAACTCAGCTTCTATATGAATAAAACAGCAAATTTCTTATCGCTTAATGACTAATATTCATAAGTAACCAAACTAATGAGACAGTTAGTAGCAATATTCTAGTAGCCATCTACATTTATCATTTAGCTGCTTTTTGACGGTTACTTAGCATTTATTTAGCGGTTATTTATAGTACGCATTTTCAGTACGCGTATGATCAGTCTCATCAATCACTTGCGTTAGTTCTGGTATTTGCTGTTTCAGCTGTACTTCAACGCCTTGACGCAACGTCATATCAACGGCTGAACAGCCTTGGCAACCGCCGCCGAATTTCAATACCGCAGTCAAGCCAATGCCTTCTTCATCGATCAGCTCAAGTAACTGCACATCACCGCCATGCGCTGCTAAACCTGGATTAATTTCTGACTGTAAAATATAGTTAATCCGCTCTTCAACGCTGGCATCAGCACCCACTTTTGGTACTTTAGAGTTTGGTGCACGGAAGGTCAGCTGACCACCGAAACGGTCTTTATTATAATCAATAACTGCATCTTCTAAATAAGGGACTGACGCCGCTTCAATAAAAGCAGAAAAATTGTCATAGCTGAATTTCAAATCAGCACTGTCTTCTTCGCCCGGCTGATTATAAGCCATACAACACTCAGCACGCGGCGTACCAGGATGCTCAACAAAGATACGTACACCAATACCATCGGTATCTTGCTTGGACAGTAAGTCCGCCAAATAACCTTGGGCGGCCTCAGTGATGGTGATGTTACTTTTAGTCTCAGTTTGCTCAGTATCTAACGCTGACTCATAGTCCGCAGGCGCAGTATCTGTTACGTTATTTTCACTCATAATTATTCCTTATTTATCTGTAGGCGTTATGACACTAAGATATTAGCGCCATATCTATCAAGGCTGCTGTGTCGTTTATTCGGGAAAATATGAAATTGCTGACTCATCGCGATTTATCATTGCTGTTCATTGTATTGCCCTATTCGCGATGGTTATCAAGTAATATCGTCGATTATACCGTACTTAGACCGTAATTCCGACCGCGCTACTGTGATTTAAGCGTATCTTACCGCTGAAGTACACTATTGATTTTCCTGATACATACAGTGTTGGCAATAAAGTCTATGTTAAGGCAGCTACCATTATTATCAAGCATAAATGACAACACACCATCTTAATATTTAAGAATACATTTAATCTTTGTCTGTTAAGTATGAGCTATGCTACAAAAGCCCGATCTGTATTTCATAGCTTTAGTAATAAACGATATAGTCAGTTGAGAATAAAATAGGCACCGCTATAACAAGGTACTATGAGTACAAAGGGTACAAATTTTTCTCGCTTGCGGTGCGACTTCCTTATTCCAGAGGTTTCAAAAAATTCATCCTAGCAGCACTGTATTCTTTTTAAAATGAATCAACTTTAGCAATAATATTAAGTATAAATTAAACGTTTGGACGTATCAGCAGTATATTTATATGAGGCAACCTTGATGCTTACAGAAAGCCTAAACCTAGTGAGCACTAAAGACGGTGAACAGATTGCCGTATGGAAAGTATTTGATAGCCTAAAGGATAGTCCTACAGCTAATAATACGGCTAACGGTCAGAATGTCCTTTTAACTCACGGTACATTTTCGGACAAAAAAGTCTGCTTGGGCATTGCAGGATATCTGGCGAAGCTTGGGCATACTTGCTACATCATGGAATGGCGCGGACACGGTACTAGTTCTATACAAAAGAATAAGTTTAATTTCGAGACCGTCGCTCTCTATGATCTCGATGCCACTTTTCGCTATTTTTTTGATGACTTAAAACTAGATAACTTGCATTGTGTGACTCATAGTGGCGGCGGTATTTGCTTAACAATGTTTTTGATTCAAAAACTTTTGACCCAAGACAAACAGTATATTAATAAAATAAATAGCATCAGTATGTTTGCCTGCCAAGCTTATGGCGCGGCACTGAACCGTAAAAGCCACGCTAAAATTTTACTGACCAAATCAATCACTCGAATGCTTGGCTTCTTGCCCGCAAAACCATTCAAGCTAGGCACCGTTAATGAAAGTTACCATACCATGACTCAGTGGTATGACTGGAACCTGAACAAGAACTTTAAAAGTAGTTTGGCTATGCAAGATAGCAACCGACAGAACATCCAAGCCAGCGACCAAGCCTGCAATGATACAAAAGACTTTGATTATCGCCAGCAGATGTCCAAGATTAAAGCGCCTATCTACGCGATCAGTGCCAAAGGCGATCATTTCATTGCCCCAGACAGTGGTTGTCAGCTGTTTTTAAATGATTTTGACAATCCTGCTAACCACTTTCGCGAATTCTCCATCAGTAATGGTGACTTGGAAAATTATAGCCACAGTCGAATAATCATGAGTCGGAATGCCGCTACAGAGATTTGGCCAACCGTTGCAGCTTGGATTGACAAGCACAGCCACTAGCTTAGCTTAGCCTTGTCTTCTCTCTATCAGGCTCAAAGGTTCAGTGACAATTAAACCTCAGAAAACATCTTTGCACTTGTCAGCAAGTTAGCTGCTGTGTCAGTATTAGCGCCATTGAATAATTTTGAATAAAAAATTGATAGTAATTGATACGTGTATCGCACGGAGTTGGCGTTTATGAGTAGATTATCGGAACATGCCCTAGAGGCAAATCCAGTAGAAAACCAAGCAGCAAGCCCAGCAGAAAGTACGGTTGGTTTAGATGAAAGAGACGCCCAGCATTATCGCTATTTAGTATTTATCGGTCGTTTTCAGCCGTTCCATAGCGGACATAAAGCCGTGATTGACGAGGCATTAAAGCGCGCAGACGATGTGATTATACTTATCGGCTCAGCCAATCTACCGCGTAGCTTACGCAATCCGTTTTCGGTCGCTGAACGCACCGCTATGATTAAAGGCGCTTATTCCACAGATGAGGCAGCACGTATTCACTGCGTGGCGCTCGATGATGCGCTCTATAATGACACGCGTTGGCTAAAATACGTGCAGGCTGGAGTAAGGTCGGTCACTGGTGACTCGCAGAGTAATATCGGCTTAATTGGACACTCTAAAGACAATTCATCCTATTACTTATCACTATTCCCTCACTGGGCATCAATTTCTGTTCCTAGCTATCACAATCTATCGGCCACGCCTATCCGCGACAGTTATCTCATGGGCGCAACCCCTACTCCTGAGCGCACTCCTGAATCAACCCGAAAAATATTAAACGACTTCAAAAAGACAGCCGAATATCAGCAGCTGCATGAAGAAGCCGGCTTTATTGATAAGTATAAAAAACAATGGGAATCTGCTCCTTATCCGCCAACCTTTATGACTGCAGATGCTTTGGTCGTCCAATCAGGGCATATTTTGCTCGTTGAGCGCCGCAGTATGCCAGGGCAAGGATTGTGGGCGCTACCGGGTGGCTTCCTTAATCCAAAAGAAACCCTATTCGATGCCTGTATCCGTGAGCTCCGCGAGGAGACTCGCCTAAAAGTCCCTGAACCCGTATTACGCGGCTCGCGCCACAGTCAACATACCTTTGATGATCCTTATCGCTCTGCGCGCGGTCGTACTATTACCCAAGCATTTTATTTTCAGCTTAAAAATGACCCAAAAGGTTTACCAAAAGTAAAAGGCGGTGACGATGCGGCGCAAGCTTTTTGGTTACCGCTTGCAGAGCTTGATTCTAAAATGATGTTTGAAGATCACTATGCCATTATTATGAAAATGGTTGGCTTGTAAGGTGTTATTCAACTTACTTTTCAATCAATAATTTTTCATTAAAGATTATATAGTTGATCCACTTTTAAAAGAATACAGTGATGCTGGTATGAATTTTTTGTAGCCTCTGTCTGCGCAGGCACAGCAAGCAAGAAAAATTTATTCCAGCAGCACGTTATAATATTTGTACTTCTTTTATTTAGGATTGACTATAGATAAAATGTTATAAATTTTCCTGCCCAAGCCGATAGACGGCAAAGGCTAATCGCCGCAGTCATTGCGGCATCTCAAAGCAGAGGAGTTCTGTGATGTACACTAGCAATCTTAATAATTTAATTCTTAATAGCGACAGCTATAAAACCTCACATTGGGTTCAATACCCAGCTGGCAGCGAATATATGTCCAGCTATGTCGAGGCGCGTGGTGGCGATTACGATGTGGTGTTTTTCGGCTTGCAAGCTTTTATTAAAGAATACCTAAGCACGCCGATTACTCATCAAGATATTGATGAGGCTGAGATACTCATTCACGCCCATGGCTTAACTTTTAATCGTGACGGTTGGGAGCGTTTGGTCGATAAGCATGGTGGTTATATGCCGCTACGTATTGAAGCGGTTCCTGAAGGGACAATCGTGCCGGTATCGAATGTGGTTTGCCAAGTCATTAATACCGACCCTGAATTCTACTGGCTACCGAGCTACATTGAAACGTCCCTATTGCGGGCGATTTGGTATCCATCGACGGTTGCGAGTGTATCACGCTATTGCAAAGGTATTATTCGAGCGGCTCTTGAGAAGTCCGCTGATAACACTGATTCGCTACCCTTTCGCTTGCATGACTTTGGGGCACGTGGCGCGTCTAGCTTGGAGTCGGTATCGTTAGGAAGTTTGGCGCATTTAGTCAACTTCTCCGGTACAGACTCTATGACTGCCTTGGTCGCTGCCAGTCGCTGGTATCAAATGGGCAATGATATGCCCGCATTTTCCATTCCTGCTGCTGAGCATAGCACCATGACCGCATGGGGACGCGAAGGTGAAACTGATGCTTTTGCTAATATGATTAAGCAGTTTGGCGGTGAAGGTAAAGCATTTTCAGTGGTCTCTGATAGCTATGACTTATGGCATGCTATTGATAATATTTGGGGCGATACGTTAAAAGAAGACGTTAAAAATATGGGTGGGACGCTGGTTATCCGGCCAGATAGCGGCGAGCCGACCAAGGTTGTCCGTGAAGCCTTAGAGCGCTTAACAGTGAAGTTTGGTACGACTTTGAATAGTAAAGGCTATAAAGTCTTGCCTGATTATGTGCGTATTATCCAAGGGGATGGTATCGGACCGCAAAGCTTAAGTAAAATTATCGATGTGGTCATGAAAGCTGGCTTTAGCGCCGATAATATCACCTTTGGTATGGGTGGCGGCTTACTGCAACAAGTCAATCGCGACACGATGAGCTGGGCAATGAAAGCGAGCGCCATCTCAATCAATGGTACGTGGAAAGATATCTACAAAGATCCCGTCACTAGCCATTCTAAACGCTCTAAAAAAGGTCGTCTAGCGCTAATAAAAGACAGTAACGGACAATTACAGACTATCAAAGCTGATAATCTGAAAGATAAAAAAAACAATTTACTGCGCGATGTATATGTCGATGGCCAGTTGTTAATTGACGAGAATCTCACCACTATTCGGGAGCGCGCAGGATGGTAGCCTCTAAAATAACATCGAATAAAATTGCCGCGGTCGCAAAGGATGTGCTACTTGCCCCGATATATCTCTATCAAGGTCGCAAAATTAAGCGTGATACCGTGCGTTTGCCTGAGCCAAATGGGGAAAGGCATGGACATGTACAACTAAACGTGCAGCTAAAAAATTCTACCGATACGCCAAAAGACGAGTCCAAGCAAACGCTAAACTTAATGATCGTTGGTGATTCGGCAGCAGCTGGTGTTGGCAGTGAGACGCAGCAAGAAGCGCTAACCGGTAAGCTGATACCAATCTTGGTGCAGCAGCCCGCTATTCATAATCATTTTGATGCGTTGAATTGGTCGTTGCAAGCGACTACTGGACATACTAGCTTTGATATTTTGCGTAGGCTCTATATCCTACCTGCCCCTAGCCAGCCTATTGATGTGATGGTGCTAAGTGTCGGCGTCAATGACACCACCGCTAACGTTTCGCCAGCTAAGTGGCAACAGCAACTTGAACAAATCATTGCGATTGCCCAGCGCAAATTTGGTGTGCGTACACTGATTTTTTCAAGATTGCCACAAATGGCGAAAATGCCTGCACTACCTGTCCCGCTAAATGGTTTTATAGGGGCAAAAGCGAATAAACTTGATCAGATATTACAACAAGTTTGTGCTGAGCATGATGGCGTAACCTACATGGCAACTGATTTTCCGCGGATGATAGCAGAGCATGCGAACGGTACGCCTATCGATATCGCCGTGATGTTTGCCAGTGACGGCTTTCATCCCAGTAGCCTCATGTACGGCTATTGGGCGCAGCAGTTATCAGAGCTGATCATACAGTTGCTGAACCCTTGCAGCGCTGAGCTGAATAGCTGAAAATCATCTAACGCTTAACTCAAAATAAAAAAAACCGCTGAGTGATCAGCGGTTTTTTTATGTTCTTAATACGATAACAGTGCATGCTTGAGATAACGTATCCTCAAAATAATGTCACGCAATACGTATGACTTATTCTGCAGCGTCAGTATCAGTGTCAGCAGCTTTCTTACGACCACCAAATGCGCCGAAACGTTTGTTAAAGCTAGCAACACGGCCTTCAGTAGAAGATTTACGTTGCTCGCCCGTATAGAACGGATGCGATGCACTTGAAATATCAAGTGGGTAATATGGATATTCTGTGCCTTCGTATTCACGAGTGGTCTTGGTTTTAACGGTTGAACGAGTTAAGAAAAACACGTCAGCGTTAGTGTCATGAAACAAAACGTCTTGGTAATTAGGATGGATATCTTTACGCATAATAAACTCTCTATGTCCGATGTATGCTAAGTCATGTTGACGACACATCAAAATAGTCGTCAGACCGCGCATACGTAACTGAGGCACTAAGGGCATCTATCAGTCTGGCAACTGCGTCACTGGCTTATTCCAGCACCCAATACCACACTTCCACTCTCTTAGCCTTTCCCCAGCGGGAAAATCAAAGAGCGATTTTAACGGTTTTTACCTTTTGATGCAAGTATATCGGGACTAGGACGATAACAAAAAAGCCATTTTATTTAATGATAATAGCCTCTAAAAGCGTTTCTTTAGCGCATTGATTAACAGTTTGATTCATCAATAAATCACTTGTAATCAACCACTGTCGTTAAGGTATTATTAATAAAACTACTGACTTTTAATTATTAATACGTTATAAACGACGTATATTATCTATACCATCGCAACTTATAATAAAACCTTATAAAGGAAAATATAATGGCAAACGCTTTAACCACGACCGTAAAAGCTTTATTCATAGCATCGACTCTTACAGCCGCTACATTAGCCAGTGCCGCATTGCCTACCCAATGGCAGCTCGATAACTCACACACTCGTGTTGGTTTTTCTGTGGAGCATTTAGGTTTTTCAACGACAATGGGCCATTTCGATAAAGTTGATGGCACTTTGAATTACAACATGAAAGCGCCTGACAAAACCCAAATGAGTTTCGTCATTGATACAGACAGTATTAATACCGCGTGGGCTGCTCGTGATACACACTTGAAGACTAATGACTTTTTTAATGTTGCTAAGTACCCAACGATGACCTTTAAATCTACCAAAGTAGATTTTATCAATCCGCAACAAGCAAAAGTAACGGGTGACTTTACCTTGCTAGGTCAAACCAAACCACTCACCTTGAATGTGACGTTAAAGAAAATTGGTAATAGCCCGATGACTAAAGAGCCTGTCATTGGCTTCCGCGCGACCGGTAACATCGATCGTACTGCTTATGGTATGACGACCTTTGCTGATGGCATCACGACCAATGTACCTATTCAAATCGATGGCGAATTGGTAGAGAAAAAAGTGATTGCACAGAAAAAAGTAAAATAACTTATAAAATGACTTATAAAGTAACTTATAAAGTAATCTAGACTAATTACTATTAACTTTATAGTTCGTTGAGCATAAAAGAGTCAGCCCTAAAACTGTGCTCTGTTGTTATTGCTATTGCTATTGTTAAAAAATAATCGACTGTCAAAAAAAACCATTAAAAAAAAGCAGCCATTATAATGGCTGCTTTTTTGATGCTGATATCGTGATTAGCTTTTACTTGGTTTTAACGATATGCCAAACGCCAAGCTTATTATCACCATCTTTATCACCAACCTTTGTATCATTCGCATAAAAATATAAAGGTTTGCCATTCATCGCCCACTGGTATTTTCCATCTTCGCGTTGAAATGCCGCAAACTGTCCAGAGGCTTTTGCATTACTAGGTGCCATAAATGCTGGCCAAGCTAGTAGGCAAGCACTACCACACTCTGACTTATTCATAGAGTCTTTGTCAAAAGTGTATAAGGTCATAGAATTGCTTGCATCGACCAACATACCGTTTTTACTCATGACTGGTGCGGTATTTTTATTGGTGGCTTGCACATCATGCATACCAGAATCGTCATTGCCAAACATGTTGTTTAACGTTGAACAACCACTTAGCGCTAAGACCCCTGAGAGTGCAGATAACATAAGAATACGTTTCATAATAACTTCCTTGTCATTGTTGTCATACATTTTTATTGGATTTTATTGTCGTCTTACCATTTAGGCAATAATAAGACAAAAGGCTTAAATCTGATTTAAAGCACTTTTAATATAACATATGCTTCTAGATAGTCGTTTCTATCACCCTATAAACTTACAAAAGCACATAAAGATTACAAATTGGGCGAACTTACATATCCTATCTTATAGTTTATCATAGCTATTCGTTGACAAAACTCATGTATCCACTTACGTATTTGCCATCCTATTAGTTGTAGTTTTTCGTACAATATAGCCATGTAGATTAAGAATTACTACACAATGGAAAATATGACCATTGAGGCTTATTATGACTGTTGAACTTGACTGCCTCTGCACGCATATCAGTATACATAAGCCAGCTAATGAATATGCCAAGTACCGCTTTACATAACACTTGATGCAAATGCTATTAAGGATATAAACACGAAAATGACTCACTCTTTTATGATAAATCAAGCGCATTCCACCAAACGTGTCGGTATTCTTGGTGGTGGCACGGCAGGGGCAACGATTGCTATCCGCCTTGCGGCGTTAGGGCTTGAAACTTATGTATTTGAAAAAAATAAATCGCTGATTGACGGTCCGCCGATGTGTCATCTGCATGCCGGTGGCAATCTATATCGTGAAATTCCTGACGAAGACTGCGTCGCACTGCTCAAACAATGCATTGATATCTTACGTCTTTATCCTTATACCATCGATGTACGCCCAACGGTATTTGCCGTTCCGACCCGCGATGCAGGCTTGCCCGAAGATTTGCTGCCGCGTCTTGATATATTGACCGACGCTTATCGTGAGCTTATTGAGCAAGATGCCAATAACAAAGTACTGGGCGAACCTGAAGATTATTATCAGTTATATAATCATGAGCAACTGATTGAGCTGTCTGAGCGTGAGCAAGTCCTAGTGCCTCATACGGTTGACGAGTGGATGATACCAGTCGCTAAATATCTGGATTTAAATAAAGTCAAATTTCCACTGATTGTCGTACAAGAATACGGCTGGAATATCTTTCGCTTAGCAGCCTCTGCACAATTGGCATTAGAAGGTTATGAGCATGCCCATGTCTTTACTGACACTCAGGTTAAGCAAGTGATGCCTGTCGATTGTGAAAACTGCTCAAACGCTGACCATCATGTCACTAAGTGGCGTATTGATTATCAGCAAGCTGCTTCTTCAGAGCCTAATGGCAAATTTGAGTCTATCGAAGTTGATTACTTAATCAATGCTTGTGGCTTTCGTACGGGTGTGATCGACGATATGGTCGGCGTAAAAGTCACGCGTATGGTCGAATTTAAATCCTCTTATATTACCCACTGGGGTGACACTGGCGGACAGATACCAGAGATTATCGTCTATGGCAATCGCGGTACACCAGAAGGGATGGCACAGCTAACCCCTTATCCGGGTGGCTATTTTCAGATACATGGCATGAGTAAATTTATCACGCTGTTTGATGATGGATTGGTTGCTTCTAGCAAAGACAGCGCCCAACCTGAATTGCCTCAGCAATACGTGCACTATATCGAAGATGGCTGGGATAAAGCGCCTCTACAAGCGCGTAGCCAGCAAGCTATTGATTACGTGGCTGAGTTTGTACCGACCTTCCATAGTGCGCGTACGGTTGGTAATGCCTTATATGGTGGGCAACAAATTCCCGGTGAGGACGATACCTTGCGTGTCGCCGATGTGAGTTTGTATTCTAATATACGCTATGCGCGCGCTGAGAATGTCAAAGCGTCATCAACGTTAATAGCGGCGGATCAAATTGTCGATGAACTGACAGCGCTCGGCTTGCTTGATGATGATACGCAAGCAGACCGGAATCGCTATGCTCACGAATGGGCGTATTTAGTGCATAACGATAGCATGGCTATTGATACGCTTGCCCGTACTTTAGCTAAAGAACGCGGCTTTCCGCTAGCGATGGCTGGCGTAAATCATAGTATTTGCGAGATGGAATTAGATGATTTAAACGCCACTGAAATGCAGTAAGTTGTTAGCTATTAATGGTCGCTATCATCTATCAAGATTGGTAGTGAGCTATTCTAAAAAACTATGAAGAAAAGGAGAGAATGGCTCACTATGAGTCATTCTCTCCTTTTTAGTATAACTAACAGTAGCTTTTTTCTAATGCTATTTTCTTTCAAGATATTGTCATAAACATTATTTATGTTAGCTTTTAATTGCCAGCCATTTTTTCAGTATCGACAGCGTCGTCTATTTTTACCAGTGTCTTTAGCAGGTCAATGGCTTCGTTAATCGTATTACAAACTACCAAGCGCTCAAGGTCTTCTTGCTTCATAAAGCCTTGGTCAGCGGTATATTTTAAATGCTCAATCATACGATCGTAGAAGCCATTAATATTAAGAATAATCATCGGCTTTTCATGCTGATACAATTGACGCCATGTGGCAATCTCCATGATTTCTTCTAAGGTTCCAAGCCCCCCTGGTAAAGTAATAAAGGCATCGGCATATTCTGCCATTACTGTTTTGCGCGTGTGCATGGTATCGGTCAGATGTAGACAAGTTAGCTGCTCATGGGCAATCTCGTGCTTTAGCATAAAGGTTGGAATCACACCGACTGCTTGTGCGCCGCCTCGAATGACTTCATCCGCGACTGCACCCATCAAACCGATACTTGCACCGCCATAAACCAAGCCCATGCCATTGTTTGCCAACGCAAGGCCAAGCTCGCGCGCCGCTTGCTCATATACCACATCATTACCCAAACGCGAGCCACAATAAACTGCCACCAACGGCATCGTTAATTTTGATTTATCCACCGCTTTTTCAATATTGGTAATATCTTGACTGGTAATCACTTCATAATTGGTATTATTAATTTTCATTTGCATAAAGCTTCCTTAATACGACTTAAAATATTATTTTGACTTGATAGTTTTTAAAGTTATTTTTTACAGTTCTAGAATACTCTACAATAGTTTTCAACGATATATGAATTGCCCATCATTAAGACAAATACTATTAAGCATAATTGTCAGCATTTATCTTAACACAAGCCATCCTATCTCGTGTTAATGGCTATTTAACACTACGCAATTACTACATTTTCGTAAGCTCTAATAGCTACTTTGACGTCCATAAATCACTGTTAATGAAGTATTTATAATCAACAAAAATGATAGAGCCCATCTGGATAACAAAAGGTATAACCACACGTGCAACTTTCTTTAGATCAACAAGACATAACTACCAACGCTAATATCGACATTTACTCACTGACCATAATGACTGAGCGTAATCAAGTGCTAACCGCCACCGTTTACCATCCTATAGCAGCTGTAAAAAAAGCCGTCATGATCGCCCCTGCGACTGGTATCAAGCGTCAGTTTTATCACAATTTTGCCCATTATTTAGCAGAACAGGGCTTTGGTGTGCTGACCTTTGATAATGAAGGTATCGGTGAATCGCTCACTACCGATTTGGCAAAATGTGATGCTTCTTTAATCAGCTGGGGCCGTCATGACATGCCAGCTATCCTCGATGCTTTGCAGGACGAGTTTGCCGATGCCACTTACCACTTAATTGGTCATAGCGCCGGTGGTCAGCTGATTGGCTTGATGCCCAATTACCAATCTATTGCTTCCGTATTTAATGTCGCCTGCTCATCAGGTCGTATCAAAAACATGGATATGCCTTATAAGCTAAAAGCAATGGGTTTTATGGATGCCTTTATCCCACTCACGAACTTGGTATTAGGTTATACGCCTTCGGATAAAATCGGCATGGGCGAACCGCTACCGCGTGGCGTCGCTCGTCAATGGCGCGAATGGTGCAATGGCGCAGGTTATATCAAAACGGCGCTTGGCAAAAGTATCCACACTCACTTTTATGATGACATTGCCATGCCAGCATTATGGCTAGGCTTTAGCGATGACGAGATTGCCAATAGCAAAAATATGGATGACATGATTCGCGTATTTACGCAAATGCCGGTTGAAAAACGCTTTTTAAATCCGCAAGATTTTGGGCTAAACCATATCGGTCATATGCGTTATTTTAGTAGTAGAACCAATGCGAAAGCACCTGAGCTATGGCAAATGGCGATTGATTGGTTGAAAAAGCAGCAATAGATTCAATACTCCATTTAGCTTCAAATCAATCTATTTAATCTTGCGACTTTACTGTTTCCTCTTCTGCTTTGATACGCTTAGTCAATGCCGAATAAAGCGACGGCTGCATATTATGGATATTACCGAGCATCCATTTAACATAGCTGATGGGCACTTCTTTAATCAGCTGTCCTTTATGTTTACCAAATGGCATTTTACTCACAGGATTGGCTTTATTGGAGATAGCATGGGCAGCCACAAAATCCGTCGGCGCAATCTCTAAACGCTCGCAGCAAGCCTGATAGAGTAAATAACACATCCGTGCATCACCCAACGCGTCATGGGCGGCAATCGTCATTCTACTCGCCTCACCCTTGCCTAATAATTGCTCAATACACTTGGACTGACCATAAGCACTCCATTCGGGAAACGCCACACGCGCCAGTCTCACAGTACAGATCAGCTTGGCAGAGGGACTGCCAATGACACGCCAATCAAAGCGTACATTGTGACCAATTAAGTACTGTGGTAATTCAAAATCATCCAATTCAAAACGTTCAAGCCCAGCCACATCATTATCAGTGATACCATGAATTCTAGTGACGACTGCTGATATCGAGCGCCCACTATTAAAGTATTTCATCCACTCAAAACCAGTAGCCACATTAATCGTCGCCACTTGGATAGGTCGTGGGTCACGACCTTGATCAGTTTCAGTATCAATAATAAGTGCAGTGTCAAAAGTAGTCATAAAAAGTCAGTCATAGAGTGTGATTCATAGAAAATCATTAATAAAAAACCAACCATTAATAACAGCGTTGATAGTTTAGTAGCAGCGTTTTATCAGATAAAACAATAATACTGCACTTATATTTATGGGGATAAAAACCAGAGATAACAATGCGATACAAACGTTAAAAGACAAGACCAATATAATATTAGTGAAAATAACACAATAAATAAAGAGATATTGATGCAACTAAACGAAGGAAGTCAGTCGCCGCAACCAGCACAACCAACATTGATAAGTCGCGTGTTAAAGGTATTGATTAAGGCTGCTTTGCTACTAGCACTATTGTTTGTATTCGATAAACTTTTACCGAATATTGGCCAACAAACCCAGTCATTTGTGGTGGCCAAATGGCAACAGATTAGTTTGTTACAGCAAGAACTGCCTACAGAAAACAGCCTACCAAGCCCGCTACCAGACCGTCATTTAACCGACACTTGGGGCGGCGCTCGTAGCGAAGGGCGCTCACACGAAGGCATTGATATTTTTGCCCCGCGTGGCACGCCAATTGAAGCGACTACGCAAGGGATCATTAGCAAGGTTGGAGACGATAGATTGGGTGGACGCGTGGTAGTCGTCGTTGGACCCGGCGGCGCAGGACATTATTATGCGCATCTAGAAGACTATGCTGACATCTCTCCTAATGATTGGGTCAATACAGGCGATATCATCGGTTATGTTGGTGATAGTGGTAATGCTAAAGGCACGCCGCCGCATGTTCATTATGGCATTTATATTAATGGCAGCGCAGTGAACCCTTACCCACTTTTGCAAAAAAATTAAGCCAGTTGCAAAACTTATAAATTAAAATACCCTAATATTAATTCATAAAAACCATTTATCAGATAAGGAAAAATTAACGATGAAGCAGATATTTTCATTGGATTAACAATGCACTATTTATAGCTATCAAGAGATCCACTTTGGTATCAACTCGTCGCTGCTGAGCGAATATGGGCAGCTGGAAACACCATACTAAAGGTCGACCCTACTCCTTCTACTGACTCAATTTGTAAGTTAGCTTCATGCTGATACAAGACGTGTTTTACGATTGCTAACCCTAATCCTGTACCGCCTGTGGCACGGCTACGACCTTTATCGATACGATAAAAGCGCTCAGTCAAACGCGCGATATGCTCAGGGGCAATCCCAATTCCATTATCTTCGACGGCAAATCGGCAGCCTTCTGCTGTCTTGGTCCAACTAATAGCTATATTGCCACCCTTCGGCGTGTATTTAATGGCATTAATGACTAAATTGGATAACGCACTATTTAGGTACATCTCGGAGCCTTGCAGACCGTCATAAGTGTCTATCTGCAAGTGAATGGTATGCCCATATTCTTGGTTATACGCCTGCGCATCATCATAGACATGGGTAAGCAGTTTGGTCATATCAATGTAATTGAGCTCATGAGTCTCTTCGATTTCAATTCGAGATAACAGTAATAAGTCATTTACTACTCTATTCATGCGAGCCGTCTGCTGGGTCATTAGCTCAAAACCACGTCGCCAATGCGCTGGCATATCAGGTTGATCTGAGAAATTCTCTAGATATCCCATCATCACCGTCAATGGTGTACGTAACTCATGCGAGACATTTGCCACAAAGTCGCGGCGCACCTCTTCCAAATGCTGCAAGCGCGTCACATCATAAATAATCAGTAGTTTTTCGTCACCAAAGGGCGTGAGCTCACATTTCAGATAGCGATTAGGATCGCGCCACGAGACGATATGTATACCCTCATGGACGTCGGTGTTAGGTGTCATTGCCGCCTGATAGTATTGACGAAACTCAGGCACCCTAATAAAATCAAAGATGTGCTTGCCCTTATCGGCTGATTGCAATAATAACAAATCTTCTGCTGCCTGATTCCACCACTCCAAGCCATCATCGTCATTGAGCAAAATCACGGCATCACGTAAGGCTCTTAAGGCGCTTCTTATTTTTTTAAGTTGGTCGGTTGTATTGTGCTGGGAGATTGGCTCTAATTTGCCTTGTTGATCATTTTCCATTGGCATTATTTTGCTCATTCATCGTTTTTCCCACTATTAGCTACATTCTATTAGGTTTCGATTACATGACATTTTTTATTAAATGACGTTTTTTATTAAGTAACATTTTTTATCAGATTACAACTTTATAGTTATTAACTCGATTCAATTAGGCTAGAAAATCGATAACCCGTACCGCGTACCGTTTGAATTAACGTATGACAATCATAAGGTTGTAGTAATTTTCGTAAACGCCGAATGTGCACATCAATCGTCCGGTCTTCAATATAAACATTGCCGCCCCACACTTGATCTAGCAGCTGTGCCCGCGTATAAGCACGCTCTGGATGACTCATAAAAAACGCCAATAATCGATATTCTGTCGGGCCCATCTCGATGATTTTATCATCAACCATAAAACGCTTACCTTTGGGGTCTAGGCTTAGCTTGCCTATTTCGATCGGCTTATCGCCACCAAGCGCACTACTGCGCCGCAATACCGCTTTGATTCTTGAGATTAATTCACGGGTAGAGAAAGGCTTCGTCATATAATCATCGGCGCCAGCATCGAGACCGTGAACCTTACTATCTTCTTCACTTTTGGCAGTCAGCATAATGACCGGTATCTCAGCGAGCAGCACATCATTTTTTAGCATACGGCAAAAATCAATACCGCTTTTATCTCCAGGTAGCATCCAATCGAGTAAAATCAGCGCTGGCCTATGATCTACCACTTGCTGATGCGCCTCTGACACGTCGGCGGCCTGCAAACTCTCAAATCCAGCCATCTCCAGCGTCATGACGATCATCTCACGAATCGCCGATTCATCTTCAACAATCAAAATTTGCTCATTATACATACGGCATTCTCGGTGTTAGAGGATAACATTCAACCTATCAGAAAAGGCAATAAACGCGCGCGTTAGCTTCTCCCTATTAAACGTATTAATTATGACAGCTTGATGACATTTACTTTAAACGTCTCCTACCTAATATCAATCCCAATTGCTTAATTAACTTCTAATAAAAAGTTTAGTGGTCCATCATTGACACTCGCAACTTGCATATCAGCGCCAAACTGCCCCGTTGCAACGGTAGGATGCTGGGTCTTGGCATAATCAACCAGTTGTGCAAACAATACCTGAGCAGCATCAGCTGCCATCGCGCCGCCAAAATCAGGGCGACGACCTTTATCGGTTTTTGCCATCAAGGTAAATTGTGATACCAGTAATAATCCACCACCTACTTGCTGAACATTTTTATCAAGCTTACCGTATTTGGCTGGATCGTCATCATTTTCAAAGAGTCGATAAGTCAGGATTTTATCGACCATCCGCTGCGCACTTTGTAAGTTATCATCGTGACCCAAACCAATATATGCCAATACTCCATGCTGAATGGAGCCAATGCAGCAGTCATCGACAGTGATACTAGCATGATTTACCCGCTGAATAAGTGCTTTCATTACTTACTTCCTTTAACGATTATGGTCATACAGTCAGCTGCTGACCATGATAAAATGCAACTATCTATTATTTTCTAGAACACATTTTTTTATTTCAATAACTGCTTCTTTAACTACTTCTTTGGTCCTCTATTATGAATGTATTTACTACCTTACAACAGTTTGTACCGCAGCAAAAAATCAGTAAAGCGGCTGGACGCTTAGCGGCTAGTCGTCATCCTTGGGTCAAACGCGCTTTCATTCGTAGCTTTGCTAAAGCGTATGATGTTAGCTTAGATGAATATGAGCGTCAAAGTTTAAACGCTTATGAGAGCTTTAATGATTTTTTCACCCGTGAGCTCCAAGACGATGCTCGCACTATCGATACCGCTGTCAACGGTATAGTCAGTCCTGCTGATGGAATGATATCTCAGCTTGGGCAACTCAATGACCATAAGCTCCTACAAGCCAAAGGTCGTGACTATGATATCGGGCAGCTACTGGCTGACAATGCTGACGGCGATTATTTTGCTGATGGTAGTTTTGCCACTGTCTATCTCGCGCCAAGTAATTACCACCGTGTCCATATGCCATTTGACGGTACATTGACCAAAACCCGTTATGTCCCTGGCACCCTATTTTCGGTTAATAATACGACGGCAGCCAACGTGCCAGATTTGTTTGCTCGTAACGAACGTCTCGTGTGTTTGTTTGATACCGCCTATGGTAAAGCGGCTGTTGTGATGGTCGGTGCAATGATTGTCGCTGGGATTGAAACAGTGGCGACTGGCAAAATCACACGTACCGATGACATTCAAGAAGCCGATCATGACATGAGTTTTAAGAAGGGTGACGAGCTTGGACGTTTCTATTTAGGCTCGACCGCGATTGTCGTACTACCAAAAGCGGCAAAAACTGATTGGCAAAATGCCATGAAGCATGGCTCAACAGTACAAATGGGTCAATTGCTAGGCGCTGCTAAGGTTTAATCTTATTTAGTTAAGTCAAAAAACGCTTTTAACGAGTAGCATTGGTAAATATGAGCATAGTCAGTAATAACATTACTGGCTATGCTTTTTTTGTGCCTGCTCTTTTATCATAGTCTTTTTTATCACCATCTTTTTATAAGCCGCTATTTTTTAATAAAACGCTTGATGTCATCAAACTGTCATATTCATTTGGCACACTCTCCTTATTAACCGTAGAGCATCATTTCAGCAAACCTCAGAAAACCATGGTCATGGTTGTTTATAAATGCTTGATACTCAAAATTGATTAATTTTAGGAGAAATAATGCGTTATTCATTAATAGCTATAGCAGTCGCTAGTACCTTTACTTTAGCTGCTTGTAATCAATCAACCACTAGCAATGAAAGCAATGAGCCTGCCCCAACAGCGCAAGCAACCACGGCTTCTAGTAGCGATTCCAATGCTAAGTCAGCTGAAAATGTATCGATGAGTATTACCGGCGCTGGTGCTTCTTTTCCGCAGCCTATCTATGCTAAGTGGTCAGATGCCTACAATAAAGCCACAGGTGGTCAAGTTAACTATCAGTCTATTGGCTCATCTGGCGGTATCAAACAAATCGTTGCGAAAACGGTTGATTTTGGCGCTTCTGATGCGCCAATGACACCAGACGAGTTAAACGAAGCGGGTCTGATTCAATTCCCAACTGTCATAGGCGGTGTAGTACCTATCGTTAATATTGATGGTATTGAGCCCGGTCAATTAAAGCTAGATGGTGAAATGCTTGCAGACATCTATCTTGGCAAAATAAGCAACTGGAACGATCCTAAAATTGCTGCCATGAACCCCGATTTAACCCTTCCTGACGCTGCTATTACCACGGTATTCCGCTCAGACGGTTCGGGCACAACCTTTAACTTTACCGATTATCTAGCCAAAGTTTCAAACGACTGGAAAGACAGCGTTGGCGTCGATAAGACCGTCAAATGGCCAACGTCAACAACTGGTGCGGGCGGTAAAGGTAACGAGGGCGTTTCAAGCTACGTCACACGTATGAAGAACTCTATCGGTTATGTTGAATACGCTTATGCGAAGCAAAACGGCATGGCTCACGTGGCTCTTAAAAACGCTGCAGGTAACTTTGTTCAACCTTCTGCCAAAACCTTTGCTGCTGCTGGTGATATCGATTGGTCACAACAAGAAGGCTTTTATAAAGTCATTACTAACTCTGAAACAGAGGAAGCATGGCCAATCGCTGCTGCCACTTTTATCTTAGTACATAAGCAGCCACAAGACGCCAAGCAAGTCGCTGGTGTATTAGCATTCTTTGATTGGGCATACGGTCAAGGTGGCGATGATGCTTTGGCACTTGACTACGTTCCCTTCTCTGACACTGCCGTTACTTTATTTAAAGCAAAATGGAATGAGGTCAAAGGCAGCGACGGCCAACCTGTCTATAAGCCTGCACCGTAACCTGTTTATCCTAGTGATTGCATAATCACTGTCGAGCCAACCTCTCAAACCACTATTCTCCGGTATGGGTTTGAGAGGTTTTATCACAGAAAATTTAAAGATTTTTTTAAGTTTGTTGTGATAAAACCTCATTGACTCTTTTACTATTTTGACTTGATTCTATTCAACGCTGAGACACTTATGAATGATTTAAGGTCCCAATTGGCAAAACAGAAACGCTACGATGTCGTTTTTGTGAATGCCACCAAAGCATTTGCCATCTTGGTTTTATTATCACTTGGCGGCATCTTGCTCTCGTTAATTGTGGGTGCTTGGCCAAGTATCACCGAGTTTGGGTTGGGATTTTATACCAGCAATAACTGGGATACGGTGAACGATCAATACGGTGCGCTCGCGCCCATTTATGGGACGGTCGTCACCTCCTTTATCGCGATCTGTATTGCCGTTCCCGTCAGCTTTGGGATTGCTATTTTCTTAACAGAATTATGCCCCAACTTTTTGAAAAAGCCCTTAGGTATTGCCATTGAGCTATTGGCGGGCATCCCGTCTATTATTTACGGTATGTGGGGATTGTTTGTATTTGCGCCATTTTTTGGCGATCACATTCAGCCTTGGTTTATTGAAAATATTGGACCCTTGCCTATTATCGGTAAAGTATTTACCGGTGCGCCGATGGGACTGGGTATGTTTACCGCCTCATTAATACTGGCGATTATGATTATTCCTTTTATTGCCGCCACCATGCGCGATGTCTTCTCTGTAGTACCTGACTTATTAAAAGAATCCGCTTACGGCATGGGTGCTACCACGTGGGAAGTCATGTTCAAAATTATCTTGCCTTATACCAAAGCCGGCGTAGTTGGTGGCGTGATTCTGGGGCTTGGACGCGCATTAGGGGAAACGATGGCAGTGACCTTTTTGATTGGTAATGCCTTTAATATCAGCCCAAGCCTATTCACTTCTGGCGTAACCATTACATCGGCATTGGCTAACGAATTTGCGGAGGCTTCAAGTGAGCTGCACTTAGCGTCATTACTGCATTTGGGATTAATCCTGTTTGTCATTACCTTTATCGTGCTATCGATATCTAAGCTGATGCTCATGCGTATTGATCAAAAAGCTGGCAATTAACCGTAGTTAGTACCTAGCTACTACTGATATTGGTTAGCTGCTAGATAACTGGCAATATTTACATCGACTATTTACAAGCACTATCTGCCCCAAAAAGGATAAACGTCTGATGACTTTAGCAACGCTCACTACTCCTACTGCCCAGACTAGCCAGCCTGCTTCAAGCTTTGACGAGCGCTATGACAAGCGCTTATATAACAAGCGTCGTTTTATCAATAGATTGGGGCTTGGTTTTGCTCTATCAGCGATCGCCTTTGGTTTGTTTTGGCTGGTTTGGATTTTGATTACACTGTTCGTTGAAGGCTTTCAAGGTTTAATTAGCATGCCTGTTTTTACAGCAGATACGCCGCCACCGATGGGAGAAGGTGGTCTGCGTAATGCCATTATTGGTTCGGTGATGCTGGCTTTTTCAGGTTTAGCGATTGGTGCACCCATCGGGATGATGGCAGGCATATATTTAGCTGAATTTTCACATGGCAGCCTGTTAGGTAAAGTGACTCGATTTTTAAATGATATTTTACTGTCTGCACCATCCATCGTCATTGGTCTGTTTATTTATGCGTTGATGGTCAAAGGACAAAGCTTTTCAGGTTGGGCAGGTGCATTGGCATTAGCGTTAATTGTGATCCCCATTGTCGTACGTACGACGGAGAACATGTTAAATCTTGTGCCTAATACCCTGCGTGAAGCAGCCTATGCACTGGGTACACCGAAGTGGAAGCTGGTCAGTACGGTCACGCTTAAAGCCGCCAAAGCCGGTCTGACCACAGGCGTACTGTTAGCGTTTGCTCGTATTACCGGTGAGACTGCGCCGTTACTATTCACCGCGTTAAATAACCAATACTTTAGTACCGATATGAGCCAACCGATGGCCAACCTGCCGACGACTATTTATCAGTTTGCCATGAGCCCGTATGACAACTGGCATGCATTGGCTTGGGCGGCGGCACTACTGATTACCGCGACGGTATTACTGTTAAATATTGCGGCGCGCTTTATCGGTGGTAAAGATCATACGAGATAGCTAGTTATTAAAAACTGCTTATCTAAAGAGAGACTAAGTAGCCAATTTATAGCGCGCGTTTAGCACCCATATTGACAATATTCTAAAATAATTGGATACGATTATGACTGATGTACTAGAAAGAAAAGCCGCTAAGCAGAAAACAGATAAAAATAATATCAAAGGTCGTTTACTAGGTCAGCCAACGGCTACTAATAGCCAGCAAAAGCAACCAGATAGCGCTCATCTGACCAAACAAACCATGGCGGATATGCCTGACAATATGCCGCCTGCTAAGATTGCTATTCGAGATTTAGATTTTTATTATGGTGATTTTAAAGCGTTAAAAAACATCAATATCGACATTCCAGAAAAAAATGTAACTGCGTTTATCGGTCCCTCAGGCTGCGGTAAATCAACGCTATTGCGCACGCTTAATCGTATGTATGACTTATATCCTAACATGCATGCCGAAGGTCAAATCACCCTTGATGGTCACAACATTCTGGCGAAAGAGATGGATGTCAATCTGCTACGTGCGCGGGTCGGTATGGTCTTTCAAAAACCTACGCCGTTTCCCATGTCAATCTATGACAACGTAGCGTTTGGCGTACGTCTATACGAAAAGCTAAGCAAAGCAGAAATGGACGAGCGTGTCGAGTGGGCATTGAAAAAAGCGGCATTATGGCTCGAGGTCAAAGACAAACTTAAGGCCTCGGGATTGTCATTGTCAGGCGGTCAACAACAACGGCTTTGTATTGCCCGTGGTGTGGCAACCAAACCTGAAGTATTGCTGTTAGATGAGCCAACCTCAGCGCTTGACCCTATCTCTACCGGTGCTATTGAAGATTTGATTACCGACTTAAAAAATGACTATACGATTGCTATCGTAACGCACAATATGCAGCAGGCCGCGCGCATATCCGACTACACCGCTTATATGTATTTGGGTGACATGGTAGAGATGGGTGAAACCGATCAAATATTCACCAACCCAGCACAAAAAGCGACAGAAGATTATATTACCGGGCGTTATGGCTAAGTTGCTTTTATTTCTAAAAATTATTTAAAGAAGTTGTTTAGAGCGGTCATTTATATTAGTTATAGTCGATACCCAATAAAACAGATACGTTATTTTTCACGCGAGACTAGGATGAGTTTTTCTGGCTTGCTGTGCCTACGC
>NZ_JBAQQF010000055.1:0-2105 GCF_049295055.1 Psychrobacter sp. | reverse complement strand
ATCTTCTTGACGGCTGCGGCTTTGAATTCTGCACTGTAGCTTCTGATTTTCTTGATCATGGTAAACTCCTAGGAATATGCTTAGTTTACCAAGTTTACTTGTACGGTTTCTTCAGCATAGCTCATACCTATAATTATGAATTACATGGTAAGATAATTAATAAACTATTTGGCTCTATTAGTGCTTTTATTTTTGGGTGGGAGATGAAGGTTCGGTTGAGGAATTTGAAGAAATATTGTGAGCATAACAATGTCACATAAGTAATTTAATAAGCATTAATCATTGTTTTAACAGAGAAAGAAAGGTCTTGTCTAAACCCTTGCATTTTAACCAATCATTTTAAAGCCTTTATTGTTATGATGAAACTTTTTAGAGTATTTCAATAAGCAGTCATCTAGCAACTATAACTACCAAAGAGAAACCTATGACAACCTCAAAAGTAACTTACCAAGGTGACCTGCGTACTACCGCTATTCATTTGCAGTCAAGCAATAAAATTATTACTGATGCTCCTGTCGATAATCAAGGTAAGGGCGAAGCATTTTCACCCACTGATTTATTGGCGACTAGTTTAGTCAGTTGTATGCTCACCATTATCGGTATTAAAGCCCGTGATATGGATCTCGATATTGCAGGCACTACCGCTGAAGTGACGAAAGTGATGGCCGCTGATCCAAGACGCGTCAGTGAAGTACATGTTGCTATTACTTTTAATCAACAGTTAGATGATAAAACGCAAAAAATATTCTATAACACCGCGCTCACGTGTCCGGTTGCGAAAAGTATTCATCCTGATATCATTCAAAAAGTGGCTATTAACTCCAAAAGCTATTGATTCTAAGAGCTATTGATTCCAAGGATTATTAATTCTAAACACTAAGAACCTTTATAAGGGTGATTGATATGGCTAGCAAAACCTTACTTATCGTCGCTCACGCGCCATCGCCCAATACTCAGAAATTGGCGCAGGCAGCTTTCGATGGTGCCAATCATCCTGATCTAGATATCAATGTCATATTGAAGTCGCCACAAGATACGCAGCCTGAAGATGTGTTAGCAGCAGATGCATTGTTATTAGGGACGACTGAGAACTTGGCTTATATGGCAGGGCTGACTAAAGATTTTTTTGATCGCTGTTATTATCCGGTGTTAGAGAAGAAGCAGGGCATGCCATTTGCATTATATATTCGAGCAGGTCATGATGGTACGGGCACTAAGCTTGCTATAAAGACCATTACGACAGGGCTGCGTTGGCAATGGATTCAAGAAGCGCTGATTTTACAAGGTGATTGGCAAGAGGGATTTACTGAGCAAGTCGGAGAGCTAGCAATGACGCTCGCTGCTGGATTAGAGGCTGGGATTTATTAAATGAGTATATATACATCTACTGCACTACCATTTTCTCAAGCGTGTGAAAATAATAAGCAGCCGATTTTGGACGTTTTACAGCAAGAGTTGCAAGAGTCCACCCATGTATTAGAGGTTGGTTCAGGGACTGGTCAACATAGTGTGTATTTCGCGCCAAGATTAGCTCATTTAATATGGCAGACCAGTGATGTGTTAGCGCATCATGCTACTATCAATGCTTGGCATACTGCTCACCCTGCGCCTAATCTATATGCGCCGTTAGCTTTTGATTTAACAGTCGATCCATTGCCTATGAATCTTGCTAACAATCAGCCCTATGATGCGGTATTTACTGCCAACACCCTGCATATCATCTCATGGTCATTAGTAGAAAAATTATTTGAGCTAGTAGGTAATGTTTTACCTCTCAATGGAAAGTTTATCATTTACGGACCGTTTAACGAAAATGGGAATTATACTAGCGCTGGTAATCAACAATTTGATATCAGTCTCAGGCAACGCGACCCAAACAGTGGTATTCGTCATTTAGAAGACATAGTAGCTTTGGCAAAAACACATCATCTAAGACTAGTTAATAAGTATGCGATGCCCGCTAATAACCAACTATTGGTATTTCAAAAAAACTATAGTCAGTTCAATGTAAAAACGATATAGCGGAACTAGGATGAATTTTTTGCAGCCTCTGTCAGCCTAGGCACAGCAAGCCAGAAAAACTCATCCTAGTCTCGCGTGATAAA
>NZ_JBAQQF010000054.1:0-29680 GCF_049295055.1 Psychrobacter sp. | reverse complement strand
CTGATTTAAACCCTATTGAAAAAAAATGGGCACAGGCTAAGTTTCTACGACAAGGGTGGATGGAGAATAATTTACCTAAACTGTTTCATGATATGGGTTGTACCAATTTTATTTTGGATTGACTATAGTTAACTATTTAGCCCAGCAAATCGAAAGCTTCTTATTTTTCTCCAATACACTTAAGATTCAAACTAAGAGTTACGAGAGGCGTTTTACAGACTGGGCTATAAAACTACGTGGAAAGCGTAATATAGAGGAAGTCGTAAACCTTGTTGATGAAGCTGTTATACCCTTTCTAAGAGGCTATTTATCAGACTTCAAAAATAGTTTTCTACAGATTAGACATTATGACTATAATCCACAATATCGAGAGCGCTATATTTTAGGTTGCCTAAATACTGAACTATGCAAACAAGCGGGACTGACCCCCCTTAGTCCAGACAACATACAAAAGCTTCAAATTGAACATATTCTCCCGCAAACTCTGATTAATTTAGATGCAAGTGATGAGTTTGATGAAGAAGAACGTGACAAATATACTTTTATGCTGGGTAATACCACTCTACTTGAGAGTCAAATAAATCAAGCTATTAATAACTGTAACGATCTGTCCACTGATTGGTTTGGAATGAAGCAAGCAGAGTACATACATTCCAATTTTGTGCTGACTAAGTTATTGAATGATCAATATACTATTGGCAAGAACACTGGTCTAAATCGCCTAAAGAATAAGCTAAACTGCCAGTTTGATGAGTGGACTAAGACGTCAATTGAGCAAAGACAGCAAATGTTAATGGAGCTAGCCTTTGATCACTGGCAGCTTAATGGTAAGCGTTTAGATGAGTATGACAGAGCAAGTACTGTAAATAATATAGAGATGTGATTTATTTGAATTAGCAAAACAGGTCACTTCTAAGTAGTGGCTTTTTTTATGAATCAAATTTGTAAGATAGTAACTAGTATATTTTACCGTGAGTATGTTTTTTAGGGTTGTATATCGAAGCTTAGAGAAGCCATGCAGATAAAATTCTGCTAGTTAAAACGATAATATAATTAGCTTTTTTTATAAAAAGCTAATCAGCAAAATATTTTAACTGATTCAGTGTTAAGGCGGATAGTAATGGGATTAGAAAAAAAGATAGCATTAAACATCTCCAAAGAGCTCTCTAATAAACTATCAAAGAAAATAGCTAGACAGACTATCAGGTGGATGCAAGGTCAAAGCACTACAATAGATCTAGGTTGCCTCGAGAATCTCTGGGATGATGTTTGCTACCAGTGTCAAGGGGGATCACGAACTTACTCATGGAATCAATATGATTTTGCAGTTGTGGTATATGTCATATCACGGCTTGAAGAGCTCAGTGAATATGAAGCTAATGCAATCTGGTTACAAACTGAAGATGCCTATGGTCATCTAGTCGATATGGAAGACAGCGGTATAAGCATAGATAGCAGTTTCACACCAATGAACTCACCTCCCTATGTAGATGACATAGCAAGATATATCGCTAATAAATATATTTATGAGCTGGCAGCCAGTTGGCGTAACGATAGACTCCGACAAGCTCTTGGATACGATTAAAAAAACTGCACTGATCGTATAGATATTCCTAGCTATATTTGGCTAATTCATTTGCATTCTTCTATATCGCTATTATTTACACACGGCAAGATCTAACTGAAACCTTTCACCTTTTGGCTATATTGAGATTAATAAACTATGCAATTAACTAAGCACGAGCATATAGCACTTGAAATTTTAAAGTCAAAAGACATCACTGTAAACGAAGCTTATAAGCTTGCTAATGACTTTGTTAGCAAATCTATACCTGCATACGAGTACTCTAATGCTGAAGAAGACTGGATTGAGCAAATTTGGCAATGGGCTGATGAGTTTGAAATCTCTGAGAATGAAGTTCCTCGGAATAAAGACCAGCTATTATTGATGACTCGTTTAAGAATTTCAAAAAATTACGATCGTCCTTTTACTGCTATGACTTATTTACATGATAATGTTTGTATGCTGACGAACTTAATGGAAATTCATGTTAGTGATCATGAACTAACTGAACTACCTAGCAATATCGGAAATTTAAAAAAATTAAAAACAATAGATGTTGGACATAATCAATTAATAGAGTTGCCTGCTAGCATATGCCAACTGAATGAGTTAATGGATCTTAATGCTGAAAGGAATCAGTTAATCAGCCTACCATATGAACTAGGAAATCTAGTTAAACTAGAAGCGATTGATTTAACAGGTAATCGGCTAAATGAACTACCACTTAGTATTGGCCAACTAACTAATTTAGAATCACTCTATGTTCGTGAAAATAGTTTAAGTAAATTGCCAGATAGCATAGGTTCATTGGAAAATCTTTCAGAGCTACGTATTGAAGAGAACTTCTTAACAACACTACCAGCTAGTATTGGCAACTTAACTAATTTGCAATGGCTTCATATTTACAAAAATCAATTAACTCACTTACCTGATGAGATCAATCAGCTGTTTAATCTAGTAGAGTTACGTATCGATCAAAACCACTTATATAAATTACCAGCCAAAATTGGAAAAATGAGAAGCTTAAGAGTTTTTGATATAGGTTACAACCATATATGCGAGCTGCCTCAAGATATCGGACAATTAGAAGGGTTGGAAGAACTATATGTTGCTTGCAACCAAATAGCTGATTTACCCATCAGTTTTTTCCAACTTATCAACCTCCGAAATCTTTCATTACCTAGTAATAGAATTACAAAATTATCTGAAAGTATTAGTAAGCTACGTGCACTTAAAATATTTTATATTACGGATAACATGCTTAGTGAAATCCCTGATAGTATCGGCAAATTAATGAATTTAGTAGAGTTTGATATTGGAAAGAATAAAATAACTGAGTTACCAGGATCGATTGGAGAGTTGTCAAACTTAATGAGTTTATATCTTGGAGGTAACAAAATAAACAAGCTACCTGATAGTATTAGTGATCTTGAAAGCATTGAATCTTTAGTTTTCGATAACAACTCATCAATTCAACTATCTAGCTGCGTCGAGGAATTCCTAGATACAGTAGACAATACTGAAGATTTTAGATAATGACTGTAGAATTTTTATATCATTCGCTGTATTTATCTATACGCTATAGACAACGTAAAGAGAGGTTCAATTTATCGCACCAGATACAGCGAATCTTGTAATGCACCCGATCGATCTTCTTATCTTAGAGTATCGACAGTTCTTATCGACGTAAGCCTTGCTTAAGTCACAAAAGCAGCCACCCTATCATGAACTGCTTCTTCGCTATACAAAACATCCATTTCAATATGATAGCCCTCTTTCTGTCTTAAATGCCTTAAGGTGTACAAGGATTTTTCTATATGGCTATCGATAGTATCTATAACGTCTTTCGTAATACGTTCATTAAGCGAGGGACGATATATGAATAATCCAGCTTTAGCTTCTTGGCCTGTTAACAGACATGCTTTTTGTATATTACTACAACCCAAATAATCTAAGTTAAAGCTCAAGGCATTTTTTTCTAGGTAATCTGCTGACACCACAGTCGCAAATAAATGCTCGTTTGCAAAAAGACTATTTTCTTGCTGTGGCCGCCAGATGGGTAGATCTAGAGCAATCTTACCACTATCAATATTACTTTCTAGTAGAATGTCTTCTTCCTGATAATATTCAGTTTTATTGATGCTCTTTAAGCTTTGCTTTAACCCCTTGCGTAGTTCTATTGTATTGAGAACAGGCGCTGTAGCTTTTTTCTTTTCTTGAAAGTGATCCATGTGTACATAATCACGATATAACGAATCTAGAATCGCTTCTACAGACAAGCCCTTAATAGGCATTAATGTCGTATAGGTCAGCTGTGAAGAAGGCGGATAAGAGTACCCTACTGTGTTTAATGCCGTCGATATAGACTGTAATAACAATCTTAGACCTTGAACGGCATTTTTACCGTAGATACAAGCAAAGCCTTTTAAGCTTGAATGAGCCAGCTTAAAATGAATTTTTTTATCGCCGTCTTCTATAAAACCAACACCTAGATTAAATACTTCTTTAGCTACAATATCGGGTGTGAACTTTATGACAAAAAAATGCCCCTTAACAAAAGAAGCCGTCGCATGTTTAGGTTGTAGTAAGCTTGTCCAATTCATAATGACAGCATCCCATAGCGTTTACTTAGAATATGAGTGATATTATGATCTCTACTTTGCAGAAATGCTAAGAATTTCTGCCATATTTCACGATCTTGATCACCTGATAATGCATCTACCCAAAACTCACATTCAGCCATAATCTGCCTAATAGCTTTAAATTTTTTCAAAGCTGTCTGTATAATGAGATTGCCTTTTTTGCTATCAGCCTGTATATCTTTAATCACTAGATCAGCCAGATAATTACTATAGTTACTATGTTCAATGAGTCCTGTCGACTGCCAGTTTGTGCCATCCTCTATAGCCAGCTTACCATTATCTATTAACCAAAAATCTTTTGCGTTAGCCGTTAAAATGTTACGAGGTAACCGATCTGTATTTGCCATGATCTCATCACAGATTAACGCTTCTTTAAAATGTGGCCATTTTCTGAGTTCACTTTCTATGGCTTGTCTACTGTGATTATATCTAAGCGATAGTGCTTTGGCATATATACGTTGCGTAGCAAACATAGGGATAATATCATGAGTCTCATAGCTTTTTTTAATACGATCACTAAGATCATTCCATAGATGAGTAAGGCTCTCTTTGGGCATCAGCACTAAGAATGCTTGCTTAGGCTGTGGCACTTCATACAAGCCACAAATTAGATAACCGATAATCTCATTGAGGAGACCTCTGTCACCCTTAGCGATATACGGATGATCATAGGCATACGCTTTAAAATAGACAGGTATATCTTCACCCTCATAAAACACGTTACCAGTGAAAACATCGCTTACGATATCGTTTTTTTCGGCAGTGTCTACTCTCAATATATCGAAAGGCTGAATCGTTTTAATAACAATATCGTTCATATTAAGTCATGCCTATTAAGCAGTTACCCTAAAAGTTAGCCTTACTCACTCGCAGCGAGGGCAGCTCCAACTGTCACTTGACCATTCATTAACATGGGTAACAGCCAGTCTCTAAGCTCAACTAGTCGGTTATTCTCTTTTTTCAAAACCAAGTTATGTTCAAAGATTGGTTTTAACTTCTCATCAATCCTCTCAATAAGCTCGATTGGAGGTAAAACAATATTAGCTTGTTTTAGATGCTCTAAGGTAATATGACCCATCGTTGTTTTTCTTAAATCAGCCATCATTTTGAAGTGACTAAGATAATTCATCAGCTCAAAATAGTAAAAGCTCTGAGGATAGTCGTCTGAAGTAACTTTAAAAATATGCTGGTTAAGTGCGCCTTTACCCTGCGACCAAATTTTGACATCTAAAGTAGCTGACCACGAAAATAGTAGATCACCATCATCAACAATGGCCGCTTTTGGTATGTCAGTTCTGGCTTTTTCAGTGTCTGGGCTAATACCGTTATTCATCTCACGGATTTTGATTACCGGTAAATAATCGTCTCCTGTTGAACGATACTTTTGCATCGCTAAGCCATTATAGTAATTTGCAATATCCCACAAAGTACTTTGCTTCCACCCTTCAGGTATTTCACGCTTTAACACTTCGTTATAAACCATCTTACCGCTAGACGACTTGTAAGGCTTACCATTTGTATCAGGAAAATCAAATTGGATAAACCAGTAGTCATATAGCGTCTTTGCCATGTTTTCTAACTCAGAATTAGCTTGGTTATTAAGTTCGATTTTCTTTGATATATTAAGATATAAGTTCCCTATTGCTAACTCTAACTGTCTAGATGATAAGCGAGGTATTTTAATATGATCCAGATCGCCTTTTCTAAAATGAGGAATAACTAAGCCAACGTGAAAGTTTTCAATTTTTTGTTGTATGAAATCTGATCTTAATACTGCAAACAAGTATTGATAATCGATTTTTTCAGAATCACACCGAAAACCCATCATATCTTGAGCAAAGCAAAAATTCACAGGCTCTGGCACTAGACATACACGACCTGGAGTTCCTTTATTGACAAAAATAATATCATTAGGTTCTGGATGAGCACGAAACCAAGACTGCATTACTTCATCATTTACATATCTCACATTATCAAAGGTAGGATAAATGCTTTTGTGCTTAATACAGTTAGTTGCTATTAAAGGAGTGCCAGAGTCACTGATTGGCACTGTTTTCCCCCTATTATCAACTATGGTAGTTAACAACTCTGTGAGCGGCGTCATCTTAGTCTTCATACTTTAACCCCGCCAACTGCTCTTTAATTTCATCTTCGAGTTTATGAGATTGCTTAAATAAGCCCTCTATATTACTTGTAAAGCCTTGCATTTTTTCAGCGAACTGCTCAGCAGTAATATCGACATATTCTATTTTTACATCAAAGTACTGACCCGCACTAAAGCTATAACTTTTTGCCTTGATATCATCATAGCTGACAATTACTGACAGGTTATCAACCTGCTGTTTGTTATTAAAAATATTAACAATTTGTTGCTCTTCTTCAGCACTCAAGACTGTCTTTTGGGTTTTCCCCTCTTTAACCTTATTGCCTAGGTTGGATGCATCAACCAATATGACATCGCCATCATTACTATCATCGATAAATAGTATCGATACATTTGTCCCTGTAGTAGCAAAAATATTTGATGGCATAGAAACCACACCAGCTAGCATCTTTTCATCAATTAGCTTTTGTCGAATTTTTTTCTCGATACCAGATTGAGCCGTTATAAAACCAGTAGGGATAACCACCGCTGCCTTCCCACCTTTTTTAAGCGATGCAATGATATGTTGTAGGAACAACTGATATATTTCCATCTTATCTTTACTTTTGGGCTTAATTTTCGGAATACCTGCAAAAAAGCGTTCTTTATTTTCTTTGCTGTCTAACGCATCGCGATAGTCACTAAAGTCGAGCTTAAATGGTGGATTGGAGACGATATAGTCAAACTGCTTAAGTGTCTCACCATCTTTATGATACGGGTGCAAAATGGTATTGCCCTGAATCACGTTAGGTATTGAACGCACTAAATTATTTAATATTAAGTTTAAACGTAATAGGTTAGATGACTTTTGTGAAATGTCTTGTGTATAGACCGTGCAGCGGTCTTCACCGATAGCATGAGCGACGTTCATCAGTAATGTCCCCGACCCTGCCGATGGGTCGTAGCACGTCACATTCCTGATATTTGCACGCTCAGCCTGTGGTACAAGGATCTCTGCCATGATACGGGCGACTGCGTGAGGTGTGAAGTACTCAGCATACTTGCCACCTGAGTTGCTGTTATAGTCCTTGATTAGGTACTCAAATATACCTGCGTAAAAATCAAACTTTTGATTAAAGATACGCTCAAAGCTGAACTCGACCAGCTTATTAATGACCGCGCGACAAAAGTCATCACGCTTAGACTCGTTAGCAATAAATGTACTAAGGCGGTCAAACAATACTACTTTTGAACCATCGTCAGCTTTAACCGCAAAGATGTCGTTATTTTTGGTGGCAATATCTATCAGGGTATCATCAAACAAATTTGCAAAATCTGGCGCATTACTTTGATTAAATAAGGTGCTGATAAAGTGCTCAGGCTCTAAGCGTGCAGTATCCGCGCTCATCTGCATCTGTAGCATGTCGTAGTCATCTGCACTCATTGCTTTGAGTGCCTCTTCCCACTTATCAGCTGCTGCCACTTTTTCATCTATTTTTTTAGCTTCATAGGCAAACTTATCATTTAAGAACTTGTACAAAAATATCTGAGTGATGATCTTAAACTCGTTACCATCGTTACCGAGTCCATAGTTGGCACAGATGCTTTTTAGGCTATCAATTAACTCTTGGGTTTTCGCTTTAAATTCAAGCTCTAACATGCTCTTGCTCCAGTGTAATATTCATTGGTGTACTCATTGACGACCAATTTGCTAACGTAACGTACGCTATCGTTATTTAGTTTTATTTTGTCTTGGCTGGCGTCTTTATTGAATCGCTTAATAACAATAGGCATCATCTGTTTTTCAAAATAGTCTCCATGCTCAACAATCTGATTGCTATTAAGTACCTTTTCATCGGCGTCATCTTTTATCTGCGCTAAGATCTCATGTAACTTATATTCTGAGAGCTTTTTATTTGGTGATTGCTGCTCTTGCTCTCTTAATCGCTTATGGATGCGTGCATACTTGGTATCTCCGCCATACTTTTGACTCAGATTGGTGTTCTTACGATTTAGCTCTTTGATGCGATTATGAATCTTAGTCAGCTCATCAATGTTTGCATTCATCTGCTCTTGCGAGACTTCGCTTAGCTTCCTTTTTTTGAAAATACGTTCAAGCTCTTCTTTTAGACTGATAAACTCGGGATCTTTTGGGTCAAAATTGTCTGTCATCGCTTCACGCGTTTTACGTAGTGTACTCTTGAGCTCATCAGCCAGTACCAGCTCTTCTTCGCCTATTTTGGTAAATTTAAAGATCACATCTTCTAAAGCTTGATTGAGTAGGTTGCTAGTGGCTATCCCTTGCTCTAAATTTTGCTTGGTATTGAGCAGGTCAAGATGATGGCTGGCTTCACGGTATAAAACATTGAGCTTTTGAAAATCAAGTGACTCTAAAATCTCATACTCACCTTGCAAGCGGATCAGATTATATAAGCTTCTAGCGTTTGCCAATACTTTTTTGAGCGCTCGCATCTGCCCTAAATCTTGTATTTGGCTAATCTGATCACTGAATACTTCCATATTGTTAGTATTGTATTCAAACAGTACTTCTTTAACCTGCGCGATCTCCTCATGAATCTCTTCTTGAGTTTTAAACAGGTTTGAATAATGCTCAAGTTCATCGCCCAGCTCTGACTGTAGCTCTTTAAAGTAGGCTTTATTAGTCTCTTCAAACTCTTTACTGATATCAGCGAAATCGACCACGTAGCCATACCTAAAGTCTTTATAGGTACGGTTGACGCGAGTCAACGCTTGCAATAAGTTATGCTTGCGAATGACGCGGCCAATATATAGCTTCTTTAAGCGCTTGGCATCAAAGCCAGTCAGCAGCATGTTGTAAACAAACAAGAAGTCTGTTTTACCTGCTTTAAAGTCCTCAACCCACTCTTTACGATCTTCTTTTGTGCCTACATCGTGCAAAATTAGCTGGGCAGATTTGACTTTAATTTCTTCATGACGAATTTCTGCTAATGTTTTAGCATTTGAATTAGACGTTTGGTTATCAGTAATTGCTTCACCTTGTGCATAGAGCTTGTTAAAGATCTCATACATCTGCTTGGCTTGCGGTGCGCTATCACAGATCACCATACCGCCAATACTGGCATCCGCTAACGCCCCACGGCTGTTTTCAAAGTCTTCGACGATGTATTTTAGCATGGGGTCGACAAAGCAAGAGTGCGCATATATTTTTTCCCGCTTAACGTCACCTACCAGCACCTGCGCTTTAGCCAGTGCTTCCTGTAGGATCAGTTTGTAGTTGGTAGATATTTCTTCTCTTATCAGACGCAAGGTATAGCCATCAGCAATAGAAGCGTTGTAATAATACTTGTGAATGTAATCACCGAATAACGCTCTTGAATTATAGTCATCTCCCAACAGTGGTGTACCTGTTAAACCAATTTTAATAGCGTTAGGATCTGATTCTTTTAAATTTGCTAAAAAGCTGCCTTTAGGGTTATAGCTACGATGCACCTCGTCTAAAAAATATACGCGCTGAATATCAACATTATAATCTTTGGTGGCGGTGACGTTTGGATCATTCTCAAACTTTTGAATATTAACCACAGTAATCTCAGGCTCACCTGCATCATTATGAATGGCTTTAGTAGCCTTGATGTCACGAGCAAACTCATCTCTTGAACTCACCGTTTTCACTCGCAAACCGCGAGCGGTAAACTCACTTTGCGCTTGTTGTAGTAGATCTAAGCGATCAACAATAAAATAAAACTTTGGCGTGATGTTTTGTTTTTGGAAATAATCCGTCAAATGCGCAACGTTATAATAGGCTAAGGCAGTTTTACCGCTGCCTTGCGTATGCCAAATGATGCCCTTTTTAATGCCTTGATCCAAGGTGTTTGCAATGGCCTTAGTCGCAAATATCTGCGGATAACGCATGATATGCTTTTCAATACCCTTAGTCTCATTCACATAAGCCAGCGCATACCGTAATACAAACGCTAAGCGCTCACGGCTAAGCAATGAAGTACAAATGCTATTAGTTGGGCGCTCAGGCTGCTTATTTAACTGGAACTCTGGACTGTTATGAATAACGGCCAAGTTATTGTCTTTAAGTACAGCAAGCTCTTGTTCTTGGCTGATAGGCTTCAATAAAGCGGTATAGTTAAAAACTTCCTCTTCACGAAAATAGTTAAATATCGGCTTGTGATAAGAGCTACTAGCATAAAATGCCCCTTGAATCGGCTCAGGGTCACCATCTGCATAAGGCATGTTATTAGAGAAGATCATAAACTGAGTCATATTAACAAAGCGTCTGAACTTAGGATTGCTAAAGCGCTTATTAATTCGATTACGCTCGTCAATAACACCATCTCTGTTATTGGGTTTTTTGACCTCAACAAAAACCAAAGGCATACCGTTAATCAGCAAAATGATATCAGGACGAAACTCTTCATCACCATTTTTATAAGTCAGTTCGGTGACGACGTGAAAACTGTTGTTATTAAAATTTTCAAAATCAATAAGCTTAGTACCTGATCGCGCTATGAGTTTTTCAAAAAAGGTGCGACCAAGATCTTCATTATCTAGTACTAACTTGATGTCATCAAATAGTCGTTTAGCCTCGTCTTTTTCTAAACCCTGATTGATACGCATCACGGAATCATAAAAAATATCCGTGAAAATATTGGTGTCAGTATCCCACGTAGCTGATGATAGTGGTAAGTATTCATAGCCTAGCTTCATTAAGTGTAAAATTGTGGGGATTTTGACACGGGAGTCTTCGTTAAATTTCATAGGATAAGCTCATGGTTAAAGTTCATTTTTTATTTTATAAACATAAATCTAATCGTATCTTATCATCTATTAATTTGATAACGATGCTTTCAGTAAAATATGACAAGGCATTCTATTAACAATCATAGAACGCCTTACCCATTTTTTTACGTATAAGCTTGCAGTTTTTTATAAAGCCCAGAGCTTACTTTGTCTTTCCTTATGTTTTGATAGCAAATTTTGGATGGCTTTCTGAGTCTCTCGGCTCTTCTCCGTACAAGCGATCGCATCGTTTTCCTCATCATCAGACGGTAAGATAACTGGCATCTGCTTGAGCTCTTTTAGCGATATATTTGCAATCGTTGCCCCTTTGATCAGGCGTGCGAGCTGCACCTTACCAAAGTCAGACTTTAAGTATGTATACAACGCTTTAGGATCAATTTTGCTCGAAGTCACACGTATCACAATTCCAGACTTGTTTACCGTCCAGCGCTTGTTCCCTGTGGTAGGAACATCTTCAGGTACGATACCAAGCTTGCCAGCACTCCCTTTTAGGATCATAACAATATCATTAGGTTGCAAAAACCCAGCTTCATTTTTTGCTCGTACCGCTTCTGATATATTTACTTCTTTAGTAGGTATAGCAATATCGCCGATATCTTCAATCTCGCTTGCACCTACTTCTAAGACGGTATAATCTCCTTCATCCGCATTAAAAGGTAAGCCACGTTCAAATCTAACCAAGCTATCTAGACTTACGGTTTCAGCCTTTGCGATAATTGACTTAACCTTTTTTTCCTCAGGACTCAATATATAAGCCGCGCTATATAGGCTATAGTCTTTGTCTATGATGTTTTGTCGATCAACCGATAAAGCATACTTTGTTTCGTTATCAGACTCGATATGAGCTAAAATACCTTCGATATCTGTTAGCCCAACTAGCCATCGATTTGTTGTCTTATCAACAAATTCAGACTCTGATAAATCAACGAACCGCACCTGATCATTCCCCCCTTTAGGGTCTAGAATCATCATAGATGTTTTGACACCCGTACTTGTCCAAATATTGCTAGGTAATGAAACGATCGCTTTTACCATGCCTTTATCAATTAGATATTGTCTGACAGGCTTTTCCATACTAGAAAACAGTATACCCTCTGAAACAGTGATGATAACTTTTTCAGAGCATTGTCTAATAAGATGCATGACATCAGCGGTTTCTATCTTTTTTGGTATAACCTCATATCTTCCGTAGCGATCATTGTCAGCATTCTTACTTAAAAACCTTGCTCCCATTGGCGAGAAGCTAATGCCATAATCAAATTGCTGCAACTCACCTTTAGTCGTGAGGTAACTGGGTGATGACAAGTGATCTGAATAACTAACTTTAAATTTATTTGGGCTAATTAATGATATTACATCTGCTAGCATTTTGTTGTGAGCAACGTACTCGTAGCATACCTGATTATTCTGCTCGCTAATCATGGGGCATATAGGCAATGTTGCTGTCGAGGCAACATAAATACTTTTTCCTCGTAATTCATTCAAAATAGCAGCTGTTAATTCATATAAGCTGATATGAGCATAATAAGTATCGTTCTGCGAGTTGCCAGTATTCTTAGTGATCATCGAGACTATAAGCATTTGCGTTAGCTGATCAAAATCTTGCTCAGAAACATTCACTAATCTTTGTACAACTTCGCTTATTAAAGCTATTGGCAGTTGATTTAAAGCATTAATATTAGAAAATGCCCTTCTTATCTGCTCATTTTCGCTACTCTGTAAGCTTTCTAATAATGCTAACCATTTATCTTTATTTTCAGCAGTACTAGCATTTAGTTTGATACCATCTGGTAGCTGATCGCTTAGAGAGAGAGAATGAATTGCTGTCATTTGTAAAACAGCATCGTTATTATTAACAGAAATATTATGCTTTTTAAAAGCACTGTCGATCTGCTCAACTATTTTCTTGACGTTTTGATTATGTTGCATAAGGCATGCCTTTTATAGATTATTTAATGAATACGAGCTATCTCTAGCACGTCGTCGGTCATAGCTGTTTAGATGATATGCTGTTATCAAAGTATCGTTTTCGGATACTGCCACCACACCACCTTTCTTCGAAATCTGTTTCAGCGTTTTAATTATCATCTGCACTTCTTTTACGTCAAACGCCTTGCCAGCTTTCATTGCTTCATAACAGCCTAGTTTCATTTTGATTTCTCCATTTGATTAGCATTTATATATTCGAATTCAGCTAATAGCTCTGTTATGCGCTTTTTGTTAAGAACTATTTTATCCCCTCGCACCTCTCCAAACGTCAACGTCATATCTAGCTCAGACATGCTTATCGCTCGTTGGCTCATCCTAGCTTGTAAATGTTTTGTTGCTTTCATGAGTTTGTCCTTATCATCCATCATTTGATGAGATAAGAATAAGCGAGTTCATTTCATTTGTCAAATAATACTTTTGTTCCATAATTAATATATTTGTAACTATTTTTATATGCTAGTGGTTAATTTAAAATAAACTAGTTGAGAAAAGCACACACATAAACTCTCATAGCCTCTTAGATATAATGCTAATGTGTGTCTTGCTGCTTTACGCAGTAGATGGGTGCTATGGGAGGATTAATGCTACAAATTGGTGAACCAGAACTGGCACAGAAATGAAAAAAGGTTTTTTAGTGATAATGTATATTTTAGCTGATTTTATAACGACACCTTATACATGGTTAAACTCTGAGTAATACTTTGATACAATTAATAATGAGATAAACCCCATTATCTATCTTGCATCCAACACTATATTGCTGTTGGTCTATTTGTTGGTCTATAATTATATTACTAAACAATAAACTTATATTTATCAAATACTTATACCAATTGTTTGACTTCCTCCTTCACCGCCAATCTTATAAGCTCTGTTAACACCTCCTGTTTTCACATCTTTTTCTACCCTATTCCAAACGAATTTTTAATAACTAACGCTGTTATAAAACCATATCGTTGTCAAAAATTATGCTTGACCTTAATCTAATTAAGGTCAAGCTTTTTTGTATCTAAAGATAGCTAAAATAAAATAGCGGCATCGTTAAAAGCCTATATATAATTTCTTGCGGTATTAGAAACGATAAAATAGCGAGGCTTGGTTCATCACTGAAAATGATCCTTCAAAGACTTATGCCGCTTAATCATTTTTTTCACTGCTTAATCTAATTAATAACAAGACACACCACTGCAAAACCCTCAGTCTCAATGCACCTCAGCATAAAATTAAGCGGCGTGGTTTAGCTTTTCTATAAACATAAAGCCGCTGTTTCTACTAACCACTGGCGTAGCTTCTACACTAAACGCGAAATCTCAATGAATCAATTATAGCTAAGAGACCCACTTCAATTATTAGCGGCGCGCGGCTTCTATATCATTAACAACAATAAGACGCTTTATCAAAATAAGGTGCGCTATCATGGCATCAATCCGTTGCTCATCAGAGTACAGCATATTATCTAAGCCAAGCTCATCACAGAGCTTTCTTTAATAACCGCCTATTTATATAAAAGTACCGCTATGGCAAAAAAATCACTCATGTTATTGCGCGCTTCACTATTTATTGTCGGTGTCATTATCATCGTCGACTGTGCCATTTTAATGGCTGTCGGTAAAGTTAATTTTGGCACTGTTTTACCATTTTTATTGGGGATAGTGTTTGTCGCCCATGGAGTTTTTTGGCATGACATTGGCAAGTTTGTTCACCAAAATCGCTGGATAACCCGACTTTGGTATGCTCTATGGGCGATGTTTTTTATCTGGTTGATCAGTTTTGGGGTATTTATTTTCTCATTGCAGCAACAGATTAAATTAAGCGCCAAACCCATGCCTGAAGTAGCAGCCATCATTGTACTGGGTTCAGGTACGGTCGCAGGCAAACCCACGCCGACACTTGCCAAGCGCTTAGATACCGCTGCGCCCCTTATCGACTCACAAAAAAACGCCTTGGTCATCACCAGTGGCGGTGTTGGTTTTGGACAGATACATAGTGAAGCCAGTATTATGGCAACCTACTTACATGAAAGGTATGCCATCCCATTCAATCGTATTTTGCAAGAGGGTAAGAGCACCAGCACAGCGGAAAACCTAGCCAATAGCCAAAAGGTATTAGAAGCGAAAGGCGTTTCTATAGCGGCGCCTATCGCCATCGTGACCAGTGACTTCCATATCATTCGCGCGACAAGCATTGCGAAGCATCAAGGCTATCAACAGCCTATTATGCTCGCCAGCCCTACTCCGCTATCAATTCGCTATAACGCTTGGTTTCGAGAGTATTTTGCTTTTGTCAGCGGTTGGCTATTAGGAGAATACTGAGTGCGTATTTTTTCGTCATGTAGTAGACAACTGATATTTTATTAATGAAAATGTGTAGTTAAAAATATAGTAGGTTCACTTTAAAATGAATGCAGCGCGACTGGGATGAATTTTTTGTAGCCTCTGTGATAACAGCAAGCAAGGAAAATTTATCCCAGTCGCAAATAGCTATTCATGTATCGGTTTTATCTTAAACTAACTATAAACAATCATAAATCAATGAAGCTCATCTAATTTTAGAATAATAATAAGAATAATAAAGGACAGCGTTATGCTATTAGATATCCTATTGACCCTGCATTTTATACTGCTGATACTGATCTCGTTGCGAGTATTGTCTCGCCATGATCTGACTTCGCCTGCAAGATTGGCGTGGATCGTGGTCTTATTCGTTTTGCCTTACATTGGCGTACTGGTTTATTGGATGTTCGGTGAAGTACATTTAGGTCGTGAATTTACGCAAAAACGTAAAGAAATTATTGACAGATTAAATGCCCATAGCCCAGCAGTTTTGGGTAGCAAGATGACATTAACAAAGGTGGTGAAGCCTGAGTATCAAGCCGCTTTTACCTACTCTGCAAAAGCCACAGGTTTTCAGACCACCGTGGGTAATAGCGCAGAGCTAATGGCAGATGCAAGTGAGACCCGCAGACGCATGATTGCAGATTTTGATGCAGCGACCAATCATATCCATGTGCTCTATTATATTTGGCTTGTCGATGGCATGGGTATTGATACGGCTCAAGCACTCATACGAGCTACAAAGCGCGGCGTCACCTGCCGAGCGATGGTCGATGGCCTTGGTTCACGCCAGATGGTAGGCTCAAAAATATGGCAGGAGATGATAGACGCTGGCGTACAAGTCAGTGTGGCGCTACCGATTAAGAACATTTTTAAAGTATTGTTTTTTAGTCGCATTGACTTGCGTAATCACCGTAAGATTACCGTGATTGATGGCAAAATCGGCTATTCCGGTAGTCGTAACTGTGCCGATCCTGAGTTCCGTGTCAAGCCGAAATATGCGCCGTGGGTTGATATCATGCTGCGCATCGAAGGACCTGTGGTTGCGCAAAACCAGATGCTATTCGCCAGTGATTGGCTGATTGAAAACCCCGACACACCACTTGAAAGCTTTTATTACGATAGCACGCCAAAGCCTAATGGTTTTCCTGCCCAAGTCTTTTCAGATGGTCCGACCCAGCGCCACGGCACCACACCGCAGTTTTTGGGTGCATTGATTAGCCAAGCGCAGCATACTTTGATTATTTCTACCCCCTATTTTGTGCCGGACTATTCACTCGTTAGCATCTTATGCGCGGCTGCCTATCGCGGGGTTGAAGTCACGATGATTTTCCCTCAAAACAACGACTCTTTCATCGTCGCCGCGACCAGTCATAGTTATTATTGGCAGTTACTTGAAGCTGGGATAAAAATTTATGAGTACAAACCAGGATTGCTACACGCCAAGACCCTGACTGTCGATGGTGAAATCAGTTTGATTGGCTCGACCAATTTAGATCTGCGTAGCTTTGATTTGAACTATGAAAATAATATTGTCTTCAGCGATACAGCACTTACTGTTGACATTATGAAGCGCCAATATCAGTATATCGCTGATTCAGTTGAAGTCACGCGTGAGGAAGTCGAGAACTGGTCGCTGGCTTATAGGATTTGGAATAATATTATTGCTACGATGGGACCTGTTTTATAGACCCTGTTTGATAAGTTACCACTTAATGGAGTCAGTCAGTCATAAATAACAGAAACAGAAATACAAATATTATAGCGCCTTACTGGAGTTGGTTTTTCTTGCTTGCTGTGCTTATACAGATAGAGGCTGCGAATAATTAATCCCAGTAGCGTTGTACTCTTTAAAAAAGGGTTAACTTTAAGCTCAGTCAATCAGTCTTATGCAACCGCTATTTTCTGCAAAACATACACAACAAACTTAGCTTCAGTTATAAATGTTTCGGTTACCACTTTTGCTAATAACGCTTGTCTTTTTTCGCTATGCGCACGATAAGCATAAGGGGTCATGGTCATTAAATCAGCCAAATCATCTACTGCTAATGTCATCTCGGTACTGACATGATAGGTATTCATTAGCGCAAAATAGGGTGCTAATTCGTGTAAAAACTTATCAGAATCATGCTCACGAACGTCATCAAACAAAGCATCACGCATTGTCGCTAAATGTCCGATATCTGGCTTAGCAATGATTAAATAGCCCTCATCGCTTAGCACTTGATTGAATGCTTCTGGCAAGATAGGACTAAAAATACTGCTTATCCCCGTCACACTATGTGCTCGTAACGGTAAATTTGCGGCGCTGGTTACTAGTGGATAAATCGCTGCCATTTTACCGCAATCATCTTTATCTTGCTGGTACCAGAGACTACCTGCGGCTTTGCTAGCTTTAGCAAGCTCTACCACGGCAGGTTTACTAATGTCTGCAGCAAGGAGAATATCCATGCCGATTTTTGCTATTGCCTGAGTGTAATAGCCTTCACCGCAACCGATATCCAGCCAAGTAATAGGCTTGTTATTTGACTTAGCGATTGACTCAGCTCCTAACGCATTTTGCGCCAGTAATTCCGTCATTTTTTGACAAATAAGCGCCTGTAATGGCTGATAATATCCTGCATTCAGAAACCGCTTTCGCGCCTCGATGGACATCTGGCTGTCACCGGGGGCTTTAGACTTTTTTTGTTGGACAGGTAGCAGATTGACGTAACCTTGACGCGCTACATCAAACGGATGATTGGTGTGCTTAAGGTTTAAGCTGCCATCACAACGCCACGTATCTAATGCAGGCTGTAGTGGTGATTGACAAAGCGGACAAATAAATAAGGACACAAGCATCTCAAGGTCATTGCAATATGGCTGATATTTTACCAAAGTTCAGGCTCAGTAAGTAATAAAAAGGGTGATAAAAGGATGATAAAAGGATGATAAAATAGCTAACGAATAAAACGAAAAAAAAGCCAGCTCAATAAATTTGAGATGGCTTTTTTATTAACTTACCGCCGATTCACTTTAAAAATAAAGTCATGCTTTTTTAACGTAGCTTTAACGTCATTAATCCAAGGATGACAAGGACGATGGCGATAATCCAAAACCTTGCGACCACTTGGGTTTCTTTCCAGCCAATCTCTTCAAAGTGATGATGCAGCGGTGCCATACGAAAGACGCGTTTTTTGCGTAGTTTATACGAACCCACTTGTACGATTACCGACAGTGCTTCGGCGACAAAGAGTCCACCCATAATCGCAAAAGCGATTTCTTGACGGGTCATGACGGCAATCGTACCGAGCATCGCGCCTAGTGACAGTGCACCCACATCACCCATAAATACTTGCGCTGGATGAGCATTGAACCATAAGAAGCCAAGCCCTGCACCAATCATCGCGCCGCAGACAATAATTACCTCAGAATTATAGGCAATATAAGGGACATGCAAGTAATCAGCAAAGCGTACGTCACCCGAGACATATGCCATGGCCCCTAAGCCTGCCGCAACTAGCACTACGGGCAAAATAGCTAAGCCATCCAATCCATCGGTTAAGTTGACGGCGTTGGATGCCCCATTAATCACAAAATAAGTAAAGATAATAAAGCCAATACCAAGCGGTACTGCCGAAAATGGAATCATCCAATCTTTAAAGATAGGTATTAGTAAATCCTGCATCTCGCGAGTCGTCGCAATATCCGGCTGTAAGGTGGCGATATAATATAAAGAAATGCCGACGAATAATGCACCCATGGATAGCCAAAAATATTTTTTACGAGCGATCAAGCCTGTGGGGTTTTTATATTTGATTTTGAGCCAATCATCCGCCCAGCCGACCGCGCCAAAAATAATCATCACGATGAGCAAAATCCAAATATAAGGATTATTCAAACGTGCCCAAAGTAGAGTCGATACCCCAATCGCGCTCAAGATCAACACCCCACCCATGGTCGGGGTGCCGGTTTTGACCAAATGCGATTGTGGACCATCATTACGAATCGCCTGACCATACTTTAGCGCTTTCAAGCGCCGAATAACGCGACTACCAAAAATCAGACTAAAGGCAAGCGCGGTTACGACCGCCAGTAACGCGCGCAGCGTCAAAGAAGAAACCGCATAAAACGGGGTATAATACTGACCAAGCCAGCTAAACAACCAAACTAACACCGCCTACTCCTCGACTAGCGCATTGATAAGTGTTTCCATTTCCATAGAACGAGAGCCTTTGAACAACACCGTACAAGGCTGAGACTGTTGCGCTTGTAAATACGGCTGTAAATATTGCAATAAACCGTCTTTATCAGTAAACGCATGAGCGTTGATATCAGAAATCTCTTGCGCACCTGCTACGGTATAAGGTGCATACTCACCCACGCAAAGCAACACGTTAATACCCGTGGTCGCGATAGTACGGCCCAAGCTTTGGTGCTCGCTAACTGCCGCCTCACCTAGCTCAGCAATATCGCCTAATACCATCACTTGCGTACCGGTTTGCGCCGCCAATACTTTGGCAGCCGCGCGTACTGAATGTGGGTTGGCATTATAAGTATCATCAATCAGTCGATGCATACCAAGCAACTGACTATTCAAGCGACCTTTAGCTGGACGCGCGTTTTCAAGCCCAACGACAATATCACTCACATCAATATTTAACGCATGCGCACAAGCAGCAGCAGCTAACGCATTATTGACATTATGCTCGCCTGCTAGCGGCAAGCTAATATCATGTACTTGGCTGCCGATATGTAGCTTAAACTCACTACGCTCAGGCTCGACGTCTAAGTGGCTGGCACTCACGTCAGTATTACCAAACCCAATAACATGGGAGGTATACTTTTCCGCAATACGGCGTAGCTGATTGGTAAAATCATCTTTATCGGGAACAATCGCAAATTGTGCATCACTCAAGGTATGATAAATCTCAGCCTTGGTCTGGCAAATACCTTCGCGACTGCCAAATTCACCCAGATGGGCAGTACCAATATTTAAAATACAAGCCACATCAGGCTGGACAATCTCAGTCGTATAGGCAATCTCGCCAATATGATTGGCACCCAATTCCAAGATGGCATAGCGATGATGATCCGACAGCTCAAGTAGCATCATCGGTACACCCAAATCATTATTTAGGTTACCACGCGTAATCAATGTCGGTGCCAATCGTCCAAAGATACTACCGAGCATCTCTTTGCAGGTGGTCTTACCACTCGAGCCTGTAATCGCAATCACGGTCAAATCTTTATGTTGTTGACGACGATAAGACGCCAATTGCCCTAACGCTAAGCGCGTGTCATTGACAACCAACTGTGGAATGGTATTTGAATGGGTAGTAGAAATGGGCCGTGAGACGATAGCCGCGACTGCACCTTGTGACGCTGCCAGCTCGATATAATCATGACCATCAAAATTATCACCACTGAGCGCTAAAAATATATCACCGGGGCTTATCGTGCGAGTATCGGTAGCGATGCGAGTGCTCGTAATTTTCTTATTCGTGTCTGCAATAGTATTGCTTGATTCTGCTTGCCCTGCACCGAGCTGCCAATGTCCATCAAGTGCCGCTGTTGCCGCGAGCATATTATCTGCTTGCCAAACATACAGCCCTTGCGACTGAATGCTGTTATCGTTGTCGGCTGTCATAATGATTACCTTATATGATGACTACTTATTTTTTTATATTGAAATATCAAAGCTTATTTAAAACATTAAAAAACGGCTTATAATCGCCCTTATTTATACTCGACCAGCTTGCGTTAAGGCATTTTGCAAGATAATGCGGTCGTCAAAATCATAACGAACATGATTAATTTCTTGATAGGTCTCATGACCTTTACCAGCGATAACCACGATATCATCGGCTGCTGCTTGACTGACGGCATATTCAATCGCTGTTTGGCGCGCAGGCTCAATATGGGTACGCTGATATTGCTCAGTGCTCATTCCCACTTGCATGTCCTGCAAAATCACATTTGGATCTTCGGTACGGGGATTGTCCGCCGTTAAGATGACTTGATCCGCGCCTGTCAGCCCTGCTTGCGCCATCAATGGGCGCTTACCGGCATCACGGTCGCCACCACAGCCAAACACTGCCCATAGCTGACCTTTACAATGAGTTTTAAGACTGGCAAGCACCTGACTCAACGCATCAGGCGTGTGGGCATAGTCAACAATAAAGCAGCCATCATTAGATGGCACGCGCTGCATACGACCAACCGCACCTTGCAATTGTGGGATAACGGCTGCAATGCGCTCCAAACTAATCCCTAAGGCTATCGCTGCGGCAATCGCGGCAAGCAGATTCGCCACATTAAAACGCCCGAGTAATGGACTAACAATATTTACACTATTAACTTTGCCGTTTCCAAAGTCAGTACGTAGGGTAATTTCTACCCCTTGTAAACTTGGTTTAATTTCAGCGGCGAAAAAGGTGGCGGTTTTTGATGCGTCCAAACTATATGTCCACACTGTCAAATCACTGGCGTGCGCAGTATCAAGCATAATCTGCGCATACTCATCATCGATATTAATAATGGCGTGGGTCAAATCTGGAAAGTGCGCTTTATCAAATAGCATAGCTTTAGCCGCTGCGTATTCTGCCATATCAGCATGATAATCTAAATGATCACGGCTCAAGTTGGTATAAATCGCCACCGACACTGGCATACCTTGCAGACGCTGCTGATCTAAACCGTGCGAGCTGGCTTCCAGTGCCAGTAGTTCAGCCTGTTCTTTGCCCATTTGATATAAGAATTGCTGTACCGCAAGCGCATCACCAGTGGTATGACTGGCTTGTACCAAAGCACCAAGCCTGCCATTACCTGCTGTACCCATCACTGCGCTGCTAATGCCGGTTAACTGCGTCAGTTGTGCTACCAATTGACTGATCGTCGTTTTGCCATTAGTGCCCGTCACAGCTACCACTGTTGGTAATGTTACAGGTTGCTGATATTGCAAACGCGCCTGAATGAGGCTACCCAAAAAATTACGAATATTGGGCACATGTAAAACTGGGCAAGGTAATGCTGCTAACTGCTGCTGAGTATCAGAAACGCTATCGGTAGTCATGGCAATATTAGCATTTAGCGGTATATTTGCTGTAGCAAGTAAAGCAACAGGATCAATTTCTGATAGGATAAAAGCCGCATTTTTAGCGGCTTGATAAAGGTTATCACGACTTTTTTGACAGTTCGGTATATGACTTTTTAATAGAACAAACACATCGCTCGTTGCAAGCTGACGGCTGTCTAAGCAAAACTTTTGAAATGGAATATTGGCAACCGAAACCATTTGAATAGATGTCGTTTGCTTTGATTCAGATTCAGTCAATGTCATCTGAGTCGATGACTTTTTAGTCAATGGCTTTTGAATTGATGCTGCCACCATCGCCGTCAATGCCTGCTGCAGGCTCTGACTGGTGCTATCGCTGGCTTCAATCAGCTGTTGTAAGGTGACTGAAGCACTACTTGGCGATGAGGGTGACAGAGTCATTAGCAAATCCTAAAAGGTTGAAAAATCAGATAATTAATCGTTAAACATTTAAAAAATATGCCCAAAAACTTATACTTATGGCTACTGGTCTTCCGTTTTTAACGGCTTATCCAAAGGCACATTATATAAACGCAGTGCTTCTTTCATAACGTTATGAAAGACGGGAGCTACTGTCAAACCAGCATAAATCTGACCACGTGGGTCTTCAATTAACATCACGCCGACCAGCTTTGGGTTCGATGCTGGGGCCATACCAGCAAAGACGTTACGGTACTGGTCGGTATAATAACCACCTTTTGGATTGATACGGCGCGAGGTACCTGTTTTACCGGCAACGCGATAGCCATCAATGGCTGCACCTTTAGCAGTACCACCATCCTCAGTCACACTTTCCATCATCTGTACGATAGCCATTGCTTGTTCTTGCGCCATAATACGTTTACTTGGCTGCGCCTTGTCACCTTTAACGAGCGTTAACGGGTGCATCACACCGCCTGCTGCTAGCGCTGAATAAGCTTGCGCTACCTGTGCTAGCGTCACTTGTATACCATAACCATAACTGACTGTTGCCCGTCTTGAGGTTTCTTTTTCCTTTGGCGTAACCACAAGACCGCTACCTTCGCCTGGGAACTGTAGCGGTGTTTTTACGCCAAAGCCAAACTGCTTTTGCATATTAGTAATACCATCAGCGGGTAGCGACAATGCAATCTTGGTCGAGGCGACGTTACTCGATTTTTGCAGTAACGTTGCCAAGGTAATCCGCCCAAGATTATTATGGTCACGGATGGTATAGCCACGGACACGGATAGAGCCGGGGTTGGTATCGATTAAGGAGGTAGCCGTATACTTCCCTGAATCTAAAGCCGCAGCAACAGTGAATGGCTTCATGACTGAACCGGGTTCAAAAACATCAAGCAGCGCACGGTTACGCTGATTTTCACCGGTCATCTCATTAAGGTTATTAGAGTTAAATGACGGCCATGTCGATAATGCCAGTACTTCACCGGTTTGAACATCAACGATCATACCCGTTGACCAGCGCGCTTTTTGCAAACGCCCCGCTTTTTCAAGCTCTTTATAAAGCAAATATTGCAGACGAGAATCAATAGTTAACGCTACATCTTTGCCCGGTATTTCTGGCTCAACCTGTTTAATCTCTTTAAGACTATTTTGTTTGGCATCTTTGAGCACTAAAACCTTACCATCATCGCCCGCCAGCTCTTTTTCATACTGACGTTCAATACCCGCACGTCCCTCGTAACCGCCTTCAGGGTCACTGGCATTTTGCCCCATGAAACCTAACAGCTGCGAGTTAGGTTGCGGCTGCGGATAATAACGCTGAAAGAAGTTTTTCTCATTAACACCAGGAAAATCAAGCGAGCTAACGCTTTCTGCAATCTCAGGCGTCACTTTATTCAAAAGCGGCAGATAATGCGAGCCTGCACCCGATGGTAGCGCCGCTTTGACCGCCACTTCATCAGTCACATCAATACTTGCATCGATAGCAGTGACTTTTTTTAGCTCAGTAACTGAAATATTGGCAGCTGCCGCAAGCGTGGTCAAATCCATATTATCCAAGCGCTTCTGCATACGTGCGATAAGCTGCGGACTCTCAGGATTGGTGATAATAATACGTTTAAGCTCGTAATATTCGCGGGCATAATCATGCGGGCTAAAAGAAACGGTCGCGAGTGGCGCACTGACGGCTAATGGCAGATCATTACGATCGGTAATCATGCCACGATAGGATTTCTGCGTGCGCACGCTGGTGATGAGCTCATTGCCCTTATCTTGATAAAACTGAGTGTTGAGAATTTGAATATAATAAGCACGACCGATGAGCGCCACTAAAACAATAAGCGCTATCGCCCAAATCAGACGAAAGCGGTTTTTATCCTGCTCAACGCCACCGCGAGAGGAAGCCCCAGACGCTTTGCCCAAAATTGTTCTTTTGCTTTTTAGATTTTTGACACTGGTATAAGCGCCCTGCTCTTCATTCTTTTTTAGGCGACTAAATAGCTTGGCTTTGCGATTATCAGTAGATTTATTATCTAGTTTTTGGCTTGTATGCCCTGATTTTGCAGCACTAGCACGGCGTAACGGTTTCGTAACCTTACCGCTGGCTGGTTTTTTACTGGTATTCTTTGCGGCTGTTTTACCCGTATTGGCGTTGGACTTCTTATCACTCATTGTCCTGCCTCCACTAGGTCAGAATCAGTCGCATCACTTTCAATAGCTTCAGCAGTATCGTTAATCGTATTGTTAGATGTGGTTGCGGCACCGACAACGTCAGAATCATTAGTGGTAACGGCATTGCTATTAGCGTTTTCGGCATCAGGATCAACCAATGCAACGGCTGTTGCGGCACCCGGTTGGATAATGAGTTTATCTTTGAGGGTTGGTGAAAACATACCCAGCTCGGCAACGGCACGACTGGCAATCTGCGGCGTCGCACTAAAGGTCTGCTGTTCAATAAGTAGACGCTGATGCTCAACTTGTAGCTTACGTTCTTGTTTTTTCATGTCTTGCAAGGTTTTATAATCCTGATGATATTGCTGCACGCCTTCAGCCGTTTTGATTCCACTCCATACAATACCAGCCGCTAATAGCACTAATATAGCCACATAAATATTTGACATGTTAAATTTACGCACAAATAGCTCGCCAACATCGGCATTGGGTAGCGTGGCGGCGCGGCGGCTTGCAGGTTTGTCAGATATTGCCATGACCATCTCAAAAAAGTGAACTACAATATATAAAAAGCGATAACTGGTGATGAGCGCTGCTATCCATTACGTATATCCAGCCACTGCATCCGCACTATCAATAAAATTAAAACCAAAAAACCAAAAACAATAATAAAGCCAAGTAGCGATACTAAAAGCTAAAAGCCGGACAAGCCAAATAAAAAATCAACTGTTGAGCCTAGCAGACAATGTTTACAGCTTCTTAACAGCCACGTAATCATTAAGACATTTAGTCATCATTAAATAACAGCAAAAAACGACGTCAGATTGACTTAATACCGATATCCTTTCTAATAAACAGTCTCTACCAAACCTTTCTTATAAAACTATGTCCACATTACCTAATTTTTATTGCTCGGCAGTAGGCAAATAATTGATGTCGGTACGTGTTGCCATGCGCAGCCATGCACTACGCGAGCGTGGATTATGGCTTATTTCTGCTTTACTTGGACCGACACGTTTTGGCTTAGTAAAATAACGCGGGCGCCTAGGCGGCATCGGCAAATTCTCATCTTCTGGATATTGCCCTTTACTATGACGCTGCAAAAACTGCTTAATACGGCGATCTTCTAACGAATGAAAGCTAATCACCGCCAGCTGTCCGCCTGATTTTATAATATTGATACTTTGCTCTAAAAAGCTATCGACATCGCCAAGTTCGTTATTGATAAAAATCCGCATCGCTTGGAAACTTTGGGTCGCTGGATGCTTGCCGCGCTGCCAATTAGGATGTGCAACTTTTATCACTTCTGCTAGCTCAAGCGTGGACTTATAACTGTCCATTGCTTTAATCGCACGGGCGATACGGCGGCTGTGACGCTCTTCACCAAAATCATAAAGCACATTGGCTAAGGTTTCATCATCGACCGTCTCTAACCATTCTGCAACCGACTGCCCACGACTGGTATCCATCCGCATATCAACTGCGCCATCGCGCATAAAGCTAAAGCCACGACTGCCATCGTCAATCTGTGGCGATGAAATACCCAAATCTGCCATTAAGCCGTCAACTTGCGTGATACCCATTGCCGCAAGACTGTCCGTCAACGTCGCAAAACTATCATGAACGACTTTTACACGGCTGTCTTTACTTGCCAGCTCTTGAGCCACACGAATAGCGGTCGGGTCTTTATCAAACACAATCAATGTCGCATCATCGGCAAGCTGGCTTAATAGCAGTCTACTGTGACCACCGCGCCCAAAAGTGGCATCGACGTAGATACCACTCATTTGTAAGCTATTTTGGCTCTCACTGCTTTGTTCAGTATCGTCTGTTTTCTTCGGCAAGGAGTTGACGCCCAATACGGCAGCGATTGCCTCTTGCAATAGCACCGCATCATGCACAAAACTCAATTCATCAGACGGACTAACCGCTGACGCAGAATTACCAGTAGCAGAAGGATTGACGTTAGCGTTTGGCTTACTTTTTAGCTCAGTATTTGGCTTACTATTCGATATGGACACAAACAACTCAATAGATGATGGTCAAATTGACCAGTAATAGTAAAAAATCAGATGAAAATAAACAAGTTATGACTTGCCTAACATTATTATCGCAAGGATACACGGGTAGTCAAGCGCTATAGGGGCATTTCGTTAAAAATATCACATCTCTCTGTTATACTAGCGCTATATTTTACGCTATTTTTCTACATTGACGGCTATTGTTTCATCCGTATTTTTTATTCAAACTTATCATTCACATTTATCATTAGCATTTTTAACTGCTGTTTTTTTTCATTTTTCACTGCCATATTCATTAACCACCCTATTCTGAGAATTTTATGATGCAATCATCGACTTCAATTAACAGCACTCGTCCTGTCCGTACCCGTATCGCGCCCTCACCGACCGGTTTTCCGCACGTTGGCACTGCTTATATCGCGCTATTTAACTTAGCCTTTGCGAAAGCCCATGGCGGCGAATTTATTTTACGTATTGAAGATACCGATCAAACGCGTTCAACCCAGCAGTCTGAAAAAATGATTTTGGATGCGCTGCGTTGGGTGGGTCTTGATTGGGCAGAAGGTCCAGATATCGGTGGACCGCACGCGCCTTATCGTCAAAGCGAGCGTAGTGATATTTACAAAAAACATGCTGAGCAACTTATAGACAGCAATCATGCGTTTCGCTGTTTTTGTACCAGCGAAGAATTAGATACCATGCGCGCTGAGCAAATGGCTAATGGCGAAACCCCGCGCTATGATGGTCGCTGTGCGCATTTAGCAACAGAGAAAACCGAGCAATTGGTTGCTGAGGGCAAGCCGCACGTCATTCGTATGCGCGTACCAACCGAAGGCGTTTGTCAGGTACAAGACATGCTGCGTGGTACGGTTGAGATTCCTTGGACACAAGTGGATATGCAAGTTCTACTGAAAACCGACGGTATGCCGACTTATCATTTAGCCAACGTCGTTGATGACCACTTAATGGACATCAGCCATGTATTACGCGGTGAAGAATGGCTTAACTCTGCGCCTAAGCATCAGCTACTTTATGAGTATTTTGGTTGGGAGATGCCAGTACTTTGCCATATGCCATTACTTCGTAACCCAGATAAATCAAAACTGTCTAAGCGTAAAAACCCAACCTCTATCACCTACTATCGTGATGCCGGCGTGCTACCTGAAGCATTGCTAAACTATCTCGGTCGTATGGGTTACTCAATGCCTGATGAAGCAGAGAAGTTTACCTTAGATGAGATGATTGCCAGTTTTGATATTCAACGTGTGTCACTTGGCGGTCCTATCTTTGATATTGAAAAGCTTAACTGGCTGAACGCAGAATGGCTACGTGCATTAACGCCTGAAGAGTTAAAAAATAAAATCCTCGACTGGGCAAGTAATAGCGATAAATTAACCGCTATTGCCGCCGCTATTCAACCACGTATTGAATTATTGTCTGATGCGGTTAATTGGAGTGGTTTTTATTTCCAAAATCTGCCGAGTATTACTGCCGAGAGCTTTATCCATAAATCACTAACGCCTGAGCAAATTACTGAGATGCTACAACTGGCACTTTGGCAGCTTGAAACCCTTCCAACATGGTCAGAAGAAAATATTTATGCCACCCTAAAAGGTCTTGCTGCTCATCTTGATATCAAAATGCGCGACTTTATGGCGCCGTTCTTTGTCGCTATTGCTGGCAGTACTTCTTCGACACCAGTCATGAACTCTATGGCGATTATTGGTGCAGATATGACGCTGATACGCTTGCGTCATGCGATTGATGTGTTGGGCGGCTTGGGTAAAAAGAAGCTTAAAAAGCTTGAGAAACAAGCAGCAGGACTACCAGATTTTTTGACAACTGAATAGTTTTTAATTGTTTGTTAATAACATTGTTGATTCATAAAATCATTAATGAATGAAAAAGAGGGGTCAGGCTAATACTGACCCCTCTTTACTTAAATCTCAGCATTTACATGCGAATACTGATTCTTTATTTAATACCTCAATTGGAAATAAATATGGCCGCCAAAACCGTCACCATAGAAAGCAAAGACTATGTCTTTAATACATTAAAAGAAGCGCAAAGATACTATGATGCAGTCGTAAAAGAGTTATACGATGCCAAGCTAACCCTCACGACTGGTCAAGATTTTGATGACTTAAAGTGGATATATAGTACTTATTGCAGTTATAACAATCATAATATCGATCGATCAAAAGAATCTGACATTGTTGGCTTTAAAGGTATCAGCACGGTACAACAAAAAGGTGGACAATATATCCCCACAGAATGTGGTGCTATTATTTTCTCTGATGGCAAGCAAGAAGAGTTCTTTACCGATAAAGCCCTTAAAGAGATAGCTATTCAGCAAAACCCTCGCTAATTTGGGCTCAATAAGTAGTTAAAATAGCTTTAAACGCTTTTTTTAGCATATTTATGCATTATTTTTAAAATAGCGGTTGACAAGACTGCTGGTCTTACATAAAATACGCACACTCTTAGCGAGGGGCTATAGCTCAGTTGGTAGAGCACTTGCATGGCATGCAAGGGGTCAACGGTTCGACTCCGTTTAGCTCCACCATACTATTTATTGCAAAGCTCA
>NZ_JBAQQF010000053.1:0-190527 GCF_049295055.1 Psychrobacter sp. | reverse complement strand
CAGGCAAATAAGGAAAATAGCGCAGTTAATATCGGGATATTACCCAGCTATTTGACGATGTTTGGCAAAATTTAGCTATTTTTAGTCCCTTTAGATGTCCATCGATTGAATTGAGGACACGCCCTAGCATAAATAATTTTATAGTCGATATTTCAAGCTATATAGCTAACTGTTTAGGAAGAGTAGCATGACAACTAAAAAGGACCCAGCTATCAAGCCATGGATGGAAGAACTCTGGGCATGGGCAGATAAATTCGAGCTCTCAGAAGAAGAGTTACCTCGTAACATTAATGCTTTACTGGCTTTGACTGAATTAACGTTAACTGAAAAAAATATTACCGAAGTACCAAAATCTATAGACAACCTTAAGAATCTTAAAATCCTTAATCTTAGTGAAAATTATGAACTAAAAGCAGTGCCTGAGAGTATTGACAATCTTATTCATCTAGAAGAACTACATTTAGGCTATATATCACTTAAAAAGTTACCTAAAAACCTTATTAACCTTATTAACCTAAAAGAACTTAATTTAGACGGTAATAAACTTAAGGTATTCCCAGAAAGTATTGTTGATCTTGTAAACCTAGAAGAGTTATCACTTTATGACAATGCGTTAAACAAACTACCTGATAGTATTAGTCAAATAAAAAGCTTGAAGATACTTGGCTTAGGAAGTAACAAACTTAAGACGCTTCCAGAAAGTATTGGTGATTTTACAAATCTAGAAGATTTGAGTCTTGACGATAATGCGCTAAACACGCTACCTGATAGCATTGGCAAATTAAAGAACTTGAAAGAACTTAATTTATACGGTAATAAACTTAAGAAGATTCCAGAAGGTATTAGTGATCTTGCAAATCTAGAATATTTGATTCTTAGCCATAATGCGTTAGACATGCTACCTGATAGCATTGGCAAATTAAAGAACTTGAGAGTACTTAATTTATACGGCAATAAACTTAAGAAGCTTCCAGAAGGTATTAGTAACCTTGCCAACTTAGAAGAGTTGCGTCTTGACCATAATGCGTTAAACACGCTACCTGATAGCATTAGCCAAATAAAAAGCTTAAGAACACTCAATGTAGGAAGTAACAAACTTAAGACGCTTCCAGAAAGTATCGTTGATCTTGCAAATCTAGAATATTTGATTCTTAGCCATAATGCGTTAAACACGCTACCTGATAGCATTAGTCAAATAAAAAGCTTGATAGGACTTAATTTAGACGGTAACAAACTTAAAACGCTTCCAGAAAATATTGTTGATCTTGTAAACCTACAACAGCTATCACTTTATGACAATGCGTTAAACACACTACCTAACAGCATCACCGAACTAAAGGCATTAGAGATTTTATTACTCTATGGCAACCAACTAACCGATTTGTCTAGCAAAGTCATTCAATTCTTGGAAGACTTAGGACTTACTGTCGATGATTGGAAGCCAGATACTGATGATTCAGTCGTAAGCCAAGAGCCTAATTATGAAATGTACTTAGATGAAGTACCTGATAATGTTTCTATTGATGAAGTAGAGTTAGATAATGCTATTATTGAATCAATAGAGAAAGAAGTCATCAATGTTCTTGATAAGATTATCAAAGACAATGTTACTAATTTTGATCAAGACAGAGGTTACAAAGTACGTCCGGGTTATGGCTATGATAAATTCTATTTAGACCTTATTGATGGGTCTTATGACATGAGCTTACAGAGCTTGGTGCATTACATTATGTATGAGGACGGTCATTACCAGAAATTCTTAAACAAATCACAATACGCTAGACTGCTTCATGTCATACAACAGTATCCAGAATCTATTTTTGGTCTCGACCATGAGTTAGATGCCAACTATGAGCAGATTCAGCATGACTTAATCGATAGAATCTATTATAAATCTGTCAGATTTGTAGGTATAACCTTAATTAAGAGTGGCTTTGACGTTAAAAGTACTTTTGATGAATATATATATGACTGGGATGAAAATAGTACGGGAGAAGATGCGAGTGAGTAATCTCGATGATGCTGTACACAAGGGGCTGTTAGAAGTTACTGAACCTGCAATGCTCATACGGATTAATGAGCTATTTCGAGACTATATATCTGCTAGCGAGCTATATGATGCCACTCGTAGTAGTTGAAAAGTGAGTCTCGATCGCGCTAATAATGTGGGATATGCTCTATCGGTATATAAAGGCATTGTACGTGAGGTATATTTGGTAACCGCATAGCAGGCGACTGATACAACGGCTCATGAAAAAAACAAGGGTCGTTTTGAGTTTATCGGTGATATTGCTGAAGATGCCGTTAGAGATAAATACAAACTTAAATCAGTGAAGCATTATTTCAAAAAAGGAAATGTGAACCTTTTCATGTACCTTAATTGCTAATTTCATAATATTAAGATTTTTAGGTCGAACAATTTTACTAAGATCAGCATGGTTGATTCTACAATCCTAAATGAGTCAATCATGCTTATTTTCATAAATAAATTAATGTGAGATATTTTAAGCTGCACAGGTAACCACTTAGGGAATGGGTAGTAGGACGGTTATCAACCACCCTACCGTATTCGCTATCATGCCACTGCTTTAGCAACTTATTCTATAACCTGTGTTTAGATATGAATAATTAAGTCACGCTCTAAGCTCGTCGTGCTTGATAAATGCTTTTTTTATTGACTAAACAATACTTAATTGCTGAGAGTGTAGTTATTAATATTGAATAGCGTTATACAGCTATGAATCTAGTCCATTACAATTGGAGTGCAGAAAGCAGTATCTTTATTTTTGATAGCTCTAAAGCACTTCAGTATGCCGTTATCTAATTCAGCAGATCCAGCTTCGCGTAGCTTATCCATTGCAGTCTCAGAAACCACTTTGAACGTTTTCATTCTAATATGTACAAGTTCGCCAGGTTTACCGTTTAAAGAAACCTGTTTCACTAAATTTTTTACCCGACCATCATCACCAGAATCAAAAGTAGCGTCATTAACGGTGCTATATTTCTTACCGTTTTTTAGCTTATAGTCCATATTGTCTATACCGTAAGTACTGGCACCACCTATGGCACCCGTGTAAGTACAAGCAGACTTTATCGCTTTTTTCTTAGAGATTGAGTCAATAACAGTGCATTGAGTTTTACCTTTAACTTCAGCAACTCCAGCCATTGCACTGACTGACATTAATGATAAAGGGATAAGAACAAGTAGAGACGCTAATTTCATAGATATTTCCTAGGCTTGGTTTCTTTAATGGCTAATTATGATTGATTAAAGCTCAACAAACAATAAACTTTAGCTTATTAAATTTAATTGATTTTAATGTCACGTAGTTCTTAGATGGAGATCAACTATGCACTTAGATATTGAGATCTACCCTATATAACACAGTCAATAACACGCCTAGCAATATAAGCGATTAGAAGTATAATACCTCCCATTAAAGTATTTTCTAAACTTAATAAAAAAAGATCTAACTATGGCACTTAAAAAGACTGAAATATATTCAACCCTTTGGGCAAGTTGTGACGAACTACGTGGTGGTATGGATGCCAGCCAATACAAAGACTATGTATTGACCATGCTATTTATGAAGTACGTGTCGGACAAATTTAAAGACGACCCTTATGGCGACATCCTAGTCCCTGAAGGCGGTAGCTTCGATGATATGGTGCTACTTAAAGGCGATAAAGAAATCGGTGAAAAGGTTGATAAAATCATTGGTAAACTTGCCGAAGAAAATGGGTTAAAAGGTGTGATTGATGTCGCCGATTTTAATGATGAAGAAAAGCTTGGAAAAGGCAAAGAGCACGTTGATCGCTTATCTAAGCTTATCGGTATCTTTGAAGGTCTAGACTTATCTGGTAACCGTGCTGATGGTGATGACTTGCTTGGTGATGCTTATGAATACCTGATGCGCCACTTCGCTACGGAGTCAGGCAAGTCAAAGGGGCAATTCTATACACCGTCAGAGGTGTCTCGCATCTTATCTAAGATTATCGGTATTAATAATGATACGCCAATCGATGCCACGGTTTACGATCCCGCATGTGGTTCCGGATCGCTGTTACTTAAAGCGAGTGACGAAGCACCGCGAGGTCTGACTATCTATGGTCAAGAGATGGACTCAGCTACGACCGCTTTGGCAAAGATGAATATGATCTTGCACGGGGCAGCAGGGGCAGATATCTATAAAGGCAATACCCTCGCCTCGCCACAATTCGTTGAAGGCAATCAGCTTAAAACTTTTGACTTTGCGGTCGCTAACCCACCTTTTAGTAATAAAAACTGGACGAACGGTCTCAATGCAGAAGCAGATGAATTCGGTCGCTTTACATGGGGCATACCACCAGAGAAAAATGGCGACTATGCTTTTCTTTTACATATTATCAAAAGTTTAAAGAGCACGGGCATTGGTGCAGTTATCCTACCACATGGTGTACTGTTCCGAGGTAACGCCGAAGCGCATATCCGTAAAAACCTAATCAAGCAAGGTTATATCAAGGGTATCATCGGCCTGCCAGCTAACTTATTCTATGGTACGGGCATCCCTGCATGTATCATCGTTATCGATAAGGTAACGGCAGCCAGCCGAGCAACCGGCGAATCTGGCTTATTTATGATAGATGCCAGCCGTGGCTATATGAAAGACGGCAATAAAAACCGTTTACGCAGTCAGGATATTCATAAAGTGGTCGATATGTTCAATCATCAGTCTGAGCTGGCGGGTTTCAGCCGTATGGTCAGTATGGATGAGATTATCGATAACGAGTACAACCTTAATATTCCACGCTATATCGATGCGAGTGAAGATGAAGACCAGCACGATCTAATTGCTCACCTACAAGGCGGTATTCCGCTAGCCGATATTGATGCGTTAGAATCCTATTGGCAAGTATTCCCAAGCTTACGCAAAGCTCTATTCTCTGACTTGCGAGACGGCTATCGTCAATGTCTCGTGCCAGCAAATGAAGTCAAAGCGACGGTACTGGCGCATCCTGAGTTTATCCAGTTTGCTAGCGAAAGCCTGACGCCATTTAGTGACTGGTGGACAGCGATTAACCTTACAGATATCCAACAAAGTGACAAAGCCAAAGCGATTATTCACCGTATCAGTGAAGACTTACTACAGCGCTATGCCAATGCCGCCCTACTCGACAAGTATGACATCTATCAAATTCTAATGGACTATTGGTCAGAGTCGATGCAAGACGATGTTTATGCTATTGCCCAAGATGGTTGGATAGTCGGTAAGCAGCTACGTAAGCTAGTTGTCACAAAAGGTGAAAAGCTTAAAGAAACAACAGACTTAATCATCGATAAAACCAAATACAAAGCCGAGCTTATCTCTCCAGCGTTAATCATTGACCGCTATTACTCTGACGAGCAAGACCATATCGATACGCTACAAGCTGAGCTCGATACCATCATCAGCACTATCGCTGACTATACTGAAACCCATGGCGATGATGACGGTCTATTGGCTGATGCTAGTAATGATAAAGGCAGCTTTAATAAAGGCAGTGTTAGTACTCGTCTAAAGCTAGCCACTGATAACGATGAAATCAATGCGCTTAAACAGTTACTTACTTATTTTGAGTCAGAAGCTACTGCAAAAAAAGCAGTCAAAGAAGCCCAAGACGCATTAGATTTAGCAGTATTTAAGAAGTACCCGACGCTCACTGAGGATGACATCAAAACTTTGCTGGTCACTGATAAATGGCAAGCGATACTACAGTCGCGTATTGAAGCAGAGATTGAGCGTATCACCGCTCAACTTGCCGAGCGTGTCACCGTACTGGAAGAACGTTATGCTGAGCCATTGCCAAATCTGCTCGAAGAGGTCGATAAGCTAAGCCAAAAGGTCACCGCGCACTTGCAAGCGATGGGAGTGGCGTAATGAGTGAGGTTACTGTACCAACTGGTTACAAGAATACTGATGTTGGCATTATTCCAGAGGATTGGGAAGCTATAGCTATTGGTGAAGCTTTAACCATCAAACATGGTAAAGATCAAAAAGGTGTTGAAAGCGTAAGTGGAAAATACCCAATTTTTGGTACTGGCGGACAAATGGGATGGGCTACTGCATTTTTATACGATAAGCCATCAGTTTTAATTGGTCGTAAAGGCTCAATCAATAAGCCAAGATATATTACTGTACCCTTTTGGACAGTGGATACTCTCTTCTATTCACAAGTACACAATGGCTACGATGAAAAGTTTATGTTCTATAAGTTTTGTCTGATTGACTGGACGATATACAACGAAGCATCTGGTGTGCCTAGCTTAAACGCTAGAACTATTAGTAATGTCAAAATATCAGTACCAAAAAAACAAGAACAAACCGCCATCGCCAACGCTCTATCAGATGTCGATAATTTAATTAAATCGCTAGAAAGGCTCATCTCTAAAAAAGAGGCCATTAAAACCGCTACCATGCAGCAGCTCTTGACGGGTAAAACTCGTCTGCCTGAATTTGCCATTAGTGAGGATGGTAGTAAAAAAGGGTTTAAACAGACGGATTTGGGACAGATTCCTGAGGATTGGGACTACAAGGCTCTATCCGAAATGACTGAAAACAAAGGACTTGTTAGAGGTCCTTTTGGCGGTGCATTAAAAAAAGATAGCTTTGTTAGAAAAGGTTTCAAAGTGTACGAACAGAGAAACGCAATCTATGCAAATACAGATATTGGTAAATACTACATTAATAAAGATAAATTTAATGAGCTACAGCGATTTACGGTTAAACCTAGAGACTTCATAGTAAGTTGCTCGGGTACAATAGGCAGAATATATCAAATTCCTCTAAATGCTCCTGCAGGTATTATTAACCAAGCTCTGCTTAAAATAACACTTCATATAAATACTGACGAACAATTCTTTTATCAGATCTTTAACTCTAAAGAGTTTCAGGAAAATATTACTGATAGTACTCAAGGTGGTGCTATGAAGAATTTAATTGGGATGTCAGAGTTCAAAAAAAGCCTTATGCTAATGCCATCTAAACCAGAACAGACCGCAATTGCCACTATCCTTTCTGATATGGACACAGAAATCCAAGCCTTAAATATCAGACTTGCCAAAACGCAGGATATGAAGCAAGGCATGATGCAGCAGCTATTGACGGGTCGAGTGCGCTTACCACATTAATTATTAAGAATGGAGGAATCACAATGCAAGATAACGTATTAATGCTAAAGCCAATCAATGATTTGCTAGACAAGAAATTTTATATACCAGCGTATCAACGTGGCTATCGTTGGACTAAGCGTCAAGTCACTGACCTACTTGACGATATTAAAGAGTTCCAACAACAAGTCGAAAATAGCCCGAACGCTAAAGACGAATTTTATTGCCTACAACCTATTGTGGTAAAGAAGCATGGTGATGAATGGGAAATTGTTGACGGTCAGCAACGCTTGACTACCATACATATTATCTTAACTTGCCTTAAAGAGATTTTACCTTTAGTTGGTAAATCTCGTTACGAAATCAGCTATGAGACACGAAAAGGTTCATCTGATTTTTTAGCGAACATTAATGAAGATCAAGCTGAAGATAACATCGATTTTTTTCATATCGTAGAGGCTAAAAAAGCAGTCGAAGAATGGTTTAAAGATAAAGGTAATTATCGAATACAGCTTATTCAGACTTTGCTTAACGAGGATGATAGCGGGAAAAACGTAAAAGTTATTTGGTATGAGCTAGGTGAACTTGAGAATGCTACTGAAGTATTTACTCGATTAAACATGGGTAAAATTCCCTTAGTAAATGCTGAGTTGGTCAAGGCCTTATTTTTGAAATCCAGTCATTTTGTGGCAAATGGTGATGAAGTCATAAAACTACAACAGCTTAAAATTTCTCAAGAGTGGGACTCGATTGAAAAGAGCCTACAAGATGATGCTTTTTGGTATTTTTTAAGTAATCGAAAAACCAAAACCAATCGCATTGAATTTATTTTGAACCTTAGAGCATTAGCACTTCATAACGGCAAAGGTATTCTTGATAACGACAAATTTAAGACTTTTTTACAGTTCAACCATATACTTGCTCAAGATGATGCTGATGTGAGCCAACAATGGTTAGAGATTAAAAAAACTTTTATGACTCTTAGTGAGTGGTTTAGTGACCGTACTTTATTCCATTTAATTGGTTACTTAGTATCTCAGGATGTATCTATTTCTAAGATATTCGAAATCAGTAATAATAGTCAGGGTAAAAAAGATTTTCATAATCGTCTGATTAAGCAAATTTGGCATCTAGTATTCAGTGGTAAAACACAAACAAGCCCATCTTTAGATGAACTAAAAAACACCATGAAAAAATACTTAGCAGATCTGAATTATGAGAACAGTAACACAAAGCAGCTACGTCAGACCTTATTACTATTTAACATTGTAAGCCTGCTAAACAACCCAGACTCAAACGCTCGTTTTCAATTTGAAAAGTTCAAGCTTGATGATTGGGACATAGAGCATATACGCTCTATTAGCTCAGAGATACCCGATAGTATAGACAAACAAAAGCAGTGGCTTGAACAAGTGATTGACTATACTTCTGAAGACAATACCCTAGATGCATACAGCAATTTTACAATCGATAACTTTAAAGAAGCTCAGCTCATCAAAAAGCAGGCTTATCATCTATACTCAACATCATTTACTAAGGGTCAATTTGAAGATGTTTATGATCGTGTCATTAGCCTCTATGACCCTAATAATAACGATGAAGTAGACAACTCTATCGGCAACTTAACCTTACTTGATAGCTCCACCAATCGTAGTTATAAAAACGCTATTTTTCCTATCAAGCGCAAGAGAATAATAAAACTGGATAAAGAAGCTACCTATGTGCCTTTATGCACTAGAAACGTGTTCTTGAAGTACTACAGCACAAACGTGGACAAGATGCTGTATTGGGAAGCTAGTGATAGTAATGACTATCAGTCAGCGATACTAGATACTATGACTAACTTTTTTACTGAAATAGGGGCGCAATAATGAACATAGGTGAAAAGCTGACTTTTACTGGATTATTTGACCGAGTAGCATTTGTTGAGATTCCTATCATCCAGCGTGATTATGCTCAGGGTAGAAAAGACGAATACGAAATTAGAAATATATTCCTAGATGCCTTATACAATGCACTAGCGACTGATCGTGCTGACTCCAATCAATCTTTAGATTTGGACTTTATTTACGGCAACATTGATGACGATACGTTTTCCGTACTTGATGGTCAACAACGACTGACTACCCTATTTTTATTACACTGGTTCTTGGCAGTTAAAAACCATCGAACTGCGGAATTTAGAGAGCATTTTACAGTAAATAATAAATCACGCTTCACCTATAAGACCCGTCCAAGCTCAATCGAATTCTTTGATGCAATGACCACAGATATAGAGTTTACAAAAATTTTTGACCATTCAGAGAACTTGAATAACCAGACCGTTAGCGAATTGATTATTGATAGCAACTGGTTTTATCTATCATGGAAACAAGACCCTACCGTTCAAGCCTGCCTAAATATGCTTGATACTATTGAACAAAAATTTTCAGCTTATAAGGGTGACTTATATCAAAGATTAATTGATACAGAAATCCCTTACATCACTTTTCAGTTCCTACGCTTAGATTCATTCGGTTTATCTGACGAGCTTTATATTAAAATGAATGCCCGTGGCAAACCCCTTACACCATTTGAAAATTTTAAGGCAACCCTTGAACAAAAAATTAAGTCTTGTAATGATGGCTGGCCAGACTATAGATTAGACATTTCAGGGTCTAATAAGCAATCAGTAGATGGTTACAAATATTTTATTCATAAAATAGATACCCATTGGGCAGATTTATTTTGGCCTTATAGAAACCTATTCTCGCAAGATAATACTTACGATGATGAGCTTATGAATTTCATTCGCTTAATCATTCTGTATCAATATTTATTAGATCACAGAGAGAGCTCTAAATCTGTACCAAAAAAACATCTAGGCGTAATCATGGGTACAGGCTCCAAGCTACTACCTACTACCATATCTGAATATGAAGCATTAAATTGCTTAAACCAGAACTTTATTATCCGTTTAATAAAAACATTTGATTTGATTTATAGAAACGGTCTAAAAGATAATAAGATAGAGCCTTATTTACTCAGTCAAAAGTACTATTCTGAAGAAAAAACTTTTGAGAAAGTACTTTTGAATGATGCTAGCTATGCTGACAAGCTTAGATTTTTTTCGTTTTACACTTATATTTCAAAGCATGAGTCGTCGTTAGACCAAACTGAACTGATGCAATGGACACGAGTTATCTACAATCTAACTGAAAATACCATCATCGACGGCTCAGACGATTTTTATCGTGCATTAGATTCGATCGAGACATTGAGTAAGCTCAATGAACCCATTCTAGACACCTTAAAGAACAACACTAATATAACTGGATTTTTAGGTGACCAGATTCTTGAAGAGAGAATCAAAGCACAATTATTATTAAAGTCAGAAGACTGGCAGTCAGTTATATATAAGTCAGAAGACCATTCATTTTTCAAGGGTCAAATTGGTTTCCTTTTAAATTTTTCAGGCGTTTTAGCCTTTTATCGTGAGCATAAAAACTGTGATTGGGGAACTTCAGAAAACAATTACTATCTGGATAGCTTTAAAAATTATGCTGAATCAGCTAGTAGCGTCTTTAAGCTCATTGAGAAAAGTTCAGGTAGTATTGATTATCTTTGGGAGAGAGCGGTACTTAGTAAAGGCACCTATTTTACTGAAAGAAGCTACGGTCGCTTAAACCTATTGAGCACACGCGAGACTGCCCAAAATATTGAACGTGATCATAGCTGGCGTCGTCTATTACGTATTGGTTCTAAAGACCGTGCAATGGAAGATAAGCAGGTTTATATCAAAGCCGTATTTGACGATCCTGATTTTGATAAAAGTAATATAAACACTATTAAAGAATCCTTGAGCATAATTTGTGCTAAAGCTATTGAAAATAACAATATTACGTATTGGGAAAAATCTCTAATTAAATATCCATCACTCTTTAAATATTGTAATCAAGGTTTTATACAGAAAAATGGTGAGGAAATCATCTTACTTGGACACTCTCAAAGAAATCACTATCATAGCGAATTATATACAACAATTCTTAAAATCGAATTAGCAGAAAGCACTGCTTTATTGAAGCCTTTCAGTAAATTAGACTATCAAGAGGTTAAATCCAGAGAACAATCCGCCGGTCTACATATAAAAGGATGGGACTTCGAAGGTCAACCACTCTCTATTGAAATAACTAAAGAAGCTGGTCATTTTAATATATATTTCAAGAACAGTACTTTAAACTCTTATCCTGAACAAATTCAAAGTCTATTACTAGACTTAGGATTTGAATATATTGTGTCAGAGCAAGAGTTAGATACAGTAGCTAGTCACGATTACTTCATTGACACTAAACAAACTACTATAGAGGATGCTATTGCCAAACTAGAAGGCTTATGTGAAGAGCTAAGGGCTATTAGCGATGAGTAACGTCAACCAACGAGAACGCATAACTCAAAACCGTGTCGTACAACTTTTTCAAGACGAATTAGGCTATCGTTATTTAGGTAATTGGCAGTCTCGAGCTGATAATAAAAACATTGAGCGCGACATCTTAGAGCAATGGCTGAAGAATCGTGGTGTGAGTGCGCCACTCATCGCACGTGCTATTAGCACAGTGGAGAAAGCCGCCGCTTTGGGCAGTGGTATCAAACTTTACGATGCCAATAAAGAAGTCTATCGGCTGCTACGCTATGGTGTGAAAGAAAAGGAAGGCTCGGGCGAGCACACAAAAAGTATTTGGCTGATCGACTGGGATAATCCCGAGGCTAATGACTTCGCCATCGCTGAAGAGGTATCGATCAAAGGCGAACATAAAAAACGCCCTGATATTGTGTTATACGTGAATGGTATTGCCCTTGGCGTATTAGAGCTTAAACGTTCCACTATCTCAATCTCTGAAGGTATACGTCAAAACCTAGACAACCAAAGCAAGGACTTTATCCGTAACTTTTTTACTACTATACAGCTAGTCATGGCAGGTAATGACAGCCAAGGCTTGCGTTATGGCACTATTGAGACGCCAGAGCGCTACTATCTTGAATGGAAAGAAGCGCACCCTGAGCATACACCGCAGACAGATGTCACTATTCCACAGTATGTAGACACCGTAGAGGCTAGCACTGAGCTATTGGATACTCATCTCCATCATATGTGCAATAAACAGCGGTTCCTCGATATTATTCACAACTTTATCGTCTATGACATGGGTATCAAAAAAACTTGCCGGCACAATCAGTTCTTTGGGGTTCAATCGGCTAAGCGCTACCTTAATGAACGAAAAAACGGCATCATCTGGCATACCCAAGGGTCAGGTAAGAGCCTCACTATGGTATGGCTGGCCAAATGGATACGCGAGAATATTAGTAATAGCCGTGTTCTTATCATTACTGATCGCAAAGATTTAGATGAACAGATTGAAGGGGTGTTCTCAGGTATCAACGAAACCATTTACCGTAGCAAAAATGGTGCCGATCTGATTACCAAGCTTAACCAACCCAATCCTTGGTTAATATGTTCATTAGTACATAAGTTTGGACGTCATGGTGACACTGCTGTTGATGAGAACAGTGACGATAGCTCTGCTAGCACAGATGACTTTATCCGTACTTTAAAAAATAGCCTGCCATCGAACTTCAGTGCTAAAGGAGATATCTACGTCTTCGTTGATGAATGCCATCGTACCCAGTCAGGTAAATTACATAAGGCTATGACTGCCCTACTTCCTAATGCAACGTTTATTGGCTTTACGGGTACACCGCTACTGAAAAAAGACCAGCAAAATTCTATTGAGGTCTTTGGTCCCTATATTCATACCTACAAGTTCGATGAAGCCGTAGCCGATGGCGTCGTGCTCGATCTGCGTTATGAAGCACGTGATATCGACCAACAGCTAACATCAACAGACAAAATCGATACCTGGTTCGATGCCAAAACTCGTGGACTAACCAACATTGCTAAGACTCAGCTTAAACAAAAATGGGGTACGATGCAGCGAGTGTTGTCCAGTCAATCTCGCTTAGAGCAAATAAAGAACGATATTATATATGATATGGAGACGCGCCCGCGCCTAGCTGAAGGCCGAGGCAATGCTATGTTGGTATGTGGCAGCATCTACCAAGCCTGCAAAGTTTATGAGATGTTTAGTCATACTCATCTAAAAGATAAGGTTGCTATCATTACTAGTTATCAACCTACCGCTGATAGCATCAAAGGTGAGGAGTCTGGCGAGGGTACGACCGAAAAGCTATTTAAATACGCCACCTATCGCAAGATGATCGCTGAGTATTATGATATTGACGAAAAAGAAACTGGTTCGAAGGTTGAAGATTTTGAAAAAGCAGTCAAAAAACGCTTCGTTGATGAGCCTGGACAGATGCGCTTATTGATCGTAGTTGATAAGCTGTTGACTGGCTTTGATGCCCCCTCAGCGACCTATCTATATATCGATAAAAAAATGGCAGATCATAATCTATTTCAGGCTATCTGCCGTGTTAATCGCTTGGACGGTGAAGATAAAGAATATGGCTACATTATTGACTATCAAGATTTATTTCAATCGCTAGACAAAGCTATATCCAGCTATACACAAGGCGCTTTCTCTGACTATGACAGTAAAGATATCGAAGGCTTATTAAAAAACCGTCTTGTGTACGCTAAACAAGATTTAGACAATGCTTTAGAGATGGTACGGGGCTTATGCGAGCCCGTTAAATATCCGAAGAACACCCAAGATTATTATGCTTACTTTTGCGCTAAAAATGACGCTTCGACTGATGAGAAGCTAGAGAGTGAACAACTGCGCCTTACGCTATATAAGAGCGTAGCTAAGCTATTACGTAGCTATGCCAACATTGCTAATGAAATGGCAGAGTGTGGCTATAGTGCCGCTGAAATCACTCGTATTCAAGCGGATGCTAAGCACTTCGAGAGTGTACGCGAAAGTATTAAGATGATGAGTGCAGACATGTTGGATACGAAACTCTATGAGCCTGCTATGCGTCATCTATTGGATAGCTACATTCGCGCTGAAGACAGTAGTAAAGTCATGGATTTTGAAGAGCTTGGCTTAATTGAGCTCATCGTCAATAAAGGCGTTGATGAGCTAATCGAAGCTTTACCGGATGCCATTGCTAATGATGAAAGCAATGTTGCTGAAACTATTGAAAATAACGTCCGCAAAACTATCGTCGATGAAAACCCTGTTAATCCTAAGTACTACGAGCACATGTCTATCTTACTCGATGAACTCATCACCTTGCGGCGGCAAAAGGCACTGAGCTATAAAGAATATTTGGAGGAAATCAAAGCTCTATCAACCAAAGTATTAAGACCTAATGGCGCAAATAGCAATTATCCAGAGTCAATCAATACCAATGCTATGCGTGCCTTATACGATAATTTAGATCAAAACGAAAAATTAGTCGCTAAAGTTGATAAAGCTATCAAAGATAACAAGCTAGCGGACTACCAAGGTAATCTAATCAAAGAGCGAAAAGTGCAAAATGCTGTAAGAGAATCAGTATATCTTTATAATATAGATACCAATAGTAACGTCGAGATTGATATTGAACAGCTTATGTCATTGATCAAAGCTCAGTCGGACTATAAATAGTGCAACTCACTATCGGCTCATTAGACATTCAATTGCAGCGCAAAGATATCAAGCACTTGCATATCAGCGTGATGCCACCTGATGGTCAGGTGAGAGTCGCTGCACCTGAATCAATGACAGAAACAGTCATTCGAATGGCTGTAATTAACCGCATACCTTGGATTCGGAAACAGCAGGCAAACTTTGCTAAGCAAGTCCGCCAATCTGCTCGGGAAATGATTAGTGGGGAGACCCATTACTTATGGGGCAGACGCTATCGGCTTGAAGTGATCGAATCAGATGCGACCCAAATTTTAGCGCACAGTATTAAATTGAAAGGTGGCAAACTTATTTTATCAGTTAGTGCTGGAACATCGACTGCTGATAAATTAAAAGTGTTAAATGAATATTATCGCACCCGATTAAAAGCACGCATTCCTGCTTTGATTAATAAATGGTCTGAGAAAGTTGAAGTCACTGTCGCAAGCTGGCACGTACAAAAGATGAAGACCAAATGGGGAAGCTGCAATATTGACGAGAGGCGAATACTACTCAATCTTGAATTGGCTAAAAAGCCTGTGCCTTGCTTAGAATACATTATCGTCCATGAGCTATTACACTTTAAAGAACGACAGCATAACGATAGGTTTAAAGCTTTATTAGATATTCATATGCCTGACTGGAGATCGAGACGCGACTTACTCAATCGTATGCCTTTAGGCCAAGAGAACTGGAAGCAGCAAGAGTAGGTGTTAACTGATCCGCCAACAAACATCGCTTGGGGCTTGCCTAAACTTCCTAAAATAAATAATATGTATGCTCTTTAATCCGAAAAACTAGCTTATTAAGCACTTTCCTAGTTCACATGACGCATATCCAACCTTAATCCTGAACTAATCAACCATATATATAATACCCATCCAACAGTATCCAGGATTATCGACACGTTCTGCTCCGTAAAAAATATTACAGTCCTCTATACCCAGATTTTTAATAGCGGTGTGTATAACGTCCAATTCATCAAGCGATAGATAACGGTGACATTCAACATGGAACATCAAAGACTTTAAATTGTTAGCTTTAGGAATCTGACTGATAATCTGATTAAATACTTGATCTGATTGATACTCGTTCAATGCGCCATCATGTACGAACTTAGCTGGTTTTTTAAAGTGAAGAGCTTCTTTAACATCATCATAGTCTAAACCAGTTGTTAATGAGCAGAATATAGATTCGAACATCTTCATGACTTGTTGAACTTCATTAGGCTTGCAAATAACAATGCCATCCACCACATCAAATTGCTTAATAGTTTTTTCAGTCGTTTGCAGACCGAATAAAAACTCTGCTGCTGTCTTTTGCTTTAAATCAATTAATTTACTTTCATCCCAATCATCATTAACGAGAAAAAACCCAAATGTAGACAAACGATAATTGTCTGCCAACGGTTTATATAACGTAGTCGAAGATATGTTTGTTATCCACAGCTCATTGTCACGATACCTTTTGATAAGATTCATCGGTAACTGATTCGTCAATTGGTTAGGAATATTTAGCCCACATAGACTGGTTAATTGCTCTGATGAGTCTGGTAAGTATTTAAGATTTTTACAGTTTAACCTTAGATGGGTCAGGTTGATTAAATCACCAATATTTTGCAGAATTTTTTTCAAATGAGAACTGGTAACAGTCAACTGTTTTAAGTTGTGAAGCTTACCAATACTCTCAGGTAATTCTGTTAAGTAATCATTATAAATCGATAACTCCGTTAGACTGCTAATGTCTACTAAGTTATCTGGCAATCTGTCCTGCTTACTATGTATTAGTAACCTTATATCACAATTCATTGCAGTTAAAACATTGGGTATAGCATTCACATCATGGAAGGTAATTTCTAAGGTTTTGAGATTCTTTAATTCATACAAATTAGCTGGTATAAAAACAGCGTCTTTACACACTAGACTTAGCGTTTCAAGATTCACTAAATTAATAATACTATCTGGTAACTTATCATCAGCTTGGCAAACACGACCATTTGATGAGATGCTATCACGTAAAATTAGGCTTTTCAATTGAGTCAAATAACCTATGGCCGCTGGTATAGGCTGTGTATATGAATCGATTGACAAGGCATTCTGATTAGCCAGTTTATCAATATCTGTTTGAATATTAGATACGGCAAATGATTCTGCCCAGTCGAGGACTGTTTGTAAAGCTGCTCTATCAACGTTCTTGCTGGCTATTATCCCCTCATTAATCAAACTCTTTTGTCTTTGTATATAATCTTGAATACTAATGCTGCGATTAGCTTTAGTAGGATCATTCCAGCCTACACAACTGTCACCTAAATCACGTAAAAACTCAGCTACGCCTGTCGATATATTAACTAAGCTACTAGCACTATCAGTAGGTTTATCTTCACCAAAAGTGAGATATCTTAGATTTTTAAGATTGACGATACACTCAGGCAACCTAGTAATCTGATTAGAGCTAATATCTAGCTTTGTCATTGCTAATAGATCGTTTTTGTTGCGTGGCAAATCCGCCTCAGAGATTTCAAATTCATCAGCCCACGCCCATAACTCTATCATCCATGGACATATAAAATTATTGTCAATTTTATTGTTGATCTCTGACATGTTACTGTTTCCTTTGATGAGGTAGTAAGTGTGGAGTCAAATCTTGCACTCCTATAAATCAAAACAGTTATTATCCTTCAATACCTTAAAAACTTTATCCATTTCATCTAAAATCTTGTCTGCCATTTTGTCATCATTTATCATCAGCCATGCTTCACTCGAACCCTTCCAATCTTGTGGATAAAAGTAATAATATGCTGGCCATTGTGAAGACGAATTTACTTTTTTATCAGTTAGCACGGTATTTAAGACTGATTTCATTTTTTCCGTATATGGACAAGCTCTTGCTGCGTCTGTGGAAATAAATTTAATGCCTAAAATGGGATGGTCGAAATTTGCATTATCGAACTCGAAGCAAACCCATCCCACATCATAGCCAGGGATTATAAATCTAATCTGTTCGTACCTTTTACCTTCACCAAGATAAGTGACATCTAATTCATAATCAGTTTTTTTACATTTTGCTAACAAGTCTATTTTCAGCTTTGCTACAAGCTCTTTCTTCATTCGATCTACAGTGTTAGAGACCTTGATACTGGCATCGATGGTCGCTGCATTTTTTTTAATAATATCTAAAACTGCATTGTCTTCATTCATATCTTCTATCCCCATGAACTGTTTTTGAATAAACTTAATTAGCTGTGCAAGGAACTCACTAACACTATGGTTTTGACATTCTACTTGGCAGGCCTTAAGCCAACCTATCAAGTCACTGAAACGAAGATGACTATACTGCTTCATATCTATCCAGCCTTTTAATGTCAATGGATCGACACTTATTGGATTTGGCGTATCATTATTTTCATTTAGATAAACAATTTGAGGGTCAGTATGACCTCTTGTTTTGAGCTCATCATAATAATCTATTAATTGATTAGTTTGATCTGCTGCGTACGGCTTATTTTCAATGCAGATACCATAGCTATCATCACCTGTCTGACATTCCAAGTAAATATCCATACGGCGTAGGCTATTACTTTTTGATGTAACTTGCTCAACAAAAACTTTCGTTTTTTCAATATTATCGAGAAAATTCTGCCTTCCTGATGTTTCAAACATACTAGGTAAGCAATGCTCAATAAATAATCTTAAAAAGGCTTCTTGCTGAGCATGACTACCTTGTGGATCGAGTAAAGCCGCTAAAATACAACTAAGTCCCAATTCATCGGTCTTGATATAGTCAAAGGTATTAAAGTCTGGCGAGAGCTGACAACTATAAAGTGCTTGCGCGGCCTCTAACGCCTTAACCTTTTGGCTGACATTGTTTATTAAATTTTGCACTGTGCTCATATTCATACCTTATTTAGCAAATTGTTTCTTTAAAAGATCTTTTTTCCAATCACTCAACTGCATCAACATTTTTATCGTATTTATATCGTAATTACCTGCGTAGAACTGATCCAAAAGCTCGTCAAAAACACATTTTTTATTAGCAGATGCTAAAGTAAACAACGTAAGTGAAGAGTGTAATTTCAGAGTATCGATTGATCCGAAAATTTCTAAAGCGCTTTTATCAGGGTGCAATAGCAGTAATTCAGCGCACTCTATTAACCGCGCGCCAAGCACGTCATGCTGCAAATATTCTTTTGCTTGCTCAAGACTTTGTATTGCAAAGCGTTGTGCCCTTACACTGCGCCCTAAGCCTTTAACCTGTGGAAAAACAAACCACATCCAATGGGTACTCTTACGCCCTTCGGTTAACTCCTCAATAACCGATGGATAAACAGTATTTTGAGCTTGGATAAAATCGTTAAACAAAGTCTCACTCACAGTGCTTCTCCTATGTAATTAGTTTTTATAAAGCGCTAACGCACTCTGCAAACGCTCAAGAATCAATGTTTTCAGCTCACTTGGCTCAATAACCACGGCCAGCTGAGACATACTCACCAGCCAATCCTGCAGACGCTTAGTATTGGCAACAGTAGCACTTACCTGATTCCAAGTACCATCTATCATAGTAATCTGCTGATCTTGTGATAATGGACGCTCATAAAGATGCTGACAGGCATATTTTTGTACCTTTAAAATCAATTTTATCTGAGCATTATCAGTCGGCTCCAACTTGCCCCGCTTACGCAAATACTGTAATGACAGACTGTCTCGCCCTACCCAATCAGGGACGATCTTATCTATGACTCCTGCCTCAGTGATACGATTGACTGCAAAATTACGATGCGCTTCTAGTAGCACCTCATCATCGATATGATCATCAGTAGGATTAAAGCCTGTGAGGTAGATCATATTGTCAATAAAGATAAGCCCTTTAGGGTAGATAACTCTTTCAGCAGAACTGCCATGCCATTTATTTTGATAGCTTATTTTAAGTTGCAGTCTATTTAGCAGAGCTTGGTGAATGCTTGCCATCACATCATTCTTAAGCGTCGGTGCTTGCACTATACTCGGTAAAGTAATGAGATAATCTTGCCACTTCCCCAGCTTACTTTGATGAAAATTATTTTTATTCTGCCGGCCTAATTGGGTAAGTTTATCTGTAATGCTTTGCTTAAAAGATATCGGCAAATAGTTTGCCGTATATTTATCTAGCATCTCCCAAAAAAACACCGTTCGCTCATTAATAATATCGATACTGAAGCTCGGCTCAATATAAAAGCGTGCTGTCTGTCCACTAATATTTTTTCCCCATGCTGGTACTCGAACCAAGGCTTCACTATAAAAAATATCGTTAAAAACTTGGTTTAAGGCAATCAGATCGTTCTCTAAGTTTTTACGTTCATTAGCGAAATTATCTGGATTATCACCATAACCAACCATAAGCTCTGTTAATGACATAGCATCAGCTTCACTCCGAGGCAGACATTGATATAGAGCAAATAGACGTGTCGACTTTGTATTGCTGGCGATAGCATGTGTGGGCATATGGGTTTCTCAGTTAAATCGTTCAATGGTAAGTTTATAGCTTCATTATTAAAATAAATATTCAATCAAAACGAACCAAAATCGCTGTCCCATTATCATAGGCATCGCCCTCTGAATCATAAACCTGGTTTTTAAGAGTGATTAGCCATCCCTGTAAATCTGTCTCCGCACTGACAGTTTGCCAGTCATGACTTGGTACTAAGTCATGAATACCATCCGTACAAACCAAGATATAATCACCACTATTAATCTCAATTGTTCGAGAGATGCTCTCTGGTGCTTCACTGCTTGTATAGCTGTCATCAGTGGTCAAGGCAAAGCATTCAGTAATGCTATATAAGCTCCCCGCCATCCCTTCTCGGTTATAGTCTGCAAACTCTGCTTGGCGACCTTGCTCCTCTGCCTGCTGGTCAATGAGTTCATTTAACAAGTTATGATCGCGTGTCAGGCACTGCCATTGTGAGTCTCCTTTAGGCAGCCAGTAAACACGACTGTCGCCTACATGCGTTATCGTCGCATTTATAGTTCCATCACTATTTAGCTCTCCAACAATCATTGCGAGAGTTGCTGCCGCGCCATGACGCCTGGATGAATGCTTAGCTCTATTAATCAGCTGATGAATACCCTCTGAGGTTAGCTTTTTCTTATTGTCCCACAGCCGACTAATCGTTTTTACTATCGCCTTTGAACAATGCTGTGAATAATTAGAGCTGGCAACACCGTCAGAGACTGCTAAACAAAAAGGAAGCTCGACTGATGTCACTGCCATCACGCCTAAGTCTTCTTGATACCAATTATCTAAAAAGAAAAAAGCGTCTTGTTGCAGGTTATTACTGGCATTACCTTGGAAGGTGATTGCACAGGCTTGTGCTATAGGAAGCATATTTTGGGCTACATGGTTATTTGAAGAAATATTCATAATGCTAAGCCTATATATTTATCATACAGGCTAGTATAACGAGCAACCTATAAAATTATTCTCTAGGTTTGATTTTATCTAAATAAAATGCATACATTCAAAATTATTTTTCGCGGAAGCTAGGGTCATCTACTTTAAATTGTTGTACTGATAAATAGTACTTAGGTTGATGTTTATATCTTGAATAATTATTCCACCTATTGGCCTCTTAAACCTAAATAAAATAGCCTTTATTTCCTTTATCAAATTCACTTTGAATTAAACTAATGTTTGTATATGAAACCAAGTTAATTGTTGCTAGAATATAACCATATTATTAAATTGGATATACGTCATGTATCACAATGGTTTCTTTATTTAAGTAATCGTTCAGCAGCACTATTAAATTCAAAAAGACACTTACTACTAAAATTTGACGTCAAATTAGCGCTAAATCTTCAGCAAACAATATAAGAGTATAAAAAGGACAATTAGGATGTTAGGAAGGAAAATTATTGTTTTGTCAGTGATGACAAGCTTTGCCCTTAGTGGTTGTAGTAAAAACGAGTCTGTTCCAGACACCGTAAATACTACCGATAATATGAGCGTTGAATCAAACAAAATCGAGACAGAATTAAATACAAAGCCGAATACAGAAGTGGCACCAGAGTCAGATGAGTCACCAACCGTAAAGACTGATTCTAAACTGGTTGAATATACTGTGACTAGTGGTGAGTACTCAGAAGTATGCGGCTTTAAGAATACTGAAGGAGAAGTGATCGTAAAAGCAGAGTATGATTTTTGCGGTGCGTTCCATGATGGCATGGCTTATCTGCTCAAAAAGAATCTAAAGTCTGATTCTGACGGAGGCTATTACATTGGATACGTTAACAACTCAGGCGAGCTTGTGATACCAGTAAATATCGAAGCAGATTATGGCTGGATGCTGGATGCAAGAGATTTCAATGAAGGTTTAATCGCTGTTCTAAATAAAGACCAATGGGGGTATATGGATAAAAAAGGAAACACAGTTATTCCTTTTAAATATGAAAGTGCCTCAGATTTTTCTAACGCTCTAGCAACAGTATCAAAAGACTACAAATACGGCGCAATTGATCGTTCTGGTAAAACGGTTCTTGATTTTAAATACAGCCATTTAGGGGAATTCAAAGATGGTTTAGCAAGCTTCACACCGGCAAACTCAGAAAAAAATGGCTTTATTAATGCCAAAGGCAAAGAAATAATTGCGCCCATTTGGGATCAGGCAATGGACTTCTCTGAAGGGCGAGCTGCGGTCGCTAAAGGTGACTATGACAACGCTAAGTGGGGATTCGTTGATATATCAGGCAAAGTCGTTATAGAACCACAATATGATCATGCTTTTCTTGAGCCAGGTGGAGATTCACCCGATGTCATTGGTGGCTATTTTGAAAACGGTACTATGGTTGTCTACCAAGACGGTGAGGACGGTCAAATTACGGCGATTACGATTGATAAAAATGGTAAAGAGCTTAAGCGAAAAAACTATGCAAACTACTCTGATTTGTTCTGATAGATCCATAGTCAGGTATGAGAGCGGTCTACACCCATAACGTCATTTCTCAAAGTTAGAGTGGCAAGATAGTAAAAATAAAAAAGGTTTTATATCTTACTTTATGCCTGTGAAGTATCTTATTTTAAAGGCTGAACCAGTAACTACCGTTCGTCGGATCAATATTTTAACGCTAAATTAATCGATATAATTTCGAATACAAATCGAGTTCGAAAAAACACCTTCATTCAATAACAAGGAATACAAATTATGATTTTATCCCCTAGCCGTTTGCTTTCTCTCGCTGCTGCACTTAGCCTTTGCTCTTTTACATTATCTGCCCAAGCTTATGTAGATAATTGCAAGCCACCAAAAACAAAATACGCTGAAGTATCTTGCACAGCAGATGATAAATATTTTGTTGGACACAACGCTGACTATAGCGTGCAAACCCTATTGGACAAGCAAGGAAAGGCACTACTAAGTTTAAAAGGTTATGAAAATGTAGACTACTATGGTATTGAAAACGGTGTCTTTGCAGTGATGAAAAATGGCAAAATCGGCTATATGAACACTCAAGGTAAACTGGTTGTACCAATGGTCTATGACAGCCTAGGAGATCCTGATAGCAAATACGATGAGAGATGGGCTGAATCTCCATCGCAAGGTCGTATCATAGTTGCCAAAGGTGGAAAATTAGGCATTATCGATACTTCTAACAAAGTCATTATGCCTTTGACTAATAAGTATCTTTCTATTGAACCCTTTAGCGAAGGTACAGCACCTGTGATGTCAAAAGCAGGTAAATGGGGCTTTATTGACAAGGATGGTAAAGAAATTATTGCTCCGCAGTATGATAGTACGAATGGCCACTTTGGCGGCGTTTACGGGTTCTCTGAAGGACTGGCTGGTATGGGGAAAGCAGGTAAATGGGGCTATATCACTAAGACAGGTAAAGTCGCTATACCTTTTGCTTATGATGAAATACGCCCTTTTCGTGAGGGCGTTGCTGGTGTTTTAAAAGGTAATAAGTGGGGCTTTATCAATGGCGTGAACAAAACCATTATTCCTTTTAAATATGCTGATAGCAATGTTGAACGGTATAGCGTCAATTATATGGGTGCCAACTATTTCATATTCGAAGATGGTGTAGCAGAAGTTGCGACTATCAATGAGCAAACGGTTTGTATTAATAAGTCAGATAAAAAAGTAGCCTGCCCACAATAAATGCGTTTTGCTATTCATGAATAGTTATTAACTGCTTTTACACTTTTAAAGGAATTATATAGTGCTATCAAATCGTCTATTTTCAGCTGCTGTTTTTATGGGCTTTATTGCTTTATCTGGTTGTTCTGACAAAGCGGCCGTAGAGGAGACTAAGCCAGAACCCACTGCTAAAGAGGCAGTTACCACAGAACCTGTCGTGACTGCTTCAACGGATGCAGTTGAAACCGAGAAATCAGCAGAAGATGCAGAGGTTGTCGTTGAAGAAAACCCACCTAGATTTGCTAGCATTACTGACTCGCTTGCGCTTAAGCCAAATGCAGAGTGGAGTTGGGATACATTAGCAAGCACACCTGATGTACAAAAATGGGACCCTAAAACGCCCACTAAAAATGAGTACTTACCTGAAGATCCAAGCTACTCTATATGGGGTGGTTTAGACGAACATGGTGGTATGGCAATATATGGTACTAAGGCGAAACCGGTACTAATAACCATTGGTTCAGGTCAGGGTGTGATGGAAGATGAGACAGGTAGCGCTGTATATAAGACTGAAGATCTCTTTAGAGCAAATGAGCTCACACCAGTAAAATCAAACTGCGATACAGAGGAAGATGATTTATTCTCGCAACGCTTTTACAAATGGCAAAAGACAGGACATCAACCGCTTTATATCTATGCTATCACAGACCAAGCGAATGCGGGCACCTCAAGTGATGTTGGGATTGCCAAAAGCTTTGATGAATTTTTTAACCCTGACTATAGCAATGCACTTACGAACATAAGAGCTTTAAATGCTGAATATAACGACATCACTTGTACGTTTGAGCTTTAATACTTCATTAATATTTTTAATTATTAATAGCTTAAGTAATGAAATCGAATCATGTATGGTTATTGGTTGCTATTAGCAGTCTTGTTGCCTTACCAGACTATGCTGATAATCAAACTTTCGGTAATATGTAAAAAACCTGTAATATGAACCACATCAAGCTACTCGAGTTTTTAATTTAGTAGAAGACCCTATTTGAGACGATCACTCAGTGCTATGCCTGATTAGATGATGTTATGTGTGGGCACCGCGGTTATGTTTGTGCGACTGAAGTACCCGCAAATATTCTTCATATACGTGCAAAAGACAGTTGGTTATGCGCAATATGTGAGCATACTTTGTGGCGAACAGATAAAGAAAATAAATGAGTGTTAACCGTCAAAAAATCCACACAGCTTAACTTGTCTGGATTTGTGTACAGCATCTATTATCATGTGTCCTAATTAGTTAACTACCACACCTCAATTTATGGTCGCAAAGACCACTACCGCGAAGAACCTCGACCTTTAGAGGGGCGCTTGCCATTGGCAGCAGGTTTACCCTTGCCGCCGGATTTCTTGCCATCACTAAAAGGACGCCAATCTTTACCTTTAGAACCCGTTGGTTTTCTCGCACCATCCTTGGGATGTTTAGCATTGCCCTTTGCTGCGCCCGCTGGTTTTGAAGACGTTTTTGCTTTTGACGAATCATCAGTACGAAGTTTTTTTCGAGGCGTATTACGAGATTTCTTAGCTGGAGCGCTAGATTCCGAGGAAGAATCTTCTATAGATTTAAGTAAAACAGACATCTCTTTTTCCGTTAAATCTCGCCAGTCTCCAACGGGAATACCCTTAAGATTCACATTCATAATCCGCGTACGCTCAAGCTTCACGACTTCATAGCCAAAATGCTCACACATACGACGAATTTGACGGTTCAAACCTTGTACTAGCGTGATGTTAAACACGTTAGCCGACACCTTAGTAACCGGGCATTTTTTCGTCATCTTCCCTAACATAGGTACGCCACCAGCCAAACCCTGGATGAAATCATCCGTTATTGGCTTATTCACCGTCACCACATAATCTTTCTCGTGGTTATTACCAGCACGTAACACCTTATTAACCAAATCGCCATTACTGGTCAAAAAGATTAAACCTTGGGAATCTTTATCCAAACGCCCAATCGGGAAAATACGTACGCTATGTCTGACAAAATCAACAATGTTGTTTTTTTCGGAGCTTTCCGTGGTGCTCACAATACCGACTGGCTTATTTAATACAATGAAAATAAAGTCATCCGCTTCTTTCGGCTCAATGAGCTGCCCGTTGACCTTCACCGTATCTCCAGCAACCACTTGCGCACCCACCGCAGCACGCTTACCGTTGAGATACACATTGCCTTGTTCAATAAAGCGGTCAGCGTCGCGTCGAGAGCAAATACCGCTTTCGCTGATGTACTTATTTAAACGAGTCGAGGAAGTGTTAAACATAAAGCACCGTTTTTACCTAAAAAAGGCCTTTTTTGCTAAGAAAAAAGCCTAAATTGAATGAATTATCAACAACGAGATGGCTGACATTATATAGGAAATTCAGTGCCCATTTTAGCAGAGATGGGCAAAAACTTAGAAATGTATCCAGAATCATATAGAAGGTTATTATAATTAATATACAAACACGGCTTTTCTATAGTGGTTTTAACTATGATTTATATTTGTGTAACCTGATCTATCTGACAGCACAAACGCAAAGCACTAAAGGCGGCTAAGCTTGAAGTTTTAGGGTTTTCGGCTAATGGTAATCCGGTCATAATAATCTCAAGCTTACCGAATACCCCTGCAGCCATTATATGATGAATGTTGTGCTCAAGCGTTGAATCAGCGATTAACTCTACCATAGTGTCATCGAGGCCAACCCCTGCCAGCGCAATAGTGGCAGCAACGTTTGAATTGTCAGGGAATAAAGCAGCAGCTTCTCTAGCGGTACCAGTAAAGAATACGGTAGGTTCCGCTAAACTATCATAGTCAATAAGCTGATCAGCATAACTGCCTTTCCAGCTCGATGGATGCTTTCTACCTTGATAAATCACCTTACTAAGCCCTGCCAAACTCGCAGCGTTTATACCATCAATCCCAGCAACTGCCCCTGCTAAAATATGGATTTTCACATTATGCTCTTCCGCAGTATCAGCGAGCGATACAGCAAACTTCTCATCAGTAAAGGCACCGACAGAAATAATCCCAAGTGGGATGCTCTTTTCTAATATTTTAATAGCATGTTCTTTGAGTCCATTCTGACCGGACATTTCAATCGCTAAATCAGGCATTTTTACTAAGTCGTCTACCGAGGTAATCACCTCTATAGACTCGCCTATCTCAGCCTTTATGCTCTCTGCGCTTCTGTGGCTGACTAATACTATCGATAGGACAATGTTTTTAGGTAGCATCTCATGTACTTTTCTCGCCATAGATCCATAGCCTATGAACATTACGCTTTTCATACTTACTCCTGTTTATTGCTTTTTATATTTCCTTTTATACTGCTTTGCTTAGGCTATATAGCTTCGTAATATTTCCATTCAGCCACCTAAGTATAGATTAAGCATACTTTGTACTAAAGCAATCTTCTTAATTGATGACATAAGCTAAGACAATGATATAACCCTTTTACGATGTTGTTAATCCTGTGTGAAGACAAGCTTCTAGCTAAAACACCAAGACCGATGTCATTTTATTTTTACCGTCAGGCTGCCTGATTAAAACGTCCTAAGTTTTAATATCTACGGATTTGACAGCATTACTCGGTTGCCTTGACAACCCTCATAGAGATGGCGATACTCTGTTTCGGAAGTAGGAAGCACTAACGCTTATTTTCCTTATAAAAGCGCTGTTTATAGCGTATTTAGCACGCTCATATCGTAGCAACTGTACTGATTACTTTGGTTAAAGTTTTAAATAAAAATAACACTCATTGATAAAGGAATAAACAATGAATGCTCAATTAACTGATTTTGATAAAAGAATGATAAAAAGGTCTATTGATCTTGCGATTGCAAACGTAGAAAAAGGCGGTGAACCTTTTGGCGCAGTCCTGACAAAAGGTCAAGAAGTAATTACCGAAGCCGTCAATGAGGCTTATATCAATCAAGATCCTACGGCACATGCAGAAATGCAAGCCATTCGTCAGTCTGGAGAAACCCTTAATCTGCCACGTGACTCGGATATTACCATGTATGCAAGTGGTAAGCCTTGTGGCATGTGCATGGCAGCCATGCTACAAGTTAAAATATCGCGTGTGGTGTTTGCAGCAGATGACGAACTGGGCGATGCTTACAGCTGGGGTACAGCACCTCTATATGAAAGCTTGAAAAAAGACTTTGGACAGCAAGGTATTGAGGTTATAAATTGTCCTGACCCTAAAAGCAAAGAAGCATTTGAAGCCTACGAGAAAAAGAATAACGCTTAAGCGATAAGTTTATTAGGTGGACGTTAGGTTTAACTATATCACCTCTCCTCGTCTTACCTTATATCTCAATGAGCCAGATACCTTGTGTAGCTGGCTTTTTTATTAACAGAACAATAGTAGTTTAGCTATTAGAGCCAACCCTCTTCCAAGAGATGCTCAGTATTACTCACTTTAAAATCCTGATATAAGTTAAAAAACACCGCTGGGTCTTCAACATTATCGAGCAGCTCTCGTTTATTGAGCGCTACAAACATCGCCAGCGCATATGCCGCACAATGAATGGACTTTTTGGGATTAAATGTAATATCAGTAAAGGCTTGATATTGCATCACCTCTTCATGCAGCTGCGGATTTTGCTTTAGGGCATTCACATACAGCCAGTCATAAAACGCAGTTAGCGGCTCTACGCTCCACTCTATACCAAAATAATCATAGCTAATTAATTCACCTGAAGTTATTAAGCGCTCGTCTTTTTTGGCCTGTCTTGGTTGGACTGTCAGCAAGTCGCTATAGGGACCACCATTCTCAAAAATCATACTGCTTTGAAAGGCGTTTTCGACACTATACTGCTGCCCGTCTTGCTCATTAGTAATCTTTAGGCTCAAGGGACTCAGCGGAAAGCTTAGTTTATTGCCAGATTTACTAGATAGCTCTAAAACATTACTAAAGCCGTATTTCTTGCGAATAACTTGATGCAGATCATGGATAGATTTTTTCTTTTGTCTACTTGCAAATCCCACATGACGCTCAAACCTGACCATATCCGTTTTCACCAGATTGTCACTGTTCACTCTAGGCATAAATACAGGCCTGTGTTCTACAGTATTTTGTGCTTCTTCCATCGTGTCTTGTCTTTGTTCCATAGCGGTGTGCCTTATATCAAATTTCTTGTATAAAATGTTCTTGTGTAAATAGCATTCAAATAAGTAGTCCTCTAAATATGTTATTGTCTGAAGAATACTGAGTCATCTTATAAATACTAATTAACAATGGTGTTTGCTAATCAATGCGAGCCAATCTCGTTATCTGCTTGTATCTGCTAAGCTAAAAACTCACTTTAACGCGGATTATTTAATGGGCTTACAAGCCTAAAAATTAAAACCCCACATAGTACATGATTTTCTTAGATCATTTATTATTGATTTCGAATCTGCTCAATCACATCCACTATTGATATACTTCTTAACTCCCTATGGCAGGATAGTTGTCATACCTAAAAAACCAATCCACATGGGAAATTTGATAGTTGTTAAAGAGGATAATAAGTACACATTGTTATTGTAATGTAGGCAATGTGGTGACACTTACAGTTTAGATAGAAGTATCCATCTAACTTACTGAGTTTACAAAACTCGCTACGTTGGAGGATTTTAGTAATACTAAATTAATTTAAACGGGATTCGATGTGGTCATCAATACTCAGTGGCTTAGATGTTGCCGAATTGGTCAAGCAAGAGAAGCTGATAAGTGATGAGGAACTGGCGGCGATTTTATCTCTTGATACTATGGTCAGTAATATTTAAGTAGTTTTTATTATCAAAAGAGCAGCGCCAATTCGACATGTACAGGCGTTCAAATAAAAAAAGGGTCATCTGTCTGAACATGCTACTGCTACTGCTACTGCTACTGCTATAAATTTTTCTTGCTTGCTGTTCGCAAGCGTGACAGAGGCTAAAAAAAATTAATAGCCGTAGCACTGTATCGTTTTTAAACAGAATCAACTATATAAGACACCCTTACAGCAATACTTATTTTAAGCTGCTTTCTTCACGACTTTCTTTAAGCTCTTTTTTAAAAAATGGTCGAATATAAACGGGCCAAATGGTAAGAACGATCCGAGTACGCCTGTGGGTATAGCCCAGAGAGGCATTTTTATTTTGATGGCTGCAACTATAAGTATCAGGATATAAGCAATGAACAATATACCGTGTGCCATGCCGATGTATTTCACACCTTCTGAGATGCCCATCATATATTTTAGTGGCATGGCGATGCAGAGCAACAATAAGAATGAAGTACCTTCTAGGTAGCCCATGATAGTGAGGTTTCTTAACGCCGTATTTTGTTCTTTTCCAAGTTCGGGTATTTGTTCGATAGTTGGTTGAGCCTGCGACACTGTATTTTCCTTTTGTTATGATCAACAAATAATTTAGGGGTCATTCAATGTTGCTATGATACTGGCTCTGCTCAGGGCTTTGAAGTGTTAGTTTGTGTCAGGCTGCTACTTAGTAAGTTGCATCTTGATTTAGCTACTCTGAAATCATTCTATGTTCGTTCCCATACAGTAGCTCACATGCACTAACTAACGATGCTGATCTCGAATGCTTTATGCCTTGTCGGCTTTATGCTCAGTACTTATAATATTTTTCGTGTCCTTTCATCCAATTTATAAAACATTATAAACAACTTCAGTCTGTCGCTACCAATGATACAAACTCCTAACTATCAAAATCTTTATTTTTAGGTATTATCAGTTTCTTTACACCTAAAACTAACTTTTAAAGAGTGCGATGAGCGATGTTTGAATTCGATTTAAGCTTAAAACTGCTGGGATACCATTTTATTCAACTAGGCATTGCCTTCATATTGTCGCTACCGATTGCGTTAAATCGTGAGATGAAAGATAAGGGTGCAGGACTCAGAACCTTTCCTTTAGTAAGTATTGCATCGTGCGCTTTCATGCTCGTCGCTGTAGATATTTATCACGGCTCAGAGCCTGAAGCGAGAATCATGTACGCGATTATTACGGGTATGGGTTTCATCGGTGGTGGTGCTATTTTTAAAGGCGATAATACGGTAAAGGGTACGGCGACGGCAGCGAGTCTATGGAATACCGCTGCTATTGGTATTTCAGTGGCTTATGGGCGCTATGAGATAGCGATAATTTTGTCGGTGGTCAATTTTCTAATACTGCAATTCTCAGAACCGTTTAAGGCAAAAAATACGCTGGAGTAGTGATTGTATTTGGTTCTAGCCGATATATTCAACATAGAGGCCTCAAGAATTGCCCAAAAAGCTATGTTGTTTAATCAGCTTATGTCATGCGCTGATTAAACAGATTGGTTAACCTAGTTAGGACTTAAACATCCAGCTGCGGGGTATTTATATCGAGGATTTGGGTTATTTAAATCGTGATAGTGTGCTTCACACTATAATTTTGGACGATTCAGCTAGCGAGCTTCGTATTTTAGAGACATAAGTATGAATACTTAAAATATACCTTTATAAAGAAAATAAAACCCTACAACGGTTAATAACACGGCAAAGCATTTTTTCAATAGTTCTGGCGATAATATATGAGCGACTTTCGCGCCTAACTTAGCAGTGAAAAAGCTCATACTGCTAATACCTAAAAATGCATAAATATGCACGAAACCAATGGTATTGGGCACATTAACTTCCTGCTGCATCCCAAAAATCATAAAACCTAACGCACCGGCAATGGCAATAGGCAAGCCACACGCTGCTGACGTTCCAACTGCCTTTTGCATGACCACCCCATAACGCGTGAGGTACGGTACGGTTAAACTGCCACCGCCGATGCCAAAAATGGCAGAAGCGATACCGATAACGCCGCCTGCCGCTAATTGCTTAGGTTTTGACGGCAGTACCGTATTATCACTAGCAGTGTTATTAGTATTACTAGCAACTGGTTTTTTGCCACCCATAAACATCTTATAAGCGACCCAAAGTAAAAATACCCCAACGATAAGCTGAAGATACAGCCCAGATATCTGTCCTGCAATCCCTGCCCCTAAAAAGCAACCAATGACTAAGCCTGGTGTCAGATTTTTAAAGACAGGCCACATCACAGCGCCCTTTTTATTATGTGCCATTAACGAGCTGATAGAGGTGACGATAATGGTCGCGAGAGAAGTACCTAACGCTAAATGCATGATATTGTCAGGGCTGTAACCCATTTGGGTAAAAACGATAAATAGTAATGGCACGATAATCGTGCCACCGCCCACGCCAAAAAGACCTGCAGCAAATCCTGCTAGCGCCCCTATTATTAAGAAAATGATTAATTCCACGGGATAATTACTTCTAAGTTAAATGATAGTTTTATAGTCGATAATAAATAAAATAGATACGTTATCTGACAACGTAAAACTGATATAAATTTTTCTAGCTTGCTATGCCTAAGCAGACAGAGGCTAAAGAAAAATTCATTCCAGTTTCACTGTATCTTTTTTATATTGAGATGACCATAGTTAGATGATTAAGTTAAATAATAATTAGAGAATCAATATCAGAAAGTCAGCTTAAATGTTTTCTACTTGACCCACTTGATGATAAGAACGATTAAAATAAACCAAACTTTCATCAGCCCCGCCCTGCTGTTCGGAATGCTTGATGGCGACAACGCGGCACATAAAAATACTATGGGTGCCAACTTGCTGAATGTCCTCAATCTCACAATCAAAACTGACCAACGCATCGTCTAAAACAGGCGCACCTGTTGCTAATTGCGTCCAAGAACCCTGTTTAAATCGCTCTTTTGAACCCAGTTTGGAGGCAAAGGCATTGGATAGTTGTTCATGCTGTGCGCCTAATACATTGACACTTAAAATTTTATTGTCAACAAAATGGGCGTGTGAGCGAGACGAATGATTCATACAAACCAGCAAGGTTGGCGGTGTATCGGTTACGCTGCACACCGCAGATGCCGTAAACCCATGAGCACCAGAGTTACCTTCTGTGGTGATTACATGGACAGCAGTCGTTAATAACGCCATGGCATTTTTAAAGTCAGTTGCTTCAATCATTGCTTCAATCCTAAATTTGACTATCGCTAGTCTTTCGTTGCTGCTTAAGCCGTCAGCTCGTTACGAACGATTGCTGCACCGGCACTTAATGCATTTAACTTGCCTCGTGCCACTTGGCGCGATAACGGTGCCATACCGCAGTTGGTCGAAGGATAAAGCTTGTCAGCATCAACAAATTGCAGGGCTTTACGTAGCGTATTTGCTACTTCTTCAGGGGTCTCAATAGCATTGGTTGCCACATCAATGGCACCAATCATTACTTTTTTACCGCGAATTAATTCAATCAAATCCATAGGCACATGCGAGTTTTGACACTCTAATGAGACGATATCAATCTTAGACTGTTGCAGTTTGGGAAATGCTTGCTCATATTGGCGCCACTCTGAACCTAGAGTCTTTTTCCAATCGGTATTGGCTTTGATGCCATAACCGTAGCAAATATGCACTGCCGTCTCACACTTTAAACCTTCGATGGCACGCTCTAACGTGGCAATACCCCAGTCATTCACATCGTCAAAAAATACATTAAAGGCCGGTTCATCGAACTGGATAATATCAACGCCAGCCGCCTCTAGTTCTCGCGCTTCTTGATTCAATATTTTAGCAAATTCCCAAGCCAATTTTTCACGGCTTTTATAATGACCGTCATATAGCGTATCAATCATCGTCATCGGCCCTGGCAGCGCCCATTTGATCGGCTGATTGGTTTGCGCCCGTAAAAATTTCGCATCTTCAACGAACACTGGCTTTTGGCGGCTCACCGCACCAACCACTGACGGCACACTCGCATCATAGCGATTACGAATACGAACAGTCTCACGCTTCTCAAAATCAACGCCATCAAGATGTTCAATGAAGGTGGTCACAAAATGCTGACGAGTCTGCTCGCCATCACTGACAATATCAATCCCTGCCTGCACTTGTTCCTGCAATGACACACGTAAAGCATCTTGTTTGCCTTCAATAAGCCCGTCACCTTCTAATCTCCAAGGTGACCAAATTGTCTCAGGTTCTGCAAGCCAAGAAGGTTTCGGTAAACTGCCAGCGGTTGAGGTTGGTAATAATATTAGTTTTGGTGATGTTGTCATATTGATTCATCTTTTATATTTTGGTTTTTATAGTAGGTACTAAGTAAATGTATGGTGTTTCGAGGAAAGACTGTTATACATTTTTTGCAGCCTCTGTCAGCGTAGACACAGCAAGCAAGAAAAATGTATAACAGTCTCACTGAATAATTTTTACATCGGACTAGCTTTATATTCTAGCTGATAACATACTATTAAGCCGCGCGTTTTTTAACCGCACTTTCTTTCACAGAATAGCTTGCAGCCCATTGCTCAAGGATTGCTCCGTATGGCTTGATGAACTGTTCTTCCGTAAATTTACCTTGCGTTACTGCCATCTGGCTGCGCTCGGCGCGATCATACACAATTTGAGTCAGTGAATAATCTTGGTACTTCAAACTGGGTTGATACACTTGAGCGGCGGTAGAATTGGCATTATAAATTTCAGGTCGGTAGATCTTTTGGAAAGTCTCCATCGTACTAATCGCACTGATCAGCTCAAGATCCGTGTAATCACTTAGCAAATCACCCGCAAAATAGAAGGCTAAAGGCGCAACACTACCGGCAGGCATAAAGTAGCGAACGGTTAAGCCCATTTTATGGAAATAGTCATCCGTTAACGAGTATTCGTCTTGTCTGTATTCAACCCCTAATACCGAATGCTGATTGGCAGTACGGTGATAAGCTTTACTGGTTGACACACTGAGGCAAATCACTGGTTGCTTATTAAAGTTGGCTTGGTATGCCTCTGAGTTCAATAAGTATTGAAACAGTTTGCCATGTAAATCACCAAAATCTTGTGGCGGTGGAGATTTCGGATTTTTATCAAAATGGTCTAATAGGACGACGCTAAAGTCATAATCGCGCACGTAAGAGGAGAAGCTGTTGCCAATCATACCGTCAATACGCGTGTTGTCTTTATGGTCGATAATCGTTGTTTGTAACATCTCAATGATAGGGAAAGTATTGCCATTGCCTTCAATATCCATGTCGACAGATACGATATCAACGTCAACAGAATAGCGGTCTGCTGTTGGATTATCCCAATGCGCTAACGCATTAAAACGATTATTGATCATTCTCAACGTTTTGTGTAAGTTCTCTTCGCGATGCTCGCCGCGTGCCAAATTGGCAAAGTTAGTCGTCAGACGCGTACTGTCTGCAGGATGATAGTTTTCATCAAAACGTATGCGCTTAATTGAACAGCTAAATTCTTTCTCTTTATTATTCACGATGATTGCACCCCTAATTATTTTTAGATAAAGCCAAATTTGTGTATGAGGTAATCATACCTAAATCATGACATGAATAAAAACGACTTAAATTAAATTAAAGGTGAATAAAATTCATGTATATAAGTTTATGGTATAAAAGAAAATTAGAGAGCGAAAGTTTTTAGGACGTGCTTAATCGAAAATTAAGACTATAAAAGATTTTAAATTTATGAATGATAAATACTTAGAAGGTGACTTGGCATCTCCATTAATGGAGCTATCTATCTATATCTAAGCCTTTAATCCATTAGTAAACACTCGAAATAGACTGATATAATGCAACTATCTATAACAAATAAAACCGATCAAGGCTAATTATGACCACATACATACTCGACACCGAAACAACAGGGCTGATTGAGCCGCACATGACGGAAGCGGCCTACTCTATTGTTGAGATCGCCGGTGGCAAGGTAGCTGTCTTACAAGCTCCCCGAGCTAAGCGCTTTAATCCTCTGAAAGAAATCAGCTTGGGTTCTATGGCGATATCACATATATGTGATGAAGATGTTGTGGATGAGCCGCCTCACACAGATTTTAGACTGCCTAGCAGTGTTGAGTACTTGATTGGTCACAATATTGATTTTGATATGGCAGTTCTTAAAAATGCTGGCGTGACGCATACTCCTAAGTTGATTTGTACAAATGCTATGGCTAACTATCTGCTTCCCACACTGGAAAGCCATAAGCTAGTATCCCTTCTCTATCACTTCCATCGAGAGGTGGCGCGTGATCAAGCAAAGGATGCGCATGCGGCTATTGCTGACATTTACTTCACTGAGTTGGTGCTTGGTAGTCTGATTGACCTGGCTAATGAACAAGGTCATGTCATCACTGATGTAGATAGTTTATATGATTTTAGTCAAATGGCACGCATACCCACGCATTTAAGCTTTGGTAAACATAAAGGTGAGGCTATCGCAGATCTAGCAACCAGTTCTGAGGGTTCTGGTTATCTTAAATGGCTGCTTAAACAAGACAGTGTTGATCCTTATCTAGCTCAAGCATGTGAGCAAGTATTAGAGTCCGTATAAATATACTGATACAGTCCGTTTTTTATAGTAAAAGAAAATATGTTTGCTGAGTAGATAAGTGAGCATCAGAGATTAAGTGAATACGGATAGAGCTTAGTTTGCTAGGTTTTTCTCTATCGTTTCTCTAATATATATCAAAGAAGTCTTTTCATATAATGCAGTGTATAAAGTGAAAGGGTTTTTGATGTTTTCATTTTGATTAGATGATGTACTCAAGACTGCGTTTGCTGCTCCAAATAATTAAAAAGCCTTACCCCAAAAACTGGTAAGGCCTAAACGCTATATTTTATTTATAAAAACAATAACTTACAAGAACAACAGCTTACAAGAACAGCAATCCTAAACCAATCACTACACCGCTGACTACCAATACAATGACACAAAAACCCATGATATCTTTGGCTTTTAGTCCAGCGATTGCCAGCGCTGGCAATGCCCAAAACGGCTGAATCATGTTTGTCCAAGCATCGCCCCATGCAACAGCCATGGCAACTTTCGCTGGATCACTACCAAGCATTTCTGCCGCTTCTAACATAATTGGCGCTTGAACTGCCCATTGTCCACCACCTGAAGGGACGAAAAAGTTGACGAGTCCTGCACTTAAGAATGCGAAAAGTGGTAGCGTGTCCGCCGTCGAAACGCTGACGAACGCATCTGACATAACAGCTGCCAAACCCGATGCTGTCATCATGCCCATAATTCCTGCATAGAACGGAAATTGAACAATGATGGCGCCCGCTCCTTTGACCGCTTCTTGCACGGCAATCAAATACTTGCGAGGCGTTCCGTGGAATATAATGCCAAGGAATAAGAACATAAAGTTAACCAAATCGAGCGTTAACGCAAAGCCATTCTGGACAAAATAATAGACAATAAAGGCAATACCTAATGCGCCGATGACCATCGATAAAATCCAGCTATTCTCCAAACGCTCTGCTGGTGTCATATCTGATTTTGCTGGAAGTTCCTCAATAATCGGATCAACGAGTAGTTTAGGATCTACTGTAACCGTATCTTCTTTTTTTGGCATCATCAAACGGTTTAACAAAGGGACAATAATCACTAATGCCGCGACGATGATTAAGTTATAACTGGCAAAAATGGTTGCACTGGTTGGAATAATGCCAATTTTATCGGCGAATGGATGTCCTTCTGTCGCAATGGATAATGGAATAGAGCCCGAAAATCCAGCATGCCAAATGATAAAGCCAGAATAAGCACTGGCAATCAGCAAACGGTAATCGACATGTTCAACACGCTTCGCTAATTCTTTGGCGAATAACGCACCAATAACCAATCCAAAACCCCAGTTGATCCAGCTGGCTGCAAGTGATACTAAAGTTACCCAAATAATTGCGCTACCTGGCGAATTTGCGAAACTTGCCAGTTTACCCAGCCCTTTTTTAAATATCGGGCTGCTCGCCAATACGAAACCAGTGACTAGCACCAATACCATTTGCATCGAGAATGCGAGTAACGCCCAAAAGCCTTCACCCCAAAATGCGACCATCTGTACCGGTGAAGAATCAGTTAAGCCTAAGCCGAGTGCAAAAATAACGACTGTTAAAATAATAACGAATAAAAATGGATCTGGTAAATACTTCTCCATTAAGCTATTCGAAAAACGTGTGATTCCTTTCATTTTTTAACTCCTTTTTTATATAAATATACAATTCATTCCTGATAGTAATGTTACCTCATACAAATTTTTTGTGCTTACTCATTTAGCAGAAAGGCGCTTTCTTCATACTGTATTAATCTCTCAAGCTATCCTTACTTTTTAAGATAAAAAATGCCGAGAACGATATTGTTCTACAAAGCTTTTAGATTATTTAACTTATATGAAACTTTGCCGTTAAATAGATTGCTAGGTTTTTCGAAAGCAGTTACACTTTGTTAATAAACCCGCCACATTGACGACAAGGAAGTCGATATGCCTCTTAATATCTCTCGTGTTATTGTTAACCCTAGCACCCTCAAAACCCTTACTAAAAGCATGCTGGCTATCTCACTATCTGTAGCAGGTATGGCTCATGCTGAGCTTTATAATAGCGTGACATTTTTTGGTGATAGCTTAACCGATGGCGGTTATTTTAGCCCCATTACTAAGGGCACTCCTCCTTTAGGGCTGGGTTTTAACGAATCGGGTCAATTTACCACCAATCCCGATAATGTATGGGCAACCTCGTTTGCTGAACAGCTTGGTACCACTTCTGTTGCCAATACTGTTGGTAGTCCTCAAACCGGCAATAACTATGCTATTGGTGGGGCAAGAGCTGGCGTAGATATCGTCAATACTGATTTTGGGGTTAATGTTCCTGTTGCTTCTGTCAATACTCAAGTTAGTGGTTATCTTGCTAATAATAAAGTGGATTCTAATGGCATGTATGTCGTGTGGGGAGGCGCAAACGATTTACTTGCAGCCGCCACCAATCCTGCTACTGCTATCAATACGGTTTCAGCTGCTGCTGGTAGCCAAGTCGCAGCCATTAAAGCGCTAAAAGATAACGGTGCAAACTATATTTTAGTACCGAATATCCCTGATATAGGGCTGACACCTACTGCTATCGCTGCAGGAGCAGGTTTCCAATCGTCTGGCACTATGTTAGCAAATCTATATAACCAATCTATGTATAGTGGTGCTGTCGCTACCGGCGCAAATATTATACCGCTAGATACCTTTAGTTTATTACAACAAGTCGCTGCAAATCCTACTGCTTATGGTTTTACGAATGTCACTCAAGCAACTTGTACGACAGCAAGCTCACTATTATGTGGATCAAACAACTTAGTAACGCCAGGTGCTAATGAAAGCTATTTTTTTGCTGATGGCATCCATCCAACAGGACGCGCGCATCAAATGATTGCTGACTATGCCAGCGCCGTCGTAACCGCACCTAGTCTCATTGGCGTACTGCCGCACATTGCGACGACAGCGGGACTCGCAACCAACGAGCGCTTGCAATCTCACATCAATCAAATCCAAAGTAGTGAGCAGAAACTTGCCCGTAACTTGTGGGCAACCGGTGAATTTGAAAATCAAGATATTGCAGGGTTTGAAGGTGATAGCAATACGCAAATATTATTGGGTGTAGACTTTGCTCACCCTAATTCCGCAAACGCCGTCACAGGATTGTATGGCAACATCACCCAAAAGGAGTTTGAGAACTCAGGGGTTCGTACTGGCTTAAGTAATATTGAACTAGAAGAAGTTGGCTTCGGTATTTATCATAGCAATACGCTAGATAATCTTGGCGGTGTACAACTTAATGGCTCTGTTGGCTTTGGTAATATGGATGTTGATGTCACACGTGCGGTCACGCTTGGTGGCAATAAACAAGAATTTAAATCAAATGCTGATGGTAAGCGTTATTATGCCAATGTACAGGCAGGCTATCCGATGCAGCTCAGTAGTATCGCTATTACACCATATATCGGCGCAACCGCTAGCCGTGTAAGATTAGACGCGCTAAAAGAGCAAGAAATGTCTGGCATCGCCATGCAATTCGATGAGCAAAAATATACCACTACTTATGGCAAGCTTGGCGTCAAAGCCAATCACTACCTAGCCGATACGCTTAATGTATTTGGTGATATTCATTATCAAAAACAGTTGAGTGATAATCGTGAAGCCGCTTCAGCACGTCTCAATACCATAGCGAATATCAGCTTTGATACCCCAATGGTAGAAACCGACGACGATAACTTTGGTATGACACTAGGCGTATCAAAAAGCTTCGGTCTACTTAATGCTAATGCTGGTGTCACCCATTCACAAGGTGATGATGACAAGGCAACCAGTGTATTTATCGGACTTAGCGGTGCTTTTTAACCAATATTAATAACGCAAAAAACCGCCAAATGCTTAATAGCATTTGGCGCTTTTATTTTTTAAACAATATTTAAAATCGCTTTTCATTCAACTGAGCTATCAGCTTGTTCATAATATCAACCTGAAACTTTCATCTTAATTTACTTCTTTTATAAAGCCACTATTAAGCTTTAGTAGAGCTTGGTAATTTATACATCACTTCATCGACGATCTCGTTATTTTGCGATATGGTCAATTGATAGCCTTTTAAAACACCTTCATACGGCACATTGCCTTCATACTGTCGATAATGCTCGCGGATACTTTTCTTAATCAGTGCTTCACGCTCTGCTTCACTCAGTTTGGCGAGTCCACTTGGTAACTGTACATGAGTAGACAGTGAAGCACCCCAACGAGACAGCCAATTTGAGCTGCCATTAAAGGTAAAATCCACATCGGCTTGCAGACTATAGCTAGGCAGCGGTTGACGAGGATGCAACAAACGATATTTGATTTGGGCGATATCTTCTTCAAACGTATCAGCATCCATCTCGAGTACTGCAAACAATTTTTCCAAGAATTTATCTGGCGTAAAGTAAGCATCAATATAGCTGCTATCTAACCCCAAGGTTGCGCTAGACAATACATGACGCAGACGGTCACAGGCAGGAATGGTATGTTTTAATGGGTAACCCATCGCTTTGGTAATATCTTGCGGACGTTGCTCACGCTTATCAATTTGCGTAATAATAGATTGCGCAAGCGGATGCCGCGGTCGATAACAGCGGGTATATTTTGAATGAGCAGCAGGGAGAGTAAACAAGTGAGACTCCTATAACTCCGACAATAAAAGTATAATAATAAGCCAAATTCGGCAAATCAAATAAGGCATGGATGACTTTGTCGGAGAAAAGGCTCATGCGCTTTACCAGGGTTATTTTATATCGTGCTGGAAGTTGCAAGATTGGTTATGCTGTCATTGATAAGTGATCCACAATGACAGTACAACCAACCATTAAACCCACGATAGGTCTTAACAATCGTCGTTAATAACGATTTATAATACTGATGTTTAATAACGCTGTCTAATAAAGACGTTTAATAATGATAGCACATCAAATTATGTCGTGACGGTTAATCTTCGCCATAAAACGTCGCCGTATCTATCCAAACAAGAGGATCTTCACACAAATCCAATAGATGACTCCAAATCTCACTACTGCGAGCAATACGGTGATGACCACGCTCAAAGTATTCCACTGCCCAGTTTTCTGGTAAATTCACTAACGTACGTCTGGCAACTGCTACATCCAAACATTCATCATCCACTTCGACCATTACTCGGATCATTTGAGCATTTGAGGTTGGAAAGGACAGTTTCATATCAGCCACTTCTGGAATGCGGTCGGCTAAGACCTCACTCGGGTAAATACAGGGCGCAATCAATAGCGCGCGCAAGTTATATTTATGGGCAAAATGATTGGCAAACCAACCACCAAGCGAATGCCCTGCTAATACTACTCGCGGATACTGGCTCATCTTTTCTTGAATCAACGCATCGTAAATCTCAAAAACTGCTTCAAAATTATCTCGATAATTAACCGTTTGGCAGTATTTAGGCTCACGTGTCATACAAGTATATTTACTGGTTTCATTACTCGAATCAAGACCATGGAAAAACAGTAAAAATGTATCATTATTTTCAATAGGCAACATCATTGCACTCTCCTTTTCTTATTATTTTTCACTTATTTCCCAATGATTAGTTTTGATCATTAGCCAGCCATTCTTGGTACAAAGCAAAAATATCCGTACAAGCCTCTACTGAGACATTTTTTGCAAAACCTTTATTAAACCAAAAATCATAAACGGCTTGGACAATGGTTTGCACCGCCTCAACATTTTTAGGTTTCAGGGTTTGTAATTTACTGCCTATTTCTTTTGCCTGTATATCAGACTCGTTATAGGGCGCATTCCAGCCTATGCCATAGCGGTACAACACATCATTAATCGCCAATACAAATAACGCTTCCGAAATGCCAAGCGACTCTATTAAATTATCAAATACCCAACAGCGTTCTTCATAAACTGAAGGTTCAATCGGTATATCAGTACGCTCAGTTAGAAAATCACAACTGACCATATGTGAGGGTTTGCTAAAATCATCCCACAGCAGTGGATACGCCTGACCAATCCCACCTTTTTCGACTACATTAAAGTGCCAAATGCCAGAGTGTGACTCAACTCCTTTATAAGGCACATCAATAAACCACTGCATCATCTCATCGCTATCATACATAATATGATAACTGCCGATACGCACGCCTTGATTGGGCAATACTTTAGTATATAAACAATCCATATCGTCAGAATAAAGCTTCACTTTATTTATGTTCTCAACACTTATATCACCAAGCTTAGCCCTTGCTTCAGCTATGTTTCGATAAAGCCTGAACGGCGCTACAAAGTGTAGCGTCTGATCCGTGTTATTTACAAAATAAATATCATCTTCATAACTATTAATAGACACGGTCGTAAGATAAAACAATGGGGATTTTCGTACGCGCCCCTTTTCATCATTTGCGAGTGTTGTTATTCCAGCCAGTTTTGCGCCATATGCCCACTGCAAATCGTTTATGCGTTTTTGCTCAAAAATATATTTTGTATTTGTCATAGAATTATCCTTATTATTTTAAATTTAGTTTGGTAGCAGCATTTTTAATTTTTTGTTTTAGTATTAGTGCGAATTTCAAGTCAGCATCGCCTGTCCGCAGCTTTTTGAGCAACGTCATAAATATAAAATAAAGAGGTTTATTTTTTGAGTAACTACAGTAATCTATTCAGCATTCAGTTTTTAAACAATAAAAAGGGCGTTAGCCAAATATGCAGATTGGCTATATTGAATATTTCTTTTGTTTAAGTTGAGAGTATTAAGCTTTGATAGCGATCGAGAAATCTAGATTTAATAAGCAGCAGAGTTAGATATGAAGCGTTGCGCTTCGAGGGTAAACTCTATATTGCTATATGTTATTAACTTCTCCTGACTCAATAACTATAGTACAAAAACCGGTAAAAAGAAAGTAGATAAAAATCTGTACGACAACCTGTGTCGCTTTATTTCACCTTATCGACTTAGTAACTAATTCGATGCTTAGTAATTGGCACTTGATGCCCCAAAACGATATAAAAACCCATAAGCTGTGTCCAACTTATGGGTTTATTAATACGATACTTTTATTTAAATACTAGAACTTATCAAGCTGTAGGATAGACTTTGGTAAAGCTATTAACGCTCTAAATGTAGATACTGCAAATGGCGCTCATACTGATGCAAGATATCGACCAATACTTGTTCTTTGGTATAGCCGACCAAATCATACTCTTGCGAACCGTCACTTAAGAACACCTCAGCACGATAGTAATACTCTGTATGCTTGCTTGAGGTTTTCATCGTAAAGTTAGGGCGTTCAGCCTTGATTAAATTGACTTCATAAATAAAGTCATCCTCATCACCATGTCCAACTCGCAAACTTAGACCATCTATTTGACCACTGCTTTCATCTAGACCTTCATCGATATCTTGCCCGATATGAGCAGGATTACGAATATCTAAAGAGGTTTTTAGACCCCCGGCTTTCAGCTCATTTTCAACGTCAATCATTGCCGGTCTTACGATATGCTGCAAAAACCGTTCAACTTGCGTATGACTTGGGAAGCTGACAATACGTTGCAAGCGCGCTTTCCAGCCTTTGCCACTATCAAGTACGTTTGCCATACCAATCGTGCTAGCCTTGCGCTTATTGCCCTCTTCTTTTAATGACTTCCACATCGACATCATATAAAGCACAAGAATAAGTGAGAATGGCAAGCCTGCAATCACGGATACGGATTGCAATGACTCAAAACCACCAGCAAACAATAAACCTAGGGTAATAAGACCGGTTGCCGCTGCCCAAAACAGACGCAACCAAACAGGCGCATCGGTATCATTGGTCATGCCTCTTGAGCTTAGGTTGGCGAGTACTAAAGCGCCTGAATCCGCTGAAGTCACAAAGAACACCAAACCAATAACCACGCCAGCAAATGATAAGACGTTGCTGTAAGGGAAGTACTCAAACAAGGCAAACATACCCATCGCAGCATCGTTGACCGCAATCTCACCAAGTTCGGTTGCACCGTTGGCAACCAAATCTATCGCTGAATTACCAAAGATAGAGAACCAGGCAAAGATAAAACCAAGTGGGATAAACATCACGCCAAAGACAAACTCACGCAGCGTACGCCCACGGCTGATACGGGCAATAAATAAACCGACAAACGGTGCCCAAGCCACCCACCATGCCCAGAAAAATATCGTCCAACCTGACTTCCATTCGGCACCAGCAGTACCGTCATAAGCATAAACATCAAAAGTTTTATAAATAATGGTTTGGAAATATTGACCAATATTTTGAGTAAAAGTATTCAGCAAATAAACGGTATTACCAAGGACTAATATCACTAGCAATAATAATATCGAAGACAACATATTGAATTCAGACAGACGACGGACGCCTTTTTCAACACCGGTCATCGCAGAGATAGCGGCGGCCGCGACAACACCTACGATGATTAGCGTCTGAACCATCTTGCTAGATTCAATACCAAAGACATGAGTCAGTCCAGCATTTGCCTGCAAGACACCAATACCTAAACTGGTCGCAATGCCCATCAAGGTACAGACCACACCAAAGGTATCAATACTATCACCAAGCCAGCCTTTAATTAAGCGCTCGCCAAATATCGGTGTCAACGGCGAACGTAGCGCCAGCGGCATATTTTTACGGTAAGCAAAGTAAGCTAATGCCATACCGATGAGCGCATAAATACCCCAACCATGTAAACCCCAATGTAAAAAAGTCTGTGATAGTGCTTCGCGCATCGCTTCTGCACTGGCAGGCTCTAGCCCTGTATGCGGCGTTAAATAATGCATCAAAGGTTCAGATGCACCAAAAAATAATAAATCAATACCGATACCGGCTGAAAACAGCATGGCTGCCCAAGTTAAAAAGGGAAACTGCGCTTTTTCGTGGTCTTGACCAAGTTTGATATCACCATATTTAGACAGACCAACAAATAATGCAAAAATACTATAAGCGGCAACGACCAGCATATAATACCAGCCAAAACTTTCTGATACCCAAGCCATACCAGCACTAAGCAAGTTCTGACTATAATCTGGAAACGAAATGGTCCAGATAATCAATAAAATAGAAATAATAGCTGAGCCTAAAAAAACTGTCTTATTTAGAGTCAGGGGTTTTGTCGCACCCTCTGATGGCGAGCTGTACATAAAAGACCTCAATAAATAGATTAACCAGTGTGTGGTATTGCTTTGTCCGTTATGAGCTGATAACCGCATGACGCACAAAGCAGTACTAATAAATAAAAATTTGCTGTGTAAAGCTTGCTTCATATAAAAATGAAAGTAGATACAACCATCATGGTGATCATCTTCTTTATAAATTAACGCTGATAAAAAAGGCCTTTATCTAGAAAGGCCTTCTCATTGAAACTGTGTTATATCATTGAATATTCAACTGCTTATACGGGTGAACCATAAATCCGCATTGGCTCAGCTCTGAGCGGTGCGCCATTGGCAACATAATAATCTACCGTTGAGCATGGTAATTGCTTACCGCGCATTTTATCGACGATTTTTTCTGCCAGCATAATAGTGGTCGCATTCAGATTACCACTGATAATATTTGGCATAATCGACGCATCGACGACGCGTAAGCCATCGATACCATGTACCAGACCTTCTCCATTAACTACCGAATCATTGCCTTCGCCCATCGCACAGGTACACGATGGATGATAAGCCGTCTCGCTATTTTCACGGACGTATTCATCTAATTGCGCATCGGTCACCAAATCATCGGTTGGCGCAATAGAACGACCACGATAAGGGTCGAGCGCTGGCTGATGCATAATCTCGCGGGTGATACGCATGGCAGCACGGAACTCGTGCCAGTCTTGCTCATGCGACATATAATTAAATAAAATACTCGGATGAGCGCTTGGATCTTTCGATGTCAACTTGACGCGACCACGACTTGGCGAACGTAATGAGCCTACATGCGCTTGGAAACTGTGAGAATTAACTGCACTACGACCGTCATAGCGCACAGCTAATGGTAAAAAGTGATATTGAATATTAGGATGGCTAAATTTTTCATCGGTACGAATAAAGCCGCCACCTTCAAACTGATTTGAGGCACCAAGTCCTGTACCATTGAATAACCATTCAGCGCCAATCGCTGGCTTATTCCACCATTTATTGGCAGGAGCAATCGAGACTGGTAGCTTACATTCATACTGCATATACAGCTCTAAATGGTCTTGTAGATTATTACCAACGCCTGGTAAATCTAGAATCTCATTGACACCCAAATCTTTCAGCCATTGACCAGGGCCAATACCTGAACGCTGCAATAATTGCGGTGAGGCAATTGCGCCCGATGAGATAATGACTTCACGAGATGCATGGAAGTTCTTGATCTGACCTTGATGCTCTACTTTTACGCCGATAGCACGTTTGCCATCAAATAAGATTACATCAGTCAATGCACCGGTTAAAATGGTGATATTGCTACGCGGTTTAGCGCGGTCAAGATAACCTCGAGCTGTAGAAGCACGGCGACCATTAGGCGTCACAAAGCGATCCATCGGACCAAAGCCTTCTTGCTGATAGCCATTCAAATCTTCAGTACTCGGATAGCCTGCTTGCACACCAGCTTCAATCATGGCTTGAAATAACGGATTGACTCCTGGCTTTGATGTGGTCATTTCAACAGGACCACCCACACCATGATAGTCGTTCTCGCCAGCATCACGATTTTCTAATTTTTTAAAATATGGCAAACAGTCCGAATACGTCCAGTCTTCTAACCCTTTAATTTTGGCCCAGTCGTCAAAGTCCAAGGCATTGCCACGGATATAGCACATACCATTAATTAGAGATGAGCCACCTAACCCCTTGCCGCGACCACAGTCCATCACCCGATTGTTCATGTAAGGTTCAGGATCGGTTTTATAACCCCAGTTATAAGTCGTTCCTTGCAAAGGCATGGCAAGCGCCGCTGGCATCTGCGTGCGAAAGTCTAAGCGGTGATCTGGACGACCGGCCTCTAATAGCAATACCTTAATGCTGGCATCTTCGGTCAATCGCGTAGCCAGCACATTGCCTGCTGAGCCTGCGCCGACAATGATATAGTCATACTCAGGTGTTGATGTCATAAAACGCTCCATAATATTGAAAAAATATAAATCATTTAGTATCAAGGTGACTGAGTAAGAAAGGCAAATGCGCCCCTATTCAGCACCCTGATTGCTCAAGGGTTTTCTCAATATCAACTATTAAAATACCGATTCAAACGCACCCAATTCGACTTGGATAGATTTGGTCTGAGTATAATGTTCAAGTGCTTCAATGCCATTTTCGCGGCCGATACCCGAATGCTTATAACCGCCGACTGGCATTTGTGCTGCCGACTCGCCCCAGGTATTTAACCAGCAAATACCGGCTTCAATCTGAGCAATCACTCGATGCGCTCGGGTCAAATCAGCAGTCACCACCCCTGCAGCCAAGCCATACTCGGTATCATTGGCACGGCGAATAACTTCTTCTTCGGTTTCATAAGTCAATATCGACATCACCGGACCAAATATTTCCTCGCGTACGATGGTCATATCATCGCTGCAATCTGTAAATACGGTTGGAGCGACAAAGGCGCCATTGGCAAGTTCGCCTGACGTGATACGCTCACCGCCAGTCAATAATCGTGCACCACTAGCTTTGCCTTGTTCAATATAACCAAGCACTCTTTCCATATGCGGAAAGCTGACTAGTGGACCCATATTGATATTTTCATCCATCGGATCGCCTAACTTAATACGCTCAACACGCAATAAGATGGCTTGCTCAAACTTAGCTTGTAATGCTTTAGGAATAAAGACACGCGTGCCATTGGTACAGACTTGACCCGTGCTATAAAAATTCGCCATCATCGCAATATCAGCGGAGGTATCGATGTCCGCATCATCAAATATAATTAATGGCGACTTACCGCCAAGCTCCAGTGTCACGTCTTTAAGCGACGATAATGCGGCACTTGCCATGACTTTTTTGCCAGTGGGTACGCCACCAGTAAACGAGACTTTAGCGATATCAGGATGCTGGGTTAATGCTTCGCCAACTTTATAATCCCCTTGTACGACGTTGAATACGCCATCTGGTAAGCCCGCTTCCGTGAAGATTTCTGCTAGCTTGAGTGCGGTTAGAGGGGTCACTTCTGATGGTTTAAAAATCATCGCATTACCAGCAGCTAATGCCGGCGCTGCTTTCCACATCGCGATTTGGATAGGATAGTTCCACGCGCCAATACCTGCGACGACACCGAGTGGCTCGCGGCGGGTATAAACAAAGCTGGTATCACGTAGCGGAATCTGACGACCTTCAAGCATCGGTGCAAGACCAGCATAATATTCAATGACATCAGCACCGGTGACGATATCGACATACTTGGTTTCAGAGAGCGCCTTACCGGTGTCTTTGGTTTCAAGCAATGCCAGCACATCATTGCGTTCCCGCAATATGGCAACGGTATTTAGCAAAATACGACTACGTTCAACCGTTGTCATTGCAGCCCACAATTTTTGACCTTTTTGTGCTGCTTCAACGGCTTCGTTAATCTGCTCATCATTCGTTTGCTGAATGGTGGCCAATAGCTCACCCGTCGCTGGATTAATATCTTCAAAAGTAGCTAAAGATTCATCGATAGGTAGATAACGACCATTAACATAAGCGGTTTGAACTTGGTTTAAATTGATAATGTCTGCTAAGTTGCTTATAGCAGTTTTTGTATTTGTATTTGTATTTGTATTTGTATTTGTATTTGTACTAATCATGGGTTTCCCTTACGACGACTGGCTAACTCTATAAAAGAGAAACCGAATAATTTCGTCAAGTTTTAAGTTTTAAGTTTTAAGTTTTAAGTTTTAAGTTTTAAAAATAAATTTATATAGCCTATTTCTACAAGCTTTTCTTTCCATGCTTCTCTGATAAAAAATACTTCTTTAATAAATTATTTGAAAGCAGCGTTTTAATCCTGCTCATGCTGCGTCATTTTTATCAAACGCTCACGCAATGACGTTTTGTCCGATATATTGATACCTGAAAAATCAGAGAGCCAAATACCGTCGGCGACCAGACGCACCATACAGAGTATTTCGGTATTATCAGTTGCTTCATGCTTCTTTAACTGCTTATTTGACCACTCTGCCCACAATTCACGTAGCTCGATATCTCCTAACATCAACACATATAACGTTGCTTGACTATTAAACTCTTCCTGACCTTTTGCACCCAAACTGATAGTGGCATCGATATAGGCGCGAGTAAAAGAGCCGTAACGCACAGGGTCTTTAGCCATCGCCGCATCTACTTCTGCCTCAAATTTTGCCATCGCATCACTAAACACTTCAAGTATCAGCGCATTCTTGGTAGCGAAGTGATGCATGACACCACCTTTGGTCACCCCGACTGCGTCAGCGACCGCTTGGAAGGTAACTTTAGACAAACCCTGCTCTAGAGTTATCCGTGCTGCTTGATCGAGTAGCGCTCGACGGATGAGCTCTGGTTGTTTCTTACGTTTATAAGCGTTTTCAGTTTCCATTTTCATCTCCATGCTAATGGCTAATGCACTACAGAATTAGACAGTAAATTCATCACTACGACACCGCCAACGATCATAGCGATACCAATCACTGCTGCCGTATCGAGACTTTGTTTAAAAAACACCAAGCCAACGAGCGATGTCAGCACGATTCCCAACCCGCCCCACAACGCATAAGCGATACCAAGCGGTATGGTCTTGATCGTTTGCGTCAGCAAGTAAAACGAGATGGCATAAAGCACACCCATAATCAATGTCGGTACCAAACGGGTAAACTGTTCTGACTTTACTAAAAAAGTGGTGCCTATTACTTCGCAAATAATGGCAATGGCAAGGTATGTGTAAGCAACAGTGGTAGGACTCATAATTAGGATACCTGTCTTAAATCAAGCCATATTAATAATGTATATACATTAAAGAAACCACACGGTCGGTATTTTATAGAAATAATCTAGCAATGTGAAGGGTTAATATGTATTTTGTTTATTTTAAATAAGATCATTATAGAGAATTGAACTAATGAGTTAGCTTTACTTGACACGATTTTTTTTGTCTTGAGCTGAAGTTTATCCTTGCTATAAAAGTGAAACGCCAATGCAGCAAGGAAGACTTAATCGAAAAATAATGGTTTAGAGGGTATTTTTTATGTTGAAATAAACATGGTTAATTAATACATGACTGACTCAGGGATGTCTTCTACTCCTATGCTAGCGGCATCAATCGCGCCAGCAAGGTAACCTGGAAACTGCGCTGACCATTCGCTACCGATACCCGTCAAACAGTTTTTCCATACGCCAGACGTCGCTTTTGATATAGGTGCTGCCGCATGCTGACCATCACTACTCACGTCAGCAGCAGTCGCTGTAAACGGTTCTTGTGCCCAGTCTTTGAGATATTCTCTCTTAGGTGTCTCTGCTTGCGCCCCAAATAGGCGCACCAACTGCGCACGGCAATGCGCCTTCAATACATCATCAGACAGGCTTTGACGTACTGGTGCCGGTACTCCTATAAAGCCAAACAACGCACCGCTACCATCTACTACTGAAGCATCATTAATCTCAACCATGGGCCCTTGCGCACTTCTCGCTGCTCCTGAAAGCCCTTTTTTTTGCCAAAAAGGCGTGTCATAAACTGCCACATATTTGGCGTGCGGCGCCATCCAAGTTGCTGTTCTCTGCCACTGCGTCTCTAGATTAGCGGGTAACGAAGGTTGAAACGTGATACTTTCTTGAGCCAAACGCGGTGGTAGCGCCAGTAACACATGTTGCGCTCGCCACATCGTTACTTGCCCAGACGCATCCTCACTACTAATCTCGATATGCTTTTCTGTGTTATTTAACTGACGTACTATTTGACCGGTTAAAATACGTGATGTATCCAATCGATGATAGAGAGCCTCTATCAAGGCTGCCATACCACCTTTGAGGCGCATTGACGGTGGTGAGCTTTTATATCCGCGTGTACGAACCGCTAACTCATCGGGGGAGCGTTCAACCATCATGTCACCTTCTTCAAATTGCGCAACAGACTCTAATTGTAATTCATCGATAAGATGCGCCAACTGCTGCTGATAATCTGGCCAAAACCAAGAGGGTCCCAAATCAAAACTGTCTAGCGTTTGCGCCGTGTTTGAGTTATCAGCATTTAACGGCTCTACATTTAAACCGTCTTCAATCTTAGCGGATCTAGCAGTAACGATACGACCACCTAACGTCGGACGCGCTTCTAAAAGAATATAATCAACACCTTTTTGCTCAAGTAAAAAGGCGGCATACAGCCCACTTAAGCCGCCGCCGATAATTGCTACTGGTACAGTTTTCATATTACCTGCCTTCCACATCAGCGCCGATGACTTGAGAGAGGTGACCAGTTTTTAGATAAACCATGGCGCCATTCGCGCCCGCTACTACTTCTGACGTCGCATCGACAGGCAAACGTATCCAGCCACCACGTTGATAAGTTTGTTCAGCTTCGATTAAGGTACCTTCTAGCACCAATAGCTCAGCACCACCAGCAATTTTATCTGTAAACAATACTTCGCCTGCATTTAAACGCTGCAAACTTACCTTCTCTGTTGTGTCTGAATATAATTCACAGACATCACGGCTACCTTTTTTTTGCCAATTTTTGGCATCTTTGGTATCGATAGCCACATGATGCGTCTCGTCTGCTGACATCTGCCAAAGTTTGACAAAAATAACAGCGCCCTCATCGCTATAAGGCTGATGCCCTGAGGTTGGAGGATTACGTAGATACCAGCCAGCAGGATAATGGCGGTCATCTGCAGAAAACGTACCGGACAATACTAAGATCTCCTCACCACCGGGATGAAGATGATGAGGAAAGTGTGAATCGGGGGCGTAGCGTACAATACTGGTTGCACGTGCTTTTTCTGCACCAACGCGATCAAGCATCACTCGCTCGACACCTTGTTGTGGTGATTTAACCCATTGATGCTGTTCAGGCAGTAATGAGGCTCGACAAGAAAAATCTGCATTAATGAGCATAGTATACTTTCCAAGCATAAGTTTTATTGACTTCGATTATCAACTGATTTACATCCTTTGACAAACGAGATAATATTCACTTATCTAAAAGAAAATGTTTATCGCTATGAATAAAGCGCTCTACTTAAATGCCCTTCGTGCTTTGGAAGCCAGTGCGCGTCATCAAAGTTTTTCTGCTGCAGCACAAGAGCTAAATGTAACGCCTGCTGCAGTCGGTCAACTGGTGCGTAATTTGGAGGATTCAATAGGTACACCGCTGTTCTATCGAAAAACCAGCGGTAAGTCTCGCTTAATTCCTACCAAAATAGTAGAGCTGGCCCTACCGAATATCAAAGCTGGTTTAGACAAATTGGCACTTGGATTAGAACAATTACAAGAAGGCTCAAACAGCGGTGTGCTGACGGTCACTGTCAGTCCTGCTTTTGCTGCCAAATGGCTATTGCCACGTATTGATCGATTCCAAAACCTACAATCAGATATCGATGTACGTCTTGACACCAGCACTAAATCAGTCGATTTTGCGTTGCAAGAAGTAGATATCGGGGTGCGGTACGGCTCCGGTACTTGGGCAGGTCTGATGAGTGAGAAGCTCATGGAAGAAGAAATGTACCCTGTTTGCTCTCCGCAGCTATTACAGGGGAAAAACCCTCTTGATCTAACCCAAGAAACACTCATCCATGACCGCTCAATGGACGGTTATATTGGCTTTGCATCGTGGGATGACTGGCTCAAACAAGCGGGTTTAACAGAGGAAAACCTAACCAAAATAGATACGTCGCGTGGTATGCAAATCAATAACTCTGCGGCAGTACTACAAGCGGTGATTAATGGGCATGGTATTGCCTTGGCTCGCAGTGTAATGGCGGATGATGACATTGCTGCCGGACGCTTGGTTCGACTATTCCCCGAGGTTACCTTTATCTCCCCACTTGCCTATTACGTCGTCTACCAACCCAAATCTGTAAATATGATAAAGATTAAAGCCTTTCGCGACTGGCTATTTGAAGAGGTTTCATCATCTAGTGATTTCTATATTTAATACTTAGGCTATTTCTCGTATTCAACGTCTATACCTTGTAGAACTTGATTCTTACATTCAACTCTATATTAATAAAACTGATACCTATTTAATAATATCAATTCTCTTTACATAATCACTCTTATTATCAAAAAACTACTTTAACTATTGTTATTGACTTGCTATCTTGCCCTCCATTCTTACATTTCTTGATACCCCTTAACTCCGTTTTTAAGCACATTTTGCTGTATTGCCATCTTCTCAATATTGGATTCTATGACACATAACTTTGAGGCGAGCCCACACACTCGCCGGACTCAGTATTTTCAAGTGTTCTTGATGGGCGTTAGCGCATTCATTATGAATACTACGGAATTCGTCCCTGTCGCTCTATTAAGCGACATTGCCCAAGACTTTTCTATTACCACAGCAGAAACGGGCTGGATGTTGACGCTGTATGCTTGGATTGTCGCAGCCATGTCCTTGCCACTAATGCTACTGACCAGTCGATTTGAGCGCAAGAGTTTACTCTTAGCCTTATTTACCGTTTTTATTGCCAGCCATGTGTTATCAGTGTTTGCTTGGAGCTTTCAAGTGCTGCTTATCAGCCGAGTTGGGATTGCGCTATCGCATGCGATATTTTGGTCCATCACGGCAGCGATTGCTATACGCGTGGCACCTGAAGGCAAAAAGGCGTTGGCACTTAGTGTACTTGCGACTGGAACCTCATTAGCGATGGTGCTTGGTGTGCCATTAGGACGTTTGATTGGTCAATGGTTCGGCTGGCGAGCGACGTTTGGTGGTATTGGCTTGATTGCTTTTATCGTATTTATATTGCAAGCAAGGCTATTACCTACTCTGCCCAGTATGTTTGAAGGATCTTTCAGAAAAATCCCAGAGTTACTCAAAAATCCTTTATTAGTCAGCCTATATGTGCTGATCTTAATTGTCTTTACCGCACACTATACCGCTTATTCTTATATCGAGCCTTTTATGCGCGAAGTCGGCGCCATCAGTGAAAACTCAGCTACTTTCGTATTGTTATTATTTGGTGTCGCAGGGATTATGGGCAGTGTGATATTCAGTCACTGGGGCGATAGATTTAATACTAGGTTGATGCTGATATCGACGATATTGATTTTGGTATCGATGCTTGCGCTGTTGCTTGCTGTGACCTCAGTATGGGCGCTCAGCTTAATTGCCTTACTATGGGGCGCTGCACTCATGCTGCTGATTATCTCTATGCAAGCTAAAGTCATCATGGTCGATGTCAATGCGCAAGATATGCTGATGTCGATGTTCTCAGGGATTATTAACTTAGGGATTGGTACGGGTGCTTTATTTGGCGGTTATGCGGTGACGCATATCTCAATATCAAGTGTGGGATATGTAGGTGCGGCTATCGCTAGTATAGCGCTGCTACTGATGCTATATATGATAAAGCGCTTTCCTGAGTTAGGTAGAAGGCTCGGCTAGCTAAAAAACTGATAGTAAATAATCCTATAAAAAATGTCAGCCTCTTAAATAGGCTGGTATTTTTTATCGTTAAATTAACGTTATTCTACTTAAAAATCCACCTTACTGCGCAACACTTTTGTCTTGCCGCGCTGAGTTTTTTGATCGACGCGTTTACGCTTTGCATTTCTGCTTGGTTTGGTAGGCTTGCGTGTTTTATTTATATAAGTAGCTTTTATAATAAAGCTTTGCAGCCGTTCAAAGGCATCGATTTTATTGCGTTCTTGGGTACGAAATTGCTGCGCCTTAATGATAAACACACCCTCTTTGGTTATCCGGCTGTCTTTACTGTCTAGCAAACGTTGCTTGTGGACATCACTCAGACTTGATGCATTAATATCAAAACGTAAATGAATCGCAGAGGACACTTTATTGACGTTTTGCCCGCCTGCTCCTTGCGCACGTATCGCGCTAATCTCGACGTCGCTATCATTCAGGCTAATGCTGTTGCTGATAAAAATCATAGAGCTCTTTTTAAATCATAAATAAGTTTGGTGAATGATAAACCATTATTTGCTTTCCTGCTACTTCGTCAATAACTGATCTAACAGTTAACTTAATAGCTGGCGACAGCGCTCAATCACGGGTGCATCGACCATATTGCCATCTATTTTAAATACGGCTTGCCCACTGCGCTGATACTCCTCTACTACTTGTTTAGCGAATTCAATCTCAGCATCAGTCGGTTGTAGCGATTGCTGGACGACAGCCACTTGCTTTGGATGAATACAAAGCATGCCGGACATGCCCATTTGCGACCACAACTGAACTCGCTGCTCAAGCCCTTTATCATCATCAAAATCGGTATAAACCGTATCAATAGGCGCTAATAGATTATGTACTTTTGAGTTGAGCAAAAGCTGATAGCGAATCTGATTGGCAATAATATCTGCTGCTAGAGTTCCCACTTGCACTTGTAAATCATTGCATAAATCTAAAAAACCATAGCTAAATGCGAGCAGTCCCGAAGCTTTTGTCATGCTATCGATTTGGTACAAACCAAGCGCTGTCTCTATCAATGCAATAATTGGTAAACCAGTCGCGTTATGAACTTTTTCAATATCTGCTGCTTGCTCCGCTTTTGGTAATATTAGCCCAGCAAGCTGCGGCATCTGCTGACACATTTTTAAGTCTTGCTCAAAATCTTCATTACCCGCTTGATTGATGCGCACCCAAATAGGCTGATAGTCCTCACTGTCGTAATAATTTTTTATTGATGTACGAGCTTGTGTTTTATCAACGTCAGCAACCGCATCTTCTAAATCAACAATCACCGCATCTGCACCACTAGCAAACGCTTTTGCCACTCTATCTATACGAGTAGCGGGAACGAATAACCAAGTCTTGGTATTAGTAAAACGGTTAATAATAGCTACTTGCATGCTTGGCTCCACTCATAAATACTATTTATAGTCAGTACGATATAAAATCGATACATTGATAAACAAGTATTGCTGAGATAAATTTTTCGTAGCCTCTGTAGTGCGAATCACACAGCAAGCAAGAAAAATTTATATCAGCAGTGTTGTATTGGTTTTAAAGTGACTCTACTATACTTAAAACATTAGTACTTACTATAACGAAATAAAAAACCGTATGCCATTTATAAGCATACGGTTTAAAAAGAGCCATTTTTGAATGACGATAGAGTAACTAAGCCAACATGCCGCCATCGACGACTATCGTTGCACCCGTCGTATAGCTTGAAGCATCAGACACTAGATATAATACCGTGCCAGCCATCTCATCTGGGTTAGCCACGCGTCCTAGTGGGATAGCATGTAGTGCCATCTTTAAGACTTTATCATTGGTCGTTAAAGCAGAGGCAAATTTAGTATCAGTTAGACCTGGCAACAAGGCATTGACGCGAATATTTAACGGCCCACACTCTTTGGCAAACGACTTAGTCATGCTAATAACAGCGGCTTTGGTGATTGAGTAGATACCTTGCTTATCACCAGCGACTAAGCCATTAACTGAAGCCGTATTTAAAATCACGCCACCGCCCTGCTCACGCATCATCTTGCCAGCGGCTGTCGACATAAAGAAATAACCACGAATATTGACTTCGACGGTCTTATCAAAAGCGGCTAAGTCCGTATCTAAGATATGACCATAATAAGGATTGGCAGCGGCATTATTGACTAAGATGTCAATTTGACCAAATTCGCTTTTAATATGCTCAAAAATAGCATCAATCTGCGCCATCTCGCCAACATGACAAGCAAAGGCGCTGGCTTTATGACCATCAGCAACAATGCTATCGGCAACCGCTTGGCAAGCATCAATCTTACGGCTAGACACAATCACATGCGCACCTCTTGATGCTAACAAACGGGCAATAGACTCACCAATACCACGGCTGGCACCAGTCACTAAAGCAATCTTGCCGGTTAAATCAAATAAATCTTTCATCATTATTCCTTGTATTTTTAAAAATATTATATCGCTTATATATTTTGGAGACATAGCAGAGCTGGGCAATGTCACTATCAGCTCTACAAAATTTATTAACTTTTTTAAGAAATTATCGATATTTCCAAAAATTTGAGTAGCAAGGAAAACGAGTGCAAGTACTACAATTCGTAGACTAAGCGAGTTTGACACCGCTAATCATATTTTTGGGATTGTCATAAAACTATCAAGCTAACATACCGCCATCAAGGGTAAAGGCATGACCATTCATAAAGCTGCTCTCATCACTCGCCAGCCAAGCAATCGCGCCAGACACTTCATCGACTTTACCTAAACGGCGTAATGGACTGGCATTAATAGTTGCTTTTTGGGCGCGCTCGTTCATCTTCGCCATGGTATTGCGCACCATTGGCGTATCGATAAAGCTTGGACAGACCGCGTTAAAGCGGATATTGACGCGGGCATATTCATGGGCAGCAGACTTAGTCAGCCCCATGACGCCATGCTTAGCAGCGCTATAAGCTGACAGCAACGGCGCAGAACGCAGACCAGCGATGGAGGCAACATTAATCACATGACCACCGCCATTGGGAGCCATACAAGTGACGGCGGCACGCATACAATGCCAGACGCCTTTTAAATTAACGGCTATATTACGGTCAAAATCCTCATCGCTTAGCTCATGCATCGGCGCAGGCTTATGATCAATGCCGGCATTATTGACTACGACATCAAGACCGCCAAGCTCTTGCATGGCAAATTTAAACAAAGCGCGTACATCATCGCCACTGGTAACATCGACCTTTTTAAAGACAATGCTATTACCAGCATCTTGCCCTTGCTTAGCAACGGCTACGCCCATATCTTCTGCTAAGTCGCCAATCACGACTTTAGCCCCGCGACTCGCTAGCAATAACGCACTTGCCGCGCCAATACCAGACGCACCGCCGGTGATTAAAATCCGTTTACCTGCTACGTTTGAAGCTGGCATATCTGCTAGATTACTTGACTCAATTCCATTTGTATTCAGTGTCATGACTTATCCCTCTACCTTAAGTACCAGTTTTCCGAAGTTTTCACCTTTGAAGAGCATCATTAACGTATCAGGGAAAGCCTCGATACCCTCAACGATATGATCTTTTACTTTTAACTCGCCTGACTGTATCCAGCTAGCGATATCTTTCATTGCCGTCGGGTATTCTTTAATATTATCAAAGACCACAATGCCTTCCATCCGGGCACGATTGACCAATAATGATAGATAGTTTGATGGACCCTTTACTTCCGTAGTGGCGTTATATTGGCTAATAGCACCGCAAATTACGATACGCGCATGCAGATTAATTTGCGTGAGCACATCATTTAAAATATCACCACCTACGTTGTCAAAGAATACATCGACGCCTTTTGGACAGGTTTCTTTTAACGCTTTTTTCACATTTTCATTCTTATAGTCGATTGCCGCATCAAAGCCCAACTCATCAATTAAGAATTTACATTTCTCAGCACCGCCGGCGATACCAACCACACGGCAGCCTTTGATTTTGGCAATTTGTCCAACTAAGCCACCTACGGCTCCAGCAGCGCCAGAGACGACGACAGTCTCGCCTGCTTTTGGCTCGCCCGTTTTTAGCAACCCAAAGTAGCCAGTCATTCCGGGCATACCGAGCACGCCTAAGTAATAAGACAACGGCGCAAGGTTTGGATCGACTTTGTATAGTCCCGTGCCATCGCTAACTGCATACGACTGGACGCCATTGTGACCTGCGACATAATCACCGACTGCAAACTTCTCATGCTTGCTTTCAATCACTTTGCCCACGGTACCAGCGCGCATCACCTCACCAATCTGTACTGGTGCGATATAAGATTTGGCATCGTTTAACCAACCACGCATCGCTGGATCCATTGAGATATACTCAATTTTAATTAATAACTCACCGTCTGCAATAGTTGGTAATTCTGACTCAGTATAATCCCAAGTCTCAGCGCTCGGCTCACCAACAGGTCTTGCTTTTAAACGCCATTGCTTATTCATTGTTGTCATTGTTTATTCCTTTAAAGTTTTTATAGAAAGTCATTCATATGCTTTGGTCGAAATAAAAGAAATATATTAAAGAACGCTCTGCTGGTATAAATTTTTCTCGCTTGCTGTGTGCTTTGCACTCCAGATGCTTCGAAAAATTCATCCCAGCATCACTATGGTCTTTTTAAACCAAATCGATATATAAATTACTAGAGGATGTTCTTATATTAAACATCTCCCAAACAATCTCTTAGAACCATTCTGCTTGCATATCGGTACATACTGCATTGTCATTATTTAACAGCTCGATATCGCGCTTAATTAATGGTAATTCCCAATCGATAAAGTATTTTGCTGCTTGTAGCTTGCCGTGATAGAAATTCTGTTTTTCAACATCCGCTGTATCATTTAATAACTGTTCGGCCTTACTGGCTTGGCGAATCCAAATCCAACTCACTACGATGGAAGCAAAAATATTCATCAATGCTTGTGCATTTCCAGTTAGCGTCAGTGCTTTTTCCGTCTGGAGAATTTTGCTTAAATGTACCAACACTTCATGTAAATGACCCATATACGGCATTAATTTACCAGCAAGTTTCGCGGCTTCTGGTGTGGTTTTTAGAGTAGTTGCGCTTTCTAAATCTTGGGTGATTTCACGTTTTAGAATTTGAATCCCAAGACCCTTGTTTTGCCATAACTTACGGAATGACAAATCTAATGCTTGCACGCCATTTGTGCCTTCATGAATGGGATTAAGACGGTTGTCACGCCAAAACTGCTCAGCCTGATACTCACGCGTGTAGCCTGCACCGCCCAATACTTGGATACCCAAATCATTAGCTTTTGGCCCATATTCAGACGGCCATGCCTTTAATACTGGAGTTAGCAGGTCTAATAACTCTGATAGCTCAGCTTTTAGTGTTGCATCTTCACAAGTATTGATACGGTCAATCAGGTTTGAGCCATACAAGCACAATGAAATCCCGCCTTCAGAATAGGCTTTTTGCGCAAGTAACATACGCTTCACATCACCGTGCTGAATGATAGCGGTGGCTGGATCCTCAGGTTTATTATTCGGTGCGATTCTGCCTTGCATTCTGTCTTTGGCGTAATCGAGCGAATACTGATAACCGCGATAACCAATCATCGCTGCGCCAAAACCAACAGCGATACGCGCTTCATTCATCATTTTAAACATGTAACGCAAGCCGAAATGTTCTTCGCCAATAAGATAGCCGTGACACTCGCCTACATCACCAAAGCTTAATGCGGTAGAAGTCGCCCCTCGATAGCCTAGCTTATGAATGAGTCCAGTTAAATGCACATCATTGCGCACGCCAACCGATAAATCATCATTTAAGCGATACTTCGGCACGGCAAATAAAGAGATACCTTTGACGCCACCAGGACCGCCCGGTACTTTGGCCAATACCAAATGGACAATATTGTCAGATAGCTCATGATCGCCACCTGAAATGTAAATTTTGCTGCCTTTGACACGATAGCTGCCATCGTCTTGTTTAACAGCGGTGGTTTTGATATCAGCAAGCGACGAGCCAGCATGCGGCTCAGTCAATGCCATGGTGCCCGTAAATTCGCCCGTTAGCATACGCGGCATAAAGGCATTTTTAATCTCATCGCTGGCAAAATGTGAGATGACATTAATCGCCGCAGTCGTTAAAAATGGATAAGCCGTCGTTGATGGATTGGCGGCCATAAAATAGCCTGCCACCGCTGTCATCACCGTTTCGGGTAATTGCATGCCACCATCTTCAAATGAATAACGACCAGCGATAAATCCTGACTCACGGAACGCATCAAAGGCGACTTTCACATCGTCTATCATGGTCACTTTTTTACCATCAAACTGTGGCTCGTTTTTATCCGCAATATGATTGTGAGGTAAGAATAGCTGGGTCGCAATTTTATTGGCAGTGTCCAATACCGCATCAAACGTTTCGCGGCTGTGTTCTGCAAACTTAGGATGCTCGGTTAAAGTTTCAGTACCCAATACATCGTACAATTGAAACGGTAACTCAAAGTCGTTGATAAGCGTATCTGCTGCCATAGTCATGTCCCTATTATGATGGTGATAAATAAGTGATGAATTAATATTAGTCTAATTTAACCCATTGCCGTATTGTCATTTATGACATAATTATGGTCAAATAAGACATAAAACTAGATATATACAATTAGAGACATACAGAGGTTATTAGCCAAGAAAACCGTTATTTTAGACAGCAGTTATCAAAAGATAGCTATGGAAAAACAGATAAAGGAATTCAGATATCTATGCCCTACTTTAAACCTTTTAAAGTGATTATTCTTGGCTTCGATGGCGTGCTTGGTAGCGTACTTGCTGGCGCATTGGATCTATTTTCATTTACCGGTGTCAGTTGGCAACGATTTTTAGATGAAGCCGTAGAACCCAGATTTAATGTACAGATAGCGAGCCTAGGCGGGGCAAATATTAGATGTAGCAATCGCTTAATCATACAGGCGCATTGCGATATTCGCGAGGTGATGGAGTGTGATTTATTATTAATCCCAACCATTGGCGATTCAATTGATAAGGTATTGAGGCAAAATAGTGAATTATTGCCACATTTAAAACGGCTAGCGAATACCAAAGCAGATATCGCCAGTAATTGTAGCGGCGCTTTCTTTTTGGCGGAGGCAGGATTATTAGATCATAAAACAGCGACGACCCATTGGGGCTATGCCAATAAGTTTAAGGCAGATTTTCCGCTGGTTGATTTACAAGAAAATCAGTTCGTCACTCAATCAAAAAGCGAGTCAAAAAATCAGTCAGGTAATATATTTTGTGCGGCAGGCGGTAGTGCCTTTTATGATTTGGGATTGTTATTAATAGAGCGTTATTGCGGGCGTGAGATTTCGACTCAAGTGGCAAAAACCCAGATCATCGATAGTAAAAGAGGCAATCAAAACAGCTATACCAATGTGACCTTGCATAAACCGCATGCAGACCAACTGGTCAAGCAAGTACAAGAGTTCATTGAAGAAAATTTCAAGCAGCCCATCCAAGTCAGCAGCTTGGCTACCATGGTCAATATCACACCGCGCACGTTGAATAGACGCTTTCAATCCGCTGTCGCCATGCGTCCGATTGAATATATTCAAGCGGTGAGAATCGAGCAGGCAAAACGCTTATTGGAATCAGGCGATGTGACGATAAAATCGCTAGCGGAGCAAGTTGGCTATGATGACATCTCATCATTTACTCGTCTGTTTAAACGCGCCACTGAGCTGACACCAAAAGAATATCAGGATAAGTTCTCACGAATTGCAATTTAGTATTCTTAATTAACATTAAGCAGTCTGCCATAACCCTTCGACATGAACCGCATCGGCTTTAATCGTTGGATAGTCAGTAAATGCCAACTGATAGCCATCAGCTGCATTAGGATTAATTTGACACATCGCCCCAAGTGGGAAGCTGTGTTTTTGTCCAATATGACCAAAGCTCATGCCACTATAAATCGGTAATCCTGTCAGCTTGTGCAATTGACGAATCACCGTGGCGACATCATAACGCTTATCATAGCTGTCCTCACCCGTACCCGATAAGGCACCAAATACAATCGCCTGCTGACCCTTAAACACGCCTGCTAAGTACAAATCATACAGCATGCGCTCGATACGATAGGTTTGCTCGCCCACATCTTCTAAGAACACAATGCCGCCAGCAATCCGTGGTAAATACTCGCTACCTGCCAGCGCTGAGACCACACTCAGATTGCCGCCCCAAATAGTGCCCGTTATTGTTTTCGACTCAGTAGTTGCCAAAATACTAGGTAAACTTGAACTGGTTAAAGACGCATCTCGAATGGTGATTGCTAAATTAGGGTTGGTTAGTGCTTCTGCAAATTGTCGACAGCTAACCTGATCGGGTTTGGTTTTGCCAAACTCGCTATAGAGCATCGGAGCAGCCAGCGAGCTCATGCTTCCTTTTGCCAGTAACGCACACTGGATAGCGGTCACGTCACTAAAGCCTGCGAGTATGCTGCCGCGCTCCTTCATGATACTACCCAATGTCGACCAATCAATCATCGGCAATAAGCGCATCGCACCATAGCCACCACGTACGCCAAGCAATAATTTGGGTGCTGCGATGGCACCAGTGGCGATATTTTGTAGATCGCTGGCTCGCTGTGAATCCGTACCAGCAAAACGCAGGTACTGCCGATTGGTAATCGCAGGGTTATCTACTTTAAAGCCCGCACAAGCCATGCGATCTAATGCCAATTGATTGCGTTCATTACTACCACCAACGTTGGAGCTGGCAAAAAGCCGTGTCTCAATACTTGGTATGATACAGCCCATTTGCGTCTGTACTGTCTGCGACGATATTGGTTGTGATGCAAAGCTTTCATCCAAAAGTGCAGTTGGCAGATCATCTTTGGTAAGTGACGTACTATTATTTGCATCAATTGTATTAGAAGCCAGCACCTGAGTTATGCCTTGGGTCGCTAGTAATCCAACACTTGCATTTATGCCGACTTGACGTAAAAATTGTCGCCTACTCAGCCCATCCGCTGTTTCAGTTACGGCGTATTCTTTCTCTTTTTTAGCGTTTATTAACTGCTGTGCAGACGGTATCTTTGAAGCCATATCTTGCTACTACCTATCAATTTTTATCTTGGTATAATTTTAAATAGTCTTTATTATAGTTTTAAAGGGTTTTTATATTTACTACCCATTCGCTTAAAACATGACAACAGCGTATTGTAGCTTATTTGCTAAAGCGCATAGTTGCTTAACTTTTACTCCTATTTACTTTTTCGCTATCTCAGGCCATGACATTGCTCAAGTAACCTGCATACTTACAATTATAAATTCAACAAATCACTATGGCGCAATATTGGCACACGTCATAACTTTGTTGTAATATGAGAATACCGACTGCTACTAAATGAGGATAATAATAATGTCTAATAAAACGACTGATAAACAGGGAAAGGATGAAGTATTAGATGCTGATCTTGAATACATCATTAACGAGGAAGAGAAGCTCAAAGAAAAACTAAAAGATAGCAGCCACCTTGAACGCTTTACCAAAGATTTGATGCTATTTATGAGTTTGATTAAAGATTACTATAAAGGCAACTATCGCGATATTCCTTACAAGACCATTTCAGCGGGAATTGTCGGTTTACTCTATACCCTCAACCCTATTGATATCATTCCAGACTTTATCCCTTTTATTGGTCATATTGACGATGCTTTAGTACTTACCTTTTGCTTAAAACTGATTGAAAAGGATTTGCAAAAGTATCAAACGTGGAAGAAAAGTCAGTCTACTGCCAAACCTAGTGCTAATTTAAAGAAAAAATCCTAGGCGTTTAAAGACATTAAAAAGCCACGGCTGATAATTAACTTATCGGTCGTGGCTTTTTTTATTAAAGTTAGCTAATTAACTAAGCTACTTATATGAGTTACTTATTATGAGCTGCTTATTTAAGTGCTCTAGTCAGGTACATTATAATTAGACTTTTCGGGATTAAGACCGAATGAATACACAAAAGTAGCCACTATGCTGTTCATAATAATAAATGGCAAATCAATAGTGATATGCCCAAGTATATAGCGACCGATTAGCCATGAGACAATCAGCATAATAATAAAGAAGCCGCCTAAGTATGCCAAGATGGCTGGATGCTTTAGATTATAAGGCTGCTCAGGTTTTGGCTGTTTATTGAGTACATAGGTTCTGATTGCCCAACCGGCGGCATAAGAGAATCCACCCAACACCACATAACTGAAAAAATTCATATTGTCCAACTTTACTAATAGGATGGCTTATAACAAAAGATGTTTTCGATAATTATTTATTGAATACTTATTTATAACGCTTACCTAAACACTATCGTTAACGTTATCAATAATGATATTGGCATGTGGATTGGCTAAAATATCAGTATTGACGTCATCACATTCGACACGGTAAATGGTATTGGCACCTTTATAGATATAAGATAAATATTCACTATCTAGTAGCGGATCGATATTAGCATAAACGGGTTTGACATGCGCCAGTACCAGCACTCTATCCGGACGACCAATGACTGCGTCGACGTTATCAGGGTCGATAGAGAAAAACTTTGGTATATCACTGCTTTCAATCACCTCTAATGGCTCAGCGTCATCCCAAACGCGCTTAGCGCTAGCTGGCTCTTTCATTTGCATCACCCACGAGCCGCCCTGTTGGCTGACTTTTATTTGCGCAGGCTCGTCGTGACTGACAGTATAACAACCTTCAAAGACCGACAAATCTGCTGCAGTCTCGACTGTTTTAGCATCGATTTTGCTGCTACTGCTGTCATTGCAAGCAGTCAAAAATAGTACGCTGCTCGCAGCTACCCCAACCATTAAGTGGCTGAGATTTTTATAAAAAATATTTGAGCGTAAGGACTTTGAGCGTAAGGACATAGTAGGGTTATCCTGCATTCGTGCATTAAAAGCTTTGATTGGGCGCGGTACTGTTTACGCGTTATCGTTTATGCGTTACTATTTAACAGTATCGTCTAACACTATTATCGAACATTATCATCAAGCATTACCATCAAATAACAGTATCAAAATATGTAGCATTACTGGCATTACTATAATTGCTGGCATTTTTACAACATCATCACGCTGACAATACTCAGCATCTCAGTAGATGTTTCATGAGCGTTTATATTTTAACAGAAAACGGCATGGTTACTGTTATGATATAGGGTTTTGCGTTTTTGTGCATGGCAACTGCCCATCCTAATGCTAGATTTGTTATACTTAGCCTCAGCATACGCAGGAATAGCCATCGTAAAAAACGTGAGCAAAACCTCTTCGCGCTACCCTATAATTATCCTTATTAGGTCAACAAATTTTTATGTCAGACAATCCTATCTCAGCGCAGCAATTCAATACCAATAACGCCGTGAATCCGTTGGCCGCCAAATCAGATACGACGGTTGCCTATACCGACGGTGCATGTAAAGGTAATCCTGGCGCTGGCGGTTGGGGCGCGCATCTTATATTTAGTGACGGGCGTACGCAGGATTTGTATGGTGGCGATAGTCAGACGACCAATAATCGTATGGAGCTGATGGGCGCAATACAAGCATTAAAATACAGTCCACATGAGCAGAATCTTGAGATTTGGACAGACTCAAGCTATGTTAAAAAAGGCATCACCGAATGGATTGAAGGTTGGAAAAAACGAGGCTGGAAAACAGCCAGTAAAAAACCAGTCGCCAATCAAGACCTTTGGCAACAGTTAGACGAGCTTTGCCAACCACGCGATGTTGATTGGCATTGGGTCAAAGGTCATGCTGGACATGCTGGTAATGAAAAGGCAGATGAGCTAGCAAATTTGGGCGTAACGTCTAGTAGTGAAGGTTTATCGATAGTGGAAACACAAGATACTGCTAAAAAAAAAGAGCAAGCATAGTGTCTGTTCAGCAAATAGCCTCTGATAAAAACCCCTCTACAAGCGATGATTGGCTAAAGTTCGATCCATTGGGTTTTGATATGATGAATGATGAGCTTGATGAAGAGCCATCAGATGATCCTATGCTAGAAAGCCAGACTCTAGAAAGCGACATATTAGACAGCTATGTAGCAAAAAACTCTGCTGCTGATAGAAATCATGTCGATGATATGGTGAATAAAAAGAACATAATAGAAGTAAATTACTATCAGAATAATATTAGTAAACCAATGACTACCAAAGATATACTGGAAGCCCAGACTATTATGACTGATACCACGATAAACGCTAATATGCCCAATATAAATACTGATATAGAAGCTGGTATGGATACTGAAATACCAAAATTCGATGGCGACACGAGCCGTGCCAATCCACATTTTAAAGCGCTGCTACCTCAGCCTATCAATCGTCATGAATCGGACCGCCAACTTATCATGGATACTGAGACCACAGGTCTTGATCCGTTAAAGGGCGATCGCATTGTCGAGGTTGGTATTGTGGAGATGATCGGGCGTAAGTTTACCGGCGAAAAGCTACACGTCTATATCAATCCACAGCGCGGCATGGATGAAGAAGTTATTCGGATTCACGGTATCTCTGAAGCGTTTTTGAGCGATAAACCAACCTTTAATCAAGTTGCTCAATCGCTTTATGATTTTATGGACGGTGCAGAGGTCATCGCTCATAACGCCACGTTTGATATGAACTTCCTAAATATGGAGTTTGCCAAAGTTGGTATGCATGACTTTGCCGAGCGGGTAAAAGTGACCGACTCGCTGGTAATGGCCAAACAGCAATATCCTGGGCAAAAAAACACCCTAGATGCTCTCGTGCGCCGCTTAGATGTTGGCAAGCAAGACCGTACTTTTCACGGGGCATTACTAGATTCAGAGATTTTAGCGGAAGTTTATCTGGCGATGACCGGTGGACAGGTCACGTTAGCGATTGAGGAAGATACCCAAGCAGATGGTGGACAGACTGCCCATGCTAGCTTTGCAAGTTTAGCCAACTTATTGCTTGAGTCGAGTATTAATGAGAACGCCAATCAAATTTGGTATGCTGCGCTCGCAGAAGACTATCCTGAGCTAAGAGCCAAAATGTAACAGACATTAAAATAGCTTCTTAAAATGGCCATTAGGAGATATAGTCTTGATTATTATAATGATAAGCGTTAAATCCTTAGCCACATACCTTTTTTAGTCTATTATTTAAATAATTGCTATTTTCGTCAGTATCTTATGGAAAAACAACTATGAATAAATCCAACCAAATGAAATTAACTGCGCCAACGCTGAGTGTGACTAACTTTAATCTACCATCGCTCCATTTATTGCACGATGAGATCAATGTCATACTTAAAGACACTGAGATTCATTTGGGCGAATTTACTGACGACAATAGCCAAGCACCTTTATTGTTAGATTCTATTATTGTATTAAAACAGCTGACTTGTATTTTTCAGCTCATATCTTCGGTCGGTGCAGAAACGCTTAACATAGCGGTTGTACAGGGCTTACAACAACTTTATGATAGTGGCGACAATAGCAATGTCGAATTGATTATGGATTTGTCAGAAGCCATTATGACGCTTGATCGTTATATTGAGTTCGTGCTGCTGACAGAATCAGTAGAGCCGACTTTATTATTACCTATTATTAATAAGCTCAATGCTCATAGTCAAGTTGCGCCTATTGATGCAGAGTATTTTGCTACTTTCGGTAATAGTAGCGTTATCATTGCCAATCCTGAACAAAACTTTCAAGCGCTTAATGAGCTAAATCTTGATAGTGACTTATTGACCTATGCTTATCGTACTGGTCTTGGCGTAGCTTTGATTAATCAAGACGGTAACATTAGCCAAGACGATCAGCAAAAACTGGATGCAATGTCAGCGGCTTGCGCTTTGATAGCGGTAAATAGCAGCAGTCTGTTTTGGCAAGCAGCAGCCGTAGCGGTCACTGATATCGCAACCATTTTACCTCTTAACTTGAGCCAAAAACACACACTCATTTACTTAGAACAGCAGTTCCAAAGCTACTTACCTGTGATGGATACGCGTTTCGCAGATTTGGTCAGTTTTGCCTGCCAGCGTGATGTTGAAGAAGCAAAAATATTACGTGAGCAATATGCGGCAAATCAGCTAGAAGATCCGCAACGCAAACAAATGGAGCGCTTCTTGTTCGGCCCTAACCGCGCGCTCACCGACACTTTGAATACGATCATTCAGACTCAAATCAATACCATTAAAGAAAACGTCGATAGCTATGCGCGTGGCGACTCCATCAATCCTGTTGATATGCAGACTTCTCAAATCATTGAAGATCTGACCACATTGAGCTCATCATTACATCTGCTGGGTCTATCAAATGCTGCCAATAGCCTTACGAAAGCAGCAGAAGCGGTGACTACGTGGCGTGCGCCTTCTCCTGAAGATTTTGACCATTTACTATTGGCATTGATGCATGCTGAAAATGCCACCATCGCGATGGCAGAAATGCATACGCCAGGTGCAATCTATCTGCCTTTGAATAATCCACATATTTCATTGCACCAGCTCAACACCGCCTATGATACGTTGATACAAGAAAGCCGTACGGCTATTGCTAGTGCCGAGCAAGGCATCAATGACTATCTAGCTGAGCCTGAACGCGATGTACTTAATATTCAAAACATTCCTGAAATGCTACGTCAAGTGTCTGGTGCCGTACGATTTTTGCAACTGCCAACGCCTGCTAGTATGCTTAGCCAGTTGGCGAGTTACTTGCAGCAACGTATCAATGGTGGGACCCGTATTGATGATGGCACATTAGCTTATATCGCTGATGTGATGATGGCAGTAGATCATCATCTAGATGGTTTTGAAAATAATCGCCCAGTCAGTAAGCAGGCACTTGATGTCGGACAGCAGAGCTTGAGCCAGTTACTTGCTGCTTAATAACTTGAGTCCGCTGCTTGTTGCTTAATAAATAATTTTAGTAGGCTCATATCTAAGCTGGTGTGAGCTTATCTTTGACCGTTTGGAAACTTGTTTTATGTCCTTTGCCTTTATACTTAATGACGAAACCATCTTATGTCGTCAGACGCCTAACGGCTGGTGGCCTTTGCAGGTTAAGTTGCCTCAATCAGATAATCCTACCGAAGCAAGCGCTAGCGACTATCAGCAAGCTTATCAAATTGGGCAGGTAGCACTATTTGAAAGCTTAGCGCCCACTCACTGGCTATCTAGTGACGATACAGATACTATAAATAAAGCGAATGCAAATACTCGCCATAATGATATAACCGCTGAAGCAGCCAGCGCCATTACTTATGACTATGCAATAGCAAATAATATTTCCTTACCCATAATTTTAGAAAGCGATGCTTTAGAAAGTAATAACTTGGCTACTAGAAGTTCAGACAACAATCACTTAGAAATCAGTATTAACGCCTTTGTCCCTTATCGCCTACTCATTACTCAGCTACCAGTCGCGCTTTCTGCCCAAATTAGCAAAGCCATACAGCTCTTGCGTTGGCAAGCAGATACGCGGTTTTGTAGTCGTTGCGCGGCGCCAGTTGTTCATGCTAAGCATGGTGAGCGCGCCATGGTATGTCAAGTTTGCCGATTGCGGCAGTATCCACGGGTACAGCCTTGCATTATTACCGCCATTACCCGACCCAATCCGCAAACGGGTGAAATACAAATTTTGCTCGCTCATCACCATCGTTACGTTCAGCAAACGACCTCTGAACAAGGTCTACAATACGGTTTAATTGCAGGCTTTGTAGAAGCCGGTGAAAGTCTAGAGCATGCGGTGGTACGCGAAGTGGCAGAAGAAGTGGGTATTAGCTTATCCGATATTCGCTACGTGAGCAGTCAACCGTGGCCGTTTCCTTCTAATTTGATGCTGGGTTTTCGAGCATCTTATGCGGGTGGTGACATTGTTATACAAGAAGATGAGCTATCACACGCCGACTTTTTCGATCTCTCAAATCTGCCAAAGATACCATTTAAAGGTAGCATTGCTTATGAGCTGATTGCACAAATTGCCAATGAGCAAGGTGTAGCGCTTTAATCTATAATATCATGGCATCATGCATCATTCGGCATTTATCCATATCGCCATTATCTTATTTATTCTACTATCAGCGCTCAATGATCATAAGCATTTAGCACTGATACGAAGGTTTTAAAGCACATGCAAAGCACCGTTAGCAAAAGCAGTATCAATATCCGATTAATCAATCTGCCAATCTTATTCGATTCGCTGAATATAGAAACGTTGCCTGCCGATATTCAGGAACAGATTGCGCGTATTGATGCCAGCCTACCGCAAACACAGTGCGGTCTCTGCGACCATGCCGATGGGTGCTTACCATATGCAGTTGCAATCGTTATGGATGGTGAGCCACATAATAAATGTGTGCCTGGTGGTCAGCCTGTAACAGATACTATTGCGCAGATTATCAATGCTGGTATGCCAACACTAAGCGCTGAATCTTCAAAATGGCCGCTAGATGTTACTTCTCAGCGTCCTGTTGAAGTGCGAGCCGTCATCCGTGAAGATGATTGCATCGGCTGTACAAAATGTATTCCCGCTTGTCCAGTCGACGCCATCGTTGGTACTGGCAAGCATATGCACACTATTTTCACCGATTTATGCACCGGCTGTGAGCTATGTATCGCGCCCTGCCCTGTTGATTGCATTGATTTGGTCACGGTTGAGCGCACGCTTTCGACCCCTGAGCGCACCCTTGAGCAAGATGATTTGCGCCAGCGTTACCATACCCATTTAAGACGAGTCAGTGAGCAGCTTGCTGATAGCAGCAACGACAGACCCGTGGTCAGTATGGTAGAAGCGAAACTAAATAATGCTGCTAGTCAGTCGTTAAATATCAGTGAAGCGCAAGCAAAAAACACCATTGCCGCCGCCAAACTACGCAGCAAAATTAAAAAACTAGAAAAGCAGCTTAGTATGCGAGCAAATGATAGTAAACAAGCAGAGCTTGAGGCATTGCAAGCAGAACTTTTACAGCTTTAATAACAGATAAATTTTTTATCATATAAAGCCATCAACTTATCAATTCTTATCATTCATAATCAAAGTAATAGTCAATGCCATGAGTAAAACCGTCAAACATAAAACTGCTGATACACCACCATCGAGGCGCATGCCCAATCGTGACGTACGTCCGTTTTTTGAAAAATTGGCAGCAACGATTGATGAGCCAGTCACTGAGCTGAACTATGGCAGCAATTTTGAACTACTTATCGCGGTGATTTTATCGGCACAGGCAACTGATGTGAGTGTCAATATTGCCACTCGCAAGTTATATCCGTTAGCAAACACGCCTGAGTCCATTTTGGCATTAGGTGAGGAAGGACTTAAAGCGTATATTAAAAATATCGGCTTATTTAATGCCAAAGCTAAAAATGTGATCAAAACCTGCCGTGATTTGATAGAGAAATTTAATAGTACCGTTCCTGATAACCGTAAAGACTTGGAATCACTGGCTGGCGTTGGGCGTAAGACGGCAAATGTGGTGTTAAATACCGCCTTTGGGCAACCTACGATGGCAGTCGATACCCATATATTTCGCGTTGGCAATCGGACGGGGCTTGCGACAGGTAAGAATGTCTTAATCGTTGAAAAAAAACTGGTTGAACGCATTCCAGACGACTTTATCGTTGATGCGCATCATTATCTGATTTTGCATGGGCGCTATACTTGTCAAGCACGCACGCCGAAATGTGGCGCTTGTCCTGTCTATGACGAATGTATGTTTAAGGATAAAGCGGCGTTTGTAGAAGTATAAATACACTTTATAATGAAGGCTTTAATGAATTTATTGTTTGTTTGCAGCAAAAACCAATGGCGTAGTCCAACTGCTGAGAGAATTTACCAAGACCATCCTAATTTAAATGTTCGCTCTGCTGGTATTAGCCAATCAGCTCGTAAACTTATAAATTCGATAGATATTAATTGGTCAGACATCATATTTGTGATGGAAAATAAGCATAAAAGTTATATCACTGACCATTTCCGCGACCAACTTAATAATAAAAGACTGATTGTTCTAGATATTCCTGACGAATATCAATATATGGATGACGAATTAATTAAATGGTTAACAGAATCAGTAAATGCTTATTTACTTCAACATATGAGATAAAATCATAATACTCTTCAGTCTTTTTGTCCAGTTGCTACACAGTATCTCTTCATTAATATCAACAGCTAGAGTTTTACCTCAATTCACGTTAAAATGGCATAATTTTTTGATTCAATTTTATCTCCTATTTTTCTGTTAACATTTAATAATGACTGAGTTTATAGATTACAGTCCTTGCAACTAAGCGATCCTATTATGCGCGAATATAACTTATTTACCTCAGAATCTGTGAGCGAAGGTCATCCTGATAAAATGGCTGACCAAATCTCAGATGCTATCCTTGATGCTATTTTGCGTGAAGATATTCATGCGCGTGTGGCGTGTGAAACACTGGTCAAAACTGGCGCAGTCGTATTGGCCGGTGAAATAACCACAACCGCCAACATCGATTTTGAGCGTATTGTCCGTGATACCGTGAACGGTATTGGCTACCATCATTCAGACTTAGGCTTCGATGGCGAGACTTGCGCTGTGATTAATATGCTTGGCAAGCAATCTCCTGAGATTGCCCAAGGTGTCGATCGCAGTGACCCTGAAGAGCAAGGTGCAGGCGATCAAGGTTTGATGTTTGGCTATGCCAGTAATGAAACTGAAGTTCTCATGCCTGCTCCTATCGAATATGCGCATCGCTTGATGCAGCGTCAGTCTGAATTGCGCCGTGCAGGTGAGCTACCATGGTTACGTCCGGATGCCAAAGCACAAGTTACCCTTAAATATGACGGCAATAAACCCGTTGCTATTGATGCGGTGGTGCTATCGACCCAACATGATCCAAGTATCTCACAAGCAGATTTGCAAGAAGCGATAATGGAATCCATTATTAAGCAAGTATTGCCAGCGGATCTATTGCATGCTGGTACGCGCTATCATATTAATCCAACAGGCAAATTCGTCATTGGCGGCCCAGTCGGTGATGCCGGTCTTACTGGTCGTAAAATTATCGTTGATACTTATGGCGGCATGGCGCGTCATGGCGGCGGTGCATTTAGTGGTAAAGATCCTTCAAAAGTCGATCGCAGTGCAGCTTACGCGGTACGTTATGTCGCCAAAAATCTAGTTGCCGCCGGTATTGCCGATCGCTGTGAAGTCCAAATAAGCTATGCAATTGGCGTTGCTGAACCAACGTCTATTTCGATCAATACCTTTGGTACTAATAAAATCGGCAACGATGAGATCATTCGTTTAATCCGTAAACATTTCGACCTACGTCCGTATGGCATTACCCGTATGCTGAATTTATTACAGCCGATGTATCAGCAAACGGCTAGTTTTGGACACTTTGGTCGCCAAGGTTCTGAAACGGCCTTTACTTGGGAAAAAACAGACAAAGCTGACATTTTAAAAGCGGACGCTGGTCTATAAAATTTGTGCTTAAACGTTTTTTATCCTTAATTACTTATTATCTTATTCAGTCATTAGACTGCTGTGATAAATATAAATTCACCGACCATTATTAGGAGTCGCTTATGTCTCAAGACAACATGCCAAATAATACTCAAAATGACGAGATTGACGCCGCGCTTGAAATCACCCCTGAAATGCAGGCGTTTTATCAACGTGCCGATGCCATTATCGGTGTAGCAAACAGTCAATTGGGTTCTGATGCGCATTCAGGACAAGTAGGTGCTTCATTGCTTTATGCCGCTGCACGCTATAGCTCGTCTGTTGCTTCTATTGGCTTTGTAAAGGGTGATGATTTCGCCAAAGAAAAAGATGATATTGTTGAGTTTTACACCAAACAATATCGTCAAATGCTCAGCGACAACTTGACTGATTATGCCCAAAATTTCGATAAATATATCCAGCTTAATCAAGACGATAAGCCTGTTAAATAACACTACCGTATTTAGCAGAATACTCTAAAGTTGCGAATATTTTTATAGTATTAAAATTCAAACCCAAGCTTATTATTAAGCTTGGGTTTTTTATTGACGATCATTCAGTGGATGACTGCTGATAAATAAGCTACTATGAATTTAGATCCCTTTATGACTTATATGGTTAAAGCTGACTGTCAATAACAGGAAGTTATCGAGCGCTATTTATAAGGAAATATTATTATGAAGTATTTATCCAAATCTTGGTTTTCATCATTATCATGGCTGTCATCGCTATCATATTTATCATTATTAGGATTATCAGCAACCATGGCCTTAGCCGGCTGTAATAATATCCAAAGCATCGATGCGCCTGATACCTCCCCCATTCATACTATTGAATATGATAAGAACCAAAGTTATACGACCAATCAGGGCTCTAATAGCAACGCTTTTACCAAGTGTCCGCCGTACAATCCTGAGCAAACCATGTGCACTGCGCAATATGATCCTGTTTGTGTCACCGTAAAAACCAAATCAGGAGTAAGCTATCGCACTGCAGGCAATTCATGCTCAGCTTGTGGCACAACGGCAGCCGTCGGTTATGTAAAAGGGCAATGTTCCTAAGCTCATAACCTTAGTTAGACCTCCTTTATTATTGACAAGAGAACAGCCAACATAAAAAAAGCCCCAGCTTATGATAAAGTTGGGGCTTTTCTATTCAACGATAATCTACTGAATCATTATTCGGACGGTTTTTCAATATCAGGTGGACCCGTGAGTAAGTCTTCATCGCGGAACTCATTGGCTGAATTATGCTCGGCGGACTCTTCAGTGATAAACCATTGCTGATTGCGGTACAAAATCAAGCGATCTCGACTTAAGCCGCGCAGTAATGAATACAGCATAATCAGTATAACAACGGCAAAGGGGAAGCCTGAGACAATGGAAGCCGCTTGTAAAGCGCCTAATCCACCTGCTGCCAATAATACCGCAGCGATAACACCTTCAGTACCTGCCCAAAATAAACGCTGAATCTTTGGTGGATTGGCATCACCACCTGAAGTCAGCATATCAATCACAAAGCTGGCTGAATCTGATGACGTCACAAACCACAGCACAATCATCACAATAATCAGTAAGGTTGCCGCTTCTGCAAAGGGGTAAAACTCCATCAGTTTAAAGATAGCACTACCATAATCAACCTTTACTGCTTCGACAAGACCGGGGCTTGCTAGACTAGGATCAGCCGCAGCCATCAACTCCATATGCACCGCCGAGCCACCAAACGCTGTGAACCATAGAAATAGAATTGTAATGGGAATAAGCAGTACACCCAATATAAACTCGCGAATAGTACGACCACGAGAAATACGCGCGATAAATACCCCAACGAATGGCGACCAACTAATCCACCATGCCCAATAGAAAATCGTCCAAGACGACTGCCAGTTTTCTTTGCCAGCATACGATTCCGTCCAAAGACCCAATGGAATCACTTGATGTATATAGTTACCGATGTTTTCTACAAAACTATTTATAATAAACTGGGTCGGCCCTAAAATAATCACAAAGCTTAGCAGTACAATGGTCAGGAAAATATTGATATCGCTTAAGCGCTTGATACCTTTGTCCAAGCCCATCATCAGTGACAGACCGGCAAGCATAGTGATAAAAGCTATCAAAATAATCTGTACGGTAATGTTATTAGGAATGCCAAATAAGGTTTCAAGGCCAGAGTTAATTTGCAATACGCCAAGACCCAAAGTCGTTACTACCCCAAACATCGTACCGAATACCGCTAAAGTATCAACCGTATGACCCCATGGACCATAGATTTTTTTACCAATCAAAGGATATAACGTCGATCGAATCGCCAATGGCAAACCGCGGCGATAGTGAAAGTAGGCCAATGACAGCGCAACCATGCCATAGATGGCCCATACATGCAGGCCATAATGTAAGAACGAGATATTCATCGCTTGCTTGGCAGCGGCAATCGTCTCAGGCTCACCTAGTGGCGGTGCCATAAAATGCTGTAGCGGTTCAGCAGTACCCCAGTAGAGTAAACCAATACCGATACCGGCTGAAAACAACATACCAATCCAAGAAATCAAATTGTATTCAGGCTTTTCTGTCTGGTATCCAAGCCTGATATCACCATATTTACTAAATATTAAATATATACTCATTACTAAGGCTAGATTGACGACGACAATAAAGAACCAGCCAAAGCGTACAGAAATAAATGCCTTTGCTTGGCCAAATACTTCATTTGCAAGTTCATTAAAGAAAGCACCGAAAATAATAAACGCGACAATTAAAATTGCCGAGGATAAAAATACTGGCTTACTAACGCGAGGAAAAGGCCCCAATCGGCCAACTTTTACATGATCCATTTAGTCATCTCAATTTTTTAAGGTGCCCACCTTAACAAGATAGATAGTAACTATCAAATTTGTTTGGACACCTTCCAGTTTTAAAAACGAAAAAATCCTAAGATAATAGTGCCTCTTAGGATTTTTTATTACTGTAACTTTAACCTTTCACTTTAGTATTAATTGTACTAATACTAACGCTGACGGCTGATTAGAAAGTCGATTATTAATCTCCTTCTATAATCTTAGGAGGCCCTTTTAGTAAGTGCTCATCAACAAACTCATTGGCCGAATTATGATCTGCCGATTCTTCAGTGATAAAATACTGCTGAGCTCGATATAGAATCAAGCGATCTCGGCTAAGCCCACGCAGCAGCGCATACATAATAACAAAGATGACTAGCGCGAATGGCAGGCCAGCAATGATAGCAGCAGCTTGTAGGGCAGATAAGCCACCAGCTGCCAGTAATATTGCTGCAATCACCCCTTGGGTTGTCGCCCAAAATAAGCGCTGAATCCGCGGTGGGTTGGTATCACCACCAGCAGTCAACATATCAATGACGAGACTGGCTGAATCCGATGAGGTGACAAACCACAGCATAATCATAACCACAATCATTAAGGTAATCGGCTTGGCAAACGGATAGTATTCAATTAATTTAAAAATAGCACTACCAGTATCGGCTTGCACCGCTTCAATAAGCCCAGGACTGACTATACTAGGATCAGCTCCCGCTAATAATTCCATATTGATAGCAACACCGCCAAAAGTAGTGAACCAAAAAAACAAAATCATCATGGGTATAAGCAATACCCCAAGGGTAAATTCTCTAATAGTACGGCCACGACTGATACGGGCAATAAATATGCCCACGAATGGCGACCAGCTCACCCACCATGCCCAATAGAATATCGTCCAAGCACTTTGCCAATCTGTACCACTATAAGACTCACCCCACGTCCCTAAAGTCGCTAGCGCCGAAACATAATTGCCGATATTTTCTATATAACTGTCGAAAATAAATAGAGTTGGTCCCAGTGCGACCATAAATATCAGCATCAACAGAGTCAGGGCAATATTGATTTCACTTAGGCGCTTAACCCCTTTATTCAGTCCCATCATCACTGACAAGGCGGCCATTGCGGTAACAAAAGCAATTAGAATAAACTGGACGGTTATATTATTGGGAATACCAAATAAACTGGTTAGACCAGAGTTGATTTGCATGACGCCTAGACCCAGTGAGGTGACCACCCCAAACATGGTGCCAAATACCGCTAAAATATCAACGGTATGTCCCCATGGGCCATAAATCTTTTTACCCAATAGTGGATATAGGGTTGAGCGAATCGATAACGGTAGCCCGCGACGAAAATGAAAATAAGCTAAGGCCAAAGCAACGATGGTATATAACGCCCAAGCGTGCAGCCCCCAATGCAAGAATGACAGATTCATCGCTTGTTTGGCGGCGGCTATAGTTTCAGCTTCCCCCAGCGGTGGTGCCATAAAATGATACAAGGGTTCTGCGGTGCCCCAATACAGTAGCCCGATGCCGATACCAGCAGAGAACAACATCCCAATCCATGAGAATAAGCTATATTGCGGGGTCTCAGTTTGCGCACCCAAGCGAATGTCACCGTAGCGGCTCATGGCCAGATAAATACAAAGTAAGAGCGCCACATTGACTAGAATAATAAACATCCAACCAAATTTGTGGGTAATAAAGTTTTGTAAAAAGCTAAAAAGCACACCCGCAGTTTCGGTAAAGAAAGTCCCAAAAATGATAAATCCGACGATTAATACCATTGATACAATGAACACAGGTTTACTCACCCGTGGAAAAGGGCCCAGTCGGCCTACTTTTACTTCGTTCATACTTTAATCTCGTGATTTAAGGGTAGCCACCTTAACAAAATAACCATTATTTATCAATTTTTTACAAAATAAAACTTGAAAAAAATAACCGATTTATTTTCAACACTTTATATTAAATTTTCAATTAAATAATAACTTATATTAAACAATAACGCCTAAAAAACCCCACATTTACTCAAGCAAATGCGCGGTTTAGTTACTGGATAATTGCTCAGAATAAATATCTGAATAAATGTATAAATACCCTGTTTAATTGGGGAGCAATCGCAGCAGCTTAGCCTCAGCACCATCTTCTAATAACCATACTTGCCCATCGACACTCAGTACACTACGAATTCGCTCTCCCATATCATAGCGATAACGCTCAGAAGCCGCATTATTTTCATCAAAATCAACAACTATCAGCGCTTCGGATGATAAACCACTGATAAGGGCGTTTCCTTGCCACGCCGGAAAATCATTATATTTACCAGAGGAATAAATACTTATTGATGAAGGCGATATCACTGGTGTCCACGTAATGACGGGCGCTGCAAATTCGGGGCGGGTATCGTGGTCGGGAATATCAACACCGGAATAGTTGCGACCATTTGATACGATTGGCCAACCATAATTTTTACCTTTTTCAATGAGATTGAACTCATCACCACCGCGTGGACCCATTTCATGCGCCCATAATTGCCTTTTAGTATCAAATGCCATACCCAGTACATTACGATGTCCTATGCTCCAAAACTGAGCAGCGATGTCATTGTTATCATCTGCAAAAGGGTTATCCGTTGGTAGCGAACCATCGAGATTTAATCTAATTATTTTGCCCAAATTACCACTCATATCTTGCGCTGGGGTTTTTTCTTGGCGCTCGCCTGAGCTAATATATAAATACTGCCCATCAGGAGAGAATAGCAAGCGGTGACTATAATGCCCTTGTCCGTCAATTTTTGGATTCTGCTGCCAAATAGGAGTAATCGCTTGCAAACTTGGCGCGTTGCTATCTAACCCTGATAGTTTAGCTTTGATAACTTTTGCCCCAAATTTATTGCTATCATCTCCTTTGCCTGCTTCAATATAGCTAAGGTAGATGTTCTTTGAGGTGGCGAAATCTGGTGCAATGACAATATCACCGAGACCGCCCTGCCCGCCGTAAGCGACTTTTGGTATACCAGTCACTACTGTCTTAGTACCGGTCGTCGTATCAACTATGAATAACTCGCCTGTTTTCTGGGTGACAAGTAATTTGGGTAGCTCATTATTAACGGTAGGTAAAGCAGTCATTGCCCAAGGTTCATTGAAGATTGTCACCGCTTTAGTAGTAAAGGCAGGTTTATCAGCCTCTACTTGCGTATCAGTGGCAGGATTTTCTGCTTCTTTGTATTGAGCAAGATCGTCATTGGTATTGACTGCGGAAGGATTAGAACAAGCAGAGGCGCTAAACAGCAGCGTAGTTATGAGGATAGGTAAGGCCAAAGACACATGGATGCTCTTAGTTTGTATAATTGTCATTTTATTATCTCCATTAATTTTGCAGTCATATTATTAGAGCTTAGGCTATTTATAACACAGTAAAAACATTCAGGCAGTAAAACAATCATTGCGCATAAAAAAACCCCTTACTTATTTATTGCAAGTAAGGGGTTCAATATAACGTTTAAAACGATAGCTAGAGTTTACTATTAGCTCATTCTAAGCTTATTAAAGGTCAGCTTATCATCAGCACCGACATCGACTTTGATGATATCACCAGCGACAAAGTCACCTGCTAGCAGTTTCAATGATAATGGGTTTTCAATCTCTTGCTGGATAGCACGTTTTAGTGGACGCGCACCGTATACAGGATCGTAACCAACTGCCACTAGCTTGTTCATAGCATCCGCTGATAACTCGATGTCTAACTCTCGCTCATGTAAACGCTGACGCAAGCGATCCAACTGAATCGCAGCAATACCTGACATCTGCGACAGACCAAGTGGATGAAAGACCACAATCTCATCGATACGGTTTACAAACTCTGGACGGAAATGCTGTCCAACTGCTTCCATCACCTCCGCTTTGATGTCTTCATAGCTCTCACCAACCATTTCTTGGATTTTGTGCGAACCCAAGTTACTGGTCATAATAATGACGGTGTTTTTAAAGTCAACGACGCGACCTTGTGAATCCGTTAAGCGACCATCGTCCAATACCTGTAGCAAGATATTAAACACATCAGGATGCGCTTTTTCGACTTCATCAAACAAAATCACACTATAAGGCTTACGGCGTACCGCTTCCGTCAAAGCGCCACCCTCTTCATAACCGACATAGCCTGGAGGCGCGCCGACCAAACGACTGACACTGTGTTTCTCCATATACTCGCTCATATCGATACGAACAATCGCATCTTCACTATCAAATAAGAAGTTCGCTAGTGACTTAGTCAGCTCAGTCTTACCAACACCCGTAGGTCCTAAGAACAAGAACGAACCTGATGGACGATTCGGATCAGACAAGCCAGCACGACTACGACGCACGGCATTAGCTACCGCTTCGACTGCCTCATCTTGACCAATGACGCGCTCATGGAGTTTTTCTTCCATTGCCAACATCTTGTCACGCTCGCCTTGCATCATTTTATTAACCGGAATACCTGTTGCTGCGGCAACGACTTCGGCAATCTCATGATCGGTGACTTTATTGCGCAGCAATTTTACAATGATTGGCTCGCCCGTTTGCTCTTTTTGCTCAGCCGAATCAATATCAGCAATTTGTTTTTCAAGTTCAGGTATGACACCGTATTGTAATCGAGACATCTCTGCATAATCGCCATCACGCGTGGCTTTCTCTAACTGAATACGGGCTTTATCCAAGTTTTCTTTATGCTGTTTACTGCCTTCGACTAACGCCTTTTCAGCCTGCCAAATCTCATTAAGATCTGCATACTCTTTCTCTAGCTCTTCGATCTGAGCATCTAATATTTTAAGCTCTGCTTGCGCGCCCGCATCTTCTTCATTTTTGAGCACTTCACGCTGCATTTTTAGCTGAATACGGCGGCTATCGAGCTTACCCAATGCTTCAGGTTTGCTGTCCATCTCCATACGCAGACGACTCGCGGCTTCATCAATTAAATCAATCGCTTTATCCGGTAGCTTGCGATCGGTGATATAACGGTGGCTCATACGAGCAGCGGCAATAATTGCGCTATCTTGAATAACAACGCCATGATGCAGCTCATAACGGTCTTTTAGACCACGCAATATCGCAATAGTGTCTTCGACCGTTGGTTCATCAACCAGCACTTTTTGGAAACGACGCTCAAGTGCGGCATCCTTTTCGATATATTGGCGATATTCATCGAGAGTCGTCGCACCGACGCAATGTAACTCGCCTCGTGCTAGCGCAGGCTTTAACATATTACCTGCATCCATCGCGCCATCCGCTTTACCGGCACCGACTAGTGTATGCAATTCATCGATAAATAGAATGACATTGCCTTCTTGCTTTGATAAGTCGCTAAGTACTGCTTTGAGGCGCTCTTCAAACTCACCACGGAACTTCGCACCTGCTATCAGTGAGCCTAAATCTAGAGACAATACTTCTTTATGACGCAAACCTTCTGGCACATCGCCATTGATGATTTTTTGCGCTAACCCTTCGACAATAGCCGTCTTACCAACACCCGGCTCACCGATAAGTACCGGGTTATTCTTGGTACGGCGTGACAATACTTGAATGGTACGGCGAATCTCTTCATCACGACCAATCACCGGATCAAGCTTACCTAGCTCTGCTTGCTCCGTTAAGTTAATCGTATATTTATTCAGTGCATCACGCTGATCTTCGGCGTTTTGATTGTTTACAGTATCATCACCGCGCAATTGCTCAATCACCGCTTTTAATTTACTTGCCGTCACGCCAGCTTTTTCAAATATCTTTTTGGTGTCGCCTTGTTCAGCGAGTGCCAGTATCACCCATTCAGTCGCGATAAAATCATCGCCTTCTTTTTGCGCTTGGCGGTCTGCCAAGTTCAAAATCTTGACCGAATTCGGATTGAGATTAACGTCGCCTGTCGGCTCCGAAATCGTTGCTTGATTGTCCAATGCTTTTGCCACGCCGTTCTTTAGCGCTGGAATAGAAGCACCGGCTTGCTGACAGATAGATAAGTTAGCCTCGTCTTGTAATAAGACCGCGAGCAAATGTACTGGATCTATCCCCGTATGGTCACGCCCTAGTGCCAAACTTTGTGCTTCTTGAATAGCAGATTGCAGTTTTTGGGTAAATTTCTCAAATCTCATATTGGTATCCTTTTATAATTAGTATTAATATCTATATCTGGCAGCCCTTTATCAAATAGCGCTTACCGTCAACTGTTATATATATGTGGTATGTCGTGGAAAATTTCAACTGACCAATACGATAAACCTTACTAATAACAATGATATTAGTCGTTATGGATTAATGACTGAAACGAAAGGAGTTTTTAAGAACAAAGATGAGAAATAAAAGGAAGATGAATGCCTGTATAATTTAAAATACGATAATTACAAGCACGACAATTAAAAGCACAACAACTAAAGGCGTGATAATTAACAGTACGGTTAAAAAAGTGGATTAATAGACAACAAGCCAACTGCCTTACTCGATGATTTCAATAGCAATACCAACCTTAACCGCCGCCATGATTTCATCTATTTCATCATTGGTAACTGCGATACAGCCTTCCGTCCAGTCCAGCTTCTGAGTAATTGAAGCCAGTGCACCAAAGCCATTCTTCTGTCCATGAATCATAATATCACCGCCAGGACTGACGCCCAGTTTTTTAGCAAATGCCTTATCAGCTGCATTTGGATAACTGACATGGATAGAGCGATAAAATTTAGATTTCTCATTTTTATAATCTAAATTATAACTGCCTACTGGTGTGCGACTATCACCTTGTTTCTGCTTATGGCCTGTCGGATTACCACCTAACGCAACATGATAAGTTTTAATAACTTTGTTATCACTTAATAACTGCAGAATACGCTTGGACTTATCGACAAACACTTTATCAATAATGACATTCTTAGGAATGGCGTCTGTATTGTTCAAGCTGTTCTTAGTAGAAGCCATAGCAGCACTGGCACTGCTGCTTATAATCGCTACTATAGCAAGCACGACAGCCGCTAGTAACCCACGAGTATTTTTATAAGTCGTTAAATAAAAAAATGACATGGTTTTTGCTTCTTATAATGAATAGATAAAATTATTACCTATAAGATAGCAAAAAACCATGCCACGTATTGTGCAAGTTATATGAATAGCGCGTAAAGCTTCGCTATTAAATGTCCAACACCCTATTACACCATACGAATCGCACCGTCTAAGCGAATCACTTCTCCATTTAGATAACTATTGTCAATAATATGTAGTACCAGTTTGGCAAACTCACTCGGTTCGCCCAGACGCTTAGGATAAGGCACTGCCATTTCTAACTGCTCACGAGCCTTATCAGGGATAGTATCCATCATTGGGGTAGCAAATACGCCTGGTGCAATAGCCATCACACGAATACCATGACGTGTCAGCTCACGAGCCAGCGGTAATGTCAGACCGACCACACCCGCTTTTGACGATGCATAGCTTGCTTGCCCGACTTGCCCATCAAAGGCGGCAATAGAGGCCGTATTAATAATGATACCTTGATCGACATTCTTCTTTGTATTACCACTGTCTTTTGCCGCAGCAACTCGGCGCGCAATACTAGCCGCAACTAAACGCGCCACGTTAAAAGAACCGACAAGATTGATAGTAACGCCGCGGCTAAAGGCATCGAGATCTGCTGGATTATTGTCGCGGTCTAAGAGTTTTTGTACCACAGCGATACCAGCACAGTTGATCGAACCCTTTAAGCCACCAAATGCTTGTTCCGCTAAATCAACAGCCGCTTGTACTTCTTCGCCACTGGTCACATCACAACGGATAAAACGGGCGCTATCTCCCAACTCATCAACTAAAGCTTGCCCAGCCGATTCATTCAAATCAGCGATGACCACCTTGCCACCTTGAGCGATGATAGCGCGCACGACTGCTTCACCTAACCCTGATGCGCCACCGGTTACCAAAAAGCTTTTGTCTTCAATATGCATAATTTAATCCTAATGTATTATTTTATAATAGGTTAACTGGCTAATTATTCTTAAATTCTCAGCGTAAAATATTGTCTACAACACATATTTATCCAGCAGATAAACTGCGCAGCAAAAAGCGCTGAATTTTGCCACTTGGCGTCTTTGGTAATGCTGCAACAAACTCAACTTCACGGGGATAAGCATGAGTAGATAAACGCTCACGTACTAAGTCTTTGATTTGCTGAGCCAGCTCATCGGTTCCTTCGATACCATCTTTTAACACTACAAAAGACTTAATCGTATGACCGCGCACTTCGTCTGGCACGCCAACTGCCGCTGACTCTGCAACCGCTTCATGCTCAAGCACCGTATTTTCAACATCAGTCGGTCCTACTCGATAGCCTGCGGTAGTAATAATGTCATCATCACGCCCTGAAAACCAATAACTGCCGTCAGTGTGACGCTCGACTACATCGCCTGTTAGATAGTAATCTTCAAAAAAGGCATCTTTCTCATTCCAGCTATAGCCGCGGAAATAAAACGCTGGTGATTGACTGACCACCACTGCCAATTGTCCTTGCTCACCATCAGGTAACACTTGCATGTCATCATCTAAGACCACCAGTGTATGACCAGGTAGCGCCATACCCATTGAGCCAACAGGACGTTTATGTTCCAATGCATGGTGCTCACAGCAAGTCATGCCGGTTTCTGTCTGTCCGTACTGGTCGAAAACCTTACAGTTAAGATAGGTTTCTACCCAACTAACCACTTCAGTATTTAAGGTCTCACCTGCTGAATTGGCACAGCGCAGCGATAATTTAGCCTCGGCATTAACATTAGCATCATCGTGAGCACTTTCAAACACACCGCTTGATTTCATCATACGAAATGCCGTCGGTGAGGACGCCAAATTACTAATCTTATGGCGTACCATAAAGTCGCGCGTATTTTGTGCATCGAAGCCCGCTTCATTAAAATACGTTGTGACCCCTAATAATAAAGGTCCTGTAATCGCATAGTACAGACCGTATGCCCAACCTGGATCTGCCATATTCCAGTAGTTATCGTCTTCGCGTAAATCAATCGCGTAACGCATGTATAGATAGAACGAAGATAAGGCAGCAAGTGGTACGCTGACCCCTTTTGATTTACCAACCGTACCCGAGGTAAACATCTGTAAAAACGGTGCATCCGTACTCAAAATAACAGCGTCTACCGTTTGCGGCTGCTTCGATATCTTTTCAGCATAGTTATCATCACCCCAGCTTTGCGCATCTACCTTACTACCAACCAACACCATTTTGGTTTGCTTAGCCAAGTCGTCAAACTTGCCACGATTTTCTTGATTGGTAAAAACAACCTTGGTATTAGCCTTATCCATCCGATACTTAATAGAGTCATAACCAAAGGCGGTGAATAGCGGTTGATAGACTGCACCAATCCGCCAAGTGGCTAATACAATCGTGAGTAGCTCAGGGGTACGCGGTAGCATAGTCGCCACTTGGTCGCCCGCTTGCACGCCATAAGACTGTAATAAATTGGCAACTTGTGCACTTGCTTTATCCAGCTCACCGAAACTCATACGGGTAATCTTGCCAGCGGTATCTTCATGCACCAGTGCGATATTATCACCGCGACCATCACGTACATGACGACCACAGCAGGCCACATAAGCATTGAGGCGGTCGTCTAAATGCTCGCCAAATATTTCTGTCAATAAGGTATCCATATCAAAATTATGATAATAATCGTTATAACTTTTTATGGTATCGACAGTATTTACTGTGGTTTCTATAGATGAGGTATTCATAAGCTAATCCTTTAGCAATCGAGAATCACTGAAAAAACCAGAGATTTAGAAATAATAATAAAAACTGTAAAACAGTCATATTCTATTAACCGTTTAAATATTTTAAATGGCATACGCTCTATTAGTAACGTATTTTTATAATTATTTCAATACATAACGTATCATTCTTATAATTTGCTAAAGATATTTACTTAATAAAGGTTTACTGTAAAGTACTTAAAAATCCAAGCAATGCCTTCTCTTCACAGCTTTGATATTGCTTAGTACGTCCACGGCGTGCTTGTTTATAAGGCTCAAAAAACTGCCCTGCTAAAAACTGCTCAATGACAATAGGGTTAATATAAGAAGCCCGGCAGACGGTAGGCGTATTGCCCAGCTCATCAGCAACACTTTTCACCATATCAGTTACCAGTTGCTGGCGCTCTTTACTATCAGGTGCACTGGCTAAAATTAGTTTGCCAGACTTGGTTTGCAGCTCATCATAAAGGTAGCTTGCTGCCAACACACTTGCCATCCAAGTACGAAAGTCTTTTGCACTGTATAAATTGCCGCTATAGCTTTCACTGTTACACTTATTACCACAGGTATGCGCTCGCAGATAGTCATTGATATCAGCACTATCCACCACTTGTTTATCACCTTGTTCATCTAAGTATTTAAAAATCTGATAGCCTGGCAGCTCAGAACAGGCTTGGATAATGTCAATTAAACGCTCATCTTGTAACTCAATATGATGGGTCTTAGCACTTTTACCGACAAAGTCAAAAGCCAGTCCATTGTCAGTTTCGCTCACATGCTTGCTGCGTAAGGTACTCAAACCATAGCTTTTATTGAGCTTAGCATAGCGGCTATTACCGATACGGATTAAGGTAGTCTCAAGCAATTTGACCACTGCTGCCAACACATTATCACGCGATAGTGGCGGCGCTTCTAAATCTTTCTCAACTTGCGCGCGCAACGCTGGTAACGCCTCTGCAAACCCAATCATGGCATTAAATTTAGCCTGATCTCGAACGCGATCCCACTCTGCATGATATAAATACTGCTTACGCGCTTTATCATCCCGCCCTGTCGATTGTAGATGCCCTTTGTCATCATGGCATATCCACACTTCTGACCACATCGGCGGTATCACCAAGGCATCAAAGCGCTGGCGCAGAGCCTTGTCTTTGACAGTCTTGCCAGTAACGTCTCGATAACTAAAGCCGCGCCCCCAACGTCTGCGCCCATAACCAGGCTCATCGTCATTGGCATAACGCAAATTCGCTAGGCTCGCTAAGTGCTCATAATCATGGCGTATATCTTGCGTATTGGTTGGTTGATTTGACTTCGCCATAAAAAATACTCATTTGATAATATCGTTGTTTTAGCATAATCAACTGCCATTATCATTGCTGTGTACTTGCCATGGACAATGTGTAATCCTGTGTAAAATAAAACCGATAAAAGGCTTGTGGATTTTAGTCGCTAAGGCATAATTTAAGATAATTTACTGGAGACACCACTAATATGACAAATCCCACTCTTACAAACTCAACCAATCGCTCTTTAAAAATAGCGCCATTATCTAAAGACAATTACGAGCTTTGGCTCGACTTATGGCAAAGCTATCTTAGATTTTATGAGAGCAGCTTGCCGTTAGAAACGACGAATGTAACGTGGCACAATGTGCTCGATAGCAGTATGCCTATTTATGGATTTGGTGCTTGGCAAAATGACGTATTAGTAGGCATCACTCATGTAGTGCTACATCCCAATACTTGGAATACCACTGAATGCTGCTATTTAGAGGACTTGTATGTAAATGAATCGGTACGTGGGCAAGGCGTAGGACGGGCATTGATTGAGCATGTCTATGCGTTTGCGCGCCAGCAGAACTGCAACCGTGTTTATTGGACGACCCAAGAAGACAATACAGCCGCACGCCGCCTTTATGACACGCTAGCGACCAAGACAGATATGATTCAATATAGGAAGAGTTTATAATGTAAGGGCACTCTATAGTGAGCTCAATGTAAAAACGATACAACGGAACTAGGATGAATTTTTTGCAGCCTCTGTCGGCGTAGGCATAGTAAGCCAGAAAAACTCATCCTAGTCTCACGTTATAAAATAATGTATCTGTTTTATTGGATATCGGCTATATATCAAACCAAAATTCAATAGCCATAAAAAAACGCCAAGCGCTAAACCCTTGGCGTTAATTGTTTGACGACTGTTTTATCTTAAAAAGCTATTTACCATAAACACATAAATAAGCCGTTTCCACTGCAACTTTTACTTGAAATTTCTGGTTGGCGTCAATAGTAAACTGCTCGCCAGCATTAAACGTTTGCCATTCGTCGCTCTCTGGTAATTTAACGGTTAATGCACCGCTAACCACGCTCATCGTTTCAAATTCGCTAGTGCCAAACTCGTACTCACCAATCTCCATTACTCCAACAGTGGCAGGGAGAGTGCTCGTCTGAAAGGCAATAGAAGTGACTTTATCATCAAAATAGTTATTAACACTTGGCATAATTTTTCCTAAGTAGCTTTTGTTTAATTTTAAAAAACGATATCAATAGTTAAAGACCCGCTTTTAGACTCGCTTCAATAAATTGATCGAGGTCGCCATCGAGTACTGCACCGGTATTAAAAGTTTCAACGCCAGTACGTAAATCCTTAATACGTGAGTCGTCGAGTACATAAGAGCGAATTTGACTACCCCAACCAACGTCAGACTTACCATCTTCGACCGCTTGTTGTGACTCCATCCGCTTTTGCATCTCAAGCTCATAAAGCTTGGCACGTAGCATTTTCATTGCCGTTGCTTTGTTACCATGCTGGCTGCGCTCGTTTTGACAAGTTACCACCACACCAGTCGGTTCGTGGGTGATACGTACCGCAGAATCGGTAGTGTTTACGTGCTGACCACCTGCGCCAGATGAGCGATAAGTATCAATGCGCAAATCTGCCGGATTGATATCAATCTCGATATTATCATCAATCTCAGGTGACACAAATACTGCTGCAAATGAAGTATGACGACCATTATTACTATCAAACGGTGATTTACGTACTAGGCGATGAACACCAATTTCGGTACGTAGCCAACCAAAAGCATAATCGCCTTTAATCTCAATCGTTGCTGACTTGATACCCGCCACACCACCAGCAGATACTTCGATAACGTCTACTTTAAAACCGTGCGTTTCTGCCCAGCGCGTGTACATACGCAGTAGCATCTCCGCCCAATCTTGCGCTTCGGTGCCGCCACTGCCCGACTGAATATCCAAGTAGCAATTATTGGGGTCCATCTCACCGCTAAACATCCGGCGGAACTCTAAATCGGCAACGCGCTTTTCAGCATCATCTAATTCAGCTTGTACATCGGCAAGTAATGACTCGTCATCTTCATCCACTGCAAGCTCCAGCATCGCAGCCGCATCTTCCAAAGTGGTTTCAAGCGACACCACGACATCAATCACCCCATCAAGCTGACTTTTTTCTTTATTAATCTTAGTCGCGCGTTCTGGATCATTCCATAGCTCAGGGTTTTCTAGTTCCAAATTGACTTCTTCTAAGCGTTCTTGCTTGCCATCGAAGTCAAAGATACCTCCGCAAGTCCTGCCCACGCTCAGATAAGTCTTTAATTCTTTCTTGATACGGATTGATTTCCATAAGGGTTCCTATATATTTTAGACGATTATTCTTAAAAAATAACGGTGGCGCTATTTTAAATGAGATTCAGAGGAAATGTTTGGCTAATTTTAGCCGCTGCGTACGTCCTCTAAATTGACCAGTCTTCTACTGCCCAACGATGCGACAACGCATGAGCATGTAGCGCATCGTCCGGTGACACACAAATAGCCACATCCGCCCACTCGAGTAGCGGTATGTCATTTTTGGAATCAGAATAGGCATAAGTCTTGTCAAAATGAATGCCAGCCAATTGCTGCTTGCCAATCCATTTATCCAAGTGATAAATCTTACCTTCTTTAAAGTTTGGCTTGTCCGTTAATTTACCGGTATAACGCTCATTTTTTATTTCGAGCGGCGTTGAGAGCACATTACCATCTTCAATCCCAAAGCGTTTTGCAATCGCAGATACCACAAAATCATTGGTCGCCGAAATAATAACTACATCGTGACCTGCTTCGACATGCTGACAAAGGACTTCCATCGCTTTTGGGCGGATATGCGGCTCGATTTCACTTTTAATATAATCTTCTCGCAGCTCATGTAATCTATCCATCGGTAAGCTGCTTAAAAACTGTGCCACAAATTCGTTATATTCCGTCGCATCAAGGGTGCCTTCGATATAGTCGTTATAAAACTTCTGGTTGGCGGTACGATATTCAGCTTCATCAACCAGATTATGCTTGACGATATATTCGCCCCATAAATAGTCACTATCGACATCGAGTAAGGTATGGTCTAAATCAAAGAGCGCTAATGTGCGTAAGGTGCGTGGCTCACTTTTTGGGTTAGCAGATGGCATGTCGTTATTGGTAGCGTTCATAGTATCGATAGCAGGCGTGCTCATAGAAGAATACTCGTTAATAATAGATGAAGTGTGATAAGGCTAATTACCGTTAATGCTAGTTACTGTTCATATTAATCATTGTTAAAACCCATTTACTCTGGTTGCTCAATCTCTCTAAGACCGGTTTTAAACTTCTGACAACGCTCCGCATAATGTATTGCTGACAACTTCAACATCGATGCTTGCTCATCCGTTAAGGTTTTGACTACCTTTGCAGGGGCACCCACAACCAGAGAATTATCCGGAATGATTTTGCCTTCAGTGACTAAGGCTTTGGCACCAATAATACAGTTTTTGCCGATTTTGGCGTTATTCAATATCACTGCACCGATACCGATTAAGCTATTGTCACCGACTTCGCAGCCATGCAGCATCGCTAAATGACCAATAGTGACATGATTGCCAATTTTTACCTCAATACCGGCATCGGTATGAATCACGCTATTTTCTTGTACATTACTATAGTCGCCGATATGAATACGCTCATTGTCACCACGAATCACTGCGCCAAACCAAACGCTTGCCTGATGACCCAAATACACATCGCCTATCACGCGTGCTGAGTCTGCCACCCAACCGTTAAAGGGAACGGCAAACTCAGGTACTTTGTCTAAATATTGATAAATCATAATCTATCCTTGATGGGTTTTATTCAGTTGTTATTATTCATAAACGTCGTTGGCACGGATGTCGGCTATAAAACTGACCTATAAATAGGTGAGCGCGTCATGTGACAGCAAGCATTTGTAGTGTAATGCCATTTTCCTCTATCCGCTCTACCAAACCTTTTTAGGATTGCCGCAATGATCAGCAAAAACGCTTCCGCTATCATTTTATTACCCAGTAGTTTTTTATTATCGAGCAGTTTGCTTATCGCTATCCCAGCCCATGCCAGTAGTAGCGATAATATCGACAAGGCAGGCGACATTTTATCTTTCGCCATACCAGCAGTTGCTTACGGTAGCACTTATTATATGGATGATAAAGAGGGACGAGAGCAATTTTATTATTCATTTGCAACCAATGTTGCAGCCACTTATGCGCTAAAATCGGTGATTGATAAAGAGCGACCAGATGGCAGCGACGATGATTCTTATCCATCGGGTCATACTTCAAGAGCGTTCCAAGGCGCTAGCTTTATTCATAAGCGCTATGGGCTAAAATATAGTATTCCCGCCTATGTTGGCGCAGGTTTTGTCGCCTATAGCCGTGTCGAAGCCGATGAGCACGATGCTATTGATGTATTAGCGGGCGCTGCCCTAGGTATGGCGAGCAGTATGTATCTAACCAAAAGCTATCAAGACGACCAGCTACATATCGCTACCAACTTATCGCCAGATTATTATGGCTTATCGGTACATTATAATTTTTAATTGATAAGCTTTATTGCTCATAGTTGTTTTTTTACCTATAACAGCTTATTATTTATTGAGTATGATTGGTAATATTTGGGAAGCACTTAAGCGTTATCTTAATATTATTCACCATACTTATCCTTAAGGTGCTAGCCCTTAACGCAAAACTCTAGTATAATGCGCAAAATCTGTGCCAAAGCGAGCGGACATGATGTAAGTTACTTATTCACCCTTAGTGAATCCTGTACCTTTTCATCTATGATGTCTTCTCGCTTTTTTGTGGGAAAATTTTGGCGCTGTCTCTTTTATTATGGTTATTTAGCCGCAGTTAAATAGCAATAATCAAAAAAGCAGCGCTTTATTTTAACCAAAAAACAGCACAGCACTTACCAATAACAGCGGAGGCAACCCTTGAATTCATCGACAGAAATACAAGCAATTTTGGCACTAGCAGATGGTACGATTTTTCGTGGTATTAGTATCGGTAGTCAAGGTCATCGTGTCGGTGAGGTGGTTTTTAATACAGCCATGACAGGGTATCAAGAAATCCTGACCGACCCAAGCTACGCGCGTCAGCTAGTGACCCTCACCTATCCGCACATCGGCAATACCGGCACCAACGCTGAAGATGTCGAGTCTGGTAATGGTCACCAAATCTGGGCAGACGGTCTTATCATCCGTGATGCCACCATGGTTACTTCAAACTTCCGCAATTCACAATCACTGAGCGATTATCTACAGAGCCACGATACCGTCGCCATTGCTGACATCGACACCCGCCAACTGACGCGCTTATTACGTGATAAAGGCGCTCAGAACGGCTGTATCATGACTGCCTCTGACGGTGAAACGATTAGCCGCGACGACGAGCAACAAGCGATTAAATTGGCGCAAGAATTCGCTGGTATTGAAGGTATGGACTTGGCAAAAGAATGCTGTACGCCAAGCAGCTTTGAATGGACAGCAGGTAGCTGGGATTTATCAGACACCCTACTCAACCGCGACATAGCGGGTAGCCATGAAAGCGGTACGGGCGGTTTCTTTAAGCATTTGGGCATGCATGTTGAAGCAAAGTACAATGTTGTCGCCTATGACTTCGGTAGTAAAACCAATATCCTACGCATGCTCGTTGACCGTGGTTGTCATGTGACTGTCGTGCCAGCGCAAACGCCTATCGCAGACGTGCTAGCAATGAATCCGGACGGCATCTTCTTATCAAATGGTCCTGGCGACCCTGCTGCGTGTGATTATGCCATTGATGCCGTACGTCATATCATTGAAGAAACCAATATTCCAACCTTTGGTATTTGCTTAGGTCATCAGCTGATTGGTCTTGCTAGCGGCGCAAAAACCATCAAAATGAAAACCGGTCATCATGGTGCTAATCATCCGGTACAAGATTTAGCCACGGGTACAGTCATGATTACCAGTCAAAATCATGGTTTCGCGGTTGATGAAGACACTTTGCCAGACAACGTCAAATCTACCCATCGCTCTTTGTTCGATGGCACTAATCAAGGTATCGAGCTGACCAATAAGCCCGTCTTTAGCTTCCAAGGTCATCCAGAAGCCAGCCCTGGTCCACATGATGCCGCGCCACTGTTTGATAAGTTTGCAGATATGATGGCAGCAGCTAAGGCTTAATTTATTAATCATAAACCATTATTAATAATTAGACATTCGTTATAAAGCTTGAATCACTAACGGTGGTTTAAGCTGACCCACGCAAAATACGATAGTATTTATTCAGATATAGCATTTATTCAGATATAGCATTTAATAAAATATAAATTCAATAAAATATCACCCAAACGAAGGTAGCCCTAATTATGCCAAAACGTACCGACATAAAAAGTATTCTTATCATTGGCGCAGGCCCTATCGTCATCGGGCAAGCGTGCGAGTTTGACTATTCAGGCGCACAGGCGTGTAAAGCGCTAAAAGAAGAAGGCTACCGCGTCATCTTGGTTAACTCTAACCCTGCAACCATTATGACCGACCCTGCCATGGCAGATGCCACTTATATCGAACCGATTACTTGGCAGACGGTTGAGCAAATCATTGCCAAAGAACGTCCTGATGCCATCTTGCCAACGATGGGCGGACAAACCGCTCTAAACTGTGCCTTAGAACTAGACAAGCATGGCGTATTGACCAAGTATAACTGCGAATTGATTGGCGCGACCAAAGATTCTATTGAAATGGCAGAAGACCGCAACTTATTTGATAAAGCAATGAAGCGTATCGGTCTTGAATGTCCGCGCGCTGAAACCGCTGAAACGATGGAAGAAGCATTTATCACCCAAGAAAAAATGGGCTATCCATGTATCATTCGTCCGTCATTTACCATGGGCGGTTCAGGTGGCGGTATCGCGTATAACCGCGATGAATTTATCGAGATTTGCGAGCGCGGCTTTGACTTATCACCCAACCATCAACTACTTATCGATGAGTCATTGATTGGTTGGAAAGAATACGAGATGGAAGTGGTTCGTGACAAAAACGACAACTGCATTATCATCTGCGCGATTGAAAACTTTGACCCAATGGGCGTACATACCGGTGACTCTATCACCGTTGCGCCAGCACAAACGCTGACAGACAAAGAATACCAAATCATGCGTAATGCCTCATTGGCAGTATTACGTGAGATTGGTGTTGAAACAGGCGGATCAAACGTCCAGTTCGGTATCAACCCTGATACTGGTCGTATGGTCGTCATCGAGATGAACCCACGCGTCTCACGTTCTTCAGCGCTTGCTTCAAAAGCGACTGGCTTCCCAATTGCTAAAATCGCTGCCAAGTTAGCCGTTGGTTACACGCTAGATGAATTACAAAATGACATTACCGGTGGTAAAACACCAGCCAGCTTCGAGCCTGCGCTTGATTATGTCGTTACTAAAATACCTCGTTTTAACTTTGAAAAATTCCCACAAGCCGATAATGTTTTATCAACGCAAATGAAGTCGGTTGGTGAAGTCATGGCTATCGGTCGTAACTTCCAAGAGTCGATGCAAAAAGCATTACGCGGCATGGAAACAGGTAATGATGGTTTTGACGAGCAAATTGACTTATCAAAAGTAAGCATTGAAAAAGCACGCAGCGATATTACCAATCGCTTGACCATTCCAACGCCTGAGCGCATCTATTATATTGCCGATGCTTTCCGTATTGGCATGAGCGTCGATGAGGTATTTAATTTAACCAAAATCGACCCATGGTTCTTGGTACAAATTGAAGATATCGTGAAAACTGAAGCGACCGTTAAAGCCTTAGGCTTCGGTGGCTTAACTGAAAAGAACTTGCGTGGCTTTAAACGTAAAGGTTTGTCAGATTTGCGTTTAGCCAAACTGCTTGGTGTCTCACAAAAGCAGCTACGCACTAAGCGTTGGGACCTAAATGTTTATCCAGTCTATAAGCGCGTCGATACTTGTGCCGCAGAATTTGCTACTAGCACCGCTTATATGTACTCAACATACGATAGCGAATGTGAAGCCAATCCAACGAATAACAAGAAAATCATGGTTATCGGTGGCGGTCCTAACCGTATCGGTCAAGGTATCGAGTTTGACTATTGCTGTGTACATGCTGCACTCGCCATGCGCGAAGACGGCTATGAGACCATCATGGTCAACTGTAACCCTGAAACGGTTTCAACCGATTATGACACCTCTGATCGTCTCTACTTTGAGCCAATCACGCTTGAAGACGTGTTAGAGATTGTCCGTATCGAAAATCCTGATGGCGTCATTGTTCAGTTCGGTGGACAAACGCCATTGAAACTAGCCCGTGCTCTTGAAGCCGCTGGCGTCAAAATCATTGGTACGAGCCCTGATGCGATTGACCGCGCTGAAGATCGCGAACGCTTCCAGCATATGATTCATCAGTTGAATCTTATTCAACCAACCAATGCCTTGGCGACCAGCTTAGAAGACGGTTTGGTCAAAGCTAAAGACGTTGGTTATCCGTTAGTGGTACGTCCATCGTATGTACTCGGTGGTCGCGCGATGGAAATTGTCTATAACGAAGATGAGCTCAGACATTACCTACGTACCGCCGTACAAGCATCAAACGAAGCGCCAGTATTATTAGATCGCTTCTTAGACGATGCCATCGAAGTCGATGTCGACTGTGTTAGCGACGGTACGGATGTGGTAATTGGCGGTATCATGCAGCATATCGAACAGGCTGGTGTTCACTCTGGTGACTCAGCCTGTTCATTGCCGCCATACTCGCTATCAGAAGAATTGTGTGATGTCATGCGCGCACAAACTGTCGCCATGGCAAAAGAGCTGGGCGTTATCGGTTTGATGAACGTTCAGTTTGCGGTAAAAGGTGAAACAGTTTACATCTTAGAAGTGAACCCACGTGCTGCGCGTACCATACCTTTCGTATCTAAATGTATTGGTATCTCATTAGCACAAATCGCGGCTCGCTGTATGGCTGGCACGTCGCTAAAAGACCAAGGCTTTACTACTGAAATCGTACCGTCGTTTTTTGCCGTTAAAGAAGCGGTTTTCCCGTTTGCCAAATTCCCGGGTGTTGACCCAATCTTGAGCCCTGAGATGAAATCAACCGGCGAAGTCATGGGCGTTGGCAAAACCTTTGGCGAAGCCTTCTATAAAGCCGTCATCGGTAGTAATGAGCGTCTGCCCGGTCTACCAACTGAAGGCGAGACCAAAACCGTCTTTATCTCTGTACGTGATAGCGATAAAGAACAAGTTGCGCCTATCGCCCGTCAGCTAATCGACTTCGGCTTTAACATTGTCGCGACCACTGGCACCCAAAAAGTACTGGCGGAAAACGGCATCGAATGTAAGCAAATTAATAAAGTTACCGAAGGTCGCCCGCACATCGTTGATGCCTTGAAAAATGGCAAAATCGATATGATTATTAACACGACCGAAGGCAAGCAGGCACAAGAGGATTCATTCTCTATCCGCCGTAGCGCGCTACAAGGTAAAGTATTCTACGTCACCACTTTAGGCGCGGCAGATGCTGTTTGTAAATCTTATGCGATTGACTTGCCATTTGAGGTTTATAAACTACAAGATTTACATGAACAAGCAAAGTCTATTGTCTAGCTCTATTGACTTGCCTGAAGAATTTCAGTAAATTAAGCATAACCGATAGGCTTGCCTAAAAGCTTATTCAAGCATTGCTCATTGTTTAAGATGACAACAATGCTTGAAAAACAACATCTTTATAATGATAGACCTAAAAAGCATAGTGGCTAAACTGCGACTATGCTTTTTATTACGTAAGCTTAAGTGCACCTATTATTGAATTGCGGTGAAATAACTTCATAAATAATAGCCAACTTAATTATTACGCAGTCTTAACCATTACTCTTTTTATATTTTATACCCATTGCAACAACACTGACACCATCTCACTATTCACTAGGAGATGGTGTGGTGTTATTGGTTTAAGGAAAAAACATGCAACGTTATCCCATGACTCCGCAAGGACATGCCGCTTTAGAAGCGGAATTAAAGCAGTTAAAAAGTATTGACCGTCCACGCATCACTGCTTCTATTGCTGAAGCACGCGAACACGGCGATTTAAAAGAAAACGCTGAATATCATGCTGCTCGTGAACAGCAAGGATTTTGTGAAGCGCGTATCCGTGATATCGAAGCCAAGCTTGGCGGTGCCCAAGTGATCGATCCTGCGACTTTACCAAAAGACGGTCGTGTGATATTCGGCGTGAGCGTCGTTATTGAAAACATGGCCACTGAAGAAGAAAAACAATACAAAATCGTTGGCGATGATGAAGCGGACTTTAAAGCCGGTAAAATCTCTGTGAACTCGCCGATTGCTCGTGGTCTTATCGGTAAATCTGAAGGCGATGAAGCACGTATTGAAACGCCTAAAGGCGTGGTCGAATACGAAATCATGAAAGTCATTTATGATTAATCTAATAAGCTTTTACTAGTGAGTCGAATAGTGATTTTCTTAAAAGTCAGATAAAGTAAAGCACATAAAGAGTCGTCGTTTATATGACAGCAGTTACACAACGCTGCTATTTTACTCAATTCGTTTTAGCGCATAATTGTTGAGTTGAAATGACTGGGCGAGTGCTTAGCTATTCATTAAAATAATGACGGATAAATCGGTAATTTTATAGTTTGATAGCATGCTTTGATAGATAGCTGATATTGCTTGGCTGTTTATTATCAGTTCAGTACTATTGCCCTCGTTATTTGACCTGCTTTGTAGTGTCAATTAACGAGGGTTTTCTTATCTCACTACTCTCTATTTTTGTTTTACTTATTATAATTTTAAAGGACTTTACTATGACCAACACTACTAATCATTCATCAGGTGTGATGCAAAAAACAGCTACATTCACGGCAATATCCGCACTGTTGGCAGGCACTGTACTGGCTATGTCCTCAGCCAATGCCGCTACTGAGGTGACTGTTCTACCATCTACGGGTGGCAGTACCACCGTAGTCGAGCAGTATTCTGATGGTAAAACAGCTGTTATCACCGCTACACCTAATAGCATTGGTATGCAAGATGGAATGCCGTTTGCTGTGACGCAGGTTACTAATATACCGCGCTACGTGGTGCGCCAAGGCGCTATTAATACTGTTGTGACTCAAGGGAGTGCGACCGTTACTAGCGTACCTGTGACCAATCAGATAACCAATCAAAGCAGCCGTGTTGACGTAATAGCGGTGCCTATGAGTACGGTGACACAAGTATTGCCTGTCACTCCTGTTACTCAGCTGCCAGTCATTAATGCACCTGTGACTACTCAAGTCATTGCTAATCAATCAGTGCTTCAACCAGTGACTAATCAAGTAACTACAATAACCACTATAGATGCCTTACAACTAAAACCAACTTTTAGTACACCTGATGTGGTCAATGCACAAACCAAGGTTATGAAAATCCTCAAAAATAGCGATGGACGTGAAATAGCAGTACCAGCTAACCATATCGCTCCTGGTGATATTATTGAGTATCATACCGTTTATACTAATACCACAGCGCAGCCGGTAACTGATATCAATGCCATGGTATCTTTACCAAATGGCGTGAGATTGGTGTCATTGAACAGTCCGCTACCAACACTTGCAACCACTGGTGGTGACAGCTATCAAACCATCCAGCAAGTCGGTAATACGGTGGTTGTCCAAGAGAATTACTCTGGTCTTAAGTGGAACTTAGTCAATCTTAACCCCAATGCAGCACAAACGGTGGTTATACGCGCTAAAGTTCAATAATTATTGCTTCGTATAGCGGCGCACCCTATTCAATAGTTTTACCAAAGGTCTTGCTTATGCAGGACTTTTTTTATGTCCAATAATATCTAAATACAAACTATTCTTTGAGGGTTACGAATAGCTAGCAGGCGACAACCGTTGTCGTACACTTCTATAATTTCACTCTTAAATACAAAGACTTATCACTAATTTTGTTAAAATAGTCTTTCATTACTGACATAGTAAATACTGCTTATGGCAACCATCAATTATGAAAGACTGCAAGGCAAGCTCAATATCTTAGCTGATGCGGCGAAGTATGATGTCTCTTGTTCCTCCTCCGCTGGCACGCGCAAAAACCAAGGCGGTGGTCTCGGTGATGCCTCGCAATCTGGTATCTGTCACAGCTATACCGAAGATGGCCGCTGTGTCAGTTTGCTCAAAATCCTGCTGACCAATCATTGTATTTACGACTGCGCTTACTGCACCTCTAGAAAGAGTAACGACACCCCGCGCGCAGCTTTTAGTGTCGAGGAAGTCGTTGATTTAACCATGCAATTCTATCGGCGTAATTACATCGAAGGGCTATTTCTCAGCTCTGGTATTTTTAAAAGTGGCGACTATACGATGGAGCGACTGGTCGAAGTAGCTAAGATACTACGTACCCGTGAGCGTTTTAATGGTTATATCCATCTAAAAACCATTCCGGGTGCCTCAAAGGAGTTATTACTCGAGGCAGGACTCTATGCTGATCGTTTAAGTGTTAATATTGAGATTCCGACAATATCTGGCCTTGCTTTACTCGCACCAGAAAAATCGCACGAGCAGCTAAAAGCGCCGATGGAAACCGTAAAAGAAGAAATCATTACCATTCGTGAAAGTCGTAAAACCCATAAAAAAGCGCCTAAATTTGTACCTGCCGGTCAAACCAGTCAGATGATTGTTGGCGCTAGCAATGAGACCGATTTACAAGTCATTCAGTTATCGAGTCATTTCTATAAACAATACGATCTTAAGCGCGTTTACTACTCTGGCTATGTGCCAATGTTATCTGATGATCGCTTGCCAGCCATTGGCACGCCTGTACCGATGGTGCGGGAAAACCGTCTCTATCAAGCCGATTGGCTGATGCGTTTTTATGGTTTTGGTGCGCACGAGATTGTTGAACCAGACTCGCCGTTTCTAGATTTGGACTGTGACCCGAAGCTGGCGTGGGCAATCCGCCATCGTGAGCATTTCCCGGTCAATATTCAAACCGCCACTTATGAAATGATTGTGCGTATTCCCGGTATCGGTACGAAAACGGCTAAAAAAATTATCAAAGCACGCAAGTTTAATCAATTGACACTTTATCATTTGAAGAAAATGGGTGCAGCGGTCAATCGTGCTAAATACTTCATCGCTACTACCGGTAAAAACGAGCACCTTGCTCATCTAACCCGTGATAACTTTCGTCAATACGTACTAGCACAAACGCAGACAAAATTTAAAGATCAACGTAGCGGACAGCTGTCTTTATTTTAGACCTACTATCAGTAAAGGGCTTTTAAAACATAAAGTTATATTTTAAAAGTCATACTTTTTAAAGCTATCTTAGGATAAATAATGTCGCAACCGATATCGGAGCTTACCCAGAGTGCAACGTATCCTGTGGGTCAATTGACGCCAAGTATCGTACTTTATGAGCCAAGTTTTGAAGGTTGGCTCAGTGCTGTGTCTTATGTCTACGCCCACAAATTACAAGACGATGTATCGCTTCAATTAACGGCACAAGATTGTTATGTACCCTCATTAATTGCTCAAGCGACCAGCGTTGATACTGATGGCGACAAAGCTGAGCGAGTGCTAGTAAAACTGAATACACTCTTAGGTCGCTCAGGGTTGCGCAATATCCTATGGGGATTTTTATCAGAGAAATATAATATCGGTAGCATCTTGTTTCGAGTGGTAAAATACGCCATTGACTACCCGAGTCGTTCTGTTATGGACGATTTAGGCAATCTGAATGTTTTAGAGCTGGTACAAACGGTCAAGTCCGTTGGTCGTGAGAAGCATCGTATGGAAGCATTTGTGCGCTTTGAGCATACGGTTGATGATATCTATTTTGCGCGCGTGGAGCCTGACTTTAATGTATTGCCATTGATTGGTGAGCATTTTCGCCAGCGTTATCAAGATCAACATTGGGCAATTTATGATATCCGTCGCGGTTTTGGTATTTATTATGACAAAAGTCTAAGTACACCCTCGCGCCCTGCCGCTTTGCAAACCATCACTGACCTTGATGATGCGGTATTGCGTAATCCTGCCAGCATTCATAGCGAGGACGAACTTCGTTATCAAAAATTTTGGCAAGGTTACTTTACCAACGTCAATATTAAAGAGCGTAAAAATCCGCGCTTGCATAAGCAATATTTGCCGCAGCGCTATTGGAAATATCTCAGCGAAAAACAAGTACTGCCGAATGCCGAGCATCTACAAAAACGTCGCTAATCGTTTTATCACTTACTTAAAGCCTTCATGTATAACACTGTTTCAACTCTCTTTAGAAAAACCAACTATCTAACGCTATGTTTTTATCTTGATGGTTGAGTTTTAGCGACTTTTAACTGACAATAGCAACTTAATATTCTAAACCAGTGACCTACGCCATTATGAAAGTTATGCGCTTACTATCGTCTTTAAAGCATGATGAATCCGAGCGCGGTATTTTTCATCTTGGACGCGCATTGGTCAAAAATGAGCATACTTCAATCATTATCTCTAGTGCTGATGAAGACAATGATTTGGTCAGGCGTTTAAAGCGTGATGGTAATAATTACCACCAGCTATATATGAATAAAAAGTCTTGGTTGTCATTACTACAAGTCGCGCCGCTGCGTCGTCTGATCGAAAAATATGACCCTGATATCATTCATGTGCACTCGCGTACACCTGCATGGATATTACATTTAGCACTGCGCCGTGCGCGTGTGAAACGTCGACCTAAGCTTGTCTCAACCATGTATGGTTTTTATCCTATTAATAAATATTCACAAGCATTGCTTGATGTTGATACCATCATTACCGTGTCTGATAGTGTGACCGATTACCTTAAAAAAGGCCTACGCCGTGAAGACCTTGATCCTAAAGTGATTAAGCGGATTTATCGCGGTATTGATACGCGCCGTTATCCTTATCGCCATAATCCATCGGTATATTGGCTGCGCTACACCTTTGCTGAATATCCTGAGCTTGAAAATAAAAAATGGCTGGTATTCCCCACCATTATTGGTAAGGAATATGGACAAGAATGGCTCATTGACATCTTGGGTAATTTAGAAGCAGATTTCCCGAATATTCATGTCATTATTATGGATGAGGATTATCGACCTGGTGATGTCGCACATGAAGACTTTCGCCAACGCAGCAATACTTTAGGTTTTTCTAAACGCATTACCTATGTAGGTAGTAAACGTAACGATATGCGTGAGTGGTTATCAGCGGCCAATATCGTGTTGGCGCTTGCTAACGAGCCTGAATCAATCGGTATTAACGCCCTGCAAGCCATTCATTTAGGTACGCCTGTGATTGGCTGGGATCAAGCCGCCTTTAGCGAAATCTTGCAGCCCTTATACCCACAAGGGTTGGTCAAGAAATACAATGCCCATGCGCTCTGTAAAGCAGTAAGAAACCAGTTAGAAAGCGTCACTCGCCCTGAGATGACCAATAAATTCACTATGCGTGAAATGATTGAAGAAACCCTTACTGTGTACAAAGGTTTGTATGAAAAATCGCTAGCAGAAGAACAGGTACAAGCTGATGCGGCCGCCGTAAGACGAGTTAAAAAAAGCCTTAAACCGATAATGAAACCTTTTAATAAACCATCCGAGCGCTTAGTTACTCAACAGCCTACTCCGTCCATTATTCTTAAAAAGAAAGCGATTGATAAAGGCACTAATTATAAAACCAATGATGATAAAGTTATTGGTTATAAAACCACTGGCAAAAATGAACGCATACCAGCAACGAAATCTTTAGATCCTAAAATTATAGCTACTGAACCCATCGACCCTGAAAAAGTACTGCCAAAGCATCCTGACTCTTTAGTACTAAAAGATAAAAGTCTTGATGAAGAATCTTCAACTAGTGAGCTTTTATAACCTGCCAGCTATCAGTATGCCAAAAAAAGCCTAGCATTAAACGTTAGGCTTTTTTTATAAAAATCTTTTGGTTTACTACCCTAGAATTATATGTTCTTTATTAGAAAAAGTGATCAGTTTTACGATAAACCCTATTAGCTAATGTCAGAGCACCAGTATTTAGTTACGACATACTCTTCGATACCGTATTTAGAACCTTCACGACCAAAGCCAGACTGCTTTACACCGCCAAATGGCGCCACTTCGGTCGATATCATGCCGGTATTGTGCCCCACTATGCCGTACTCAAGACTTTCTGTTACGCGCCACGAGCGTGCAAAGTTACTACTATAGAAGTAAGCAGCGAGCCCATAAATAGTATCATTAGCGGCTTGAATAGCTTGTTCTTCGGTCTCAAAGGTAAATATTGAGGCGATAGGACCGAATATTTCTTCACTGGCAATATCCATATCGCTACTAAGGTTAGTAATCACTGTAGGATTAAAGCTAAGCGCTGAAGCATCGTTTTTATCACCGCCAGTGACTATGGTTGCCCCTTTAGCAAGCGCATCTTTTAGTAATGCTTGGACTTTCTCTAAGCCATCTTTATTGATTAAAGGGCCAATATCAACGCCTTCATCCATGCCATTACCAACTTTTAACGCTTCTACCTTTTTGACAAAGATGTCTAAAAACTTATCTTTAATGCTGTCTTGCACATAAACACGATTGGCACAAACACAGGTTTGACCAGCATTACGAAATTTAGAGGCAATTAAGCCTTCAGCGGCTTTTTCTAAATCAGCATCATCAAATACAATGAATGGCGCATTGCCACCTAATTCTAAAGATAGTTTTTTAACCGTAGGCGCACATTGCGCCATCAATTTACGGCCTACTTCAGTAGAGCCAGTAAATGATAACTTTTGAATACGTGCATCACCGGTTAAAATATCACCGACAACTGAGGATTTACCAGTAACTACTTGGATGACACCGGCTGGGATGCCTGCTTGCTCAGCCAATACGCCAAGTGCTAAGGCAGAAAATGGCGTGGCAGTAGCAGGTTTGATAATCATGGTACAGCCAGCAGCTAATGCCGGAGCCGCCTTACGAGTAATCATAGCCGCTGGGAAGTTCCACGGCGTGATTGCCGCGCAAACACCGATAGGCTGTTTTATAATGACATGGCGCAGCTGCGACTTGGTAGCAGGAATGACATCACCGTAGACGCGTTTACCCTCCTCTGCAAACCAGCGGATAAAGCTGTTGGCATAACCAATCTCACCGCGCGACTCGGTCAATGGCTTGCCTTGTTCAGCGGTCATAATAATCGCCAAATCTTCTTTATTATCATCAATGAGATCGGCCCATTTCTGTAGCAAATCACTACGCTCTTGCGCCGTTTTTGCTGCCCAACTAACCTGTAATTTATGAGAATAAGCGACAGCATCTTTAACATCTTGCTCAGTAAGACTTGGGACGTTACCAATAACCTCACCGTTAAAAGGATTGCTCACATCGATAGTCGCGGCATCACTGGCAGCGTGCCAGCCATCTTTAATAAAGCATTGTTGTTTGAGTAAATCTGGATTTGATAGCTTTAATGTATTTTTAGACATGTTAACGCTCCTTGGCGCTGGGCTTATTTATAGTTATTCGTCAATTAATGATTACAGATAATATTAACAACTATTATTATAAGAACGATAAGAAGCCATTCGCAACCCTCACTAACACTTCTATCACCATTCTAAGTTAAGCATTACTGTTATAACGTTTTGCTAATACACCTAAGAACAAATTCTTTTATCTTTATGTAGTGGTTCTACTTTTAAGAGAATACAGTGCTGCTGGGATTAATTATTCGCAGCCTCTGTCTGCGTAAGCACAGCAAGTAAGAAAAATTGATACCAGTAGCACATTATAATGTTTGTATTTCTTTTATTTAGGACTGACTATACTTCCAATCACCTTATGCATGTAACTATTAACTATAACGCCATAAAACTTGGCTAGCAGTTATGAAAAAGCTTGAATGCCAGTCTGCGCGCGACCTAAGATAAGCGCATGAATATCATGCGTGCCTTCATAAGTGTTCACCGCTTCTAAGTTCATCACATGGCGGATGACGTGATATTCATCAGAGATACCATTACCGCCATGCATATCACGGGCAACGCGAGCAATATCCAGCGCCTTACCGCAATTGTTACGCTTAATCATTGAAATCATCTCTGGCGTGGCTTTATTGTCATCCATTAGACGTCCAACACGTAGCGCCGCTTGTAAGCCAAGGGTAATCTCTGTTTGCATATTAGCAAGTTTTAACTGTACTAATTGGGTTGCTGCTAGCGGACGGTCAAATTGAATGCGGTCAAGAGTATATTGCCGGGCAGCTTTCCAGCAGAATTCAGCTGCGCCCATCGAGCCCCATGCAATACCGTAACGCGCCTTATTTAAACAACCAAACGGGCCTTTGAGACCGCGGATATCTGGAAAAGCATTGGCTTCAGGGACGAATACTTTATCCATGACAATCTCACCAGTAACTGATGCTCGCAATGAGAACTTACCTTCAATTTTAGGAGCGGACAAGCCTTTCATACCTTTTTCTAAGACAAAACCACGAATCTCACCTGTATCATCTTTCGCCCAAATGACAAACACATCAGCGATAGGACTGTTGGTAATCCACATCTTATTACCCGTCAGCTCATAACCGCCAGCGACTTTTCGTGCGCGCATTAACATCGAAGCAGGGTCCGATCCTGAATCTGGCTCGGTTAGACCAAAGCAACCGACATACTCACCACTAGCCAACTTAGGCAGATACTTTTCTTTCTGCTCTTCAGTGCCATACGCCCAAATCGGATGCATGACCAAGCTTGACTGCACGCTCATTGCTGAACGATAGCCTGAATCTACGGCTTCTACCTCACGGGCAATTAAACCATAAGCGACACTCGACAAGCCTGCACATCCGTAGCCTTCGATAGTGACACCAAGAAACCCCATCTCACCCATCTGACGAATAATATTACGATCAAACTGCTCATGGCGATTGGCCTGAATGATTCCAGGCATTAGCTCTTTTTGACAAAATTGACGTGCGCTGTCAGTAACCATGCGCTCTTCTTCGGTTAATTGGTCGCGCAATAAAAACGCGTCTTCCCAATCAAAGCGTGATTTGGTGGAATTTGCCATATAGTTCTCCTTAGCTTCAGTTATCCTGAACAATAAATAGTGAGAATTTTCTCTCAGTTCTAAATGCTAGCACATGAGATAGAAAGTAATGATTAAAAAAATCAGCCTAACTTATTAAAAAAATCCGTCAAACCAGCTCATCAAACCAAACCAAACCATTACATTAGTTTATCGAATCAGCTCGTCAAACTTAAGCCCAAACTTCATTAAGTACTTACGCAAACGATCGCTATCATTGGGACTTTTCAGCTTATCACGCGTTTGAGCATAAAGATAACGACCGGCGGCTGCTTGATTCTTATGCTGGATGCAAACCTCAATGACATAGGCCAGTTGTACCGCATCGAATGTATCAACCTTCATAAGGATATCTTTATCAAGATATTTATCTAAAGTATTCTGACTTGTGGTTTCAATTAAATGCCTGTCTAACGCTAAACTAGAGTCAGAGTTAAAACTACTTAGGCTATTATTAGCCATGCTATTAAAATGGTCAGGCAAGCCCCAAAGATTGGACAAACGCTCAATCTCTACTTGCACATCCTCTACCCTAATAACTTTACTTTCAGCCAGCGTGGTCAGGCGAATCATACTGGCGGTCAAATCCCGAAAGTTTCCTTGCCATGTTGCCTCGCGACTCATCGCAAAGTCTTCGTATAACTGCCGTGCGCTTGGCTCAAAGCGAAATTGCTGCTGTTGCTCACTACCAAGGCGTGCCAGCTCATAATCAATATTTGCGGGTAAATCCTCAAGACGATCTTTCAGCGATGGCAAAAAGAACGTCCACGTATTGAGTCGAGCAAATAAATCGGCACGAAACTCGCCATTAGCAACCGCTCGTCGCAAGTCTTTATTGGTTCCTGCCATCAACTGAAACGAGACGTTAATCGACGTATCACTACCGAGTGGATAAAAGCGCTGCTCCTCTAATGCGGTTAATAACATCGCTTGCTCATCAAGTCCCAATTCACCGATTTCATCTAAGAATAGCAAGCCACCGTCAGCTGATTTTAATAGCCCATCACGATTTGAAGCTGCACCCGTAAATGCGCCTTTGACATGACCGAACAGCACACTCATTGCCGTATCACCGCGCAAGGTGGCGCAGTTGACTTCGACAAATTTATTTAACGCATATTTATTTTGAACGGAGTTATCCGCTTTGGCTTTCTTTAGCGCGTAAATTTGGCTAGCCAATTGCGACTTGCCAGCCCCTGTTGCACCCATCAATAGTATCGGCGCAGTTGAGCGCGTAGCCACCTTTTCGATATCGGATATGAGCTGTTGATAAGCAGCATTTTGGGTAACCAGATTGGCTTGCAAGGTTTGCCAATGCTGCTGTTTTTCCGCCTCAAAGCGTGCACGTAAACCATCATATCGCGACACGTCCAAATCTATGACTTGATAGCGACCTTGCGGATCCGCTTGATCTGGTCTCGGACAAGGAGACGTCTGCAGCAAATCTGCTGGAATAAAGCCCGCCTCTACCAATAAAAACCAGCAAATCTGTGCTACATGCGTGCCCGTAGTCAGATGCAGCAAATAGTCCGTATTATCTTGAAAATCAAACGCTGCCGCAAAGTCATATAGCTCAGCATAGACTTCCGCAAAATCCCACGGACTAGATAACGAGACATGGTGACCAATCACTTTAGTCTGCGGACTGACCTGTGCAATATCATCAACTATTATCTTAAACAACCGCTTATCACGGGTGCTATATAAGATATGCAGCTCATCAACCAGTAACTCATCATGCAAACCTAGGCTAACCGTCGGTCGCCAACGCTGCCAACGTTTATCATTAAAGCCATTATCTAGCGTGGTTCCGAGAAATCCGATGACGGCGGTTTTATTTTTACGCATTTAGTGTTCAATCGCTTAATAATATTTAGGCTCAAATTAATCAAAAGATAGCCCAGCAAAATAATACTGCGAAGGCTTACCATCTTTATATAAAATTAAATAGCGCGCCTCGCCCCTATCCATACTTGTCCAAAAATCGCTGCAATCATCAATCTTATGTATATCTTTTTCATCGATTTCCGTACAACCAAACCATGATCTGGCTTCATCATCGGTCACTAACGCTGCATGAGCCATTGTAGGTTCATCACTAATCCCATAGATATCTAACACAGATTTCGTACCGTCCTCGGCTGCAAACTCGCGTGCCTCATCGATATCACCAGCTTCAGCATCCTCACTGTAGCGATATTCTCCTGCTGCAAATATTTGCTGTTGTAAATCGCTTAATGCTTGCTCGGTATCTTCTTGGTATTTTGTGACACTCCGATAACTTTCAGCACCCATTTTTATCTCCTTGTGGTTTATACAGTTGGTTAGTGTTGATAATAGCAAGTTTGGTTTAGTTAATATGGTAGCTAAATTCACTAGATTAAAATGTAAAAGATAGTTTGGTTCATTAAGCATCGATAATTCATATATAGTTTGAATTATCGCTAAACAAAATTATATCTTAAATTCTATTAGAATAGAATATTTTCTATAAACCAACACTATAGTATATTTAGCCAAACTTCTTACACAACTAAAATTAATAATTTAAATTAACAATATCAGTATCTTGGATATTAATAGCTTCAATTATCAAGACTTGGCATACTCCTAGCATTATATAAAGTACAGATTATTCAATGATAAATTATATTTTTAAATATAAGGAAAGTGCGATGCAACCTACCACTCATAATATTATTCAGGACGGCGGAACCCCTATTCGACTTTGGACAAAGGGTGTACCTGTCGATCCTAAAGCTCATAACCAATTGATTAAAGCCTCGCAAATGCCGTTTATTTATAAGTGGCTCGCGGTAATGCCTGATGTCCATGTCGGGATTGGCGCGACTATCGGTACGGTGCTGCCGACCAAAGAAGCCATTATCCCAGCGGCGGTCGGTGTCGATATCGGTTGCGGGATGATGGCCGTACAAACGACGCTGACCGCGAATGATTTGCCTGATAATTTGCTGGGTCTACGTACCGAACTTGAAAAAGCGATTCCTCATGGACGTAGTAAAACTCGTGGACGCGGTTCACGTCGTGATGTTGGTGCGTGGTCAAACCCTGATAATAGTGTAACGGATGGTTGGGGAACGCTGGTCAATGATTTTAATTATCTGACTCAAAAGCATCCTAAGCTTAAAAACACCAACAATCTCAATCATTTGGGTACGCTTGGCACAGGCAATCACTTCGTGGAAGTATGTCTTGATGAGACCAATCAAGTATGGATTATGCTGCACTCAGGCTCTCGTGGCGTCGGTAATGCTATTGGTCGCTACTTTATTGAGCTGGCACGTGAAGATATGCGCAAGTGGTTTATCAACCTGCCTGACAAAGATTTGGCCTACTTTGCGGAAGGCACAGAGCATTTTGATGATTACTGGTTTGCGGTCGGTTGGGCGCAGCGATTCGCCTTTAAGAACCGTGAGATCATGATGGAAAAAGCCATCAAGGCGCTACGTCAAATCATTAACAAGCCGTTTAATGCCGCCGTAAAAGCGGTGAACTGTCACCACAACTATGTGGAAAAAGAAGAGCATTACGGTGAGGAAATCTTTGTCACTCGCAAAGGCGCAGTACGTGCCCGCGTTGGTGAATACGGTATCATTCCGGGGTCGATGGGCGCGAAATCCTTTATCGTCCGCGGCAAAGGTAACGAAGAATCGTTTTGTTCTTGCTCACATGGCGCAGGTCGAGTGATGTCACGTACTGAAGCCAAAAAAGTCTTCACGGTCGCCGATCAAATTGCCCAAACGGAGGGCGTAGAATGCCGCAAAGATGTAGACGTGATTGATGAAATCCCAGCAGCGTATAAGAATATTGACGACGTGATGAAAGCGCAGAGTGATTTGGTAGAGATCGTACATACTTTGAGGCAAGTGGTTTGTGTTAAAGGCTAAGTTAGACATAAAATATATTCTAAGAAAATAAGGATATTTTGATGAAAAGTCACGAGCAAATTAATTTTGAAAATATTAATTTTCAACTTGAAAGTGCTTCAAAAATGATTGACCTAGGAAACTTTAATCAAAGTTTTAAACTATGTTTAGATATAGAGACAATTTTGAGTGAGGAAGTAAACAAAGATGATACTCAATACTCTTACACACTTTACAAGCTGGGAATGTTGTTCGTTGATTTAGGCAACATGGCGTCAAATAATAAAGCATCTGAGCTAGGTATTGACATAATGGAGTCCGAAGTTTTTGCAAACATTTTAACTCGGGATAGTTATTACTACAATCTGGGAAATGCAAAAAGCAACTTAATTCAAAGTTCATCTGGAGATCAACTTGATACCGATGTAGAACTAATAAAGCAACTTGCAGAGGTAAGCTCTCTATTTTTTAAAGCAATTTTGTCTTGTAGAAAGCAGGATGTAGACTCTCAACCTGAATATCTTGTTAATTTAGCTATAAACCTGCAAAAGCAATATAGATTTCCCGAGGCGTTAGCCTTGTATGATCAAGTTATCGCAATGAATTTAGACATTCCACAAGTTTGGACAAATCGTAGTGAGTGTTTGAGTGTGATAAGTCGAATAAATAACTCTTCTTCAATTAAACAAGGTAGAGAAATTGCTTTAGGTTTTAGGAATGCTAGCAAATCTAACAAATTACCACCTCAGTGGGCAAAATCTTATCTCATAAGAGCCGAGAAAATAGATAGTGATATCGAAAAAGATTGTTTAGATATGGGAGTAGCTATAGAAGATGATAGCCACTTAGATGAGCAAGAATACCAATCCTTATCAGAATTTAGAAAATGGTGTTTGGATAATTTCCTAAGTCTTAGTGAGCATGGTTTATATTGCAAATGCTACGGAAGTGCAAGTGATAATTTAAATATCCCAATGTCTATTAGAGCGATTTCTGGAGATTTCATATTACTAATGCAAAAGGTACTAAATAGGCTTAAATCGGAATTTGGACTTGCTAGGCTAATGTTATACGAATATAAGGTTGCTAAGAGAGATAACAATATAGACGATGATGCTTGCTATGCAGAGTTGCATGACAATGAGTTACTAGGAACAAATATCGAAAAGCTTCGTACCGCTTTTAGGATTTGCTTTGGCGTACTAGATAAAATAGGTAACGCTATTGGTTTGTTGTTTGACTTACAACTTAAAACTAAGAAAGGAAAAGTCAGGCCTTCGTATTTCCATACTTTTTGGGAACTTGAAGACGAAGACAGACTTCAAAAGTTCGAAGCTTATAATAATGAAGGCTTGATTGGTTTATATAGCATAGCTTGCGGTTTGAATCATAACCTAGAAGGTGAACTTAGTTTTTATAAGCAGTGGCGGAATGCATTGGAACATAGTTTTGTATTTGTTTACGAGAATGAAAAACCTGAAAGTATTGAAAATTCATTAGCTTATTACGAAGAACCAGTTTTTATTCCAGAATCTGAATTTGTTGAAAGCGCAGAGCATGTTTTACAATTGACACGTTCAGCTATTTTCTCTTTCGTCTTTGCAGTTAGGATCAAAGCTGAGAAAGAAGCTCTTGAAGATATGTCTGATAATTTAATTCAAAGCAAGTTTATTGAGCGAAAAATATATATTTAAAATGAAATCAACATTTAGAGAGAACCAAAATGAAACTCGCAGAAGCCCTACTTATCCGTAGCGATATGCAAAAAAAGCTAGCACAGATTAAAGGTCGTATTCGTAACAATGTCAAAGTTCAAGAGGGCGATACACCAAGCGAAGATCCTAATACGCTGATGATTGATGCCAGTCAAATCATTACGGAGCTAAGTGTTTTGATTGAGCGCATTCATCGTACTAATGCCATTGCTCAGACCGATAAAGGTCAGTCAATGCTGGCGCTATTGGTAGAGCGCGATACATTAGAGATGCGTCATAAGCTATTGGTGGATGCCATTGAAGCGACACAGACTGAAGCAGATCGTTATAGCCATCGTGAAATTAAATGGAATATTATAGTTTCTGTGTCAGGATTACAAAAGCAAGCCGATGACATCGCCATGAAACTTCGCAAGATTAACATTGTTATTCAAGCTAATAACTGGCAAATTGACCTGATAGAATAATTATTTTTAAAACCAATTTCAGAATTCTCTGCGCGCTTAATGTAAGTAAGCAGACTACCCGTTTGGAACCGACTGGGCGAGTGTCAGACCCCTTACTTCCACAACAGGGGGTTGAAAATATACTGTAGTGGCTGCCACGCGTTGTGGGCAAACGTCTTTTTTACACCTCATGCCCCATACACTTCACTAGGCACAAAGTACCATTTAGACCTTACCACCAGACAATGACAGTCGGTCTCAATTTTATTTTTATTGCGCTCTAACCTTTCCATTTTTATAAAACCTATTTAATTATCCTGATGCGATAAGCATCATTAAAAAAATCTAAAAGCCTCCCCAAAAATAAGAAAGTCTAATATCATGCCAATATCAAAAACTAAATCCCTAAAAATCGACGGCAGCACAGGCGAAGGCGGTGGACAAATTATCCGTACCGCCCTATCACTATCTATGCTGACGGGCATTCCTATTGAGATTAGCAATATCCGTGCTGGTCGATCTAAACCTGGATTAATGCGTCAACATTTAATGTGCGTGCAAGCGTCACAAGCGATATCAGATGCCAACGTGTCAGGCGCTGATTTAGGCAGCAGCAGTTTTAGCTTTACGCCAAATACGATTAAGTCAGGTGATTATACTTTTGATATTGGCTCGGCTGGCAGTACCAGTCTGGTGCTACAAACGCTATTACCTGCTCTGCTCTTTGCTAACACCAATCAACATTCAAAATCGACCGTAACGATTAAAGGTGGAACCCACAATCCACTGGCACCAACCACAGATTTCTTACAACAGGCGTTTATTCCTGCGCTTACTAAGTTGGGTATGCAAATAGATATTGAATGTCTACAAGCAGGCTTCGCGCCCGTTGGCGGTGGCACCATCAAAGCAACGATAACGCCGTTTTTACGCCGTGCTAACTCGTTGCCTTTCAAAATTATTGAACGTGGTGAGATGATGAGCGTAGAGCTAGTCGCCAGTGTGCTCAATTTGGAATATGATATTGGTACACGTGAGCTTGCCAGCGCGAAAGCGGTATTGGTTGAATCTGGAATCGACGACACCCTTATTACCACAAGAGGCCATAAACTGCTCGGTATCGGTGAAGGTAATACTTGCTACGCAAAAGTAACTCATAAAGTTGGTGAAACTAACAATAACGAACACTGTCATCAAGAAATATTTACTTTGCTCGGAGAAAAACGTACTTCGGCTGAAAAGATGGGTAATCGCTTAGCAGGCTTGGTGAAGCGTTACTTGTTTAAAACCGATGCATTAGTTGACGAGTATCTAACCGACCAGTTGCTGCTGCCTTTAGCTTTATCAGGTGGCGGTGAGTTTACTGCACGCGTCATTAGTCAGCATACTGAGACTCAAGCTTGGTTAATAAAACAGTTTTTACCGGTTGAGATTACCTTTGACGTGATTGATAATAAAAAAACAGTGGTAAAGGTTACAGCTTAAAATAACTGGGCTGCAAAACCCGCATTAGCACACTGTTACCCAATGACACCGATGCAGTGATATCATAGGCGTATAATATGCGCGTTAATTATAAGTTAAGATAAAGCTGGCTTACTTCCAAATCATCTATATCGATAGTTGGAGTATGTTACTTTTATTTTTACTCGTAATTAGTGCGTTTTTTAACTTTCATGTCTTATTGTTGAGCGTTACTATGCCCCAATCTCGTACCAATCTAAATCCAAAGCCTAAACATCATAATTCCTCTCCTTATCTGACTGGCATGCTGCTGCGCTATGGCACTTTTGGCGCAACTATATTGCTGTTCTTAGCTGGGCTGTTATTGTTTAACTGGTGGCTGATTATTATTGGTGGCATTGGTGTAGGTTTGGGTATTTATGATTTAATTCAATCGAAGCATGCGATATTGAGCAACTATCCGGTTGCTGGGCATATTCGTTACGTGCTGGAGGATTTTCGTCCTGAGATTCGTCAGTATTTACTTGAAGATGATAAGGAACAAGTGCCGTTTTCGCGTCAGCAGCGTGCACTTGTTTATCAACGTGCAAAAAACGTCAGTGATACCAATGCTTTTGGTACTTTAGACAATTTATACGCCCATGGTAAAGAATGGTTTTTGCAGTCAGCTGTCAGTGAACCGATCATAAACAAAGACTTTCGTATCATTGTTGGTGGCGAGCGTTGTCAGCAGCCACACGATATGTCGGTGTTTAATATCTCAGCGATGAGCTTTGGCAGTTTGTCCGCTAACGCCATTATGGCGCTCAATCAAGGCGCAAAGATGGGCGGCTTCACCCATGATACCGGTGAAGGGGCAATCAGTCCTTATCATCGTAAGTTCGGTGGCGACTTGATTTGGGAGCTGGGCACGGGTTATTTTGGTTGCCGTGATGACAACGGTCATTTTGATCCGCAATCTTTTGCCGAAAAGGCCGTCGATCCACAAGTTAAAATGATAGAGATTAAACTATCACAAGGGGCGAAACCTGGTCAGGGAGGCGTCCTACCAGCAGAGAAAATTACGCAAGAAATCGCCGATACCCGCCAAGTACCGATGGGACAGGATTGCGTATCGCCCTCTTCGCACTCAGCTTTTAGTAATCCACGTGAGCTGGTCGCGTTTTGGCAACAACTACGTGAATTATCAGAGGGGAAACCGGTTGGTTTTAAGCTTTGTATCGGGCAGCCTTGGCAGTTTATGGCGATTGTTAAAGCAATGATTGAAGCCGACAATTATCCTGACTTTATCGTTATTGATGGCGCTGAAGGCGGTACAGGTGCGGCACCCGTAGAGTTTATGGATAATGTCGGCATGCCGATGGTCGATGGCTTTTTATTGGTGCACAATACCTTAGTCGGTGCCGGTATCCGTGACAAAATCAAACTCGGTGTCAGCGGTAAAATCGTTTCCGGCTTTGACATTGCTCGTTTGATTGCATTGGGCGCGGACTGGTGTAATTCAGCACGTGGCTTTATGTTTGCCGTTGGTTGTATCCAATCGCGCTCATGTCATACCAATACCTGCCCAACCGGTGTTGCAACGCAAGACCCATATCGTCAAAAGGCACTTGATGTGCCTAGCAAAGCTGATCGCGTCGCAAGCTTCCATAAGAATACGCTTAAATCACTGGCCAGCATTGTAGGTGCAGTTGGTCTGCAACACCCAAGCCAATTGCAGCCTTATCATATTGCTCGCCGTTTAGATGACGGGCAGATTAAACTATTGTCTAAATTCTTTTATTTTACCGATAAGGGAGCGTTACTTAATAATAGTGCGCGCGCGGACGTATTTAATCAAATGTGGGTGATGGCAAATTCTGATAGCTTTTTAGCCAATAACGACGCCTTAATTGCTTATAACAAAGACTCGCGTGATAAAGGTCGAGAAACCAGTGCGACAGCCGAACAAGGTCTTGGAAGTTTTGTTAACATTAACGACGGTGGACAGTTAATCGGTAACGTCAATAATACTTTTCGCGAATTTCCACCTACAGACGACTAAGCACTATTGACTGATTAAAATAGACAAACTCTGTTCCTATGATATCTTTCCTTATGATAAAAGATAAGTTATTGATGCTAAACGCCATTTTTAATTCACCCACCTCTCTACTGACGGTAGCGCTGATTGCATTAAGTGTTAGCGCTTGTCAGCCAATAGACGATACAAAAAATAATGTGACTGATAGCAATACAGAAAGCGGGTCGTGTGAGTCGCAGAAATCACCATTTGCTTATAGTGTTTGTAGTGTTAAAGCGGAAGCGCTCACTAGTGGACACTATTCATTACAACTGTTTTGGCAGCAGCCTAATAGCACTCAGCCATTGCTGTCTTTTGCTAACTTATTGACGACTTTACCAGATAACCAAAGGCTGAATTTTGCCATGAACGCTGGCATGTATGATGAGAACTACGCGCCTATCGGCTATACCGTCATTGAAGGTAAAGAGATTCATTCGTTAAATCTCAAAGAAGGTGGCGGCAACTTTCACTTATTGCCCAACGGTGTCATGTGGTGGGATAAGACTGGCGCAGTACAAATCACTGAAAGCAACGCCTTAGACGAGCAGCTAAAAAGCGGTCAAGCACAACCTTGGTATGCCACTCAATCAGGGCCGATGCTGGTTATCAATAATAAGATTCACCCACAGTTTAACCCCAATAGCGCATCAGCCAAGCTCCGTAATGGCGCAGGCGTTTGCAACGATGGCAGCATACAGTTTGTCAATAGTGATGAGCCTGTGACTTTTTATCAGTTTGCAGCGCTGTTCAAAGATTATCTAAAGTGTCCAAATGCTTTATTTTTGGATGGCGGGATTGCTTCGGCATTGTATGCGCCTAGCATCGATAAACACGATAAGAAAGAGATGGGTGTTATCATTGGCGTCATTGAAACTAAAAAGTAGCCGTTATGAATCATAACGGCTACTTTTATTAAGTGATTTATGACTGAAGTGAGTCCAGTAATGCTCAAAACCGTCACTACCGCGCCATATAGTTGGTCATCTCTTCTACGCCATGCAAAGTCATAGGGTACATCTTATTATCAAACAGTTTTTTAATCTCAACGATGGTTTGGGTATATTGCCAGTACGCTGGATCTTCAGGATTGAGCCACGCGACTTTATCAAAATGCGCAAGCATGCGTTTTAGCCAGACGATACCCGCTTCATTATTCATATACTCAACACTGCCGCCCACTGTCATAAGCTCATAGGGCGACATTGAGGCATCACCGACGAAGATAACGCGATATTCGCGACCGTATTTATTGAGCAGCTCAAAGGTCGGCATCGGTGCGCTATGGCGACGTTCATTGTCTTTCCAAACATAATCATACAGACAGTTATGAAAGTAAAAAAACTCTAAAGTTTTAAATTCATTCTTTGCCGCAGAAAACAGCTTTTCTAGTGCTTCAACATGGATATCCATACTACCGCCAACATCAAACAGCATCAGCACCTTAACTCGGTTGCGACGCTCCGCTTGCATATGAATATCGAGCACACCTTTTTTCGCAGTACGCTTGATGGTCTCATGAATATCTAACTCATCAGCACTGCCCGTCCGTGCAAACTGGCGCAAATTGCGTAGTGCCATCTGAATTTGGCGGGTACCAAGCTGACTATCGTCATCGAGGTTGCGGTATTTACGCTGTTCCCAAACTTTGGCTGCGCTGCGTTTACGCGACTCACCGCCAACGCGCACGCCTTCTGGATGATCGCCATAGGCGCCAAATGGCGACGTACCGCCAGTCCCGACCCATTTACTACCGCCTTGATGACGCTCTTTTTGCTCTTTTAAACGTTCTTCAAGCGCTTTCATCAACTCTTCAAGCGAGCCATATTTTTTGAGCAGACGACGCTGTTCTTCAGTGAGGTTTTTAGGATCTAATTTTAAGTCGAGCCACTCTTTAGGGACGTCAGTCAGCTTAGACATAAGCTCATCCATATCAAGACTATCAACGCCTTCAAAGTAATCCGCCATTGCTCGATCAAATTTATCAAAGTGGCGCTCGTCTTTGACCATACAAAGCCGAATTAATCGGTACATATCTTCGCGGCTGGCAAAGGTAGCCAATGCTGAATCTTCCTGCTTTGATGAGAGAACTGGCTGCATCATCAGCCCTTGCTCAAGCGCGGCATTTAGGTCAAGTAGCTCACGGGTACTGACCGGCACGCCGTAAGTACGCAAGGTATAGAATAGTTTGATAAACATAAGAGTCGCATCACTTATTGGCTGATATGATTAATATTTAAACGTTTGCCTAAGCTTCAATCTTCGCTGCAAAGCTTACGCTTAACGACGCATCATATTGGCAAAACGCTGCAATAGATTCACATCGGCTTCGTTTTTAAGCAGCGCACCGTATAACGGTGGAATAGACTTTTCACCACGCAAGTTTTCTTCTAATTCTGCTTGCGCCATATCATCAGCAAGCAATAGCGTTAACCAATCGACCAATTCAGAGGTTGACGGCGGCTTTTTAAGTCCTTGAACGTTACGTAATTTGTAAAAAATATCGAGCGCATCATTGACCAGTTTTTCTTGAATATTAGGAAAATGCACCTCAATAATTTGGCGCATGGTTTCTTCTTCTGGGAAATCGATATAATGGAAGAAACAGCGACGTAAAAATGCATCCGGCAGCTCTTTTTCATTGTTTGAGGTGATAATGACCACAGGGCGCTGCTCAGCGGTAATGGTCTCGCCCGTCTCATAAACATAAAAAGACATCTTATCAAGCTCATGCAACAAGTCATTCGGGAACTCAATATCCGCCTTATCAATCTCGTCAATCAATAATACGCTACGCTCTTTACTGGTAAAGGCATCCCATAACTTACCCGGTTTGATATAGTTGCCAATCTCATACACCTTATCGTCACCCATTTGCGAATCACGCAAACGCGATACCGCGTCGTATTCATACAGTCCCTGCTCTGCTTTGGTAGTCGATTTAATATGCCATGTAATCAGTGGCATACCTAAACTCTCAGCAACCTCTTCAGCCAGCAATGTCTTACCGGTACCCGGCTCACCTTTGATCAGCAACGGTTTTTGTAACGTCATCGCCGCATTGACAGCTAATTGTAAATCATCAGTAGCGATATAGCTTTGTGTACCAGTAAATTTTTTCTTCGTTTTATCCGTTGTAGTCATAATGAAATCTCAGTTATTGTTATACGTTAAAGGATTTAAGAGTAATAAAAGGTTTATAGGTAATCGATGGATGATAAATAATCATTTAGGTTAGCACAGCCTTGTTGATTGCCAAAATACTCATGCGTTCGCAATTCCTTATACTCAAGACCTGTCAAAAAGACGCAATTTATAGATCTAATAACTTCACAATACTTATGACGCATAAAAAAAGACACTCACGGTGTCTTTTATTCTATTTATCAATAAAGACAAAATCTCATTGTCTTTATTGATATTTCAATCTCGTTTTACCGCTTATCAGGTTTTTTTGCATCCCGTTTTTTAGCGAAAATACTATCTATTTTCGAACTGCCTTTTTTTAAGCTGATCTCTGTTTCAGGTTTAGCTGCCAAAGGCGTACTATTGGGCTGCTGGATTAAGTTAGACTTGTCATTTAATTCAGAGGTTTCCGTTAAAGTCGCACTTTCTGCCATATAGTTACCGGTCGCCAGCTGCATATTAGCTTGCGTATCCTCAGAAGTACGGCGACGCGCTTTATCTAAACTTGACTCAAATGCTCCGCGAATGAGCTGCCAAACAAAGCCAACAAACAAGCCTACTACCAGCACTACTAATATGGGTGACAAATTAGCAATCGCGCCAGCCGTGTCTTTCATCATAATCGCATAGACGACACTGATACTAGCCGGTGCAATCACACTCGGATCACCAAGTGCAGTCCCCGGAGCGAGCAGAACGGCAAACAATATCATCCAGCTCATACCACCTAATGGCCGTGGCAATACGCGAGCGACTAGTACCCAAAGTATCAACACGATAATGACACCGCCAAGATACGCATACATCGGTAAGTCGGCCGGTGGCACGTCTTTTACCAGCTGCCCCCACCAAATAGCAATCTCACCGAGAATGTCACTGATGGCTTCCAGCGGTAAGCTGTGTAAGAGATTTTTTAACCAGTCCATGCGTGTTTTATTACCTGCGTTTATAGATTGTGCGTCACGTTTTTATGTTCAGCGTTTTTTTAAAGCTACACGGTATATACCGTTTGACTATAAATACCGCCAACATATCATTCACATTCAACACTTAATAGGCTATTAGTTTATCACGACTATCTACAAAAATGCATACCAGCCGATGTTAAGTATATTTTTTATTGCATGACTTTTAAATAAGAAATTAAAGACGAAATCCTAAAGTTATTTAGCAATAACCGCTTTTAAATATACACCCTAATCATAAATATTGTCTTGGGCTTCGCGCGCACGCAACTCTGCTTGGCGACGCATGACGTCTTGGGGTGGCATTTGTACAAAATACCCTTGTGACTGTAATTTTGCCAATACCTCTTCTTTGTCGACACGAGCAAGCGTTGGCGTGGCCGCCAAATCCAAATGCATGACAAATTCACTACGACCTAAGCTGGCACGAAAATCTTTTGGTAAAACGCCTAGCCAATCCTTAATCTCGTCGGTATCGTTAGGATAATCAGGACGCGCAACATAGACATACATGTCGTTATGTTTAGGGAATTTATAAATATCGCAATGCATAAGAATAACCTATCAGAAACTATGGTCATAGATTAGCATATTTCAAGCTAATATCATTAGTCGCTTTACGTTTTGATATGGTAAATCGCTTTACAAGCTATGCACTACCATAGACATAAAAATGCTTTATTTCTCTACACTTTGACCGATTAGCATCATAAAAAATCATTTTTGCCAAAATTATTCACTTTGATACCTTTGATGACTTGTAAAAATGCTGTGAACCTTTCATAATAAAAGCGTTTTTCAGGAGAGAGTCTTTAGGCGTTGATATCGTATTAAACTGCATTGGTCATACGATATATTGATTGCCATTCGACCACCGAAGGCGCATACACCCTGCCAATCGCTCAGGTAAAAGGACTGAAAAACACATGTCATTATGGTTTAGTAGTGTGCCGTCAATCGCGCATTACACTCAAACATAAGGCATAACAAATCTGGAGAGCGGTAAAGGCGGACGACGTCTTACCCACCGAAGGGGAGAAAATACGTTATCATTAGTGCTATATTGAACATATATAGACAATGATTCGTGTTGAAAATCTCAGGTTACAGGACAGATAGGGCTTTTGCCTAAACCGACGTTTAGCGTCTGTTTGGTGGATAGTTTTATCTTTTTTCTGTACTACTCTTGGTTGCAATGCTTGCACCCTGCAATATTGCTTCTCGCTACTATGATAATGTGCATCGACCCTCATACTTCGATACTTGTTTTTACTACTGGTTATCGAGTACGAATGATGTATCCATAAGGATTTGTTATGACTGATACCAATAGCCAAAATACTAGCACCCAAGCCCCTCAACGCACTCCCCTTTACCAGTCTCACGTCGATAGTGATGGCAAACTGGTAGATTTTTCTGGCTGGGAATTGCCTATTCATTACGGCTCACAAATCGAAGAACATGAAGCAGTACGTAGCGATGCAGGTATGTTTGATGTCTCACATATGGTCATTGTTGATGTGCAAGGCGCAGACAGTAAAGCGTGGCTGCAGAAATTATTGGCCAATGATGTCGACAAGCTAAAAACGGTTGGTAAAGCCTTATATTCTCCTATGCTAAATGAGCAAGGCGGCATCATCGATGACTTAATCGTTTATTTATCGAATAGCGAAGAAACGCAATACCGTATCGTATCAAATGCTGGCACACGCGATAAAGACATGGCACATTTTGAAAAAACTGCGGCAGACTATGATGTGTCGTTAACTGAGCGTACAGAGCTTGCTATGCTTGCCGTTCAAGGACCCAATGCCGTTGAAAAACTGGCACAAGTCAAACCTAGCTGGGCGGATACGTTAGCAGCGATCAAGCCTTTTGTTGGTGCTGACTTAACCAATATCGAAGGCAAAGATTGGTTTGTCGCTCGTACTGGCTACACTGGTGAAGATGGCGTCGAAGTCATCATGCACGGTGATGACGCACCAGCATTCTTTGAGCAATTAAAAGCCAATGGCATAAAACCTGCCGGTCTTGGCGCTCGTGATACCTTGCGTATGGAAGCAGGTATGAACCTTTATGGTCATGATATGGATGAGAGCATCAGCCCTTACGAATCAAACATGGGTTGGACACTTGCCCTCAAAGATGAGCGTGACTTTATTGGTCGCGAAGCACTTGTTAGTAAACGTAAGCAAGCCAAAGATGACAACACCGCGATGAAACAAGTCGGTCTATTAATGACCAGCCGTGGCGTATTACGTGAAGGTATGGAAGTGACCATCAATCAAGGGTCTGATAAAGAGCAAAAAGGTATCATTACCAGTGGTACTTTCTCTCCTAGCCTCAAAAACTCTATCGCCATCGCCCGTGTTCCTGCTACCCTAGCAGACGATGACAATGTGCAAATTGATTTACGCGGCAAAGGTAAATTCGTTGATGTGCGCGTTCTTAAGCTACCGTTTGTCCGTAATGGCAAGCAGCAATTTGACGCATAGGCATCATAAACACTATTATTAGCTTTCTTTTTTTATTAATTAATTTTATTAATTAACCTCTATCACTTAGGAGAGAGACCATGAGTAATATCCCAGCAGAACTAAAATACATTGCCAGCCATGAGTGGTTACGCTTAGAAGACGACGGTACTATCACTGTTGGTATCACTGACCATGCTCAAGACCTATTGGGTGATGTGGTATTTGTTGAATTACCAGACGTGGGTGACATCATCGCTGTTGATGACGAAATCTCAGTGGTTGAATCAGTAAAAGCCGCTTCTGACGTTTATGCGCCTATCTCAGGTGAAGTCGTTGCCATCAACGAAGCATTAGAAGAAGATCCAGAAATCATCAACTCTGATCCATACGGTGAAGGTTGGTTCTTTAGAATGAAGCCTGATAACATGGCTGATTATGAAGCACTGCTAACAGCTGACGAGTACGAAAACGAGCTGTAATATTAGTCTTACGCTTTCTTAAAAGCAGCATTTAATCTTAGCATTGCTGTTTTATAGAGGTAAATGACAACTATAGATACTTGCGTCAGCTGGTATCTATATGATTTATTGTAAAAGCTATTACCAGAATTATCACTACTCGATACTATTGCTCTCAATCGCTATCTGATTTATTCGTATTAATCACTGGTCAGATAATATTGAAAAGTGCCCTCAATAATGACTAAGTTGATTACTCACTCCTCAGCATGGATCCTAATATGACTCCTGACACTGATAATCAAGCAAACTCTCAAGCAAACATTGCCACCCCCGATAATACGCCACAGCTACAAGCGTTTCGCGACATAGTAGAGTCACGCCGTTCGGTACGCCGTTTTACGGATACACCGATACCTGACGATGTGTTAGCAGACTGTCTGCGTCTGGCTATGCTAGCGCCAAACTCTAGCAATCTACAGCCGTGGGAGTTTTACGTCATTAATGATGCAGATAAGCGCAAACGTGCGGTCAAAAACTGCATGAATCAAAATGCGGCAAAAACATCAGCACGCTTAATCGCTGTCGTTGCTCGTACTGACGTTTGGCACGACCATGCTAAACAGATTCTACGTGAATATCCTGATACTCCTGTGCCAAAAAAAGTGAAAGACTACTATACCAAAGTCGTTGCCATGGACTTTTTGCGTGGGCCAGCCAATGTGATATCAGCTGCTAAATGGGGTGCAACTCAAGTGGTCAGACGCGTCAAAGGTCCAATTAAATCGCCTTATTATACCTTTGAAGATACCAAAAACTGGGCAACTAATAACACCTCATTAGCTGCCGAAAACTTGATGCTGGCACTGCGAGCACACGGCTTTGATAGCTGTCCGATGGGCGGTTTTGATGAACCTGCGATGAAACGCTTGTTAAAATTAGGCGACGATCATCATATCGTTATGATGATTGGTGCGGGCGAGCGTGCTGATAATGGCGTTTACAACACCCAGTTTCGTTTTGATCAAGACCAGTTCGTCCATTACGTTTAATTCATTAAGTTATTCTTTTTATTATTTATTATAGCCATCTCTTTTATCACCCTTTTGCAAGGATTATCATGACTATCTCTCAAAACCCAACGTTTGATACCTTTAAAGGCTTGTTCAACGAAGCTGAATTTGTTTATCGCCATCTTGGCTCCAATGATGCCAAACAAGCTGACCTGCTTAGTGCTATTGGCTATAAAGACATGGCAACCTTTATCGATGATACGGTTCCTGAGCCAGTACGCATGCATAAAGCATTAGATTTGCCAGTTGCTATGAGTGAGCACGCTGCTCTCGCCAAATTACGCAAGATGGCAGACAATATTACCGTGAATAAAAGCTATATCGGTCAAGGCTATTCGCCTGTGCGTATGCCAGCCGTTATTCAACGTAACGTGTTAGAAAACCCAGGCTGGTATACGGCTTACACTCCTTATCAAGCAGAAATCGCCCAAGGTCGTCTAGAAGCCTTGCTTAACTTTCAACAAGTTTGTATTGATTTAACGGGTCTTGAGCTTGCTGGTGCTTCATTACTTGATGAAGCGACGGCTGCTGCAGAAGCTATGGCCATGTCAAAGCGCATGAGCAAAAGCAAATCAAACCAGTTCTTTGTTGATGAGCGCATTTATCCACAAACGCTAGACGTTATCCATACTCGTGCCAAATACTTTGGTTTTGACGTGGTCGTTGGTGATTTTGAACTGGCTAAATCTGGCGACTACTTTGGCGCATTATTCCAATATGTCGGTCAAGAAGGCGATGTTAAAGATTTAACCGACGTTATCACTGCAGTGAAAGAAAATAAAACTTATACCTCAGTTGTCAGCGACATCATGAGCTTAGTATTATTAAAATCACCTGCTGATATGGGTGCAGACGTAGCACTTGGTAGCACACAGCGCTTTGGTATTCCTATGGGCTTTGGTGGTCCACACGCCGCTTACTTTGCCTTCTCTGATAAAGCCAAGCGCTCAGCACCTGGTCGTATCATTGGCGTATCAAAAGACGCGCAAGGCAATACTGCTCTACGTATGGCGCTACAAACTCGTGAGCAACATATTCGCCGCGAAAAAGCCAACTCAAACATCTGTACGTCACAAGTATTACTTGCCAATCTAGCCGGCATGTATGCGGTCTATCATGGTCCAACGGGCGTTAAGCGGATTGCTACGCGTATTCATGCGTTTGCTACGGCTTTTGCTGATGTTATCAAAAATGCCAATGGTGATAATAAGTTAAGTGTTGTTCACGACCAATTTTTCGATACCGTGGTGGTTGATTGTGGTTCAGAGCAACTTGCGACACAAATATTTGAAAATGCGGACAACGTTGGTTATAACTTATGGCGTCTTGGCAATAATAAACTGGGCGTTGCTTTTAGTGAAACCAGTGACCAAGAAGACTTTAGTGTCTTAACTCAATTATTCGTCAGCAAAGCGCATGACTTACCAGAAGCGGCTACCGTTTCATTAGATGCGGCACATTTACGTACCGATGACATCTTAAGCCATCCAGTATTTAACTCGCATCATACCGAACATGAAATGCTACGGTATTTAAAATCTTTAGAAGATAAAGATTTAGCAATGAACCGTAGTATGATTGCCCTTGGTAGTTGTACCATGAAGTTGAATGCAACCAGTGAAATGATTCCGATTACTTGGCCTGAATTTGCGAATGTTCATCCTTTTGCACCAGTCGATCAAGTCACTGGCTATGTGGCGATGATTGATAGCTTGCAAGAGCAACTTAAAGCCATTACTGGTTTTGATGAAATCTCTATGCAACCAAACTCTGGTGCCTCTGGTGAATATGCCGGTATCCTTGCTATCCGTCGTTATCATGAGTCATTAGGTGAAATGAATCGTGATATCTGCTTGATTCCACAATCTGCTCATGGCACCAATCCAGCAACAGCCATCATGATGGGTATGAAAGTCGTCGTCGTCAGTACCGATGACAATGGTAACGTTGATATTGCTGACTTGACGGCTAAATGTGAAGAGCACAGCGCCAATCTAGGTGCGTTGATGATTACTTATCCATCAACACATGGTGTTTTTGAAGAAGGTATCCGCAAAATTTGTGACTTGATTCATAAGCATGGTGGTCAGGTTTATATGGATGGCGCCAATATGAACGCACAGGTCGCTATCATGCAACCAGCGGAAGTAGGTGCTGATGTATTGCATATGAACTTGCACAAAACTTTCTGTATTCCTCATGGCGGTGGCGGTCCAGGTATGGGTCCTATCGGTATGCAAGCGCATTTGGCACCGTTTATTGCTAACCACAAAATCATTCCTGTACATAATGCACAGAATGATTGCTCAGCCGTGTCAGCTGCGCCTTATGGTTCAGCGAGCATTTTACCAATCTCTTGGATGTATATTGCTATGATGGGCCGTGACGGTCTGTTAGCAGCGACCAATCTTGCATTATTAAACGCTAACTATGTCGCTGATCAGCTTAAAGGTGACTACCCTATCTTGTATGCGGGCAAAAACGGCCGTGTGGCGCACGAATGTATCATCGATATTCGCCCACTAAAAGACGAAACTGGCATCAGTGAAAGTGATATTGCAAAACGCTTAATGGATTATGGCTTCCATGCCCCAACCATGAGCTTCCCAGTATCAGGCACCTTGATGATTGAGCCTACTGAGTCTGAATCAAAAGAAGAATTGGATCGCTTCATCAGTGCACTGAAATCTATCAAAGCTGAAGCGATGAAAGCCAAAGCTGGCGAAGATGGTTGGACGTTAGAGGATAATCCATTAGTCAATGCACCGCATACCGCTGCTGTGATTACTGGCAGCGACTGGTCGCATCCTTATAGCCGTGATGTCGCCGCATTCCCATTACCATATGTTCGTAACAATAAGTTCTGGCCAAGCGTTGGTCGTATTGATGACGCTTACGGTGATAAGAACTTAATGTGTTCTTGCCCAAGTATCGAAAACTATATGTAGTCTTTAATAACGGACTATTTATTGAATAGTCTATTATAAGTTTTAAAAAAACCTCCAAGTCAGTTATTGATTTGGAGGTTTTTATTTGTTCTGTTTATTATTCAGTCATACATTATTTATTTACATTCAGTTATTTATGTACCTTCAGTATTGAAAGCTGCTATAAAAGCTTAATATAATAAAAGTACAAGCTAGCTTAATTCGATTGAAATATCTTTTGGACAATATTATGCAGCAAAAAAACCGCACTATTCTGGTTCATGGCTTGCATCAGACGGCATTGATTATGCGACCGCTCGCTAAGCGCCTACAGGCGCAGGGGCTTGATACGCATCAATATGGCTATCGTAGTATGCGTGATGGTATTCAAACCAATAGTGAGCGCCTTAATAAGTGGCTTGAGAAAAACCATCATCCTGACCAGCCTATAGACCTTGTTGGTCATAGTCTAGGCGGGCTTATCATTCGTGATTTTGTTTATCATTATCCACAGTGGCAGATTGGACGTTGCGTGACACTTGGTACACCGCACGTCGGCAGTATATGCGCCGATTATATTTGGCGACTGACACCTGTTATGGTAGGAAAATCGTACGTGGACGCTTTAGATGGTACCGTTGCGCCCTTACCTGAACATATCACCTTGGGTATCATTGCTGGCAATCGCCCCTATGGTTTAGGGCAAGTATTTTTGCAATACCATAATCGCAAATTGCGTAAGGCAGACAGCCCACGGCTCGATGAATATCTTGTGCATGATGGCACAGTATATTTAAAAGAGACCAAACTTGACGCTGCTACAGACCATTTAATCATGCCGGTATCGCATACAGGCATGTTAGTCGATAATGACGTTGCTAGGCAGACAGGGTATTTTTTACAGCATGGGATATTTAGACGCTAGTAAATATAAACGTCAATTAAACGTTGATACCCATCCCTTGTTGCAGCTCCTTTTTATGCGCTTCAATAACTGGTATCAAAGTTTGCGTTACCCACTCATTGCGCCACCCTTTTAAGCCTTGTGGTAATGCTTCTAATCCTTGGTCAAAGGCAATAACTTCGTACAACTGTCCTAACCATTTTTTACGCATCAGTACGCTAGCAGGTACACCCGTTTTCTCTGCTTGATTATCTACTGCTTCTTGCACCGCTTTTGATAGCACTTTGTTTTTAGAGCGATAAGGGGGTAATAAGCAAGGGGGATGCTCAACAGGCGCGAGCATTTTTGCCTCCTTAATCACTTTCATCAACTCTTCACCATAGAGGCGCAGCATACTGCGGTGCATGGTCGTTTTATGGGCAAGCTCACGCATATTGCTTGGATTTTCAGTAATAATCTCACGTACCGCTTGTTTCTTAATCACAAAAGTACGCGGTTGATTGGTCGCGCGCGCTAGTGCCTCACGCCATGTGGCCACTGCTTGTAATACTGCCATTTGTTGTGAGGTATAGCGATAATCAGCCATGGTCAGATACATGGCCTCATCTTCGACATGCTGTGCTTTATATAAATCATGAGCATATAGCTGACAATCTGCCCACACATAATCGTATAACTTTTGTTTTTTTAGCGCATATTCAAGGCTTAAATATAACGCTGGTAAAAAGCGCACATCATCAATCGCATATTGCTCTTGCTCATCTGACAACGGACGCCTGAGCCAATCAGACTGACTTTGTTCTTTATCAATATGCATATCTAGCTGATCGTCAAGCGCCTGCTGATAGCCCATTTGCAATTGTCCGGTCAAATAAGACAAGGCAATTTGGGTATCAAAAATATTGGTCAATGGCGGGCAGCCAGATAGGAGGTAAAAAATGCCCAAATCTTCACCGCAAGCGTGCCAAATAGCCACATCAACTTTGATTAGTGCTTGCCACAACTCATCCAACTGTAGCTGCGGCGCATCTAACAGATAAATATGATCACCAACGTTAAGCTGTACCAATGCCAAGAGCGGATAATAAGTATCACGTTTGATAAATTCAGTATCTAATGCCACCCGCCCGCAAGTGGCTAATGCCTTAATCACTTCATCTAGACCGCTTTGCTGCCGTACCCAAGTGATAGTCACCTCATCGGCGGTATCTAATAGTGCATCGATATCTGGCTCTGCAGGCAATTCTACTGAGACGGTTGTACTAGATGATTGCTCTATGGGATCTGCAAAAAGCGTATTTTGAAGGTTTAAATCGGTTAAAGCATTGTTGGACACGGGCAGATACCTGCATTGATAAGAGGAAATAAAACGCTAATATAGCGTCTTAATAAAATTAAAAGAGGAAATAGTAGTAAAACGATTATAACAATATCATCAAATAAAGTGGGCAAACATTCGATATTATAAAGAGGTTAACAGGTTATTGTGAAAATGTTATAAAAAAGAGCGATTTTGCATGGCTTGACCAAGCGTCATACTATCGAGGTATTCAAGCTCACCACCCATCGGTACGCCTTGCGCCAGACGTGTCACCTTATTAACATGACGGCTAACCGCCTCACTAATAAAATGCGCTGTGGTCTGACCTTCAACCGTGGTGCCAGTTGCCAATATCAGCTCCTCGACCGGTTCTTGTTTGACTCGCCAAACCAATTGCTCAATGTTTAAATCGTCAGCGCTAATACCATCAATGGGCGACAGGTGACCACCCAATACAAAGTAACGCCCGCGATAGCCTGCCGTCTGCTCAATCGCCATCACGTCCGCTGCAGTTTCAACCACACATAATATATTGTCATCACGTCTTGGGTCTTGGCATAAGGGACAAATCGCATCATCACTAAAGCTATGGCAGCGTTGGCACTCAACAATATCACGCATTGCCTCATCAAGTGCTTGGGCTAGCGCCATGCCTTGTGGACGTTTTTTGGTAAGCAGATGTAGCGCCATACGTTGAGCGCTTTTTTGACCAACGCCCGGCAAAATACGCAGCTGTTTGACCAGCTGATCAAATTTGGCTGTCAGCAAAGTGTCTTCCTTTATTTATAAACCATAGCTATGAAAATGGGGTCGTATCATGTCGATAACAACCCCATTTCTAAATTCAATATGCCATATTTAGCGCAAATTAAAGTCTAAAACATACCTTGCATACCTGGTGGTAGACCCATACCTGTGGTCGCGCCAGCCATGGTTGATTCATATAGCTCATCTGCTTGACGTACTGCATCATTGATAGCCGCTGCAATCAAATCTTCGATCATGTCTGGCTCATCTTCCAATAAACTTGGATCGATGGTCAAACGTTTGACCACATGACGACCTGTCATAGTCACTTTTACCAGACCACTGCCTGATTCTGCATGAACTTCTTTATTGGCCAGCTCTTTTTTAGCATTTTCAACGTTTGCTTCGACTTTCTTTTGCATCGTTTGTGCTTGTTGCATTAATGCTTGAATATTCATAGTTGCCTCTTTATTTTTTAATAACAAATGATTGGTTAAATGATTGGTATTGGTATGGGTATTGTCATTATATGAAATAAAATAAAATGCTAACCGCGATTATACCGTTATCTTTACAAACTGTCTAAACCACGCGCCAAATCTTTGATGATATCTTCTACATCCTCTAAACCTACCGATAGACGGATAAGACCATCTTTCACGCCAGCTTCTGCGCGCTCTTTGGCACTCAAACGAAAATGTGTGGTGGTTGCAGGATGAGTAATGGTAGTTTTGGCATCGCCAAGATTATTAGTAATAGAAACCATTTGCGTAGAGTCAATCACATGCCAAGCGGCAGCTTTTGAATCAAGCGTATCAGACGGTTTCACTTCAAAGCCCATGATAGCCCCGTAGCCACCTTGCATATGATGTTGACGGGTGGCAAGCTCATGTGACGGATGATCGCTTAGCCCTGAGAAATGCACAATACTAACATTTGGGTGATTAACTAAAAAATCCGCTACCTGATTGGCGTTATGACAATGCGCCTGCATACGTAACTTAAGGGTTTCAAGTCCTTTGGTAAATACCCAAGCGTTAAACGGACTCATACTGATACCGCCTGAACGTACCACCGTAAAAGCTTCTTGCATCAGTTTGTCGCTACCGACCAACGCGCCGCCCAATACTCGACCTTGTCCATCTAAATATTTGGTTGCAGAATGAATCACTACATCCGCACCCAAATCGAGTGGACGTTGCAATGCAGGTGTCGCAAAACAGTTATCAACCACCAATAGTATCTCATTGGCTTTACATAGCTGACTTAAAAAGCCAATATCACAAATCTGTGCCAATGGATTACTTGGGCTTTCGCAATAAATGACCTTGGTGTTTGGCTGAACAGCCTTTGCCCATGCCTCATTATCGAAGCAGTCGACGTAACTGACTTCAACGCCGAACTTAGCCATATAGTTATTAAACAGACCGATGGATGAGCCAAATAACTGATTGGCAGCTAGCAGATGATCGCCGGCTTTTAAATATGCTAAACACATGGTCAAAATGGCACCCATGCCAGAGGCTGTAGCCACCGCACGCTCACCGTTTTCAAGTGCTGCTAAACGGCGCTCAAAGGTACGCACACTGGGATTGGTATGGCGCGAGTAGACGTTGCCCGTTTTTGTACCATCGAAATGGGCGGCGGCATCAGCAGCTGAATGATAAACGTAAGAACTGGTGGTAAAAATAGCCTCTGAATGCTCGCCCTCGTCCGTACGATGCTGTCCTGCACGCACCGCAATGGTTTGCATCCCATAATCAAGTTCTAAATTTAGCGCATCATCGCGCCAGTTTGGATCTAATGTATTCAAATTGCTTTTATTATCCACTTGCGACTGACTCATAAATTTTCCATTGTACTGGTTATTATTAAAAATACGGTTTAGTACAGCTTATTGTTGATTATAAATATTATTCATTGGCGTTATCATATCATGTCAACTTATTCCAAACAGCTGGTTTCAAACGCTCACTACCTATTATTTTTGAATACCGATCGCCCTACTAATTAAGGGGATATAAGATAAATTTTGAAGGCTGCATATAATAAAAATAACGTATTTATAATAGGCACAGCTAGCGACAACTGATAAGATTAGCGGCGATTTAAAATCTGGTTTGGTCGATATTATTCTATGCCTTATAATCATTGTTGTCATTAATCTTGTCATCTGCAAAATCGCCTCAAAGTTCACCCACGTTTTTCGGCAAATTTTTATTATATTAAGGCTCATTAAGGTCACTTATTTATGTCGATGTTCAGTATAGAACCAAGCAACTTATCGTTGAGTATGACACTCGGCCTGACATTAGGTCTTAGTGCATGCCAAAGTTTACCCAAGCAGCCGCATTTACCTGAAAGCCAAGCACTTTCGGCACGTGTTGAAGCGTTATACCAACAAAATAATAAGAAACAAGACAATAAAAAACAAAATAGCGTTCAAATAAATCGCTTGGACAACGGCACGAGTATTACCAACTCAAATACTGACAGTATTGATAATATTGATTTGGTTGCGGCCATTAGTGAACAAAACGAGATTCACCCCGATTTGTCAGGCTACCATCCGATCGTCACCGGTGCTAATGCCTTTGCCTCACGCAGTATTTTAACAGGTATGGCAACACGTAATATCGATGCGCAATATTATATTTGGCATGATGATGAAGCGGGTCAACTGCTGCTTAAAGACTTATGGGATGCCGCTGAGCGTGGCGTCATCGTCCGTTTATTGCTCGATGATTTTAATAATAATGCTAAGTTTGATCAGCATTTATTACGTTTTGCCAGTCACCCCAATATCGCCGTACGTATCATCAACCCATTGATGTACCGTAAATTTCAAACCTTAAACTATCTGACAGGCCTGCCTCGTATCAATAGGCGCATGCACAATAAAAGCATGATCTTTGATAAGCAAATCACCATCATTGGTGGGCGTAATATTGGCGATGAATACCTGAGTAATGATAAAAGTAGCCAGTTTGCTGATTTAGATGTGTTACTGATTGGTAAAGTCGTGGCAGATATTGATAACAGCTTTATCAATTACTGGTCAGCGCCAATATCCTTTGATATCGAAACATTAGCGACTCTTGATAAAGGAGAGACGACTGATTTTGTACAAGGACTCGATAAGTTAAAAGAAGATGAGAAAAACGGCAACAAAAGCAGCTTATCGATATATAAAACTGCGCTTGAAGACTCCTCTATCGATACAGATTTAATCAATAAGCGTGTGCCGTTTCGCTGGACGGACATGCAGTTTTTAAGTGATGACGTGGGCAAGTTAACCAAAACTGTCCCAGCAGATACCAATTTGGTTCATCAGCTGCGTGCTTTATTAGGTAGCCCGTCAAAAAAACTGACTATTATATCTTCTTACTTTGTACCCACCAAAGATGGGGTCAATACACTGGTAGAATTGGCGGAATCTGGTATCGAAATTAAAATTTTGACCAACTCCTTTGATGCCACTGATGTAACGGCCGTACATTCTGGTTATAGCCAGTGGCGTGCTAGCATGCTGCGCGCTGGAATCAAAATCTATGAGCTAAAAGCGACCGCATCTGAAGAAAAACGTGAAAATAAACTTTGGAAAGCTCGCAGTCAATCATCAACCAGCTTACATGCCAAGGCTTTTGCAGTAGATGACTATCAAGTATTCATTGGCTCATACAATGTTGACCCTCGCTCCGCTAATATCAATACTGAGATGGGTGTGATTATCAATGACGATCAACTTGCCACCCAGTTACATGATGCGCTAAGCGACGACCTACTGACCCAAGCTTATGAGGTTAAATTGCTAGATAATGGTAATTTACAGTGGCATACCATTGAAGATGGTCAAAAGGTGGTTTACGATTCGGAGCCGCGCATCGACGTCACGGACCATGTGTGGCTAACCATCATGTCATGGTTACCTATTGATTGGCTGTTATAATGATGGAAAGTTTATCTTATAAGCTTTCCATTTCTAATAAGCATTTGAGCATTCTTAATTTAAGTGCTTACTTTTCAAAAACTTTACCTCAATAATTTTAGCTCAATAACTTTTATTTTTTCGGCAAATCATTATTTATTGATACTGATTTGTCGTTTTTTATTATAGCTGGTTATCTATATAATGACCTTTTTAACAAATACTCTCATATGTGGATGCGCGACCTATTATGCCCTCTCGTTCTGAATATGCACTCATGTCGTCTAAAGACAGAAACACGATATTGTTTATCTGCTTCAGCAGCGCAGTCGCGTTCTTTGATTTTTTGATTTATTTATACCTCTCAGATATTATTGCTGCCTCTTTTTTTCCTACTATTACCGATCCTGCTGTTATAAAGATACAGGGGCTGGTACTGTTTGCCATTGGTTATTTGGCGCGCCCACTTGGCGGCGTCATCTTTGGTCGTTATGGTGATATCAAAGGTCGCAAACCCATGCTGTTAATCAGTATTTTGGTCACTGCGGGCAGTGTGTTAGCCATGGCATGCTTGCCTACTTATGCACAATTGGGATTGGTTGCGCCCACCTTATTTATTATATTAAGGCTCATACAAGGTATGGCATTTGGTCTTTATGTACCGCTTGCCTGGGTTTTTGTGGCAGAACGTGTACCGCGCCAATACCTGTCAGTGGGCTGCAGTTACGTCACTGCCAGTTTCTTTACGGGTGTATTATTTTCTAATGCTTTTTTTCTCTGGTTAAGCAATTCGATGACCGTTGAGCAACTGGCTGATTATGGCTGGCGTATACCATTTTTTGTTGCAGCTATCTTAAGCATCTTGCCCTTACTAGGATGGCGGTGGATAGATGAATCACCATTTTTTACTCAGATGAAAAACTCAAAACCGAGTGACTATGTTGCCAAACCATTTACTCTTCTTTTTAAGCATTGTAGACATTCAATATTTATTGGTATGGTTCTCGCCTTGATAATTTCTAGTATAACGACCGTTGTTGTGCTGCTACTACCTGATTTGATTGAATTAAGCTTTACGCTAGACAATGATTTGTTTGGATTTTCACATAGTCTAGGTATTGTGTTTATGATTTTCGGTTGTGTTTTTTATGGCATCATATCTAACCACCAAAACTTTGGCAAAATCTTGACAATAGGCTCCATTTTATTAATCGCCCAGATGTTTGCCTTCTTTTATCATCTGCAAGCAAGTGGCGACTACATCTTAATCATGTATGCCCTTTTAGGATTTTGCGCTGGCATCATTGGTATGATACCGGCTATCCTTGTACAATTATTTCCAACCAATGTACGACTAACAGGAATCGCTTTTTGTTATAATATCGCCTACGGTATTGTAGGTGTATTGGTACCTTTTGGGCTTGGTTACGCCACTCTCTACGTGAGTTTTTCACCTGCACTGTATATTGCATTCATCGGTTTTATTGGAATAATAATGGGTATTTATTTTTATAACTTGCCTGAATTCAAACAAATTGATGAAGTCATTTAAATAAAATACATTTAACCTACTTGCTATTGGGTTGTCTGAATTAGTGATTCTCTGAACTATGTAGATTCACCACAAGGTGCAATGCGTATTTAACCCATTGCACCTTATTTAATTATTATCCAGAATCGCCATATAGAATCTAATCAAAAATCTCTTGAAAACTAAGGCTTAACAAACATGGTTGATATGACCAACAAGCGCCTATCGGTCGCCCCTATGATCGATTGGACCACCACAGATTATCGTTATTTTGCGCGCCTTTTTAATCCACATGTCTATCTTTATACCGAGATGATTAGTACTGGCGCGCTGATACATGGTAATCGCACGCGGCATCTGCGCTTTGATACGCTTGAACACCCGTTGGTGCTGCAACTTGGTGGGGCAGATATCGCCGAGATGACTCAATGTGCTGAGTTTGCTCAGCAACATGGCTATGACGAGGTCAATATCAATGTTGGTTGTCCATCTGACCGCGTACAGCATAATAAGATTGGTGCTTGTCTGATGGCGGAACCTAAGACAGTTGCAGATTTGGTGAGACACATGCAAGCGGCAGTTGATATCCCAGTGACAGTTAAGCACCGTATTGGTATCGATGATTTTGACAGTTACGAGTTTATGCTAGATTTTGTGCAAACAGTGGCGGCAGCGGGTTGTACACGATTTATCGTTCATGCGCGTACCGCTTGGCTACAGGGCTTAAGCCCGAAGCAAAATCGCGAGATACCGCCGCTGCGTTATGAGGATGTTTACCGTCTTAAACAAGATTTTCCAACGCTTGATATCGAGATTAACGGTGGTATTGAGACCGTCGCTGATATCGAAGCACATTTGCAACATATCGACGGAGTCATGATTGGACGAGCTTTCTATCATAACCCTTATCTGCTCGCAGAAGCCAATAGCTTATGGGGCGAGCCAACACCTAAGCGTTCAGATATTTTAGCGCAGCTCTATCCTTATTTAGAAGAGCAAACAGCCAAAGGCGAAGCACTTCCAACGATGACACGGCATTATTTAGGATTGTTCCAAGGGCTAACAGGTGCACGTAAATGGCGACAGGCGTTAAGCGGCAAACCTCAGCTAAGGATTGACGATATTAAACGCGAGGCAGATGAGGTTTTAGGGTTAAACCCTGATGCTTAGCTGAATTTATAATACGAAATAATGGCTATTAAGTAGACACTAATAGCCATTATTTTATGCGACTTGCGCTAAATATTGCCCCATCGCCGCGCCATTATTTATCATATGTAATAGTATTGGCAGTAGTAGCGAGCCTGATTTGATACGTGCATAGCAGAATATCAATGCCAGCACTACAATGGTGCTTATCTCATAAATGCCATATTGCAAGTGAATGATGGCAAATATTAAACTGGTCACCATACTTGCTACTATTGCGCTGCGATGCTCAGAATATAATGAACTAGGAAATTGCTCGGCAATAGCTGACCATAATATGCCACGAAATATCAGCTCTTCATAGAATGGCGCGACGATGACCATCGCAAAAACCAATAACCACACTGAGCTCACAGACTGATATAAAGGGTCTACAAACGCCAGCGGCGACGCATCAAGCAAGTACGTCAATGCCTGACTGCCAATCATAAATAGCAGTAGCAATCCTACCATGCCCACGCCAACCGCTAATGAAAACGGTTTTAGCGCCAAATACTGGCGTAAATCACCCCCTCTTAGGCGAATGATTGAACTGCTGATTGCCACTAATAGTAGACAGCCTATAATGATAGAGATACTGACGACCGTTCCATTATTACTACCGAAAAAGAATATATCGCCTACGGTTGCATTTTTAGTAGCAGGTAATAACAATTTGCCCGCGATATAAACGCCTATTAATTGGCTAATAAAGAATGTAACGACCATTCCTATAACCAGCAGCAAGGTTCCTAGGCGCGAAAATAGTGGCAAATGGTTAGACGGCGAAGCAGAGTCGTCATTTGTCGCAATGGTTTGACTGAGCTTTGACATAGCATCGTGACTCAAGATGGCAGTTGTTTTTTGATTAAATCTAACACTTGTAGTGATACAGATTCCGGATGTTCGAGTGGAAACATATGACCGCCTGCATGGGTTTCATATGGGATATTCAAGCGCGATTGTATCTTCTGTGGGAAGCGACTCTTTAAAAACACACTTTCTTTGCCAATAATCAATGTGACCGGAGGCTTAGGCGCACGATTTGGGGTCAACCAATACCAAGATGGATTGGTTCGAAAGACGGCAACCTCACTTTCTTTTGGAATGGCCAGTGTCACCTTGTCATCTGCGCGCTTATGTAAACCATGCTCGATATAACCCTGAAAACTGCGCTCATCAAAACTTTTAAAAAAACCTTTATGGCGCAGCTTATCATACGCATCTGCTCGGCTGTCCCAAACATCACGGCGATGCTTAGAGACACCGGCAGGCGATAGCTTGTCCATCAAGCGATTATTCATCATTGGCAATCTATCAGCGGTTTTAGCAAGATGCCATAGAAAACTGACTTTGCCATAAATCCAAGGTGGATCCATGAGTACCGCTTGAGCAAAGTATTCTGGGGCGCGATATAACGCTTGCAAGGTACACATAGCACCGAGCGAATGACCAACACCCACTACTTGGGTGACACCATGCTTCTCGCAGGTATTTTTAACACTATCAATAATCTGCTGTGTGAGACTACGCCAATGGTCATCGACCGGATAATCAGGGGTATCACCCAGCATAGCAATATATTCAATCGTAAAAAATTCCGCTAAATTTTCAAAAAACGATTGATAAACGGCACTTGGCATCCCATTAGCATGGGCGAAATGAATGACTGGTTTTTGTGTTATTTTAGATATGGGTAAAGTAGCAAAGGTCTGCAAATCGATTTCATCACTCATAACAGGCTCTCATTAGATTATTAAGTTATTAAATTATTAAATTATTAAATTATTAAATTATTAAGCTATTTGGTATTTTATTTATGATTTTGAATACCAGTTATTTTGAATACTAGATACTATTAAGGCTGAGCGTAATTTACGCTCAGCCTTAACAATCATACACAATAAATCTAAAAATTAAAGGCATTAACGCATCTGCGCATTGCCTTCTTCTTGCGGTAAGACATCAAGCTTGATGCTTGAGCCCACACCCGCCCCTAATTTAACCGCAAAACGATCCATGAATAATTGGAACGGATCATTTGGGGTATAATTGACCACATTATCTAGTTTAAGCTGCTTCTCTAGACTCGAGATACTACCTTTTTTATCCGCCAAACCAAGTTCGATAGATTGCTCTCCCGTCCAAAATAGTCCTGAGAATAGCTTATTCTGTTCAGGATTTTTCAGACGAGCGCCACGACCTTCTTTTACCGCATTGATAAAGTGTTTGTGCGTATTGGCTAATACTTTTTCGACGTGCTTTTCTTCATAATCTGTAAGCGGACGTGACAGACTCAAAATATCTTTATACTCGCCAGCAGTAATAGTACGATCTTTGACACCCACTTTATCCATAAGGCCTTCGATATTATAGCTTGGCATAATAACGCCAATCGAACCTACCAAACTTGATGGATTCACATAAATCTCATCGGCTGCTGAAGCGATATAGTAAGCGCCAGAAGCACCGATATCACCAATCACCGCATAGAGTTTTTTATCCGGATACTCTTTACGTAAGTCCATCATGGTTTGCCAGATTTCATCAGACTGTACGGGCGAGCCACCCGGTGAGTTAATATCTAGCGCCACCGCTTTTGAATTACTATTTTCAAAAGCGCGAGTTAAGGCCTCATTAACATCATAAGCATTGGCGACATCGCCACTGCTTATAGTCCCTTGGATCTCAACCACTGCCAAGTGCGGCTTACTGGTATCGACACTTTCAAGACCGGTTGACGTTTTAGTGCTACAACCGCGACCGATAGTCAAAAATATCAACAAGATATAACCAAAGGTTAAGAGTTTGAAGAAAATACTCCAGCGACGGGCGCGACGTTGCTCAACCACACTGGCCAATAAAGTATTTTCAATCAGTCGCCATTCTTGTCCGCTCGGCTGGTTGGACTGCTGTAATGGTGCTGGCTGGTTTGTAGAATGATCAGGACGTTTGTTAGGGTCTGGTGGCCAGTTGGGCATATAACTTCCTAAGTCAGAAACAATATAGAACGATAAAAGACAGAGTCTAAAAACTCAATACAGTAAAAGTCGATACTTCTCACTGTTTAAGCTTTCTGTATGAATAGGCTACTAAGTATGGTGGCATTTCGCTCATGGTTCAATAGCGAATCTGTGAAATACGCGCATTTTATAATGGCAATATTATAAAGATAAGAGCTAAGGCTCAGTATTGCCATCGGTATCTACATCCTGATTAATAAGCGCACCAGAGGATAAAGCCGCTTCTAACGGTTTATCATCATAGGTTATGATCTCATGCACTTGTTGCCGGCTGATTGCATCATTTGAGATATGCGAGGCACTGTGACCAAGCCATGTTGTACCATTCATCGCTATATTTGTATTGCTTGACTCATACGAGCACAGTAATGACCACATTTGCCAAACGCGCTGATGCGTATCTGCATTCAAAATCAGACGTGATTGAGAACTATTTGCTTGACGATTTGCTTGATGATTTTCTTGAGAGTTAGGTGGTTGGTTGTTTGACGTAAATGTTTGCACAGTAGCAGGCAATGACTTAAGTGGATCTTTTGCATCATACTTTAGCACCCTTATAGGTCTGCTACTATCAATAGCAACAGTGCAGTCCCAAACACTGGCGTCCTCTATCTTGCTCCAGCCTGTTATTGCTTGCAACGTCAAACCACCTTTTGCTAGTTGCCATGTTTTACCTGCTTCGCAGCGTTGGGCACTGATAGTCGCAGTATTATTGGAGGCACTGGCTACTTTATAAGCGCTCTGAAGCGCAGACCAACGCTCACTACGCCCTGCTTGCCAATATTGGCTAACGGGTAAACGCTGCGTTATCTGAGCTACTGCCATTGGCAAAAGTTCAGAAGCTATAGGTTTTATCGCGTTAGGTTTTACCGCATCGCGTGTATTGTCAGGAATAAGTGTATCAGTCACTCCCATACTACTGCTCTGTACTATGATGCCCTCTAGTTTATTGACAGATAAGCTACGTAATTGCTGCTCTAATGCGGCAGATAATTTATCTGCCGTCAGACTACTGGGCATTGTTCTTGCATCAATAGGTCTATGGTCGGCTAAAAACAGCCAGCTGACATTTTTATTATCTGTGTCATTGATGACAGGATATTGTAACAAAGCAGCACTAATATATGGATCACCCGTTGGCAGAATATATAAGCTTGGTGTCATAGTTAGGGACTGCTGATTGGCATATACCGTCATAACCAAAAGACTGAGCGGCGGTAGTGCTAGCCAACGACTGAGTAGACCACGAGGTACTAACCAAGGCAACATGGCTAGTAATACCATGAGTAAAATCGCCATATTAACGGGTGTATATAGCCACGCACCGGATAACGCAGGCAATGCCGTTAGCCATGCTATCAGCTCATGTAAATTACTTACTATTGCAATGACCAGCGTCCAAATACCATCTGCCACAGGAGGCAATATTAGATAGAAAAGTCCTGCCAATAGATTCAGCGGTACAATAACCCAACCAAATAGGCCAATGGCAAATAGATTGATGAGCAGCCCCCACAGCGACGCCTTACCAAACAATAATAAGGTAACAGGCAATAAAGCGATAAATAGCCAACACTGTAATTTAAATAGACGTTTAAAACCTAACCATATGTGTCTGAGCAAATGACGGTTTGTATGGAGGTTGTTTTGAGAAGAGTTATTCTGAGAGAGCTTGTTTTGAGAGAAGCTATGTGTAGAAAGAGAGGCTTGGCTTGATACTGATTGATGACGCTGCTGTGAACTATCATCATACTTGAGTAGTAGCGCCACGGCGATGAAGGACAGCCAATAACCTGCCTGCCATAGTACATAGGGATCGCGCCATGCCATTAGCACTGCCAGTGCAAATAAGACTCGCATGGTACTGATGGGTAATAAAGTTAGCCTTGCCAAACCTATTGCTAATAACATCCATGCAGTACGAGCAGCTGGCACATCAAACCCTGTAAATAACGCATAAATAAAAGCAGCGCTAATCATCACCCACCAGCGTATTTGCCAGCGCGATAAATAACGATATACTTCTGGATACAGCCGATTAAGCAATAGTACAACGGCCCCTGCAAGCATGATTGCTAAAAATAAAACATGCGTGCCTGAGATAGCCAATAAGTGTGAGATACCCGCCAGTTGATATAAATCTTTAGTATCACGACTGATTAAACTGCGATCGCCTGTTAGCAAACTTAAAGTTACCGCTTTCGCTTGCTGTTCTTCGGTAGTATTTGCAGACCAACCTTGATAAAAGTGCTGGCGTAACTGCCAACGCCCTTGATCAATACCAGTACGTAAGTGTTTTAGATAAGAATCATCAGATACTGCCAGCGACATTGAATCATCAAGCGCTATAGCCGAGGTACTGGTAGCGAGTATATTGGCTACCCCATCAATATGACGACCTCGTAGCCAACGGTAACTATCAAAACCCGAAGGATTGTTTAGCGCTTGCTCAGAAGTAGCTAGCGGCGCAAGCGTCAAGGTCATAAACAGCTTATCGCCAGGCTGCAAATGATTTAAGTCTGTCATCTGATTTTGCTTAAAGGCTTTGTTCGATGAGCGCTTAGATAGTTTTTTAGATGCTTTTTTAGATGTTTTGTTAGACAGTTTATTAAATGACTGTTTAACTGGTTTTTTCGGATAAGCGCTGAGCAATACACGATATTCAATACTTTCGCTACTATTTCCGCTTAAATCATTCTCACTTAAATAATCGTTATTTACCTTATCCACGCTTAGAGGTTTATTAGGCCCTGCTCTATAATCCGCTGAAACCCCATCTAAATCTTGCGCCGTCAACTCAGATACCAAAGGCGATATGTGGCTGATGATAGCAACTTGTCGATAGCCACTATCAGTGCTGGCATCATAGACGCTATCACTGATACCCTCGATACTAACTAAAGCCTGCACACGCATGGGCTCAATAATTTTTGTAGCTTCTACCTGTTGCTGACTAACCAAAGCTTGCAACGCACTTCCAATAACCAGCCCGATTACTAATATGGAAACTAAGATATGATTGACGATACGAGCAGCAAGCTTAGAGTGACGAGATGAATGGTGAGAGAGGTTTATGGTATGGACTGAAGGTATATTGAGTTGGCTAATCACCATCAGAATGATAGCAAGGGAAATAAGTGCTAAAAATAGAACAGGCGTGCTTGCGACATCCATTAACCACAGACTAAGTGGCATCATTATACTATCGGCAACCGCTAAAACGCCCATCATCACAATGATTATGAAGCTACCTATTAACCAATACACCAGCACTCCTTGCTTGATATTCTGAATAATAAATAATGGCTAACAATAGCTTTATCATTAGCGTAAATAAAGAATTGGATTGTTCCGTTATTCTTATTTTAGCCACAAAGACCGCTATATCAAGCGATGGTATTTATTATAATATTACCCTATACTGATTAAACACACTGCGATGGTAATTATTCAACATTATTATCCTGTTTTTCTGATACATCCTTATCTGTATTTTTATTAACAACATTACTGCATACCAACCCATCAATATGATTGAGCGGGCTGTAGATAAAGAACAAAGGCGATTCTGTGCCAAAAAAACGTCTAAAAGACCTGCTCCCTACTCCTGAAAAAGTTTTAGAGAGTCGCACATTAAAATGGTTTGCGCCGCAACTTGCCGACCCACGTTTGTGGCATTTTAATCGGCATAGTTTAAACAAAGCAGTTTATATTGGCGTGCTTAGCGCGTTTTTTCCATTACCAGGACAAATGTTACTGGCATTGATCGGCGCGCTTATTTTTCGCGCTAATGTACCAATGGCGCTTGGTCTGACATGGATTACCAATCCGCTCACCACACTTCCTGTGTTTTATGCCGGTTACTATATCGGTGCCAAGATTCTAGATGTACCGATGATTAGCTTACGGACAATTGGCAGGATGATTTCCGACTTAAGTTTATGGATCATATCTGATGGTACTAATCCCTTTGTAACTTATAAAGGCACGGTATCATTAGCCGCTTTTTGTTTAGGTCTCACTATACTAGCCATTATCACCAGTATCGTATGCGGCTTAGCATTTAAAGCGATTTGGCGCTATAAAACTGTGACCACTTGGCAAAAACGTCAGCGCAATTCCTCCGACACACCACCCAAACTTTAATAGACCATCGCAGAAAAAGCGACTGCCAGTTTGTATGCTAAAAGCTATAAACCATTAGCTTTTATTTTGTGTGGACCATATCAGTCGTCGTCTTTGTTTTTTTCTATAGCGTTAAGAATGTTATCAGTGAGCTCGGTATCCATCACAAAAACATCAACCACTGTTTCATCTTTAAGTAATATATAGCGCTTGCCTGTTGCGCTATCCTGAGCTTTTAAATCAAAATCAACACCGGCTAAAGTAATGCTATCAAAAACAGGGGTCAGCAGCTCTATTTGTGCTTGTTTATCGATTGTATCAAATAGTGTTGCATCCATATAAGGTTTTAAGGGCTCATCGCCTTCTTCAATACTGCCAAAAGCCGCAATCGGGTCGTCATCTTTATCCATAACATCAATCCTCATTAAATAAAAAGACTGCTATTTTGCAGCCTCTTTTTTATCTTATTTTTTATTAAAAGTCTAACCGTAAAAACAGACTACCCAGTAGCATTTAGCATAAAACACTTAGCGCGCTGGCAATTACTTACCTTATTAAAAGTATACTATTTAAAATCACAGTCTTTAATACTCTTCCCAATGACCATTGCGCAATAATAGCTGACGATCAGCTAGTGCCGCCAAATTGCGATCATGCGTCACCATCAATAGCGCCGTTTGCATCGTACTTTGTAGCTCTGATAGCAGTCCGAAAACGCTTTGTGCATTGTCATAGTCTAAGTTACCCGTTGGTTCATCTGCCAAAATGAGCGATGGTTTAGTAACCAAGGCACGGGCAATAGCCACGCGCTGACGCTCACCGCCTGACAATTCACCGGGTCTATGCATCAAACGATGCTCAAGGCCGACACTATTTAAGATATCAATCGCTTGTTGGCGCGCTTCAGTCGTCGATACTTCCGGGCGCATCAGTAACGGCATCGCTACGTTTTCAATAGCCGTAAATTCAGCCAATAGATGATGGAACTGATAAATAAATCCCAAGTACTTATTGCGCATCGCACCACGCTCAGTCTCATTCATATTATTCAGTAACTGACCATGTAGCCAAACTTCGCCACTGGTTGGGGTATCAAGTCCACCAAGCAAGTGCAGTAAGGTACTTTTTCCTGAGCCACTGGTTCCAACAATAGCGATACGCTCACCGGCATTGACCGTTAAATCCAATCCCGTCAATACCTGTGTACTCACTGCGCCTTCGTCATATATCTTATTGATATTAGTCGCTTTCAAAATAGCAGACATAACGCTTCCTTTATTTTATTTATAGTGGCATTTACGCCTTTATATTACTCGTAACGCAGCGTTTGTGCAGGCTGGATTTTAGCCGCTCGCCTTGCTGGATAAATGGTTGCCAAAAAGCTCAACACAAATGACGCGCTCGTAATCAGCACCACATCGGTCAAGCGCAGCTGCGATGGCAGATAATTAACAAAGTAAGCATCGAATAAATTCAAACCAAAGCTTTGGTTAATAAAGCCTAAAATATCGCTGACCGTTAGCGCAAATATCACGCCCAATATCGTACCTGCAATCGTACCGATAAAGCCGATGACCACACCTTGAACCATAAAAATTTGGGTAATCAGACGAGGGGACGCGCCAAAAGTTTTTAAAATAGCAATATCTGCTTTTTTATCCGTGACCAACATGACCAAACTTGAAACAATATTAAAGGCAGCAACTAGAATAATTAAAAATAGCAGCAGCCCTACCATGGCTTTTTCCATTTGAATGGCGCCAAACAGATTACCGTGCGTTTGTGTCCAATCACTAGGATATAGCTGCTCTGGCGCTATCGCTGCCGCTTTTTGCGATGCAATCGGCGCAGTAAAGATATCATTAAGCTTCATACGGATACCCTGCGCACCCTCTGGCAAGCGCAGTAATTTTGCGGCATCACCCATGGGAATAAATGCCATGAGACTGTCGACTTCTGGACTAATGGTAAATATACCGGTCAAGGTAAAGCGCTTAAAGCGCGGTATCACGCCTGCAGGTGATGGCGAGGCTTCTGGCAGCACTAAAGTCACTTTGTCACCTAACTGCAACCCTAACGATTGCACCATCCCTTCGCCGAGCACAATACTGAACTCGCCATTTTGTAGCGTGTCAATATTACCTTCCACCATGTGTTCATTAATGATAGAAACATTTTTCTCATACTCAGGGTCTACGCCTGTGACCATGATTCCTGCCACTTGACCGTTTGAGGTCAACATACCTTGCAGCTGTATGAAAGGCGCGACAGCAGCAACTTCCGGATCTTCTTTAATTTTATCGGCCAGTTGCTTCCAATCACCTATAATCTCGGTTGAGGTGACAGTCGCTTGCGGCACCATACCCAAAATACGAGTTTTCAACTCACGATCGAAACCATTCATGACTGATAGCACCGTAATCAATACAGCCACGCCGAGAGTCAGACCAATCATCGAGATAAGCGATATAAAGGAGATAAAGCCATTACTACGCTCTGCTCGGGTGTACCGTAAACCGATAAATAACGCTAAAGGACGAAACATATTCAAACTCTTTATCTTATCTACGTGCGACTTTATGTAGGTTACAAAACAAATAACGGCAACTGCATCATACTTTTGCATCTGCCACAGAAACATATCAATCGAACACAAAACAGGGTTTCAGACAAGCCAAATACGACTGTCAAAAGGGAGCTAGTTTGACACAATTCGGCTGATATGTGCCAGTCATTCGCGCAAACTGCGCAGATTTTTTAATAAAAAGTTGGGTTTTATTATTATTTTTCTTGAGGGACTTGCTATTCCTTGCGTCTATACCTATATATTGTATGCTAAGGACAATTGTCATTAACCCCTCATTGTTGTTTGCTACCTCTTTACTGACGACATTGCTGACTATCATAAACCAATAATTTAAAATATTGAATGATAGCCAAGCAATCACAGTTTCAGAACCAAACCTCATGGCTGACTTAAGTTTGAGTATCTTTATGACCATTAATTATCAATATAAAAACATCCAATCTCCCACCAAAATCACGTTAACTGATGAGCAGTCAGCAGGTCATGCCGATCATTGGCGTATTTTGACCGATGACATGAGTCATGATGTACCAGAATGGTTACAAAAGATGATTGAGCAGGCAGCCATGCCTAAAGGACTCAATACCAGTGTTAGTGCGGCAAAAGACAGCTGCTTGCTCCTATCTGAAGACCAGCCTTGTCACATTAATCAAGTCCTCGCCATGAAAGATGGTAAGCCTGAATGCTTTATCAATGCTTATCCTTGTGTCGATAGCCCCTATGGACTGACGTGTAAAATTGAACGCATGATTGTTAATGATAACTCACACGATGCGGTTTTACGCTTACGTACGACCGATGGTAGTATCATCTACGCTTTTGACCAGCTTTATACCGCTAACCGTCATTTGTATCAGCAAGGTATGACTTATTTCGTCAATCTTAGTGCTTGGGCACATGAGATTAAGCTAAGTGAACAAAACGAAGTCATTATGGTGGAAGACAAAGAGTCTATTCGCTATCACCGTGCTTTTAATGATATCGTTGCGGCAAACGATGGGAAAATGCCGGATGACTTACAAGAACAAATCAAAGCATGGAAGCCAGAGACCAAAGAGCAAATGGCGCCGGTAGAGATTAATCTGGGTCATATGTGTGCCTATTTGTTTGGTGATACCTTAGGACAAGAAGACGAAGCATGGTGTCAAGGTCAGGTGCTCGGCAAGCAAGAAACCCTATTTAATGGTAAGCCAATCATCTTATTTGATGTGGTGATATTACGTGAGCAAGATGCCGACCCTTTTGTAGTACGTATTGGCGCGCTCAAAACCCCAAACACTACATTTATTAAAGTTCATGACTATGTGCAAGCGAATGTTTGGCTACAGGCGGCGATTTATAAAGATAATCAAAAACCACAAGCGACCGCACAACAATCTAAAGCTAGTTAATGAGTTGTTGATAAGTCATTTTAGCATTTAAACTAATCTCACATTGAAATTGAATGCTCAAATAAAAAGCCCCTAGTAATTATATTAGGGGCTTTTTATTTGAGCTAAACATGAGTCGATCGATAAAAAATTAAGCCATCGTAGTGATTGACTTAATACGACTATAAAGATCTTTTTGCTCAGCACTTGGACGGGCAGTTTGTACCGCCATCAATTGTGACATATCCCCTTCGACGCGAATTTTGCCGCTCATAAACGCACCCATGATCTCATTGGTATCGAAATCTGTGATGATCGACTGTAAAACGCTGCGATCAAGCAACAAGGTGGTCGTCGCCGCGTCATTTAGGCCACGATGTAACAAACCATCGGCGAAACTCGCTTCGATATCTTGTTCGGTGTCAGATACTTTTAAGTTAACGATCATATTGGATAGCGCAGGTGGTAAATTTAACTCACCAGCTTCGTTACCCATTTGTTCAACTTGATCAAACCATTCATCTGTCAAAAAAACTGCCATATTATTATCCCTAATACTTATTATGGTAGGCTATTGCTGTTTAGAACCCTAGCCTGACCGCTATTTAAATGATTAAAAGTGTCATTAACCTTAATGTCAAAAGCACTCTATTACTTATATTGTTCACTTTCATTATAAGATGCGACTTCATAATAAGTAAAACCTATTTGTAGCGCTAACGCTGTAATTGTTACAAAACCTTCGTAACAATATGTTTTTTGAGCTTGCTAGCAGTATATTTTTTCAACCCTAGAATAGTTTGAAGATTGGGTATAAAATAGAGGAACAACGCAGCAATAATAAGTTGCTTGCTAGTATTTTTACCAAAGAGTTTGTATTTTGGCGCATAGTTCTGATGATATTTTATTAGGTTTGCGTTACAATACCCTTAAACAGAGTCGGGAGTTTTAACTAAACATTACGTAAACATGTTTTTTTGTCAGCCGCCGCTAGCATACATTGATGGTCGATAAGTTTTTTATCACCAATTGAATATCAGTATTTATCTTCGTTAGTACTGCTTTTATTAGTAATAATGAAGATGAATACTTCGCCTCAATAGATGTTTGATGCTCAAGGAAGGCACATTTCTTATTAAACCTGACAATTTTTTAACAATCCTACTATCGACTAGCTGTGAGCGCGGTGCGTTATTAGCGCCGCTCTCTACCCATCAGCAGCAGCTGATTTCTAGCGAGAGCTTAGCTTGATAGTTAATAATGTCAGCCTGGTAAGATAAGTCAAAAAACAGCATGTACCGCAATCCTTATTTGTTTATATATTTTGTATAATACAGATACCGCGGAGAGTTAGTTAATTCTGTTGATAATTCGGGCTGTAAAGGAATCATCCAATGAGTTTACAAAACACAGCAGTCGCCCCAATTGACCGTGAGTACGAAATCACTATCGTAAGATTCTTTACGATAATGGCCGTGATATGGGGCATCGTCGGCATGAGCATTGGTGTGTTCATTGCTTCACAGTTAGCATGGCCAGCACTCAACTTTGACATTCCATGGTTGACATTCAGTCGGTTAAGACCGCTGCATACTAACGCAGTTATCTTTGCGTTTGGTGGCTCTGCTCTATTCGCAACGTCTTACTACATTGTTCAACGTACTTGTAAGACAAGACTATTTGCCCCTTATCTAGCTTGGTTTACCTTTTGGGGTTGGCAAGCGGTTATCTTATCAGCCGTTATTACCCTTCCTCTAGGTTTAACCTCGACTAAGGAATACGCTGAGCTTGAGTGGCCAATCGATATTTTGATTGCGTTGGTGTGGATATCTTATGCCATCGTTTTCTTTGGCACGCTCATCAAACGTAAGACTTCACATATTTATGTGGCTAACTGGTTCTTTGCCGCCTTTATTATTACGATTGCACTACTCCATATCGTAAACAGTATGGCTATTCCTGTTAGTGCGTTTAAATCTTACTCATTATTTGGCGGTGCAACCGATGCGATGGTGCAGTGGTGGTACGGGCATAATGCGGTAGGTTTTTACTTAACAGCAGCGTTCCTTGGGATGATGTATTACTTCGTTCCGGTACAGATTGGTCGTCCTATTTATTCTTATCGTTTGTCTATCGTTCACTTTTGGGCATTGATTGCTTCATATATGTGGGCTGGTGGTCACCATTTGCATTATTCAGCGCTTCCAGATTGGACGCAGTCTCTAGCAATGGTATTCTCAATCATCCTATTTGCACCATCTTGGGGTGGTATGATTAACGGTGTTCTTACCTTATCAGGTAGTTGGGATAAATTACGTACCGATCCGATCATTCGCTTTATGATTGTGGCATTGTCATTCTATGCAATGTCTACCTTCGAAGGTCCAATGATGTCGATTAAAACCGTTAATGCGTTATCGCATAACACGGATTGGACAGTCGGTCACGTACACTCAGGTGCCCTTGGCTGGGTTGGTATGATTACCATTGGTTCATTATATGTACTGTTACCACGTATCTATAATAAGCCGAAAATGTATTCAATCAGCTTAATCACTACGCATTTCTGGTTGGCGACAGCGGGTACTATCTTCTATATCGTATCAATGTGGATTTCAGGTATTGGCCAAGGCATGATGTGGCTCGCTACTAATCCAGACGGTACGTTGGTATATAGCTTCGTTGATACGGTTGAGTTCTCACATTTCCCATATATCGGCCGTGCTTTTGGTGGCTTACTGTATGTATCGGGTATGTTTGTGATGGCATATAACGTTTATAAAACACTTAAAATGCCAGAAGGTAAGCCAGTAAGTATCGCTGACCCAACGGATCATGAACCTAGTGTTGATAAACCTTCGGCAGCTAACGTATAAGGAGCGATCATGGCTGGTACACCGCATGAGATTATTGAAAAAAATACAGGCTTGTTGGTCATCGGTATCGTTATTGCGATTAGTTTTGCAACACTCGTTGAAATCGTACCGCTAATATATGACAACAAGGGCCCTGAAGAAGGTGGGGTGAACGCTCCCCTTCCTGCTATGGAACCATGGACTGCGCTTGAGTTTGAAGGTCGTGACATTTATATCCGTGAAGGTTGTCACGTCTGCCATACTCAAATGGTTCGTCCGCTACGTGCTGAAGTTGAACGTTATGGGCCGTACTCGCGCGCTGCTGAGTCAACGTGGGATCACCCATTTTTATGGGGCTCAAAACGTACTGGACCTGATCTAGCACGTGTCGGCGGACGTTATTCTGAAGATTGGCAAAAGCAACATCTAATCAACCCACGCTCATTAGTGCCTGAGTCGGTTATGCCTGGTTTCCCTTGGCTTGCGACCAACGAAGTTGATGGGTCCAATGTTCAAACCAAAATGCGTCTATTCCGCGATCGCTTCGGTGTTCCTTATACTGAAGAAGATATCGAGGGAGCGCCGGATGCTGTGCTTGGTGCTACTGAGCTTGATGCTTTAGTTGCTTACCTCCAGCAACTAGGCACTGCGATGGAAGGACAGCGCTAATGGATATACTCGATTTACAAATTGTTGCGACCGTTTCTGCCTTTGTTGCCTTCATAGGCGTTGCATGGTGGGCGTATTCACCAAAAAATATAAAACGGTTCGAAGAAGATGCACAACTTGCGCTTGATGACGAGGATATACAAGCCTTGGCTAACGAGCAGCGCAATAAGGATAAGCCATGACATTTTTTTGGAGTTCTTGGATTACTGTACTAAGCATCATGTGTTGGGGCGGTATCCTCGGTGTTTTACTAATGGTATTGAAATACAAACCAGAAGTAGAAGAAGACGGTACCACAGGCCACACTTATGACGGTATTCAGGAATACGACAAGCCGCTGCCTAAATGGTGGCTAGTAATATTTTTTGGTTCAATCATTTGGGGCGTCGCCTATTGGGTGTTCTTCCCTGCTATTTTTCCATCAAAATGGGAAGGTATCGCAACCGTAGAAGTAGATGGCGAAACCGTGCCATGGACTTCTCACAACGAGTTGAATAGTGAGCTTGAGAGTAACAACAAAGTATTTACGGATAACTTTGAGCAGAATATCTTAGCAAAAGCGAATGCTAGTGGGGCCACTAAATCTTTGGCTAGCCTATCTGAGATGCAAGCAACACTGCGTCGTAGCGAGACTCCACCAGCAGACTTACAGACCAAAATTGATGAGAAGACGGCAGAACTTGCGCCTTACGTCGAAAAGCTTGCTGAAAATCCGAATGCTTTAAAGGTCGGAAGCCGTTTATTCTTACAGAATTGCTCGGTATGCCATGGTTCTAACGCTAAAGGCGCAACTGGCTATCCTAACCTGACTGATAACGATTGGATATACGGTGGTGAAGCCACTAATATCTTAACTACGCTACATAAAGGCCGCGTTGGCGGTATGCCAGCTTGGCGCGATCAAATCGGTGAAGATGGTGTACGTGCAGCGTCAGAATATGTATTATCGTTATCTGGTAATAACGGTAGCAAAAGCAATGGCGAGCTAGATAAAACTATGGTCGCTCAAGGCAGTGCAATCTTTCAGCAAAATTGTGCGTTGTGTCATGGTAAAGATGGTAAAGGTATGATTTCCGCTGGTGCGCCGAACTTAACGGATAATATTTGGTTATATGGCGGCGACCGCGAAACCGTACGCAATACTCTACGTTATGGCCGTGCTGGCGTGATGCCTCAGTGGGAAACTAAGCTAGGTAACGAGCGTATTATGTTACTTGCGGCTTATGTTTATTCGCTATCAGACCGAGGTGTGCAAACGGCTAAAGTAACAATGCCTGCCAATGCTACTGCTCCTAAAACAGCAGCACCCGCAGCGACTACTGTTAATTAGTAGCATTTTGCTAGATTGCTCACTCATAAAAAGTTAATATTTAAAAAGGAGAACTGTCATTGCAGTTCTCCTTTTTTATTTAAAATAACCCTGTCCAATATACTGAGTTAATGATTTTTAATTGGAACTTTACCATTTATTATCAATAGAGGATTTTGACCATTGATTTTTTCTGCTAGCTAAGACCACACACTAGGTAAAATATAGGCTATGTATCGCTATTTATATTCGTATAATGATTGTTTTTTTAGATTGTCTCCCCATTTATACTAAGGAGAATGCTAAAATAGTCACTATTATAATTCGTTATGTATAATCGCTCATTTGGTAATTGGAATAGTATTTAGATTTGTAGTACTACTCCACTACTTACTGACATTGATAACACCGCACGTCTACACACCTTATTTTTATAATAGGTGTTTGTTACCCATGCCAGCAGACTGATTCTTTTCTTAAAGAGGCAAGTTTATGTCAGCACCACAACCCAATCGAATTCCTGTCATTGAAGTCGATCTTAACGCCACAAAAAAACGTATTCATCCTAGATTTGTCACCGGTTTTTATCAAAACATCCGTATTATTAGTATGTATACATTTTTGGCGCTGTTCCTTATTATACCGTGGATACGCTATAACGGTAGGCAAGCGATATGGTTTGATGTCCCATCACAACATTACTATATTTTTGGGACGACCTTTTTAACCCAAGATTTTTACTTTATTGCAGCATTTGCGCTTATTGCAGCGTTTGCCTTATTTATGGTAACCGTTTACGCAGGGCGGGTGTGGTGTGGTTATGCGTGCCCACAAACTATTTGGACGCACATGTTCCAATATACTGAGAAATTGGTGATTGGCGACCGTAACAAACGTATTAAGTTCGATAAAGAGCCTATGAGCGCTACTAAAGTTTTTAAGCGCTTTTTGGTTTATTTTATTTGGTTTGTATTCTCGATGATTACAGCCACTACTTTTGTCAGCTATGTATCAGGCACAGACGCCATATACCAAAGTTGGCAGATGATCGGATTTATACCTTTTCCTGATTGGTCAACGTGGATATGGGTGTCCGTATTTATTTTTGCTTTTTCTACTTATGTTAATGCTGGTTATATGCGTGAGCAGATGTGTATTCAAATCTGTCCTTATGGCCGTTTTCAAAGTGTGATGTTTGATAAAGACACCTTAGTTGTCTCTTACGATTATGAGCGCGGTGAGCCTCGCGGCGCACGTAAAAAAGGCACCAACCCTGAAGACTTAGGTGATTGTATCGAATGCCTAATGTGTGTGCAGGTCTGCCCTACTGGGATTGATATTCGAGATGGTTTGCAAGTCGCCTGTATTCAGTGCGCGGCCTGTGTTGATGCTTGTAATGAGATTATGGACAAGGTTGGTTATCCACGTGGGCTGATTCGTTATACTACAGAACGGCAGTTGGTGGAAAAAGAGGATACCCGAGTATTCAGTCCGCGTCTATTTGCTTACTTAGCATTGCTTGCCATATTATGTGGCGGTGTTATTTATGCCTTATCGGATCGCGTGCCATTAGAAATTGATATTCGCCGTGACCGTAACCAGCTGTCCTCAACCAATGCTCAAGGAATGATTGAAAACAGTTATATTGTAAAATTAACCAATAAAACACAAGATGCACATGCTTATAAAATTACTTTAGCACCCCAAGACGGTATGAGCTTGGAGCTACGCTTTAATGATGTACCCCTAGAGCCGGGTGAAAGCTTCGATATGTCCGTTAGTATTTATGGTGATCCAGATATTATCGAATCAGGTCAAACACCAGTAACTTTAAATGTGGTGAGTGAAGATGGTAAATATAAAGTCAGTAAGCAAAATATATTTACGACTCAAGGTCAGTAACGTTTAATTGAAATTTCCAACTCCTTTTGCTAAGAGCTTGTTTATTGGATGCTTAATTTTTATATAAATCAGGTACTTAGCAGATGCAGTATCTTTTGAATCAAGCTATAATGGCTGCGATTATTGATTATCATTAATCTAGCAGCCTTTAATAGCAAGTTTATCAATTGCTAGATTTAAGTGGCACTTTACTATTGACTAACAGGTATTTTATGTCTGCTCCAGCACCGAACTTTAAACACCAGGATAGCCAGCCATGGTATAAAAACTACATGGTAATCATCTTTGTGATTGGGATGCCAGCTTTTGTGGTGGTTGCCTGCCTTTGGTTTGTGTATTACTCTTACCAAATTCGTGATAGCGTGGTACGTGACGATTGGTATATGGATGGTAAGACGCTATATCACGATGTCGGACGCGATAAGCTGACGTATGATTTAGACTTGCATGGTAAAATGCAGTTTTCAGATGCGGGTGATGTTACTTTTTATCTGAATTACCCGGAGCAAAGTCTGCAAACAGGAAAGTTACTTAATGGCGAGACGCTAACTTATCCGGATACCTTAGATTTATCTATTTCGCATGCAACTGACATCAAAAAAGATCGTGATGTGGTATTGCAACACCAAGAAGGTAATAAGTACAGTGCGCAAGTAAAGATTGACCCTTTAAAAGCGAAGTATTATTTACAGGTCAGTAATGATGGTAAAGATGACTGGCGTATGCAGGATGTCGCTAAGCTACCGCGCTCAGAAGTTAGCTTTAATCCATTACCGGTCTTTGATGAAAGCTGATATTGTTAAAAAGTGAATATTGTTAAAATAAAAAAACCAGCCATTTATCTATAATGAGCTGGTTTTTTATGGAGATAATTTACAGAGATTTAACTAAAAAAAGCTAAATAACGGGATTAATCGTTGGGATTTTTTGTGTTGTTTGGCTATTTTTTACTGCGTTAGTGGACTTTTCTGCTTGCAGATCATGATTAGCAGATTTTGGATTGAATATCTGCGTTTTTGGTGATATTGGTAGACCAATCTCAGCCAAACTCTCTGTTTGCCCAGCTTGAATATTATCACCTTCAAATAAGCGCTCGTTATCGTCGCGCTCGAGACTTAATCGCTCAAAGTCGAACAACTCGCGATCTGCTAATTGCGAGGGAGCGACATTTTGCATTGCTTTAAAAATAGACGCTAAGCGCTGCGGATGCGCATCATCCCATTCGCGCAGCATGTCATTAATAATCGCACGTTGCAGGTTGGTTTGGCTACCGCACAAATTACATGGAATAATCGGAAATTCTTTTAAGCGTGCATACTCAATAATGTCTTTCTCTTCCACATAAGCTAGTGGACGGATAAGCATATTTTGCTTGTCGTCACTGAGTAATTTGGGCGGCATAGATTTGAGCGAACCGCTGTGAAATAAGTTTAAAAAGAAAGTCGCCAACATATCATCACGGTGATGACCAAGTGCGATTTTAGTTGCGCCGATTTGCTTGGCAAAGCCATAGAGCGAACCACGGCGTAAGCGAGAGCACGCCGAGCAATAAGTTTTACCTTCTGGCACTACGCTCTTAACAATACTATAAGTATCTTTTTCTAAAATATAATGCGCGATGCCCTGCTCGTTTAGATAAGCTGGCAAAATGTCTTCAGGATATCCTGGCTGCTTTTGGTCAAGATTGACCGCCACGATATCAAAGCTAATCGGTGCAATACGTTTTAAAAGCAAAAGAATATCAAGTAACGTATAGCTGTCTTTACCACCTGAGACACAGACCATCACTACATCGCCCTCTTCGATCATATTAAAATCACGAATCGCCCATGATACTTGGCGGCGTAGCTTTTTTTGTAACTTGCGAAAGTATGCAGATTCAGTCAGTTCTTGCTCGTTAGTCGAGGCTGCAACAGCTTGTTCATCAGTAGAATAAACTTCGCCCTCATCGTATTGCATTTCATCTGCATCAGACTCGACATCAGCTTCCAAATCATAACTATACAAGTCGGTATTCATAGAGCTATCTTCAAACTGAGGCGTGATTTTTAGCGTAAACAATGTGGCTGCGTTCATAAGTTACTCAATGTCTTTACAAGGATTGTTTTACTATAAAATGTGCAATAAATTGATTTACTAAGAATGGCTTAATAAAAATAGCTTAATAAAAACATGTCTGTTCATGTCCTAGCGTTGCTGCTATTCGAGCAAACAGAACTTTAGAGCAGCGCGATTATAACAAAATTTGCTAACAGATTGAAAAGATGACGTTAAATTATAGCGTTAAATCCTCAAAACCGTCTAAACCTTAACTTATGCGTTAACAACTGCTGACGGTTCATAACGCATTTTTCCTGAATTTTATAACGCTACTTTAATATTATTTTAATAGCCATTTTATGCTGTTTTCAAGGTTTAGTAATGATCGTATTTTTGCTAAAATAGGCGTTTTTCGTAAACCAATAATAGATACTACTATGACGAACTCTACTACACAGACCACTTCCCCTGATCAAGAAAATAATACTGATTTAAATGCACTTCATAAAAGCCAAAATGCTGTCGTGCTACTGTCAGGCGGACTTGATTCAGTGACTTGTTTATATTGGGCAAAGGCACGCTATGCCTCTGTGACAGCAGTCAGTTTTGATTATGGTCAACGTCATAATAGTGAGCTGGTGGCCGCCAAAGCCATCGCTGACGCCGCAGAGGTCAATCATCGAATTATTGATATCGACATCGCTCAGCTTGGTGGCTCATCGCTAACTGACCACAGTATGATTGTCCCTGATGGTGATGCGGATAAGTTCCCGAATAAAAAACGCGATGAGATTGATAACGACGCCATTCCAAACACTTATGTACCAGCGCGCAATACTATCTTCTTATCTTATGCGTTGGCAGTGGCTGAAGTGACAGATTCCAATCATATTGTGATTGGCGTTAGCTCAGTCGACTATTCTGGCTATCCTGACTGCCGTCCTGAATACATTGCTGCCTTTCAACATATGGCAAACCTTGCCACCAAAGCTGGCGTAACGGGTCATCATTTATCGATTCAAACACCGCTGCAGCAGCTATCAAAAGCCAAAACCATCGAGCTTGGTCTGTCGCTGGGTGTTGATTATGGACAAACGATTTCTTGTTATCAAGCAGATGCCAATGGTCTTGCCTGCGGTGTTTGTGATAGCTGTGCTTTGCGCCGTCAAGGTTTTGCACAAGTAGGTATCGCTGACCCTACGCATTATCAATCTTAATAGCAGAGATAATCGTCTTAAAATACAAGAGAAGTCCTCTTAAAATATAGCCAATTAAACAGTTGCGAAACATTCGCTTGCATTAACACAGCACGCTGCCGTTGTATTTTAAGCAATATACTTGCTATGGTATGGACAAATATATCTATCACAAGATATGAGTGCTGCTACATAGTTCAATACATATAAACATGGGCTTATAAAAAATAGCACTTATAACATTAATAAGATTTTGCTGTTAATAAAAAATCTAAGAAATTGATGCTACCCGTAAGAGGATATTTATGAAGTTGTTGCCAGTATTACCCCTAGCTCTCGCTGCTTTGTTTGCCATGCCACAAGCAAATGCTGTCGATATTAAGCAGAATAATATCAATACCTGCGTCAATGGCGCGGTTAAATATAAAATCGCTGACAAAAGCACAGCGACCAAGCTTTGTAATTGCACCATCGGTGTCCGTAGCAATATGACCATTGGTCAGATGTGGGAAATTGAAAGCTATGCGCAAAGTAAAAAAGATCCATCATCTCTACCTTATGTGAAGAAAATGCAAAAAGATTTGCAACAATGTACGGTTGGTTTAGACTTAAAGCAGCCACAAAAACCTGCTTAATAAATAGTTGCGCAAAAATACAAAAGACTGGTCATTGCCAGTCTTTTTTGTTGCTAATACATAAGTGAAGTGTAAAGCTGAGTATTTATTTTTATTAATCTGCCTATAATAAGACCACTAATAACGATATATGCCTACCCAAAAATAAGACTAACCAAAACTAATAAGGATTTTACGATGGCAAAGCCGACCACAGAAACCATTACCCTACCTGATTTCCCAGTTACAATAGTACGCGAGCTAGATGGCAATTTTATTCATGATGATATTAGTCTAAAAGAGCTGGTTGCTAATACCAGTAAAGGACTTATCCTTTATTTTTATCCGAAAGACAATACGCCTGGCTGTACCACACAAGCGACAGAGTTTACCGCTCATCTTAATGAGTTTGATGAGTTAGGCTATGACATCATTGGCGTCTCACGGGATAGTGTCGAATCTCACGAAAAATTTATTGCTAAGTACAATCTTAATATTCCACTTATCAGCGATAGTGATGAAAAACTGTGCCAATATTTTGACGTGATTAAAGAAAAAAACATGTATGGAAAAATCACTTTGGGTCTTGTACGTTCAGCATTTGTATTTGATAAAAATGGCATACTTACTCATGCACAGCGCAATCTACGCGCAAAAGACTACACAGAGCGATTACTTACCACATTAGCGCCTTAGTTTTAGTACCCTAGTTTTTTCTAAATGTTACGATACATTCTTCTAATGTCGTTTTTGATTTGCTTTTGGATAGTTAGTTTTTTTATTTAGGACTGATTTTATTAAAAAATTGATATCAACGTAAAGCCGATTACTAAAGCACTAATCAATCATTAAACCATCTTTATTTGAGAATAATATGAATAAACAGCCTGATGCCGCATCTGATCATAGCACTTATCCTAGTACTGATAAAAAAGTGACACGCAAGGTATCTGTTGCGGTCATTGGTGCTGGGACTGCAGGTCAAAACGCCTTTCGCCAAGCTAGAAGAATAAAAGACGATGTCCTTATTATTAATGATGGGTTTTGGACAACGACTTGCATTGCAGTTGGTTGTATGCCGAGTAAATTACTTATTGCAGCCGCTGACCGTGCTTATGATACCAATCACTCTAGCGAGTTTGGGGTTCATGCTAACGCTCAGATAGATGGCAAGCAAGTCATGGAACGCGTTCGTGCTGAACGCAGTCATTTTGCCAGCTATATCGAAGAGCAAGTGGATAGCTGGCCTGAAGATAACAAGATCGCCGGACGTGCTCGTATCAATAAGCAAGGACTTATCGAAGTTAATGATGAGTTGATTGAAGCAGAGCAGATCATCGTCGCCACTGGCAGCTCGACTTTTATTCCAGAAGGCTGGGTCGATAAGCTTGGCAAGACGTTACTCACCTCCGATACGGTTTTTGAGCTTTCTGACTTACCGAAATCAATGGCAGTGGTTGGCGCAGGTGCCATAGGGTTAGAGCTTGCTCAAGCTTTTACCCGCTTAGGCGTTGACGTTACTTTATTTAATCAGGTCAAACGGGTCGCTGGTCTGAAAGACGATGATATCAATAACAAAGCTATTGATTGCTTAAGTCGTGAGCTGACCATGCATTTGGGCAGCAAGATTATTAATGTCGGTAGTGAAGCAGTCGATAGCCAAGCAAATGAAGACAATTCATCAAGCGCAGCCGCATTTATCGACTATGAAGATAGTGCTGGCGCGTCACAGCAGTGGCAAGGTGAGTATGTATTGGTCGCCACAGGTCGGCGCAATAATATAGAGGAATTGGGCGTTGAAAATCTTGGCGTTGAGCTTGATGAGAAAAATCGTCCAAAGCAGCTTGATAAAAAAACGGGTAAAATCGGCGATTTAGACGTCTATATCGTTGGCGATGCCAATGCGAATATTCCCCTACTACATGTAGCGAGCGATGAAGGTTTTAGTGCTGGCAGCATGGTCTGCGACAACAAAAAAGACGCCTATATCCGTCCACCAGCCACGCCGTTTTCGATTGTATTTTGCTCACCGCAAATCGTCAATGTTGGTATGTCGTTACCCGAAATCCAAGAAGATTCAGAGCTTGAGCATGTGATTGGAAAAGTGAGCTTTGACAATCAAGGGCGCAGCCGAGTTATGGGTGTCAACTGCGGTCTATTACATATTTATGGTTGCAAAAAAACAGATAGAATCTTGGGCGCGAGCATGGTTGCTCCTGATGCGGAATATATCGGGCATATATTAGCGATGGCTATTACCAATAATTTAAGTATCAAGGATATGCTTGATACTCCTTTTTACCATCCTACTATCTTAGAAGGTCTACGTACCGCATTACGCGATGTGCAACGGCTGATGGAGATACCTTACCAGTCTAATGATACGCAGGAAAACAACTCTTAAATATCTATAAACTCCATTTATACCGATGCTATTATTAATTTTTATTACCACTAATGTCAGTCAGGCTCAATTTGTATCAATGATTTGAGCTAGATGACTATTAGAGTTTTTAGAACCGAGTCAATTTAGCACTTAGTTAATTTAGCATTGAGTTAATTTAGCATTGAGTTATTGAGTTAATTTAGAACCATACTAATTTAGAACCCGACCTTGCATGGATGAGACAATGGCAATCGCTAGTATTACTGAGTTTTTTCAAGAGATTGCCCGTGATCTACATACTAGCCTTTATGTTGCGATTGGCGGCTCTATCGAAGAAGGCACTTTAGATTGGTCATCTAAATCAGTAGAGCTGGTGAGCACTGGGATCAAAATCCTAATACTGCTTGCGATATCGGGATTTCTTTACTGGCTAGCTATCTATGTGCTTAAAAAAAGCAAAAACCGCATTCGCCTGAATGAACGCCGCGCTAAAATTGCTCGCTCAATCTTGCGTTATATATGGGTCGTGACCAGTATCATTGCCATTATGAGTCAGCTCAATTTTGAGCCAGATACTATCAAGGCAACTGCCAAGGCAAGCACTTGGGCGGGGATATATTATGTGCTGTGGACGTCATCTGGACAAATCATTCATAAAGTCCTGCAGCATTATGGTCTGAATGCTTCTATTGAACAGTTACTCAAAAATATCTTATCGGTGCTTTTGTTAGTATTAGGACTTGCCAGCGTCATGGCGCAGTTTGGTTTTGATATTGTTTCGCTGGTGGCAGGTTTAGGTATCGCTGGATTGGCAGTAGGTTTTGCTGCGCAATCAACGCTTGCCAATTTTATTGCCGGTATTACTATTTTACTTGAGCAATCCTTTCAAGTGGGCGATTGGGTTAATATCAATGACAATGAAGGTCGCGTCGTGGTCATTGCCTTGCGCACAACTCATGTTTTAACTCGAGACAATATTACGGTCATCATACCTAATTCAAACGTGGCTTCTTCTGTGGTCACCAATCTAACCTCCAAGAACTTTATACGCTTTGATCTCCGTATGCGCATTGCTTTTGAAGATGATATCGATACCGCGCGCAAGGAGATTTTGCAAGTGCTGGCTGATAGCGATGTGGTGCTTAACCGTCCCGAAACTTCAGCGACCGTGGCAGAGATTGGAGAATACGGCGTGTTTTTTATCGTACGTTTTTGGGTCAAGCCAGCGGCAGTTGCTCGTATGCCAAAAATTAAAGAGGGTTTACGAGAGAATATCAAACACGCATTTGATGCCGCTAATATCTCGACCCCTTATCCTCATATGCGTCTGCTGATGCCCAAAGACGTTGATTATCCGATTCCTACCAAGCCTTTTGCGACTACGACTCAGCTGGTAGAAGGAAAAACCAAGCTAACTAAGGGCGATTCATAGTTGGCGATTCACTTATACCGTCATATTATTGAGCGTATTGTCTAGAACCGTTTTTTATAAAACACACTGCATTAGACACGGGCGTTTTAAAGCCAGCTGGCTTAAACATCAGCGCTTTAAACCATATCCTATGGAATTATGGTAAAATTAGCGGTTAAACATCTTATCTTATGATGTGCATTATTTATCAATTTAGCCCACAGGTATCCGTATGACCGAAACAACCGCCCTTGCCTCTTCTATAGCACCTTTGCAAGCATCTGCACAAACATTGCCGCTTGACCTTATTATCACTTGTGCCGATGGGCTGGAAGTACCGCTACAGACTGAGCTGACAAGTTTTGGTATGGCAAGCGAAATTAAAAGTACAGGCCGTCTTGCGGTTACGGGTACATTGCGTGATCTATATACTATTTGCCTTTGGTCGCGGGTTGCATCTCGCGTATTAATGCTCATTAAACGCAAAAACATCAATGCCGAATACGATGTAGCTGAGCAGCTTTATGGCTTAGCAAAATCGGTCAATTGGACGGAGCAATTTAGCTTAGAGCAAACCTTTGCTATCCGCCTGTCTGTCGATAAGCGTGTTGCGGTCAGTCAGCAGTTTGCCATGCTACGTATTAAAGATGCGATTGCTGATACTTTTAACGAAGTGTATGACAGTCGTCCTAACGTCGATAGTAAAAACCCAGACTTTTCTGTCTTTGCCACCGTCAATGATAAGCAAGCTGAGCTGTATCTAGATTTGTCAGGTACTAGCTTACATCGCCGTGGTTATCGCGTGGCAATGACCGATGCACCGTTAAAAGAAAACTTAGCCGCTGCCCTACTTTATAGCGCAGGCTGGCATAAGAAGAATGACGCGGGCAATGCACCTTTTTATAATGCGCTAATCGACCCGATGTGTGGTTCAGGAACCTTTATCATTGAAGCGTTACTGATGCATTGCGATTATGCCGTGGGTATCGATAAAGCGGCCAATCAATTTGGTTTTTACCAATGGCAGCATCATGACGATGCGCTATGGCAAGAAATGATCGATGATGCACAGACACGTTTCCGTGAAGCATTAGAGATTGCCAATGAGCAGCCAGATACTCTACCGCTCATCTTAGGATTTGATGCTGATAGTGGCGCTATTATTGCCACAGAAAAGAACCTGATTGCCGCCGGTCTGCAAGACTTATTGCCACTACTCGACATTGAAACGCGTGCCCTTGATCAACTGAGTGCCGTCCTAAAACCATTGGCTGATGATGGTCGATTGAGCAATCCTTTAATCATCACCAACCCACCTTATGGTGAGCGCTTGGGTGATGAGGAGATGATTAAACCTTTGTACCAGGCGATTGGACTTATTCTACAAGACAGCTTTGCTGATAGTGATGTCACGCCAATGCTAGGTATATTGGCATCCAATGTTGAGCAAGTAGATATATTACCAATTAAAGACCCAAAAACTCTGCGTTGTCATAATGGTGCCATCACCGTTTATTTCCGCTATGGAACCTTGATTGCTGGACAAACAGGTAATCTTGTCAGCCGCTTTGAAAAGCGTGAGATTGAAGTGGAAGAAGGACAAGACTTTATCAACCGCTTGCAAAAAAATCTTGGCAAACTTAAGAAGCTGGCTAAAAAGGACAATGTAAGTAATTTACGCGTTTATAACGCTGATCTGCCTGATTTCAAGGTTGCCGTCGATTTATATGGCGATTATGTGCACGTACAAGAATACGCGCCACCAAAAACCATTCCCCCTGAAACCGCTAAAAAACGCTTTAATCTGGCGTTAATGGGTATCCGTGAAGTTTTTGGTATTAACCGTGAACAAATCTTTATCAAAACCCGCGCTCGTCAATCGGGTAATGACCAATATAGCAAGCAAGGTAATACCGAAAAGCGTGGTAAGTTTTATGTCGCTCGTGAAGATGGTGCGTATTTCTACGTTAACTTTACCGATTATCTCGATACTGGGCTTTTTATTGACCATCGTAATATGCGTGCGCGTATCAAAGACAACAGTCGTGGCAAAGCCGTCCTAAACTTATTTGCTTATACTTGCACGGCAAGCGTACACGCGGCACTGGCTGGTGCCAAAAAAGTCACTAGCGTTGATTTATCGCAGAACTATTTAGATTGGGGCAAGCAAAACTTTGTGCTTAATGGTTTGGATGTCAGTCGCAACAAATACCAATTCGTTGCCGCCGATATTTTTGAGTGGATTAAAGACAATACTGAGCAATTTGATATTATCTTTATTGACCCACCCACTTTTTCGAACTCCAAAAAGTTCCAAGGTACGTTTGATGTTCAACGTGATCATACAGCGCTCATTAATCGAGCGATGAACCGTTTGACGGCTGACGGCGTTTTGTATTTCTCGAACAACTTTACCCGCTTTGAGTTGGATGAACAGTTAACCGAACGCTACGACATTATCGATATCACCCAAAAAACCATTGGTTTTGATTTTGATGTTAAAAAACCGATTCATCAGAGCTTTGAAATTCGTCATCGTTAGAGCTTTAAATGAAAGGCAACCTTATAAGAAACATAACAATGACCTAATCAGCTTTGATTGGGTCATTTTTTGTTGTTATGATAGAGCGTCACTAATTAGAAGCTAAGCAACCGTTGAGCGATGGTTTTGAATCAGTTTTAATCCCACTATCGCTTGTGCTTATATGGTTTTTATATTTACAGCTTTTATTTTCAAAATTTTTATTTTACAGCTTTCATGTTTATAACTTTACTATTGAAAGCTTTCCTACTCTAATAACAAGGATAATTCCATGGCTTTATCACTTAATAAAGGCGGTAACTTATCGCTAACCAAAACTGACCCAAATTTAACCAAGCTGCTTATCGGTCTTGGTTGGGATGAGCGTGCAACTTCTGGTGCTGAGTTTGATCTTGATGCCAGTATATTTTTACTAAGTAGTGCCGGCAAAGTACGCGGCGACCATGACTTTATCTTTTATAACCAGCTTAAATCTGATAATGGCGCGGTTGAGCACACTGGTGACAACCGCACGGGCGAAGGCGATGGTGATGATGAAGTCGTCAAAGTCAACCTCACCCAAGTACCTGCTGATGTCGATAAAATCGTCGTCACCGTTACCATTCATGATGCTACTGCTCGCAGTCAAAACTTTGGTCAAGTAGCTAATGCTTTTATTCGCGTTGTTAATGAAGAAACGGGCACCGAAGTGGTACGTTTTGATTTGGCAGAAGACTACTCTATCGAAACAGCGATGGTATTTGGTGAAGTCTATCGTCATAACGGCGAGTGGAAATTCCGTGCCGTTGGTCAAGGCTATTCAGGTGGCTTGCAAGCGATGTGTCAGCAATATGGTGTAAATATCTAAGTGGCGCCTTATATTTATGTCGTGTCTAAAAAGTAAAGTACATTTAGTTGCAAAATAGTCACAATTCGCTATAGTAAAACGATTAATAATGCTTTATGTTTCATTTAAAATTACACATAAGAAGTGGCTAGAGATAGCCGCTTTTTTATGGTCTATATCTCTAGTCGATAGACTTTAGCTTTACGCAACCAGACAGGATATGTCATGAGACATTTTTATTTAGACTTCATCTTCACAGCTATCGCATTGATGGTCGCTGCGTGGTGGGGATATTCACATGGTGGTATGGGCGGCATGATAACCACCCTTTCTATTACTGCTATTTTGGCCGTCATGGAGATTTCATTATCATTTGATAATGCGGTGGTCAACGCCTCAGTGCTTAAAGGCTGGGACGAGTTTTGGAAAAAGATATTTTTAACCGTTGGTATTTTAGTTGCCGTATTTGGTATGCGTTTGGTGTTCCCGATTGTCATCGTTGCCGTGACTGCCGACCTTGGTATTATGCAAGTAGTCGACTTGGCTTTAAACGATCCTAAAGAATACTCAGCCAGACTATTGGCGCATCATGCTGAAATCTCAGCATTTGGTGGTATTTTCTTATTGCTCGTCTTTTTAAACTTTATCTTTGATGAAAAAGAAGTACATTGGTTTGATTGGCTTGAGAGCCGTTTGGCCAAACTGGGCAAAGTCGATGCCATGAGTGTGTTTGTAGCGCTTATTGTATTAATGATTGCCGTATCATTTGCCGCTCCTGAACAGTCAAATGCTGTCTTAATCGCCGGTATTTGGGGTATTTTGGTATACCTGGGCGTACAAGTCGTCTCTGGCATGCTTGAGGGTGACCTTGAAGAAGATTTAGAAAATGAAGAAAACGGTTCGGGTGTAGCAGCGACCAGTGCGATTATGAAAGGGGGTATTATCGGGTTCTTATACCTTGAAGTCCTTGATGCTTCATTCAGTTTCGATGGTGTGATTGGCGCATTTGCAATTACCAATGACGTGATAGTTATTATGTTAGGTCTTGCTATTGGTGCGATGTTTGTGCGTTCGATGACCATCTTCTTGGTCGATAAAGGCACGCTTGATGAGTTTGTCTATCTTGAACATGGTGCGCATTATGCCATCGGTGCTTTAGCCATTATCATGCTGTTATCAGTGAAATTCCATGTACCAGAGATCATTACTGGTCTTATCGGTATTGCCTTTATTGGCTGGGCATTTGTTGCCTCACTCAATTACCGCAAGCAACAAGCAAAATCGATTACTTAACGTTAAATTAAAAGTAAGCACTTACGATTTTGTGAGTACGAAGTTGGACTATAAACAGGTTATATCAAGCAATTGGTATGACCTGTTTTTATTTTCAAACCTTATTCATATAGTCAGACCTAAATAAAAAAAGTACAACTATTATCAGACGCTACTGGTGTAAATTTTACTTGCTTACTGTGCCTGCGCAGACAGAGGCTGCGCAAAGTTTATCCCAGTAGCGCTGTATTTATTTAATAGTGGAACGACTATATTCCTTGCGCCTTAGAATGTTATCTACTTATTGCTCGCTGAATAGAGATGTTTTATATCTATCTCTTACCTACTAACAAATTTATTTTTTAATAACAATACCTTATCTACTATAGCCTAGCGTGTTAAAAAAGTATCAGCTGTACATGACTATTATACTCATTCGTAAGCACACAAAATTCGCCTTGCTTAGTATTGATTCGCTTAGTATAGTAAAACGTAACGATATGCAGGACGTGGCTTAACATTAATGTATTATTGTTTTTAGCTCAATTCTCATACTATCAAAAATAAAATCATTTAATTAATAAATCAAAGGATATTCATATGGCTATTAGCTTAACGAAAGGCGGCAACGTAAATTTATCAAAAGAAGCGCCAGGTTTAACAAATATCACGGTCGGTCTTGGCTGGGATCCACGCGCCACTGACGGTCAAGAATTTGACTTAGATGCCATTGGCTTTTTGGTTAATGAAGCAGGAAAAGTGCGTAATGATCAAGATTTTATCTTTTTTAACAACTTAAAGTCAGACAATGGCGCGGTTGAGCATACTGGCGATAACCGTACGGGTGAAGGCGATGGCGATGATGAAGCAATCAAAGTAAATTTGGCAAGCATTCCAGCTGATGTGAGTAAAGTAGCCCTTTGTGCCATCATCTATGAAGGCCAAGGCCGTAACCAAAACTTTGGTCAAGTAGGCGAAGCTTATATCCGTATCGTCAATGATAATGGTGGCACTGAAATTGCTCGTTATGACCTCTCAGAAGACGGCAGTACTGAAACGGCAATGATCTTTGGCGAATTATATCGCCATGCTGGTGACTGGAAATTCCGTGCCGTTGGTCAAGGCTTTAGCGGCGGTCTAGGTCCATTAGCCTCATCTTATGGCGTTAGTGTTTAAGACCAAAAGCTAAATCGGTAAACTCAAAAAAGCTATCAAGTGTGTCCTACTATCACATTTGATGGCTTTAAAAGTAATTGGCTAGCAAAAGTTTGCTTTTAGATAGGCGTTTAAAAAGTAAATAACTTTAAAAAAATATTAAATCACTATTCAAATGCTTATATAAGGATCTGCACCTCATGGCCGCAACGTTTAGCTTAATCGGTACGATTGAACCATTTTTACATTGTAACCTTAAAAAAGGCGATTCGATATATTGCGAAGCCAATGCAATGGTGATGATGGAGTCGAATCTTGAGCTTAAAGGTAAATTACAGGGCGGATTAGTGCAGTCACTGATGCGACGCTTTGCCAATGATGAATCATTATTTCAGCAACAGATTGAAGCCGTGAATGGTGAAGGTGATTGTCTATTAGCACCAACGCTTGATGGTGATATGCAAATACTTGATGTCGGCACGCAGCAATATACGCTTAGTGACGGCGCATTTGTAGCGGCGCAAACCGGTGTCGATGTGAAAGCTAAGATTCAGCGTAATTTGGGCGGCGCTATCTTTGGCGACACTGGCGGCTTTATGGTTATGCAAACCCAAGGTAATGGTCAAGTAGTGGTATCAGGCTTCGGCTCATTGTTTGAGATTGATGTCGAACCTGGTAAAGATGTCATTATTGATAATGGTCATGTAGTCTGCTGGGACTCGCGTTTGGAATACAAACTATCGGTCGCAACCAGCAAGAAAAAAGGCTTTATGGGCAATATTATCAACTCTGTCACCAGTGGAGAAGGTATGGTTCTAAACTTCTCTGGTACGGGTAAAGTGATCATCTGCTCGCGCAATCGCGACAGCTATCAAGGTTGGCTACAAAGTATCTTGGGCACCAGCTCAGGTGGTCGCGGCGGTAGTAGTGGCTTTTTAGGTAATGTCTTATAGCACTATTCAGTTTTAGCTTGACCGCATCAATGCTTATTTAGTAATTTATTTATCAATGCTTTATTTATCCATTTATTTTTAATTTTATCATTCACTATTACAAGGATTATCGTATGGCAGTCAGTCTACAAAAGGGACAGAAAATATCCTTAAGCAAAGAAGCCGGTGGCACACTCACTCAAGTGAAATTAGGTCTTGGTTGGGATGTTGCTCAAGGTCCACAAGATAAAAAAGGTGGTTTTTTAGGTAAATTATTCGGCGGCGGTAGTGGCGGCGATTCTATCGACTTAGATGCGTCTTGCATCATGTTCGATAGCAACAAACAACCAATTGATGCTATTTGGTTCAACCAATTGCAATCAAAAGATGGCAGCATCCTTCATACGGGTGACAACCGTACGGGTGACGGCGATGGTGATGATGAAGTCATCAATGTTGATCTATCAAAAATACCAGCTAACGTCGTTTCATTGGTATTCACCGTGAATAGCTTTACCGGTCAGACGTTTGAGACAGTAGAAAACGCATTTTGCCGTATCGTCAATGCTAATAACAATACTGAAGTGGCGCGCTATAACTTATCGTCACAAGGTACTCATACCGCAATGATTATGGCAAAAGTTTATCGCCATAATGATGAATGGAAAATGCACGCGATTGGTGAGACCGCTTCAGGTCGTACTTTCCATGATTTGATGCCTGCTATTACACCGCATGCTTAATGAGTTCAATATTTTCTAATAAGTACTGTTAGTTGTCTATCAGCAAGAAGCCTCTTTATTATTAATAAAGAGGCTTCTTTTTTGATTTTCTTTTAATATTAAAAAATTATTTACTACCACGCTTCCAACTAAAGCCCCAATTAAAGGCTTTATCCATCTCTTGATGACCTTTAAAATATTGGTCAATGCGCTCAACGTTGATACTACCCTGTTGGTTGACTAGACGAGCGATGGCACACATCGGTAAGTTACCCGTGCCTTCTGTCAAGCGTGTTTCAATTGGCGGTTGCTCTGGTACATGAATGGTCACTACCCCATCTGTTTGCGCCCAATTTGGCGCGCCTTCATAGATAAAGGCGAAAATAAACACCTCCTCAATCTGTGACCACTGCTGACCATTGATATCGAGCCACTCACCGCCGCTTACCTGTCCTGTTCTATCATCGGCACGCAACAGCACATACGGCGCTGATGTCAAGCTACCAAAGCGATTACCCAAGGCTTGAATTAGGGTTTTTTCACCGTTTTTCAAATGAATCATAGCGCCAACATCGAGATCTATTCCGCCAGCTTTATGCTGTTTAAACAAATCACCTAACAGTCCTTTTTTAGGGGCTTGCTTATCCATATCTGGACGCTGGTTCCAGTTAAGATTAACTGATATCTTACCAAAGTCATCGCGCTTGGTCAGATTGATGCTAGATTGATTTTTAGTTAAGGTGATTTTACTTAAGTTAATTGCAGGGGCGCTTGTATTACCAGCTGGAATCGGTGGTGGCGTACTTGTTTGAGGCGCACTACTGGCTTTTTGCGTATTGATTGGCTTTTGCGTATTGATAGACTGATTGTTCGATGGAGGCGCTTGTGCCGGAACGTCATCAGCAATCTCAACACCGAAGTGCTCAGACAACGGTTTAAGACCACCTTCAAAACCTTGCGCAATAAAGCGAAACTTCCAACTGCCCTGACGGCGATAGCATTCCGCTAAGATAATGGCTTTTTCATTACGTCCAGTAGCGCTAAGCTGGCAAGTCATTAGCACTTGGCTGCCTTGCAATACTTGAATATCGACATCGCTAACCTGAGCCAAGGTCTGCGCACTAGAAAACGCCAATGCTATCTTCTCTATACTCGCAGGCTGCGCAGACAGATTTATATCAAAAAACCCATCGCTATCGTGCCCTCGAAAGCTGACACTGCCATCATCGCTTCGCGTCTGCCCATAAAATATCATGTCACCATCACCGCGTACTTTACCATCGCTAGCCAGACGATAAGCCGCGCAATCGATGGCATTTTGGCTTAATATACGAATGCTAATATTATCAGTTGGCAGTGGCGCATTGGCACCGGCAATCAAGGCTTGGCTCATGGTTTATCCTTAAAATTCATTATAATTTGTTATATTGGCTATCGCCATATAGTAGCATGAATGTAGGCTATTCTTTAATGAACACTCCTACCTAAATATTTTAATCTAACCTGAATGCTATTTTTCGTTAAGCATTTATATCTAGCCGCATTTGTATATAATGACGGTGACATGAAATATTAAACAGTGAAATAATTAAATACTGACATCATTGATTTACCAAGCACTTCTGATAACCAATATGCAACCTTGAGCTGACTGATAATTAAAATGACTAACGAAAGCGCTGAGAAAATTATGAATAATCAAACCAATAGTAATGGTAATAGCAATCATCAAACTGACATAGCAGCGGCTTGGTTAGCTGAAGGTCAATCAAGCCAGCGTGATATGTTAGCCAGCCTTCAAGCGCTGAAAGTCCAATCTAATACGCCCTTTCATATTATTGCATCGCACCGTCATGATAGACCTGAAATTTTTGAGTTTGCCGATAGCGCTTATCGTGAACCCTCTAATGCTGCTGTCTCTGATACTGACAGCGATGATCAAGCAATGTTTGAATCTGCTGTGTCTATTGAGCCACGTTGGCAGTTCGTATTAGAACAAGCTAAGCAGAAAAAGGTGAAAGTACTATTAACCGGTCGTAACGGTATTGATTATGAAGCCCATCGTGAACTATTTAGCGGCGCTGGTATTCGTTTATTAACAGGTGCGACCAGCGTAGCGGCGTTAGAAACCATCGATGATAAGTTTGCTTTTATGCAGCAGTGCCATGAGCATAATATTCCTGTCGCCGATGCGTGGCGCTTTGATAATGTGACGGAGCTCAAGGCACTACTTGCCGAACACGGCCATCAACCATTATGCGTTAAACCGGTCACAGGTATTTTCGCGCAAGGATTTTGGCGTTTGGGTAAGGATAAAGAAGCAGGTCAAGAAATAGGCGAACAATACGATAGCTTTGAGCATTTATACTTTACCGAAGAGAAAAAAATCAATACGGCGCAATTTATTCACGCTTATGCTAACAGTGTCATGGTGCATGAACGCCCAATTCCCATGCTACTGATGCCTTATTTATCAGGGCAAGAGTATTCTATCGATGTCGTCTGTGAATACGGTGAAGTACTGGCGGCTGTCACCCGTTACAAAACCGGAAAAATTCAGCATATTGGATACGAGCAGTCGGTCATGGATGTCGTCATTCCTTTGATTAAAGTATTTGGCTGTGACGGTATTGTCAGCGTTCAAACCAAAGCCGATGATGACGGTCAACACCGAGTGCTTGAGATCAATAGCCGCCCTTCTGGCGGTATCGATTACACCACACATAGCGGTGTCGATTTAACCCAAGTTGGTTTTGCCTATTGGTTGGGCTTAAGTGATAAGCCGAAGCTAGCTGATAGCGCTCAGAAAATCGTACCCTGCCAAGTGCGTTCAATTATGGTCAGCGTCAAGATTGAAGAAGACATTACTGAGTAAGCAGCAGGCATTTAAAGAACTGACCATTAACGATTACATAATTTATTAGAGGCGCACGATGACAGCACAAACCACGTTAGTGTTAGGCGCAAATACGGTTATCGCGCAACCCAATTGTTCGGTCGCTTTTGCTACGACAAATCAGCCAAAGTTTGGCGAGCAGCTTGGGCTACTATGGCTGCCTTTAGATGAGCATCGTAAAGCAGCTTGTAGTCCTGCCTACCTTCATGAGCCTAAAGACTGGGCGAAGTTAGATAATGCCAACAACCCAAGCGCATGGCAGTTAGACTTGCCAAAATTATTTGATACCCAAGGCGTTAGTTTTTTACAACTTATTGCTTATACTTATCATGAGCCAGCGCTTAACTTACCTGCGGTTGAGTTAAATAGTGTCAGCCTAACTCTAAATAATGGTGATATTCGCTATGAATTCACAGCTAGCGAGCGTCATGTCAAAGCGGCGATAATATTAGAGATATACCAACGTAATGGGCAATTTAAATGTCGTGCCCTTGGTGAAAGCTCCACCCAAGGACTGGCAAGTCTTGAGCATCGAGTGCAAATCAGCCTTGATATCCGTCCACCAGATACGCATGCGCTGATTCAAGAAAATCAACGCCAACAAAATATATCGGGAAATAATAACGAATCGCGCCCACCGCGCCAAGTTCAAACCGGTGAGACTTGGACAGGTACAGCATTTGCCATTGACCCATATCACTTATTAACTTGTTACCATGTGATTGAATCGGCAGCGATGATTGGAATACGCCAGCAAGGACAACCTGATCGCGAGGCGCAGGTGGTGCTCAGCGATATTGGTAGCGACTCGGCGATTATTAGAGTAAGTGAGCCTCTAAACAGCTATTTACTGTTAGCACGGCAATGCTCTGATAATTTGGGTGAGACTATCACGACTTTGGGATTTCCATTGTCGGGATTGAGCAGCCAGCTACAAGTCACACAAGGTTGTATATCAGGATTAACCGGCTTTGGCGATGATATTCGTTACATGCAATTCACCGCGCCCATTCAACCCGGCTCTAGCGGTAGTCCGCTGCTATTACCAACGGGTGAAGTCGTCGGAATGGTCACGTCAAGCCTCGTTCATGAGCATGCACAAAACATGAACTATGCGGTGAAATTTCAGTTATTATCCGCCCTACTCGCGAGCGCTGGTATTAGCTTGGAAAGCTCATCCGATGCGTCACGCGTTACCGCTATGACCACACCTCAATTGAGCAAACAAAGCCGCGGCGCGTTATGGCTAGTTGGCTGTGAAGGTTAAAAAATAAAGAACTATAAGAATAGTAGCTTCTCTAGAAGTACGTTAAGGAATATGAATGTCGTCTAAGCTTAATAATATCGCAGTACTTATCGATGCCGATAATGCCTCGGCGAATAGTATTGGCGATATTATCCAAAAGATAAATACCTTTGGTCGCGTTACTTGTAAAAAGATATATGGCGATTGGGGTAACGCTCATATTAAAGGTTGGCAAGAAGCACTACTTAAGTACGCCATTGACCCTATACAACAGTTTGCTTATGTGAAAGGTAAAAATGCCACCGATATTGGTATGGTCATTGAAGCCATGGACTTGCTGTATAGTGATAAATATGATTGCTTCTGTTTGATATCAAGTGATAGCGACTTTACCTCACTGGCACTGCGTATTCGAAAAAATGGAGTAAAAGTTTTTGGCTTTGGTAGACGTAATACTGTCGCTGCGTTTACCAAAGCTTGTGATAAATTCTTTTATGTCGAGGACTTATTACCTAAGTCCGATCATTCTGCTACAATCGCGCTTTCAGCAAACCGCCAGCTTTCCAATAAATCTGTGAACAATCCATTAACACCTTGGACAACCAAGCAATTACAAACCCAGACACACTTAATTAGCGCTCTAAATAAAATCATTAAAGAAGATCCTAATGCACACAATGGCTGGTCGAACTTATCTCATCTTGCTAGCCAACTTAGTCAAAACCATAACAGTATCAAAGTAAATAAATATGGTTACGATAAATTCTCCACTTTTATCAATGCCTTAGGTATTTATGATATAAGAAGACAATCTAATGGGTTTTGGGCTAAAACAAAGTCGCAAAACGCGCTGGATACTAATAAAAAACCTATTCCAAACAGGTCAGTAGCAGCACAAGCGACAAACCATACAGCTTTGAACCTCTTCACTGCTTCTACTATTACGATCAAAATAGGGACCGCCCCAACTATTGATGCCGTGTTATTTAGAATAGACGCCAATACAAAAGTACGTGGCGATGAGGATATGATATTTTATGGGCAAACTCATAGCGAAGACGGAACAGTCGCACTTGACCAGCAGTTTGAGGACGATAAATCAGTATCAGCATTCAGTTGTGATTTAAATAATCAGCCCGCTAGCATCGCTCAGCTTACGTTTGCCCTATCTAGTGAACTGCTCGATAGTTTATCTTTATATGTTGAACACACTTCTATTGAATTAAGTATTACAGATAAGCAAAAAAGCACCGTATTATTCACGGGTGAATTTGATATACAGAATAAGGCAGGCAAAAGCTTGCTACTGTTTACCTTGAACCGCGCAGGCAACCAATGGCAGTTTGTGCCAAAGCATCAGAGTATAGATGGCGATTTACGTTATCTTTGCGAAAAATATGGGGTAGAACTAAGCGATGACTAATCTAAAAAACAATGCGACATCTAACTTAATATCTAATAATTTTTATAAGCGTACCATCACCTTACCCCGAGGTGCGCTTGAGCTAACCTACCAGATAAATGCGGCTACCAAACGGATCAGTGATGAGCAAAACTCAGATACCGACAATCAGCCTTATCAATTAGAAGACTTGCTTGATTTTGCTCAGCGTATTAATCCAAAGCGGGCGTTTTTGTTTGTCTCAAAAGTCTTAGGTCGTCATATTCCAGTTGCGCCCAGTACTATGCGTGGTGCTTTTACTGACTTGGCAAATTTAGTCCCTGATAACTTACCTGAACCTATTTTGGTGATTGGTATGGCTGAAACGGCGGTTGGCTTATCTGCTGGCGTCCATCAAGCGCTACAAACGCGCTATCCGCATGCTTTATTACTGAATTCTACTCGTCACGCGCAGCACGATGACAATGATACAGACGCTTTACTGACGACTTTTAGCGAAGACCACAGTCATGCCAGTCAGCATCTGATTTATCAAAGTAAAGATAAAATCACTCAAGAACAATTACTTGCCAGTAAAACGTTGATTATGGTCGATGACGAAGCCTCAACGGGTAATACCTGTATCAATGTCGTCACTGCACTACGCAGTGCAGGATTGTCTCAGTTAAAACAGGTACATTTGACGACCTTAGTTGATTGGTCATTAGCGCAAGAGGGAGCAGATGACGCAATGGCTAAACGCCTGCCAAATATTGACTTTCATCGCCACCATCTATTATCGGGTGCTTGGCAATGGACAGATACCCCCAACCCTGAGCCTATCATTATGCCATCGGTTGATACTACTGCGGCAGGCTCGCAATCGTTAGGTGATACTGGTAATTGGGGGCGTTTCCCAGCCTTAGATAGTACGGATGGGTTTGATAATTATTTAGCAAATTTCCAAACAGTATTTACAGATTTCAATGAGCAAACGCCGTTTGATAAAGCTGATTTGCCAAAAAAGATATTAGTTTTAGGCAGCAATGAATTTGTATGGCTACCATTTTTGCTGGCGGAATGGCTTGAGCAAAACACGAATGTAGATAGCAGCAATAACACGGTTAATTTTAGTGCCTTGACCCGCTCACCGATTGCGCTTGGTGGCGGTATTAGCACGATGTTAAGCTTTAACGATAATTACGGGCTTGGCATGACCAACTTTGTTTATAACGTTAATCCTAAAGACTGGGATTTGATTGTACTCTGCGTAGAAACCTCTGCTGATAGCGTTGATGCCATGTGGAAAGGTTTGGATAATGTGTTGGTGGTGAGTCCTATATAATCGCTCATTTAACATAAATATTAATAGCTACTAGTAATGGATTTATAGCCGTAATAACAGCGTTTTTAGACTGTTTAATACTCTTTCTAAAACGAAGCTTACTTTTATACACCTTTGATTTTAAGGGAGTTAATCCTAGAAATCATAATAAAAAAGATACCCATAGCATAAAAAAATTTATATTTACGCTATAGATACCTTGCGTAACCTTACATTTACATATATATTCGGTCTATTCATTTGCTCATTCAGCGCCAACTTCTCAATTATTAGAAGATTAAAAACTTGAAGCAAGTGTTCTCAAGTTATTTTTAAATCTAAATAATTTGTAATGACCTGAAATAATTTGAATTGGTAAATACTTTAAAAGGAATTAAAGGTTTATCGATTGAGGTTCGATATCAACGGCGTGTGGTTTAGCGTTGTTGTCGTGCTATTAATCGATAATTATCTTACGGTTTATACAGGATGTAATCATAATGCAAATACCTTTCTTCAAGCTCACTCTGCTAGCAGCCCTCACCTTAGGCATTAGTGCCTGTAGCGGCGATAACAAAACCACTGACAAAACAGCAGATGCCGGCAGCGATGCCAAAGCCGCTAAGACCCTTATTTACTGCTCAGAAGGTAGCCCAGCCGGCTTTGACCCTGCGCAATACACGGCGGGTACTGACTTTGATGCCAGTGCTTATCCTATTTTTAACGGTATCGTACAGTTCAAACGTGGCGAAACCGAAATTGAGCCAGGCTTAGCAGAAAGCTGGGATATCAGCGAAGACGGCAAAACTTATACACTTAATCTACGTAAAGGCGTCAAATTCGGCAAGACTGATTATTTCACCCCAACGCGTGACTTCAACGCTGATGACATTATCTTTACTATCGAACGCCTGACCGATACGGGCTTTGCTTTTAATAAAGACTATCCGGCTGAATTCCCGTACTCAGTAGGTATGGGCTTGCCTGAGATTATCGACAAGGTAGAAAAAGTTGACGATTATACGGTCAAAATCACCCTAACTGAAACTAATGCGCCCTTCTTACAAAATCTAGCAATGCCGTTTGCTTATGTGCATTCTGCTGAGTATGCCAAGCAATTACAAGACGCTGGTAACGCCGCTGACCTGAATAACAAGCCAGTCGGTACCGGACCATTCGTCTTTACCTCGTATCAAAAAGATGCGCAGATTCGTTATACCAAAAATCCCGATTACTGGAACAAAGACGACATTCATATCGATAATCTGGTGTTTGTCATCACTAAAGACTCTGCGGTTCGTGCACAGAAAGTACAAGCAGGCGAATGTAATGTCTCGGCTTACGCCAACCCATCTGAAGTGGATTCTGCTAAAAAATCTGGCAAAGCAAATGTGCTAGATGATGCTGGCTTTAACGTGGGCTACTTAGGCTATAACACTGAAAAGCCAGACCTTAAAGACGTAAACGTTCGCCGTGCACTCGATATGGCGATTAATAAAGACGCCATCATCAATGCGGTCTATCAAGGTTCTGGTATCAAAGCAACCAACCCTATGCCACCAACGCAATGGGGCTATAACGAGGACATCAAAGACGCGCCTTATGATATTGAAAAAGCCAAAGCCCTACTGGCTGAAGCAGGTGCTAAAAATCTAGAAATCGATTTATGGTATATGCCCGTTCAGCGCCCTTATAACCCAAATGCCAAGCTCATGGCAGAAATGATTCAATCTGATTGGGCTAAAATCGGCGTCAAAGCCAAGCTCGTAACGTACGAGTGGGGCGAGTATCTAAAGCGTGCCGGCAAAGGCGAGCCTGAAGCTATTCTAGCCGGTTGGACAGGCGATAATGGCGATCCTGATAACTGGTTAGGCGTTCTATTATCTTGTGATGCGGTCGGTGGCAACAACTACGCTCGCTGGTGTAATCCAGAGTTTGATAAGCTAGTGATGGATGCGCGTGCAAATACCAATCAAGATGAGCGTATTGCCAATTACAAGCAGGCTCAGGTGATATTTAAAGACCAACTGCCTTGGACCACAGTCGCCAACTCAGTCGTGACCGTATTAACCACGCCCAATGTTAAAGACTACAAAATTAGCCCACTCGGCTCAATTCGCTTTGATGGCGTTGATATTGAATAAAGCTATTAAATAATAGCCTTAGCTAATATCAGTGCTGCATTCGGTACTGGTATTAGCTTCAATACCAGTACCTAACAAACCCTAGTGACGCCTTTTACTCTATAGTCATTGCTTTATATGCGTTTGCGGCTGGTACAGATATTCTGTTCCAGCCGTCTTTGTCTGAGCATAATCTATATCTGCTAAAAGCCACTTTTATAAAAACGAGCTGAGCTATGCTACTTTACATTCTACGCCGGATTTCAATTCTAATTCCGGTCTATATCGGCTTAACCCTATCGACCTTTATCCTCATTCGCCTCGTACCTGGCGATGCGGTTGAGATTATGATGGGAGAGCGCATGGTCGATCCTGAATTACATGCGCAGGCTTTAGCCCGCCTTGGTTTAGACAAACCGTTACCAGTGCAATATTGGGATTATCTCACCGGAATACTGCAAGGTGACTTTGGTGAATCCTTCCGCACCCGAACGCCCATTTTGCAGGACTTTTTCGCCCATTTTGTCCCAACATTAGAGTTGGCGCTTTGTGCGATTACGATTGCCAGCGTGGTAGGTATCAGCCTAGGTATTTTTGCTGCCCTACGCCGAGGTACATGGATTGACTACACGTTAATGTCGGGCGCACTTGCAGGCTATTCTATGCCTATTTACTTATTGGGCCCTATCCTAACGGGTATCTTCGCTCATTATTTAGGTCTGCTGCCCGTCTCTGGCGTCATCTCTGTCGCACAGTTCCTAGATGTCAAACCCCTATATGGTTCTTGGCTACTAGGCTCCTTAAGTTCTGGTGAGCCCGGCGCCTTTTGGAATGTTGTAAAGCACTTTATCTTACCTTCTGTTGCTTTATCTACTATCCCTCTAGCTATGATCGCTCGTATGACACGCTCGGCGATGCTTGAGGTGTTAGATGAAGATTATGTACGTACCGCAAGAGCAAAAGGTCTATCACCAAAACGCGTGATTTTGATTCACGTGATGCGTAATGCGCTCATTACTGTGGTTACCGTAGTTGGATTGCAGATGGCGACGTTACTGGCTGGTGCCATTATCACTGAGACTATCTTTAGTTGGCCAGGCGTTGGCAACTGGTTGCTAGATGGCTTCTTTACCCGTGATTACCCCATTGTACAAAATGGTATTTTATTGGTCGCCACCGCCCTGATTCTGGTGAGCTTAATGATCGATATTTTATATGGATTTATTAATCCTAGAATTCGGCATTCCTCATAGCCTATTGTTAGGGTGAAGCCCATTTGATACATTTTTGATGCATCTCAAATACATCGTGACTGTATCTGCAACACCTATTTATAGTTTTTATAATTAATTACCCATAGTGCCCGTGACGACCTTGTATCCACTGAGTTTGTATTACTAAGCTTGCATAAGCCAAGCACTGCCTAAGTTAGCCCAATAAAATAAGCAACTTAGTTGAATAAAGTGAGCAAACCAGTGGCGTAAAACAAGGTCTGATTCACTAAAGGAATATCCAATGAAGCCTTCTGTAATTCCTTCTGACGTTGCTCTGGCAGCCCCAAAACCGCCGTCTTCTTGGCAGCTGTTTTTATACACCTTTTGCCGAAATAAAGGCGCAGTTTTGGGTTTTATCGTTTTAATGCTGATGGTCATCGTCGCAATCTTAGCCCCTGCTATTGCTCCTTATGACCCTTATGAATTATTTACCGGTAAAGAGCAGCTACCACCATCCTTCTTTAGTGGTGGTGATTCAATGTTCTTTTTGGGTACCGATGATGCTGGTCGCGATACCCTCTCTCGCGTCATGCACGGCGCACGTTATTCATTATTTATCGGTATCAGTGCCACTTCGATAGCGATGATTGTAGGTGTATCGTTAGGGTTAAGTGCTGCCTTTTGGCCCAAGGTTTGGGGCAAAGCCGTCATGCTGGTCAATGATATCTTGATGTCTTATCCTAGTCTGCTGCTTGCCATTATCATTGCTGCCATTTTAGGGCCTTCAATGACCAACACCATCATTACCATTGCCTTAGTATGTACGCCACCTTTTATCAGGTTGACTCGCGCTACAGCAATGGTTGAGCTACAACGTGAATACTTTATTGCCTCACAGGTCATGGGTGCAGGCGTATTAAGGCTGTTATTTATTACCATACTACCCAACTGTATGGCGCCATTAATCGTTCAAGCTACGATGATTTTCTCTACGGCTATTTTGGAAGCAGGTGCGATTGGTTTCTTAGGTTTCGGTGTTCAACCACCCGATGCGGAGTGGGGTGCGATGCTAGGTACTGCGCGTCAATATATCCAAAGCAATGTTTGGTTAGCGATTTGGCCGGGTGTGGCGATTTTCTTAGCTGCATTGTCCATCAACCTAACGGGCGACGGGCTGCGTGATGCCTTAGATCCAAAATTGAAGCAGGTTTCTTAATGAACGATTCTCAAGTAAATAGCTTTGACGTGAATAGCCCAATAGTGAATAATTCTGCCACAGATAACTCATTACTCCTTGATATTGAGCATCTATCCGTGACCTTTGGTCAAGGAGCACGAGCATTTCGTGCGGTCGACGATGTTTCTTTAAAAATAAAACAAGGAGAGGTCATCGCGGTTGTCGGTGAATCTGGCTCGGGTAAATCCGTCACTATGATGGCACTGATGGGCTTACTGCCCTCTTCTGCCACCGTCGTTGCTGATCGACTCAACTTTGATGGCAAAGAACTCCTCACCATGCCGGCAAAACAAAAGCGCAAGATTATTGGCAAAGATATCTCGATGATCTTTCAAAATGCCATGTCGTGCCTCAATCCAAGTTTTACGGTCGAGATGCAAATGGGAGAAGTATTAACTACCCATCTTGGCTTGCGCGGAGCAGCCGTAAAGCAGCGTCTTTTAGAGTTATTAGAACTGGTTGAAATGCCAGATGCTAAGAACCGTCTGCGTGTCTATCCGCACCAACTCTCAGGTGGTATGAGTCAGCGAGTGATGATTGCGATGGCACTAGCTTGCGAGCCGAAACTACTTATCGCTGATGAACCGACTACCGCTCTTGATGTGACCGTTCAGGCGCAAATTATGGATTTACTTGGTCGTTTGCAACGCGAAAAACAGATGGCAATGGTGCTTATCACTCACGACTTGGGCTTAGTCGCGCAAAACTCTCGTGATGTCGCCGTCATGTATGCCGGTCAAGTCGTCGAGACCAGTACAGTACCAGAAATATTCCAAAAACCTGCCCACCCTTATACCGAAGCTCTACTACAGGCGATTCCTGAACTGGCTGTTGGACAAGATAGATTGAATAGCTTGCCAGGTGTGGTGCCTAGTCAATATGATAGACCTACAGGCTGCTTGCTTTCACCACGTTGTCCCTACAAAGAGCCAGCTTGCGAGGTTCCGCCACCTATTTTAAAAACTCCAAATGGCGAGGTTCGCTGTATTCACGCCACCCTTCCTGAACATCCTACTCGGACTGCTCAAACCGCTACTCTGGAGTCTGAAATATGAGTCATAAAATCGTCTTAAAGGCAGATAATCTACATAAACACTATGAAGTCTCTCTAGGTATAGGAAAAGGTAAAGCCTTCGTCAAAGCATTAAATGGTATCTCATTTGAGCTAGAAGCAGGCAAGACTTTAGCGGTCGTCGGTGAATCTGGCTGCGGTAAATCTACTTTAGCGCGCCAGCTGACGTTGATAGAGCAGCCAACCAGTGGCGAGCTATTTATTAATAATGAAGCAACCACCAGTTATAGCAGAAGTGCGCTGAAAAACTTGCGTACTGAGATTCAGATGGTGTTCCAAAACCCTTATGGCAGTCTTAATCCACGCCATACCATTGGTTTTCAGCTGACCGAACCATTAGACATTCATACTACTTTATCTAAAGAAGAAAAACGTACCAAAGTCCATGCCATGATGAAGCATGTCGGTTTGCGTCCTGAGCATACGGGTCGCTATCCGCATATGTTTTCTGGCGGTCAACGTCAGCGTATTGCTCTTGCTCGTGCCATGATGCTCAATCCTAAAATTGTCGTCGCTGATGAGCCGACATCAGCACTGGACGTATCGATTCAGGCGCAAGTACTCAATCTCTTTATGGACTTGCAAGATGAGTATCATACTGCCTATGTCTTTATCTCGCACAACCTCTCAGTCGTACGCCATGTCGCAGACGATGTGATGGTGATGTATCTAGGCAAAGCCGTTGAACATGGTGCTAAAGATGCCATTTATAATGATCCTAAGCACCCTTATACCATCGCTCTACTTTCGGCTGCGCCTTCGGTGACGGGTCATAAAAAAGAGCTGACCTTACAAGGTGAATTACCTAGTCCGCTGAATCCGCCAAGTGGCTGCGCCCTACATAAACGCTGCCCTTATGCCAAGCCTGTATGTAGCGAAATTGAGCCTGAGCTGCGCGAATGGGAAGGACGCTTGGTCTCTTGTTTAAGATTAGAGGAGATATATGGATAATTGGATGCTGACTTTATCACTATTATCTCTATCAGCTTAATACCGTCCTATTATCCAAGTAACCCAACTTTAATAAACTCGGAATATTTACTACTTAAACTTTCTGAGTTTATTAAATTGATAGCTGCGATCAGCTCTAACCCATTTTTATAACGCCCCATTTCATCTTCTGTCATTCAAACTGATCTATCCAACCCCAAATTCGCTGAACCCAATCCTCTTGCAATAATTTTGCACTTTTATTACCGATTTATTCTGACCTTTTTTATGATTATCGTTATACTGTCTGCATTTGGCTAAGGTCTGATAGATAGCTAACTGATAACTGATAACTGATAACTGATAACTGTAAAAATCAGCGCTCTACCTCGATTGAATATCAATCCTCAACCTATATTTAAACAGCCTTGTCATCATTTTATCTTTGGAAAACGTTATGACCTCCCCATTTTTCCAACCTAGCTTAAATACCATCAAACCTTATGCGCTAATGGATTTAGACGATACGCTCTTTCAAACTCAGCGTAAGATTGACGTTTGGAATTTGCCAACTGCTAAAGTTGAAGATTTAGTCTGCGCTACCGTTAATAAACAAGGCGAGCCACTAAGCTTTATGACTCAGCGTCAGTCAGCGTTTTTTAATTGGTTACTTGCCAGCACCGAATTAATCGCCGTTACAGCACGTGATCGTCAGGAGATTAAGCGCGTTAAGTTGCCCTTTAATAGCTGGCAAGTATTGACTCATGGCGCGATTATTTTAACGTCTGATGGCGAATTACTAAGTACGTGGCAGCAGCAGATGTATCATGCGCTTGCGCCATTACAAGATAAGCTTAACCAGCTAAGCGAAGTATTTGCGAATCACAGTAAAGGGGCTAACAGTCAGTTAGTATTTACGCCACATAGCGATACTTTTAATAGTGGTAAGATTAGTTATAATGGTTCTAACAAGCACAAGTTGACCATTTATTTAGCCATTAAACATGCGCAAAAGGATCATCAAGTATTGGTAGATTTAGATGCACAGCTACCTATTCTCATACCAGACTTTGATACGCATTTTTATGTGCATGTGAATGCTAATAACTTAGCCATACTGCCGCATGCCGTTCATAAACGTCATGCTGTACAATTTCTGCTAGACCATCATTTAGATAGCCAGCGCCCAAGCTTTGGTTTTGGTGATAGCATGGCCGATTTACCATTTCTGCAACTCCTTGACTGGTATGGTATGCCCAATCACGGGCAACTTCATAATCAACTACAAACGTTGCAATCATAATGAGCACTAATATTTCACCTATGAACCCAGACCACTCTAATTCAAAGCCTGCAAGCAACCACAATCATATGGAAAATTACGGCTCGGGCAGCTATCTTGCCAGCGATGTCACTGTGCTACTCGATATTGTTAATAAAGACGCCGTTGCTGATGTGCCAGTCAGTCAGAAGGAAGCGCTGATTCAGAGTGGGCAGCGTCATTACTCTGATATGCTAACCTTGGAAGATGCGCCAAGTACCATGCACGAGCAATTGTATGTCGAAGCGTTAGAGCAAGGTAAGACAAGAGCGGCGACTGATATTGTTAACTTGGCCTATACGCTACAGCAAGTTTTTCAGCAAACCGTTGATCATAAACGCCCATTAGTATTGGTTAGCTTAGTTCGTGCTGGTTTACCTATTGGCGTGCTGTTGCAGCGCGCATTGGCAGATATTGATAGCGGCTATTCTTTACCAAGTATACATTACGGCGTCAGCATCATCCGAGATCGTGGTTTGGATGCGGTTGCTTTACAAATGATATTAAACCGCCATCCTCATAGTCCGATTGTCTTTGTCGATGGCTGGACGGGTAAAGGGGCAATTTATCAAGAGCTGGCGCGTAGTTTAGAAGCGTTTGCCGATCCTAGCCATACCAATTTTGCCAATATTTTCCATCAAGGTATAGATGTTATACCGCTACTTACCCTTGCTGATCCGGCTGGCGTTGCTTGGCTTACGGCTAGCGAGGAAGACTGGCTGATTCCATCGGGTTTATTAAATAGTACGGTGTCAGGACTGATTTCACGTAGCTTATATACCGAGCCAGAACTGGGGCTACATCGTAGTGTTTTTTATGATAATTTAATTGAAGCAGATCATAGCTTAGCCTTTATCGATTGTATTGATGCAACAAGGCGTACATTGACCACGCCTTTACAAGGCTTGCCAACGTATAAGCAACCTCGCTACCAGACCGCAGACTTAATAGATAAGTTGGCAGTAGAATACAATATCAGTAATCGTAATCGTATTAAGCCGACTATCGCTGAGGCGACACGGGCGATATTGCGCCGCGACCCTGAGTGTATTCTGCTAGCGAGCGCTGAGCATCCCGATACCATATTATTGCGACATTTATGTACACAGCGACATATCCCTATCAGGGTATTAGGTGATAAAATACTCCCCTATCAAGCGATTACACTGATCAAGCAGCGCGCCAAAAACGATTAATGATTTATTGTTTTAACGCTGCGCTTTTTATCGTATTACCTTCTGTCCCTAATCACTCATTTATCACTATTTATGTTGCCCACTATGTCAGATATGCCACACAACGAGTCCAACCTTTATCAGAATACCCAGTCTTATGCGCATCTGATCACTGAGCGTCATGCGATGATCAAACCGCATGCGCATCATCCATACCAATTGGGTGCGAGTCTTTATATGCCAGCGACGCGCCAAGATATTTGGCAAGTGATTAAGCGTGATAAATTACCAACGATTAATAGTATTATTATCTGCTTAGAAGATGCCGTCAGCCACAATGATGTTGAGCTAGCACTCATGCGCCTGCAAGCCCTGCTGCATACGTGGGCGGCGCACGTCGATAGCATCAATGAGCCATCGAAAGAAGCAGATATTCATACCGAGCAGCCAACGCGCCCATTGGTGTTTATCCGTCCGCGTCATCCGGCAATGTTAGAGCAGCTATCACATTTTGCCCATATTGATTTGATTGATGGTTTTGTGATGCCCAAAGTCGATATGTATAGCCTATCTAATTGGCGTATGGCGTGTCAGACTCTAAATACTGACATGCTGTTGATGCCGACCCTTGAGACCGCAGCGCTATTTAATCCGCATCACAATCAAGAGTTGGCCATTGCTTTTAAAGAAGCGTTTAGCCAACCAGTCTTTGCCTTACGTATCGGTGGCAATGATTTGTTTGCGGCGCTGCGTTTGCGTCGTCCTAAAAATAGCATTGTCTATGATACGCCTGTTGGTACGCTAGCCTACCAACTACTTGGCTGCTTTGTACCGCATGGTTTTTATCTGTCGGCACCGGTGTTTGAGTATTTGGATGAGCCAACGTTATTTATGCAAGAGCTGACCCGTGATGTCAGCTTGGGGCTGGTCGGAAAAACCGTTATTCATCCAAGCCAAATCGCTTTGGTACAGCAAGCCTATTGCGTACCGCTTAGCATTTTAGATGAGGCACAGGCTATCTTACATAGCGAGGCAAAGGCAGTGTTTAAATATAACAATACCATGCTAGAGCCCGCTACCCATCGCGCTTGGGCAACAGAAATCGTTAATCGAGCTCAAGTATTTGGCACTATTAATGATGGTAATAATAACTATACTGCTCGTTTATAAATTAAAACTGTAAAGTAAATATTTTAAAAATTCTAACAAAAAAAGCCGTTATCATAAATTTGATAACGGCTTTTTTATTAGAGTATTTTTTACTGATAAATGAGCACTATATAAAGTTTGCCAAAAACTTATTGATAGCTTTATTAACTTGCTCCGGCTCTTCGACTGTTGAAGTATGTCCTGCGCCTTTAATCACCGCCAGCTTTGAGCCTGCTATTGCAAAATGCATGCGCTCAGCTTTTGCATACGGTGTTGCGGCATCTTCATCGCCAACGATGATAAGTGTGGGCGTTTTAATATCACTTAGCTGATCATAGGTTGCCGTGCGCTCAATAACGCCCATCGTCGCCTTAATGATTCCATCCTTACGGTTGCTTTGCAATATGGATAACCATTCTCTACGGTCAGCCTTACGCGACTTATCAGCCAAGAAACTGCTACCAAACATAATAGGCATTACCTTTTGGCTGACACGCTTCATACCCAACCAACGAATAGCTTTCATAAGCTTACGGTACTGTGGCACGTTTTTAGGATCTTCAGGATCGGCTGATGTTTCAAGCAGCGTCAGCGATAGCAATAATTCAGGTCGTTTTAACGCAATACGTTGGCCGACAAACCCACCCATCGATAGTCCTAAAAAGTGACACTGCTGAATATCTAGCGCCTCTAACAATGCCAGTGCATCCTCAGTTAAGGTCTCCATATCATAGCCAGATTTGGTGATTTCAGACTGGCCTTGTCCCCGGAAATCAAACGCAATACAGCGATAACCGGCTTTAAAATACTCAACTTGCTTGTCGAACATGCGCGTATTCCATAGCAAACCATGGGCGAATACCATGACTGGCATTTGCTTATCGTTTGGCGCACTATCTTCATAATAAAGTTCGACATTATTGACATGAATAATTGGCATAACCACTTCCTTGTTGGTGTAATAAAAAATCAAACCTTTTAAAATCTGTCTTCTAGCATAATTCAACCACCCTACAGTTAGTAGCCTTATTTTTGAACGGTAGGTTTTATGCCTGTAGCGATAGTGATAACGGCAAAAAATATTATTTAAAATGTGCCTTAAGCGCGCACAAATCTCGCTTTTATAATAACCCCAAGCTGCTATAGTAATTGGCATTACATTATTTGTCTGACTTACTGTCAATACCATCTTTTTATTATCATCATTATCTAGAAAACCCTCTTAAGGATATCCAAAATGTCACAAGCTCTCGTCGAATACCAAGCCGAAAACCATATCGCCACCATCACAATGAACGACCCAAAAACGCTTAACGCTTTCAGCACTGTACTTAAAGACGCCATGATGGCAGCACTGACCAAAGCAGATGAAGATCAACAAGTACGAGTTATTATTTTACAAGGCGCAGGCAACAACTTCTCTAGTGGCGGTCATATCGGTGAGATGTTAGAAAACGGCATGGAAAGCGAAGCATTATCAGACAAGCTGAATTTTATGGTCGGTGAAGTGGCTGAGATTAGCTTAAAGCTGCGCAATATTCATAAGCCTATTATCGCTAAACTAGAAGGTGCAGTCGCAGGTGCAGGCATGAACTTAGCCCTCACTTGTGACTTCCGTATAGCCTCTGATAATGCCAAATTCGTACAAGCCTTTGTCAATATCGGTCTGATTCCAGATGCTGGCGGTATATATTTGCTTAATCAATTGATTGGTGTGGCAAAAACCACTGAGATGGTAATGCTTGGCGATAAGCTAAAAGCCGAAGACATGGCACGTTTAAACTTAGTGAATAATGTAGTGAGTGCGGAAGAATTAGATGCAACGGTCATGGCATTGGCAACTCGTCTAAGTAATCTGCCCGGAAAAGCATTGGCATCAATGAAGCATATGATTAATACTCATGCGTATATGGGTCTTAATGAAGCGCTAGATATGGAAGTCGATCAACAAACGATGTTGGCCAAAACTGATGATTTTAAAGAAGGTATTACGGCATTTATGGAAAAACGTAAGCCGATTTATCAAGGTAAATAAAAACTGATAACACTGCTCTTTGCAATATCATTAAAAAGGCTGCCATTAGGTAGCCTTTTATTTGGGTAAAACTTTATAAGCCATAAATTTTAGTAATAATAGTCAACAGCATTGTCATTAATATTTTTACTTATTAAGAAGCAGAAGCGTTTTTATAGTGATGCGGTAGGGTAAATATTTTATCAAAACCTAAGGTAAAGAAGAAAGTATAAACCAAGAAAAATAGTAGTAAGGCGGCTTCCATCATAAAGGCTTTGATAAAACCAACATCGTACCAAATCATATATAACGGCAGACAAATCAAAACCAAGCCGCCCTCAAATCCTATCGCATGGGCACTACGTATGAAGAACGTGCGCTGCATTACCTGCTTACGACGTTCCCAATTTTCAAACGCCGTATTGTAAATGAAATTCCAAATCACCGCTGCTAACGACACCATCACCGCAACTGGTAAAGACTCTGCTGCGCTGCTGTCGCTTAACAACATAAGCACAAAGGTAGATGAGATAATCGCAATGATTTCAAAAATCGTCACATAGAGCAGACGACGTTTGATGGGGGATAAAGTAATCAACCAAAACTCCAAAGCACTTGAGCGTAAACAAAAAAGTGCCTATCAAAGTATCGGTCCGCCCCGAGATAGAAAAAGATGAGTCACATACAGAGCCACGGTTTCCGCCTGCTCCCATATTATACATAAGATGGTGTAAAAAATCAGCCAGTACACTTTGACCCCTGCCGTCAAATCCGTACAGTTAAACTTGGGAGAGTTTAGTTACGCAGCCTGACGATAGAAGTCAAACCACACCTGCCTTGGCGTTTTATAGCCCAAGCCCTTTTGAATTCTTGTTTG